>NZ_AQWS01000005.1 GCF_000375405.1 Bacteroides propionicifaciens DSM 19291 = JCM 14649 | reverse complement strand
AGAGGATAGTCATGCATCTTTATTTCCTCATAAAAACCTTTACTCTCAAGTTTATCATCGTGGTATTCAATAGGAGTTATATTAAGCTCTTCTAGATAAATATGCACTACTGAATCGCCAGGCTGAAAGTCTGACATCTCAAAATAATCGAATAAACCATCTGGTAAAATAAAGCGAACTAAAGGATCCCAACCCATGGATAAAGCATTTATATATTTTACTGCAAATATATATGTTTCAATCTTTTTTTAATACTTTCCCCACAGCTTTTCGGTATGAGCCTCGATTACAAATATAGCAGCACCTAAATAGATGCTGCTATATATTTTATTTAGACAAGATAGAAAACTATCGCCTAAGCTTTAAAATCATAGTTTTTCTCAACGTAATTTATGAAGGCATCGTTCACTAATTTAACACCTCCAGGCGTAGGATAATTGCCCGAGAAATACCAATCTCCTTTATGATTAGGACAAGCCTTGTGTAAGCCTTCAATCGGCAAGTAAACAATCTGAAGCTCTGCGTTAAATTGCTCTGGTTTAACCAGCTCTGCAATCTTCTGAGAAACATCTTGATCAGTAAAAGGAGCATAGATGTCTTTCACGTAGTTTTTCATTTGCTGGCGAGGAAGATTCAGTTGAGCTTTGGATTTCTTGTAAGCTTCTTCAAGAATACCTAATTGGTTAGTATCCTTTAGTAATTCAACTGCGGCAACAAAAGCAATAAACTCTTCCATCTTAGTCATATCTATCCCGTAATAATCAGGATAACGAACTTGTGGCGATGAAGAGACCACAATTATCTTTTTAGGTTGCAAGCGATCAAGAATGCTCAGAATGCTCTGGCGCAGTGTAGTTCCTCTAACGATACTATCGTCTATAATGACAAGATTGTCTTCATTAGCATTAAGACTGCCATAGGTGACGTCATAAACGTGCGTAGCAAGATCCTTACGACTATTACACTCGGCAATGAACGTACGCAGCTTAATATCTTTAATTGCCACCTTCTCACTTCGAATGCGGTGAGCAAGAATCTCTTGCATCTTTTCGACTGTAGCATCTTTACCCAGCGCTGCAATTTGACGTGCCTTATCTTTGTTTAGATAAATATCCAAGCCTTCGAGCAAACCAAAGAAAGCTACCTCGGCAGTATTTGGAATAAAAGAGAATACAGTGTGATCTAAATCGTGATTAACAGCTTCGAGGATAGAAGGGATTAACATCTCTCCCATCATCTTACGCTCCTTGTAAATATCCATGTCACTACCACGCGATAGATAGATACGTTCGAAAGAACAGGCCTGATTTTCTTTAGCCTTTATAATATTTTGAAAGTGAACTTCTCCAGCTCGATTAATAAGCATAGCTTGACCTGGCTTTAATTCCTTTACATCTTCAGCAAGAACATTCATGGTAGTTTGAATCACGGGACGCTCAGACGCCGCAACAAGAATCTCATCATCCATATAATAAAATGCTGGTCGAATTCCCCAAGGATCACGCATCATAAACATCTCTCCACTTCCTGTAAGACCACACATCACATATCCACCATCCCAATCTTTAGATGTTGAGCGAAGCACATTAAACATATCAACATTATCTTCGATGTAATTGGTGATATCCATGCCTGTACGTCCACCAGATTCGGCAAGATTGAATACACGTTCAACCTCACGATCCAAACGGTGTCCCATCTGCTCTAAAAGAATATAAGCATCGGTATATTTACGAGGGTGTTGGCCAATAGCAGTAATTCGAGAAAATATTTCATCGAGATTAGTCATGCTAAAATTACCACAAAGTGCGAGACTTTTAGCTCTCCAGTTATTTCTTCTCAAAAAAGGGTGTACAAATTCAAGACCAACCCTACCCGAACTGTTATCGCGTAGATGGCCCATGAAAACCTCCCCAGCAAAAGGCAGGTTTTGCTCAACCCAATCAACATCGTTAAGTTGCTCGGGGGTACACGAGTTGAATTTGGAGTGAATTACAGAAAAGATATCAGTTATAGCGTTTGCCCCCATGGCACGTTCACGAAACATATATTCCTCACCCGGCTGAGTCTCAAGTTTTATGCAGGAAATACCTGCACCATCTTGGCCTCGGTTATGCTGCTTTTCCATAAGCAAGTAGAGCTTATTGATTGCATACATCCAGGTGCCATACTTTGCTTGATAATACTTTAGAGGTTTGAGCAAACGAATCATGGCTACGCCACATTCATGTCTAAGTTCTTCCATTTTTTTGGTTAGAGAATTAATCGTTTCTATAAGTTTGTGTTAGCACTGCTTCTTAAGACGACGATTTGGTTGTTGAACAATAAATTTAGGAACAATTGGCAGGCCAGTCAAATGTAGAGTATTTTAGAAAAATAACACATCTACTCCACTTTGAGTAGCACGCACGAAAGTAGTGAATTATTGTGAGTTATAAATGTAATAAACTATTTTTTATCTCCCAGAGAGATGTTCCGTGTCAAATAAAAGTTCCGCCAACTTTATGACAAGTCATAAATGTTGACGGAACAGTTTTGTTGTATATTTCCTTAATCCAAAATCCGAAATTTGCATTCGGACTATTAAAATTTGATTTTATTCCTTTTCTATATTTCCTTATAAGTCATCACATCATGATGCCGATTTCAATAATAGAGAAGGAATCTCTGACGTTGTGACATTTTTGGCTATAATAATGCCATTCTCATCTAGTAAGAAGTTCTTGAATCCTTGGTTCAATTTATATGTTTTAAACAAATTGGATTCGTCACCATCGACCACCAAATAGCAATTGGATAGGTTGATTTGATCCATACGTACAGTCTCTTTAAATATTGATGGAAATTCATCAAAAGAAATAGAGACCATTTGTACCTCTGAGCCCAGATTTTGCAGAGCGCTGTTTAGCTTTATGTTCTGCATTCTTGATGCTGCGTCATAGCTAGCCCAGAAACTGAGTAATACAGGCTTTCCCTTCATTTTAGCGAGTGAAAACTCTGCATTATTACTTTTAACTGATGTAGGTTCGATGTTAAAATCAGGGGCTACATCACCCACATTCAAACCTCCAGTAGTTGTAGATTTATCTGCAAAGGAGGTCAAGGAACTTGCAATTAATACAACAAAAATCCATTTTACATTTCTCATGTAAGTCGAATTTAGTTAGTACTATTCGGGACTGCCTCAAGCAGTAGTTTCAGCCCGAAACATAACTTTTAAATGCTTAGATAAGTCTTAATAACACTGACTATCAAGGCGTTCTATTTTGAAACCGAGTGCAAAGTTAAAGAATAAAATAGCTAACTTCCAAATAATTAATACTAATAAACACTTAGCACTACTTGTTAAATCTTAGTAAAAGCCCCTCATATCACTCTAATTTAACTATTTTTGTTGACGATAATAAACCTATTAGAATTATGACTACTCTTGACTCTTCACTGATACAAGTCCGCATCACAGGCGTCGATAGCATTGGCTTGACGCATAGTATTACACAAATTCTTGCCGCCTATAATGCGACTATTTTAGACATTGGACAAGCCGACATACACGAGTCGCTAAATTTGGGAATATTAATTCACGTTAAAAATAAAATAGTGGATGCACTACTCGATGATTTATCGCATAAATGCATCGAATTGGGAGTTGACCCTCATTTTAAAACTGTTACGCCCCAAGCATACGAAGATTGGGTCGCTCAACAAGGGAAAAACAGGTATATACTCACCATTTTGGGTAGAAGAATAACTGCACATCAAATAGCAAAAACCTCCGAGATCATATCAGCTCAAGGCCTTAATATTGACTCTATAAAGCGTCTAACAGGTAGGGTACCCTTACACAAGAGCATATCAAACCTACGAGCTTGCATTGAATTTTCACTGCGTGGGACTCCTACGAATCAAAAGCAAATGCAAAAACAATTAATGGAGCTCTCTAGCGAACTTCAAATTGATTACAGCCTCCAAAAAGACAATATGCACAGACGTATGCGAAGATTGATCTGTTTTGATATGGACTCTACACTAATCCAAACCGAGGTTATCGACGAACTGGCCATGCGCGCAGGTGTAGGAGATCGAGTTAAAGCCATTACAGAAAGTGCTATGCACGGAGAAATTGACTTCAAGGAGAGTTTCAAAGAGCGAGTAGCCCTACTCAAAGGACTCGACGAATCGGTAATGAAAGATATTGCAGAAAAACTTCCCATCACCGAAGGGTTAGACAGGCTCATGTACGTACTCAAAAAGTATGGTTACAAAACCGCTATCCTATCAGGAGGCTTTACATACTTTGGAGCTTATCTTCAAAAGAAATACGACATCGATTATGTTTATGCCAACCAACTAGAGATTGAAGATGGCAAACTAACAGGACGATATTTAGGCGAAATAGTTGATGGTCAACGCAAGATGGAGCTATTACAAGAAATCGCAACCAAGGAAAAGGTTGATTTAGCCCAAACTATAGCTGTAGGAGACGGAGCAAACGATTTACCTATGATCAACGCTGCAGGGCTTGGAATTGCCTTCCATGCCAAACCAAAAGTACAAGCTAATGCTGATCAAGCCATAAATACGATAGGAATAGATGGAGTACTCTACTTCCTAGGCTTTAAAGATTCAAACTTGGATGAAGTGGGTAAACTCTAATTTTATTTAAGGTCATCGATGTAAATAAACAACTACATACTTTGTAGCACCGTGGATTTACTAGTATCTTTGTAGCTAATAGAGATTGATAATTATATATTTATGAAGTTTTCCGAATTAAATTTAAACGATAACGTTCTAGAAGCTCTAGACGCTATGATGTTCGATGAGTGTACGCCTATTCAGGCCGAAGCAATCCCCATAATCTTAGAAAATAAAGATTTGATTGCTGTCGCTCAAACGGGAACAGGCAAGACTGCTGCTTTTTTATTACCCGTGCTGAACAAACTTTCTGAAGGAAAACACACTCCAGATAAAATCAACACTATCATTATGTCGCCGACTAGAGAGCTTGCACAACAGATCGATAAAGAGATGGAAGGCTTCGGCTATTTTGTTTCGGTATCTAGTGTAGCAATTTATGGAGGCAACGATGGAATAGCTTTTGCACAACAGAAAAAGGGTTTAACCCTAGGTGCTGATGTTGTAATTGCTACCCCTGGTAGATTATTATCTCATTTAAACCTCGGTTATGTTGACCTCTCACACGTAGAGCACTTCATATTAGACGAAGCAGACAGAATGCTTGATATGGGATTCTTTGAAGATATAATGCAGGTGGTTAAAT
Organism: Bacteroides propionicifaciens DSM 19291 = JCM 14649; assembly: GCF_000375405.1. Taxonomy (GTDB): domain Bacteria; phylum Bacteroidota; class Bacteroidia; order Bacteroidales; family Bacteroidaceae; genus Bacteroides_E; species Bacteroides_E propionicifaciens. The sequence goes on along the minus strand of NZ_AQWS01000005.1, from coordinate 86,998 downwards.
GCTTGCCAAAAGAGAGACAAACAATCATGTTCTCTGCAACTATGCCTTCAAAAATCCAAAAACTGGCTAGCAGCATTCTTACTAATCCTGAGGTTATCAAGCTATCGGTTTCCAAACCTGCTGAGAAGATTTTACAAGCTGCCTACGTTTGTTTCGAGAATCAAAAACTCGAAATTATTCGCACGCTATTTAATAATGAGGACGCAAAGAAATCGGTAATTTTTGCTTCTTCCAAGCTCAAAGTAAAAGAGGTTGCTAGAGAACTTGCCAAGATGAATCTACGAGTTGGTGAGATCCACTCAGACTTAGATCAAAAGAATAGAGAGCAAATGCTCCAAGACTTTAAGTCAAACAATATTGATATTCTTGTGGGTACAGATATAATCGCACGTGGAATTGATATTGACGATATAGGTCTGGTAATCAACTACGATGTACCGAACGACAGCGAGGACTACGTACACCGTATTGGTCGTACAGCACGTGCGAATCATGAAGGTATTGCCATCACATTTATCAGTGAGAAAGATCAAGAAAACTTCTACGAAATCGAACGATTCTTAGAAAAAGAGATTTTTAAAATACCTCTTCCTGCAGAATTGGGTAATGCACCAACCTACGACCCTAAAAACAACAGCCCAAGAAAACAGCAATACAACAAGAGACCTGCTAGAAATAAAAATAAAAACTAACTATAAGCTTCTCTTTGTTTAGAGTTTCTAAGAATATTAAAGTTAACTCACTTCTTAATCAGAAGTGAGTTTTTTGTTACACCTATCTCTTAGAATATAAGAGATAGGTGTAACAAATAAAAAAGAGTACCCGTTAGCTCATTCAAGCCAAACGGATACTCTTTTAATGTATTTAGAACACTAGTTAGAAATAATGACTCATTTCTAACTAGTTATTTACTCTTTGATTATAGAGGAACGTACTCAACAAAAGCTTCCATAGCTTCGTACGAAGCAAGACCAAGCTGAGTGTATAAGTCTGCAGTACCTCTATTTCTTGCTTCACTACGCTGCCAGAACAGGCGATCGTCGTTACCCAAGAATGGAGCACTTTCCATTTGAGATTGGTGCTTCAAGATTGAGTTACGTTTAGCTCTTAGCTCTTCAGGACTAATAGGCACAACCATTTCAATGTTTTCAATTTCCCATTCAGCCCATGCACCACGGTACATCCAAATGCGACAATCTTCTAACCATTTAGCTCCAGCTTGTTTTTCTAAGTCAACTGCAGCGAAAACAGCATCTGTACACACTTTGTGAGTTCCATGAGGGTCAGCCAAGTCACCAGCAACATAAATTTGATGTGGTTGAACCTCTTGTAGCAATTTACGAACGATATCAACGTCAGCTCTGCTAATTGGGTTCTTTTGGATTTTACCTGTTTCGTAGAATGGTAAATCTAAGAAGTGACAATGATCAAGGGGAATATGGTTATATGTACAAGCTATTCTAGCTTCTCCTCTACGAATAAGACCTTTGATGGTAAGAACATCTCTTGAGTCCATATCACCATTTTTCTTATTGGCTAAGAATTCACGAATTTCTTTATACTTATCGTTGATTACCTGATCATCACCTTCGTTGAATATTTGGTTAAAGCCATTGATGAAGTGTAAGAAACGTACAGCCTCTTCGTCACCTACAGCAATATTTCCTGAAGTTTGGTAAGCTACATGTACATCATGATCTTGTTCTACAAGACGACGTAAAGTACCTCCCATTGAAATCACATCATCATCAGGGTGTGGTGAAAAAACAACTACACGTTTTGGGTATGGTGTAGCACGCTCAGGACGATAAGTATCGTCAGCATTAGGTTTTCCACCTGGCCAACCAGTAATTGTTCTTTGGAAGTCATTAAAGATCTTAATGTTTACATTATAAGCAGAGCCGTAAAGAGCTAATAGCTCACTTAGACCATTTTCATTATAATCTTTATTAGTTAATTTCAAGATTGGTTTATTAACCAACTGACATAACCAAACAATAGCACTGCGAATAAGTTTTTCATTCCAATCACATGATGTTACCAACCAAGGGTGTTTGATTCGAGTCAAACTGTCAGCACCAGCAAGGTCTGTTACAACAAATGTATTGTTATGAGTTTGAAGGAAAGTAGCAGGAGTAGTATCAGAAACTTCACCCTCAACTGTAGCCTTAATGATTGAAGCTTTTTCTTCGCCCCAAGCCATTAAGTAGATTTTGTGAGCAGCTAAAATAGTGCCCATACCCATCGTAATAGAGCTGATAGGGGTTTTCTCAACACCACCAAATATCTTTGATGCCTCTTTGTGAGAAGTCGAATCAAGCAATATTAATCTAGTAGTAGAGTTTTGACGAGAACCTGGTTCGTTAAAACCAACGTTACCAAGTCGGCCGATACCAAGTAAAACAATATCAATACCACCTACTTCTTTAATCTTTTGTTCGTATTCAGCACAATGCTCAAAGATTGAATCTTGAGGCATAGTTGTATCTGGTGAATAGATGTTTGCTGGATCAATATCCACATGATTAAGCAGCATTTCCTTTAGCTCATTCAAGTTGCTATTAATAGCATCAGCAGCCAATGGGTAGTATTCGTATAAGTTAAAAACAACTACGTTGTTGAAACTTAAACCTTCTTCTTTATGCATTCTTACTAGTTCGGAATAAACCACACGTGGAGAATCACCACCTGATAATGCCAACACACAGTTACGACCAGTTTGTTGTTTCTCTCTAATTGTTTTAGCTATATCGCAAGCTATTTTCTTAGAGCCTTCATCTACTGATTCAAAAATGTCTGTTGGTAATTTTTCTAATCTAGTTAGTGCAGATTTCTCAAAAGCATTCTCTGGACGATAGTATCGGGGAGATACACGATTTAGAGTGATTTGAGAAGTTAAATTAGTCTTCATAAATTCTATAATAAAGTGTTGTTAGATTTGTTATATTATATTCTTCGTGTATTGCAAAGATACAAAAGTTGTTAAGCTTAAAACTACCAATTGAGAGGTATTGTTGCATGTTTTCTTGGATTTTAACAATCTTTGTTTATTTATATTCATTCTTAATAAGCAACTAACATCAAGGCCACCAACAAACAAGATAACCAAACCAAACAGTAACTGCCAGCTCTATATGCAAAACATTAAACTTAAGCCTAAAACCGACTATCACATGGATAAAGCTTGTATTTTGGCTATCTACTCAGTAAACACAAACAAATAGGTCGCTCACAACTAAGAAGTAAGTCAGTCTAGGCAAACCAGCTAGTCGTTTTTAGTCAATGAAGCTAAAGGCCAACATTTTTTTATACCAAAAAAACTGTATACTTACGACTCTATATGTATGTGTAAAAAAAGCAGGGATGGTATCGATTGATACCATCCCTGCTTACGTTCAGAACATATAAATTATCTTTTCTACAAAGCGTCCGATATATTTTTAGGATTTTGTACTAAAGCATCATTCGATTTTAAATCTACTTCTGGAATCATCCACAAGAAATCTTTTGTAGGAATAAAGTTTAGTGGTAAGAATAAATATAACCCCTCAGACACACCTTTATCAACAAAGGCTTTAAGTCTCTTTCCTAGTCGATTTGTTCTTAACTCATCGTAATAAATTTTTGCCTCACCGATAAATTCCCAGCCTCTTTCTAGAAATATAGCCTCATCAAGATCCTGCTGATTTAAGCCTACCAAATCATCAAGTTTGGAGCGTCTTCTTACTTCATTTAACTTATCCAGTGCGTCTTGTGAACCACCTTCTAATTTATTTTTGGCCTCAGCATAGTTAAGAAGAACTTCAGCATATCTAAGCATATAAAAGTTAGCACATGGCAGAGCCAAATCTACACTGGTCTGAAAGTCGTAATATTTAGCATTACCAGGAGTTGCGGTTAACCAGTTTTCTTGGCCTGGATAATATCCCTTATCTGATGGTAGAAACTTATGTTCTTTATCATTCATCATAAAACTTGTAATAAAGGCACCCAATCGCTCATCTTTCTTATCATAACTTTCCCATGCATAGATAGATGGTCCATAACGATGATAGAATGCAAATCCCATACCTGGAATTGTTATACTATTTCCTAAGCCAAACATGGTATGATTATTATTGAATTGACCTGGCGAAGCCGTGAATTGTAGCTCGAATATTGACTCTTCGTTATTTTTAGCATTAGGATTAAAAGCATACCAAAGATCAGTAAATTTATCCATCAACTGATATTTGCCCGATGCTATAACTGCAGCATTATAATCCAATGACTTCTGATAATAGTCCATATTATCTTCCATAGATGCCATTGTCAAGTAAACACTACCCAACAAAGTTTGTACAGCTCCTTTAGAACTTCTCCAAACTTCATACCCCTCTTCACCTCGCATAGGCAATACTTCTTCGCAATGTTCTAATTCAGCTATAATATAGTCGTAAACTTCACTTACAGACACTCTAGGTATATCCAAATCTTTACTTACCCCCTCTGTAAATTTGGTGGAGATAGGTACTCCACCATAAATTCTTACGAGCACATAGTAAGAGTAAGCTCGCAAAAATCGTGCTTGAGCAAATAAGATCTCTTTTTTTGTTTCATCCATAGGCGTATTTTGACCTCTGGCTATCACCGTATTTGCTCTATTTATTACGATATAAGAATTCTTCCAAACATTAGTAAATGTATGAGTAGAAGCATTGTTTATATCATACCAACTATTAATATATTGACAATCATCCTTGGTATAACTAGGCTGGCCATAGTCTGTGCAACACTCAATTCGCATAATGTATTTATAATCTGCGTTCATTTTTCTAAACTGAGCATACACACTAGCTAATCCATCTTCTAATTGATTTTCATTCTTGTAGAATGCCTTAGGATCAATAAATGTAAATGGCTTTTCGTCTAGGTTTGTACATCCTACAACTGTGGTAAGTGCTACAACAGACAAAAGCATATATTTGAGTATATTTCTTAGATTCATAACGGTCTTTTATTAAAATTAAAATTTAGCATTAACACCAATAATAACAGATTTAGCCCAGGGATTACTAGCGTCGCCATTGATAGGGTTATACCCTCTCTGGTTAGAGAATGTTACGAAGTTTTGGAAGTTGACATTTAATACTAATTTTTTAAAGGCTTTCATCTTAATTATATTTGAGAAGTCATAACTCAACTGGATATTCTTGAGGATAAAGTATTTCCAATTCGCATTGGTTCTATCAGAAAGATAGACGTTATGTGCTCCAGCTGCTGGAAAACTTCCACCAGGATTTGACGGACTCCACATGCGTTTATAGGCATACTCGGTAGGAATATAGATGTTATTGAGCACTTGATTTTCACCATAAAGCATAAAGCCACTCAAATCAGCATACCCCATTGACCAAGAAGAGTTTAAAGCAGCCGCATTTTCAGCACCAAGAATCGAGGCATATTTAGTACCTCCTTGTCCGAAAATACTCAGGCCTAGCCCCTTGTAGTCTGCACTAAGATTTAATCCATAATAATATTTTGGTTGTACTGATCCCAAGCAGATATAATCAGCCGAACCAATCGATCCATCGCCATCTAAATCGGCATACATTTCATCACCAAGTCTGGCGCTTGCAGCAGTATTGGGTACAGTTTCTTTATACCACGCTAACTGTTCCTCTGTTTTAATGATGCCTAAAGATTTTCTAGAGTAAACCCCATCAACAGGGTTACCTACTTTAAGAATTTGTGCAATTCCTGCGGGTGAATATTTAATTGCCACCTCGTCTACATCACCATAAAGTTCTTTTATCTCATTCTTATTGTAGGTTAGGTTTACAGAAGCATCGATATTCAAATCTTTTGTTCTTACAATACTACCACCAATAGTAAGCTCCCAACCCCTATTCATAACTTTACCAACATTACTTAATACTGACTGGAATCCAGAAGTAGAAGGTATTGGAACATTATACAGCAGGTCATTAGTATTTCTGGTATAGTAGTCAAAATTAATAGTCACTCGATTAAAAAGCATCGCATCGAAACCGATATCCCATTGTGATGTCTTTTCCCATTTCAGATCATCGTTTCCGATTGTTTCATAAAAGCCATTTATAATTGAGGTACCATCTGTGTAATTCCCTGACACAAGCTTCGCAAGTGACTGATAATCTCCAATCTCTTGGTTAGCCGTAATACCGAAACTACCTCTGATTTTCAAATATCTTTCAGGAAGTCTTCTTGAGTAACTCTCCAACCAAGCCCAACTGAGGGGAAGAATCCCCATTTACTATTAGAACCAAATCGAGAAGATCCGTCCCATCTGCTGGTTGCTGTAAGAAGATATTTATCATCATAAGCATATGATGCCCTACCCGTAAACGATATTAACGAGTTATCATACTTAGTAGAGGAAACCTTTAAAGATGCATGATCGGCTAGTCCGACATCCCAAGCACCAGTTTGGTCGTTCTCATAGCCACTACCCATTACCGATTGATTATCGTAGGTGAAATTTTGCCATGAATAAACAGCAGTAGCCGAAACTCTATGCTTATCCCAAACTTGATTATAAGACAAAATATGCTCCATAATCTTACTCATTCCCTTACTCCAAAAGTTACCTCCGTCACCATTAACTTTTTTAGTTTGGTTTGAAGCATCTTGAGATGAATTATAAATGTAGTTTCTTAGATTTTTTACATCAGTACCTATAGTTACACGATAGGTCAACTGATCTAAAATTTTAAAGTCCACAAAGGCATTAGCTAAAAATCGGTTGTTCTTAGAACGATTCGTACGTTCTTTCATATCCAAGACAGGATTCCATGGATCATTAATAAATGCATTATTAGTTGAAGACACATTGTACGAACCATCTTCATTAAAAACCGGCTCGGTAGGCCAACCATATCTAAAGATATTGATTAATGCCATATTGAACTTATTCCTTGTAGAATAGGTATATTGTATATTAGCTCCAACAGTAAGCCAATTATTAAATACTTTTTGAAGATTAGATCTCAATGAGTATTTTTCAAACCCTTGTGCTTTTACGAGTCCCTCTTGATTAAAGAAGCCTCCAGAAAGCAAATAGTTTAGACCATTACTGCTCCCATCAAAAGAAACATTATAATCTTGAATCAATGCCGTTTTTTGGAGTACCTCTTTTTCCCAGTTAGTACTAGCATCATAAGTTGATGGAGCATTAGGAAAAGGTACTTTAGAGTCTTTTGAACCTTGGTTTTCATAACCTGCGTTCATGAAGTTTATAAAGTCATCTCCCGAAATTAGGTTTGTCAACCTGCCAGGAGTTTGAATACCTGTTAGAATATTAACATTAAGATTATTTGCTTCTCGAGATCCTCTCTTAGTAGTAATCATAATCACACCATTAGCCCCTCTAGAACCATAGATAGCTGTGGATGAAGCATCTTTAAGGACCTCCATCGATTCAATATCATTAGGGTTAATATCACTAATATCACTATCCATCAAAGGAAATCCATCAACTACAAATAGGGGTTCATTACTAGCCGAAATTGAACCACTACCTCTAATTCTAATTGAAGGAGAAGCACCCGGTTCATTACTGTTGAACACAGCAATACCCGCAGCCTTACCTTGCAAAGATTCGAGCGCATTACCTGATACAGTAGAGGTCAGATCCTCGGGTTTTAATTGTGCGGCAGAGCCCGTTAAGTCGGTTTTTTCACCACACCATAACCAACGACTACAACTTCATCAAGAAGTTCTGTGTCCTCTTTTAGGGTTATCTGAAACATGCGCTTGCCTGAGATAGGGATTGACTGTTTGATGTAGCCAACATAAGAGACTTCTAAAGTCCCACTAGTTGGAGCAGCATTTAGTGTAAACTTTCCATCTATATCTGTCAATGTACCTAGAGTGGTACCCTTAACAGTTACGTTGGCCCCAATAATTGTTTCACCAGATGAATCAATTACCACACCTTGAATTGTGTTTTGAGCATATAAATCTGCCCCATACACCATTAACAGACAAAAAAAGATGGCCTTTAGCCATGTCGTGTTATGGAATAAGTTAATTCTGTTTTTCATACTTTAGTATTTGTTTTAGGTTTATGTGTTGATGCTAAACTACGTTAATACATTTAATAAAACAAGAATTACAATAAAATAACTATATAGTATAAATTACTTAACACAATTGATATGTGTAACAATAATTACTAATTTTATTTAATTAGAAGTTACTACTATTTACAAAACAACGCATTATTTAACAACGATTAACAGATCAGGTCATACCAACCCCAGAAGGCACACAACTGCACTTTTACTGTCATGAAATATAATGCTCGAAGAAGTTTACTATTCCGTGACACCAATACAGCACCATAACAAATATTAATATTATTAATTATACATCTGGTATATAATAATAAAACATAACAATCAAATAATTCACACCAAAGTAATATTTTACAATTATTAGCTTATCACACATAAGAAATCAGTTATTCAAAATCGTGTATTTAGTGAATTTTATACCCTAGCAAACACGAATTTATGCAGAAATTAAATTCACTAATTACCCTAATGTAGAGTAAATAGCACCATGCATAAATTTATATATTAAGCTATTCTCAGAAACTATCACGTAAGCTTCGTGATCTATTGTATTACTCTAAGTTCTCAAGTAGCTTTGCGTACTCATTGAATAACTGAACAACTCACGTTTTTGAGGTAAAAAGTATATGTAAGATATATCAGGACTTAGGAACCAAATGTGAGGTATTGAGGGGGGTGCTAATACAAAAAGCGTTGATATACTGATATATCAACGCTTTTAAATTAATTTGAATTTTATTCCAGTGGAGCTGGAGGGAGTCGAACCCTCGTCCAAACGAGGAAGTAATATGCCTTCTACATGCTTATCTTCGCTTAAGTTTTCGAGTATAGACAAGACCGAAGCTACCAATCTATACCTTATCCTCTTTAATTTCGCCTAAGGTCCGAGGCTACCTTAAACTATTTCCGATATACTGCACCACTTGACCGGAAGACTTCGGAACAACAGTTTCCGAGTGATGTCTCGTCTCAACACCTAGTGCCGAGATAAAGCTAATCTACTGTGATTCGATTAAGCAGCAAGAGCGTAGTTATTTTCGCCAGATAAAAGTTTGATACTATGATTAGAGTGCTTAATATCAATGCACTGCATGCTTACACACCAATTCTACCCGCTGTCAAAGCCAATCAGCCCCAATCTTTACGATGTAAAACCTACACGAGAATATTCTCTAATAACCTTATGTAGGAGTGCAAAGATAAGAATTAACCATGGATTCACCAATAAATGAACCCAGTATTTACTATCCAATTAATATTGCTCGGACCTTATTATTAGTAAACTAGTTTAACATTGTCAACCCAAAAAGTATTACCTGGAGAACCAATATATGCTCCACCATGGCTAGAAGAGAATTGTAAGATGATATGCGTTGGTGCTTCATCAGCATTTGCCCAACCTATCTCTTGTATCAAGACAATATCCCCTTTGCTATTAACAGTATAACGGTCTTGATCTTGAATTTTCATTCGATCTTCTAAATAATATCTATTTGAGGCAATATCACCATACATAATCTGATAGGTAGCATTATCTATCCATTCAGTGTCATCATAGTAATAGTTAACCATCGTTCCTACACGCTTAGCAAACACATTACCTTTTTCATCTTCCCATCGCTTTTGCAAGAGCAAAACAGTAGCTGGCAAATCTTTTCCCTTAATTGTTTTAGTTCTACCAAAACCTGTTGCACGGATACGATCTGGCTCTCCCGAGAGCTTGATTTTGTAGTCATAACGCACAGCACGAGGCTTCTTAGTAAATGGCACACCAAACTGAAGAATCTTTTGAGGGTTCTTTGTACTTTTAATTGGTTCATGAACTGAACCTAAAAAAACAGAGCCTGCAGCCAATACAGTTATATCAATCAGACCAAAAACCTTCACGCTTTCCATACGCGTATCCATACGTGCCGAAAATCCAGTTCCTCTACGATCAGGGAAAACAGAAGTATTTGTCTTTGTAACACCAGCAACTTTGGCCATAACGTTAGAAGTTGCCCAAGGAGAGCCACCCTTATTTACATAAGGAATATCACCCGTTATAACTTCTGTTGGCCCAATAGCATAAACGTCTTTTGTTTTTCCACCTATAATAGCAGATTCGGTAATTCGACGAGTAATCCACTGATTCATGTCACCATACGCTATCATCTCCACACGCTCATTAGCTAAGGTATCACCCAACACACGCTGAGCAGATACACCAGTGGTCATGCTAACGAAGACCAAAACCAGTACAAATAACCTTTGTGTTATATTCTTCATAAAAATTTAATATTAGTCTATAGTATATCCCCATTTCTCGAGGGCAAACGACCAATTGTCTTCAACCAACTTAATGGTACGTTCGTCATACTTATATTTATTTTTCTTATATCCTTTCTTTTCCCCTACATAGGCTTGAAAAGCATCCTTTGCTTTATCATATCCACTTAGATTTAGTTTTTCATAAATCTGCTGAGTCATACCCATAGCATCAGCCTCAAAGTCTTCAAACTTAATTTCTAAAAGATTGCCTTCAGGTATTAGGCTTTTTTCTTCTTCGTATTGATGATATAACTTAGCATAAATAGATAGAATATTTTCTTCAATTTCTTCATTAGAAACATCCTGAAGCTTAAGAGGTTTAATCGTATTGGTAAAAAAACTACGAGTTGACTCTAAAACTGTATACGGATTACGCATCAAGTAGATAAACTTCGCATTTGGAAACATTTTAACCAATTCCTTTACTCGCCCTGTATGTGGAGGGTTTTTGCTAAGGAAACGTTTACCTTTTGTATTCCATAAAGAAATATTTATAAGCTTCTTAAATGTTTGCTCAAATACACCAAGCTCTTCACTGGTGATATCATTAAATAGCAAATATTTATCTGCATACTCTTGCTGATACTTAGGCAAAAACCAGAAGTTATAGTAAGTGTAAGGCATCATATTAGCCAAAGCGAACTCCTCTTCCTGAGGCAAATCTACTGCCAACTCCATATTATCAGTAGGACGCTTATCAGGCATGAGAAAACTCATTGTGCTTTTGAAGAAGGGTTGCCCCCACATCATCAAATGTGGAAAAACAGTCTGAAACGTTGTATTGTATCCAAACTGTTTATCTTTAGACAACACATTATGAACGAAAGTTGTTCCACTTCTCCAATGCCCCAAGATAAAAACAGGATCTTCTGTTTTGGGTGCATTAGCTAAGTATTTAGCATACCTGCGGTCTTGAAACCAACCGAGTGGAGATAATATACCACAAATCATTTTGGTGAGGCGATACTTTCCTTTATAGGCTGGATCAACTTCTCGACCACCGGTGATGGCTTTAAATGTTTTCCAATCTGCTCCGACTAAGGTGTTAATTGGAAGTTTGTCAAATTCTAATAATCCCATTCCTACTTTTTAATTTATTACTTTAATTCGAATTCCTTGTCTTTCAAGCTCAGAAACAGCTTTCAAGACAGCATTATGATGTGAGTGATCAATACCTAATCCTGCTAGATTAAGAATTAAAGCATCGTCTTCTAGGTGAATCTGATCTTCTCCAACTTCACCTAAAATCATTCCTACAGCACTTGTATTATTTGTTATAGGATCAATTAGAATGAATGCTCCACAAGACTTATTGTCTTTGTAAGCATCAAAAAACAGTTCTTTAGCAGAGGTAAATACAACACGCCCGATTTCGTTCAGCTCCAAGAAAGAAACTTCAGAATGCTCCATTGTATTTACATCAACACGATATTTAATATTATCAATACGGATTCTGCTCGTATTAGTAGTATGTTTAATGTAGTATTTCTTCGATACATCCATAGCGTCTTCATCCATCCAAACCAACATAGCTTCGAAGTTGCGAGCTACAATAGGTTGAGCGTGGGGATGAACAAGCATGTCGCCACGAGAAATATCAATCTCATCTTCTAGAGTTAGGGTCACACTTTGAGGGGGAAATGCCATATCAAGTTCACCATCGTAAGTTACAATCTGTTTGACACGTGATTTCTTGCCAGAAGGTAACACCATAACTTCATCACCTTTGCGGACTATTCCTGAAGCAACCTTACCCGAGAAACCTCTAAAATTAAGATTCGGGCGAAGTACGTATTGCACAGGATAGCGAAGCTGATCAAAAGCATGGTCTATTTTAGTCGGTACAGTTTCAAGATGCTCTAAAAGAGAGATTCCAGTGTACCAAGACATATACTTCGAAGGCTCTACAACATTATCTCCATTGAGTGCAGATAAAGGGATATACTTAATATTAGGGATATTAAGTGGCTCAACAAAGTTTTTGTAATCAGCAACGATTTCATCAAAACGAGACTTATCGTAATCGACCAAGTCCATTTTATTAACGGCTAATACAACGTTTTCAATACCAAGTAAAGAAGCCAAGAACGTATGTCTACGAGTTTGAGTAATTACACCCTTACGCGCGTCAACAAGAATAATAGCCAACTGAGCTGTAGAACCACCCGTAATCATATTACGCGTATATTGTTCGTGCCCAGGAGTATCAGCGATAATAAACTTTCTGTTGTTCGTGGATAAATAGCGATAAGCAACATCAATCGTGATTCCTTGCTCCCGCTCAGCTTTTAATCCGTCTAATAGAAGAGCATAGTCTATATTTTCACCAGCATTACCAATGCGCTCACTATCTTTTTTTAGCGCGTCTAATTGGTCTTCGTATAGCTTTTTACTATCGAAAAGCAAACGACCGATCAACGTAGATTTTCCATCATCTACTGAACCTGCAGTAAGAAAACGCAATAAGTCTTTTTGCTCGTCTTTATTTAAAAATTCAATTATATCTTTATTTTCTGTCATGTCTATGTTCTTTAGAAGTAACCCTCACGTTTCTTTTGTTCCATACTAGCATCTTGATCGAAATCAATAACACGAGTTGTACGCTCACTCTTAGTTGTTGTCATCATCTCCTCTACTATCTTCTCAATAGTATCGGCTTCACTCTCTATGGCACCCGTAAGTGGCCAACAGCCAAGAGTACGGAAGCGAATATTACGATATTCAACTTTGTCGCGCAATTCTTCTGGAAAACGCTCATCATCTGGCATAACCAGATTACCATCAAGCTCTGCTACAGGTCGCTCTTTAGCAAAGTAAAGCGGAACAATAGGAATTTTTTCTAAACGAATGTATTGCCAAATATCAAGTTCAGTCCAGTTGCTTAAAGGGAAAACACGAATACTTTCACCTTTATGAACACGAGCATTATAGATGTCCCATAACTCAGGTCGCTGATTTTTTGGATCCCATTGATGAAAGCTGTCTCTAAACGAAAAAATACGTTCTTTTGCTCTTGATTTTTCTTCGTCTCTACGAGCACCACCAAAAGCCGCATCAAATTTATACTTATCAAGACCGTCAAGCAATGCTTTTGTTTTCATTAAGTCGGTATGAACCTTACTACCATGAGTAAAAGGACCTACGCCACTTTCAAAAGCCTCAACATTACTCTCTACGATTAGATTCCAGCCGTGATCTTTTGCATACTTATCACGAAAGTCTATCATTTCCTTAAACTTCCACTTGGAGTCTATATGCATAAGCGGAAAAGGAACCTTACCAGGGTAGAAAGCTTTTTCAGCTAAACGAACCATTACGGAAGAATCCTTTCCAATACTGTAAAGCATTACAGGATTATCGAACTCTGCAGCTACTTCACGAATGATGTGAATCGCTTCAGCTTCTAACTCTTTTAAGTGACTTAAGTTATATTCTGACATAATTATATTTTTATTTTATTTTGTGCTAAACTCAATACGGGGTAAGATAAGATTTAACAGCTCATTGACAGACTCCTCTAAACTCAGTTTTGAAGTATCTATTGAAATATCAGCATGAGTTGGAGCTTCAAAAGGAGATGAAATACCAGTAAAGTTCTTAACCTTACCTTCACGTGCCTTTGCATAAAGACCTTTAACATCACGCACTTCGCACACAGCCAAAGGTGTACTTACATAAACCTCAATAAAATCATCTGAACCAATGATTTCTTCAGCTAGGTCTCTAATCTCTGTAGTAGGGCTAATAAAAGCAGCAAGAGTAACAATTCCCATGTCAATAAATAGCTTAGATACCTCTGCTATTCGTCGGACATTTTCTTTCCGATCTTCTTCACTAAAACCTAAATTGCTATTTATACCAGAGCGAATATTATCACCATCAAGTAATTTACAAAGAACTCCACGCTTATGTAATTCGCGTTCAAGAGCAATTGCAATTGTACTTTTACCTGAGCCACTTAGACCTGTTAGCCAGATCATGATGCCTTTTTGGTTTAGTAATTCTTCCTTATCTGCCCTTGCAAGCATTTTATCGAATACTGGATATATATTATTGGATTGACTATTCATTTATGAAATTTTTATTAAAAAGGCCAAATCAAAGGTATCAACAACATTGAAATGATAAAGGTTATAACATTTAAGGGTAAACCTACTCGCAAGAAGTCCGTAAATTTATAATCCCCTATACCTTGTACAATTAAATTGGTCTGATAACCAATGGGTGTTGCAAAACTTGCAGAAGCTGCAACACAAATTACCACAAAAAATGGCATGGGGCTAACACCAAGTTGACTAGAGATTGAAAGAGCCAAAGGAAAAGATAAAGCTGCTGCAGCATTATTGGTAATAACCTCAGTAAAAATATTAGTTATTAAGAAGAGTGCTGCGAGTAAGACGTGAGGACCAAAGTAGTGGCTCAGTTGTATCATCCGACTAGCGATCAAGTCGGAGACTCCAGAGTTAACCATTGCCTTGCTCACAGCAAAAGCGCAAGCAATTGTTATCAATATATCCCACGAAATATATTTAGTATACTTTCGAGGAGAAAACAACCTCGCCCAAGCCATTATCACAGTTGTAACTGACACAAAAAAGAACATATCCAACTGAATATTTGGAAACATTTCTTTAACGACAGGCAACTCTCCTACTGTAGCACCGATGATCATTAAACCTAAGAGAGTGATTGCTAAAATCTTTCTTTTACTTCCAATAGGGCTAACTTCAGTAGGATCCTCCTGCCCATTGGCTAGCATCACAAATACCGATGATTCTCCCCAAGTAGCAACAAATGATTTATCAACAACCAGCACCAAGGTATCTCCTTCTTTCATACGGATATTTAGCAGTTCTTCTGACGAGAAAAAATCTCCCGCTCGCTTTATTTGCTTGACTTCAGCACCGTAATGACGCTCAAAGTTAAAGTCTTTTAGAGTCTTATTAACTCCAGGAAAACGAGGTCCAATAACCGCTTCGACAATATTGATACAGTTTACATTTTCATTGTCAATTAAAGAGTCTCTACGATCAGGAAGTAACCTAGAAGAAAACACAGACAAATATATTAGACCTGCCAATGCAATAAAGATACCGACTTTACCTAACTCAAACATAGTGAATCCTTCATAGCCTGCTGAGGTAATCATACCATGAACTACAAGGTTCGTAGAGGTACCAATTAACGTACACATTCCTCCCAGAATAGTTATATAGGATAAAGGAATTAAAAATTTAGTTGCAGGAAGTTTTACACGTTCGGCCCACTGCTTGATCATGGGAGCAAAAATAACCACCACAGGGGTATTGTTTAAAAAAGCAGAGATAAAGGCAACGCTTGGTAGTATTCGTAAATGACTTTTAAAAATCGTCGTCTTTTTTACAGGCAGTAGTTTCTTTATAATAGAGCTTAGGGCGCCAGATTTTCGGACCCCCTCACTTACAAGAAAAAGTAAAGCAACTGTAATTACTCCTTTATTACTAAACCCTGCTAATATTTCTTCAGGGCTAATTATTCCAGCACAGAGAAAAAAGACGGATACAGAAAAAAGAATCATTCCTGGTCTCATATAATCGAGAACCAAGGTCACAATCATAAAAACCAAAGCAATAAGAACTAAGGCAACTTGTATAATCATGAGGAGATTTTATCTATTTTACTATAAACCAGGGATTCAAAAGATTCTCCTTATTATAGATTAATGGTAAACCATTCTCTACTTGGATTACTCTCTTACCTGCAGCCAAGGCGATTGCATGACCAGCAGCAGTATCCCACTCCATAGTAGGAGCAAAACGAGGATATACATCAGCTACACCTTCTGCCACCCAGCATATTTTTATGGAACTACCAACAGACACAAAGTCAACCTTGTCGTGTTCAGATCTTAGTTGATTGATATAATCCTCTGTTTCTTTAGACAAGTGAGAACGAGAAGCTACTACAATAAAATCATCTTTAGACGCACTTGTTATAGGCAACTTAAGGCTTTTATTAATCAGAACCTCTAGAGAATCTGTAGATGATAAACGAGTAATCTGGCTTAACTTATATGCCCCTAAATCTTCACTTGAAAAATAAAGGATTTGCTTGACTGGTAGATAAACAACACCTAAGATAGGAGTATCTCCTTTAGCCAAAGCAATATTAACGGTAAACTCGCCGTTCTTCTTTATAAACTCTTTTGTACCATCGAGTGGGTCAACCACCCAAAAAAGGTCCCAAGATCTACGCTCATTAAAGGAAGCGATACTACTTTCTTCACTAAGAATAGGAAAGCCAAGCTTTTCAATTTCTTTACAAAGCACAGCATTTGCTGCTCGATCAGCGATTGTCAATGGAGATTGATCAGATTTCTTTTCAACTCCGAAATCAGCCTTAGGATCAGTGTAAATATCCATAATCGTTGAACCTGCTTTTAAAGCTGCATCAATAGCTACAAGTAATAAATCTTTCATTTAAAGCGTTTCAAAATAAGAATTAAAAATAAAGGGGCATACAACCATAAGTTGAAGCCCCTTATTTATATGGTATTTATATCATTAGAATAAACGGTAAAGTAACCAAGCACCTTGGAAATCTTTACGGTTTGGATATTTTGACTTGAAAGAGTCGCGAGCACGGTCAGCAGAACTTCTTTCATCAAATGTGTTTACAATAACACGGTACATGTTCATATCAGAATTGTAAGCAACAATAGCTGAATAACCTTGTCCGTCAAGATATTTCTTTAAATTTTCAGCATTTGATTTAATACCAAAGCTACCAGCAACAACGCTGTATTTTTTCAGACCGTCAACTCCAGAAACTACAGTAACTTTTTCTTGACGAACACCAGCTTCTTTCTTAGGCTGAGTTCTTACAGGTGCTGCAACAACAGGCTCAACTGTCTGAGTTCTAACAGGTGCAACATATTCCACCTCTTCAACAACAGTCAACTCTTGTTCTTTTGCTTGTTCGTAAGCTTTTTTATAAGCACTCTCAGTAGACTTACAAGAAGCAAATCCTAATAACATAAAAACGCTTAAACTATACACAAATAGCTTTTTCATAATTGTATTTTAAAATATTAATATTCAGCACTATGAATGGCTAAATTTCACAATAGTAGCCAACACCTCAATAATACATAGCAAATTAATAGAATTTTATTGTGGTATCAAAAAAATAGTCAACAAAAAAAGTAAATAGCAACATCTTTTTAGTTCATCAATAAGTATCACCATTAGCTAATTACCCATAATACTACATATGCATATCTAAAAAACAACTATTAAAAACCTTTTTAGACACTAAGACAAGAAACTTAATTTTTCAATCAATTAATGGCAACATAACCAAAACATTTTCATTCATTGCAATGTTTTAAAATAGCAATAACTTAAATACATTTAATTATGAGAACTTTAGGAATAATTGGTGCCTTTATTGGTGGTGCCGTAATTGGTGGAGCTTTAGGAATTTTATTTGCTCCTGAAGAAGGTGAAAAAACTCGTGAAAAAATCGCAGATGCTTTACGTCAAAGAGGAATCAATCTTAATAAAAGAGAGATGAAAGACCTTGTAAACGAAATCGCTTCTGAAATTAAAGGTGGAGTTGACGAGTTGTAATCAACTTAATTAATTTAAAGTATGTCTTTTAGAGAAAACAGTATTAATAACTTCAAGCAATTGTTTAGTGAGATCAAGAAATACCTTGACTTACAAAAAGAGTTTGCCAAAGCCGAGGTGACCGAAAAGCTATCTGCACTAGTCTCTGTACTGGTTTTAGGTGGAATTATTCTTGTATTTGGTGGAATAGCTCTGCTATACATTTCATTTGGCGTAGCATATATGCTTGCCGATTATGTAGGTGGCATGGGTTATAGTCTTGTGATCATGGCTGCCATATTACTTTTCATTTTACTAATTGTATATCTTAGCCGTAAGAAATTAATTTTCAACCCTGTAATTAACTTCTTAGCCAACTTATTTTTAAACGATTCAAAATAATGAATAGAATAAAAGAAAAATTAGAACGCAACGAACAAGTAACTATGGCTGACCTAAGAGAACATAAGAAAGCTGTACTAAACCAACTGCGTCTTCAACAAGAGGCAGTTAAAACTAGTGCAGAAAATATCATCTCACCCATAGCCAATACAGGTAGCTCACTGATCAGCTCATTCAATTGGGGCATGGCTGCTTTTGATACAATATTTATCGGCTTCAGGGCAGTTAAACGTATTTTAGGCTTATTTGCTCGAAAAAGTAGAAGGAGATATTGATATTTCCCTGTTTTCTTTCACACAAAAAAGCGCTCGCAATATCTATTGCGAGCGCTTTTTTGTAATTGAAGTCACACCTGTAAGATTAACACTGAATATTAAATGGTTCAATTAAATCTTTAAGCTGCTGATCTGATAGGCCTTCTGGAGTATAACCACACTGTCTAGCAAAAGCGTATATTTGAGCTGACTTTGAGAGTGTATCAATTAGATCAAAAGTTGCAGCTAGGTTATCACCTACAGCAAACACACCGTGTTTTTCCCAAATAAGAATATCATGCTTTTCTAAAAGAGGCAGAGTTAAATTAGCTATATCTACCGTTCCAGGAATCTCGTAAGGAACCAAGTTAGCAAGTCCAATATTATCAAACAAAGACAACTACTCTATCAGTCATTCTTTGAAAATAATAAAACAGAAACCGAGAAAAAATTAGTTGAGGTAAATTCTAGCAGTACAGAAAAAGAAGATCAAACTGTAATTACACCTCAAGATGAACAGTTTATCAAGGACGTAAAAAGAATTATTGAAGACAATATTGACAGAAGCGATTTCGTTGTCGAAGATCTTGCTAGTGAAATGCTAATGAGTAGAACTGTATTTTTTAAAAAACTTAAGAGTTTAACTGGACTAGCACCAGTTCAATTTATTCGAGAAGTCAAAATCAGATATGCAGCTCAACTCATTATTAGCCATGACTACACTATAAAGGAAATATCCTATATCGTAGGGATAGCTGATCCTAAATATTTCACTCGATGGTTTAAATCCATCATAGGTGTAACCCCAAGTCAGTACCGAGAACAGAACAAGGTATCTTAAACCCTCAAAAAGCTTTTAGAACCGAGTTTAAGAATACAAGAATATAAATATAAAAAGCAAGAGAGAATCTATTAGATTCTCTCTTGCTTTTAGGGGTAAAATGCTGAGCATTTATTATATCACTTTATTCAGTTTTAAGCACCTTACTTAATAGTTCCTAGCTTCTTACCAACTTTAATAAACGCATTAATACATTTGTCTAGCTGTTCACGGTTATGACCAGCCGAAAGTTGAACGCGAATACGAGCTTCATCCTTAGGAACAACAGGGTAATAAAATCCTGTTACATAGATACCCTCTTCAAGCATTTGCGCTGCAAACTCTTGAGAAAGCTTAGCATCGTAGAGCATCACCGCACAAATAGCACTTTGAGTTGGTTTTATATCGAAACCAGCAGAAATCATTTTATCGTAGAAGTAGGCTACATTCTCAGCTAGTTTATCGTGAATGCTATGATCCTCTTTGAGCATTTCAAACACCTCTAAGCTTGCACCAATAATACTTGGAGCTAGTGAGTTAGAGAATAGATAAGGACGGCTACGTTGACGGAGCATATCAATAATCTCTTTACGTCCTGTAGTGAATCCACCCATAGCACCACCAAATGCTTTACCAAGGGTTCCAGTGTAGATATCGACACGGTCGTAAGTACCAAACAACTCACTCACTCCATGACCAGTCGCTCCAACAACTCCAGCAGAGTGAGATTCGTCAACCATCACTAAGGCATTATACTTATCGGCTAAATCACAAAGTTTGTCCATTGGCGCAACATTGCCATCCATCGAAAACACACCATCAGTAACAATAATACGAAAACGCTGAGCTTGAGATTCTTTTAAGCATCTTTCCAAGTCGTTCATATCAGCATTCTTATATCTATATCTTTTAGCCTTACACAAACGTACACCATCAATAATAGAAGCGTGGTTTAAAGCGTCAGAAATAATAGCATCTTCATCAGTAAATAAAGGGTCAAAAACACCTCCATTAGCATCAAAACAAGAAGCATAAAGAATAGTATCTTCTGTCTTAAAATAGTCAGAAATAGCTGCTTCAAGTTCTTTATGAATATCTTGAGTTCCACAAATAAAACGCACAGAAGACATGCCATAACCACGCTCATCTAAGGTTTTCTTAGCTGCATCAATTAATCTTGGGTGATTAGAAAGCCCAAGGTAATTATTTGCACAGAAGTTAAGCACTTGCTCACCTTTAACCTTAATGCTGGCTTGCTGTGGACTGACAATTAATCTTTCGTCTTTATAAAGACCAGCCTCTTTAATATCAGCAAGCTCTTTACAAAGATGTTCTTTCATTTTTCCGTACATAAAAGTATATTTTAGAGTTATATTCCTATCGCTATACAAAGGACACGAATTTTAATTAAATAAACAATTCCGATTCATATTAAATATAAGAAAAAAACGCTTACTTTGTGAATACAATTGATTATATATTTACTGTCACATATCAAAGATTTCAATGAAGAACATACTTGTTATTGGCTCAACTGGTCAAATTGGATCAGAACTAACATTAGAGTTAAGAAAGCGTTATGGCAATGACCATGTTGTTGCAGGGTATATCACAGGTTCAGAACCTCAAGGGGAATTAAAAAATTCTGGACCGTCAGAGATTGCTGATGTAAGTAATATTGCCCAGCTTGAAGCGATAGTAAAAAAATATAATATTGATACCATTTATAATTTAGCTGCCCTACTCTCTGTAGTAGCTGAATCTAAACCACGATTAGCTTGGACCATCGGTATTGATGGATTATGGAATATTTTAGAATTAGCACGTCAATACAACTGTGCTGTTTTTACTCCAAGCTCTATCGGTTCCTTTGGCGGTGGAACCCCACTTGTAAATACTCCACAAGATACCATTCAACGTCCACGAACGATGTATGGTGTATCAAAAGTTACTACAGAACTACTTAGTGATTATTATCATATAAAATACGGTCTGGACACACGCGCAGTTCGTTTTCCTGGTATTATTTCTAACGTTACCCCTCCAGGAGGTGGTACAACAGATTATGCTGTAGATATCTACTATTCAGCAGTAAAGGGAGAGAAATTCATTTGTCCTATTGGTGAAGGCACTCTTATGGATATGATGTATATGCCCGATGCCATTCGTGCAGCTATCGACTTAATGGAAGCAGACCCAATCAAGCTAATTCACAGAAATGCCTTCAACGTTACAGCTATGAGTTTCGCACCCGAAAACATTTATGCCGAAATCAAAAAGCATATACCTAGCTTTGAGATGGAATATAATGTTGATTCACTCAAACAATCAATAGCCAATAGCTGGCCCGATAGTATGGATGATACCTGTGCTCGTGAAGAATGGGGATGGAAACCTAGCTATGATCTTTCTTCGATGACTATAGATATGTTAGAAAAACTCTCTTCTCGTTTAAAGTGATAGATAAAATGTTTATTTTGTTATGATGATATTTAAAAAGATTCAGCCTTTTATTATTTGGTGCGGTGTATTTATGTTTATAGCATGTGGTGGACCTAAAAAGCAGACACAAGAGAATGTCTATGCCCACGACGAACTATATACAGAAGAATTTACTCTTAAAGATTCTACAGGAGGAGATTTTTCAGGACAACCCTATCCTATGGCTGTAGATGAATCTTTTGATGACTTCGTCTTTGCTTATGCTGCAAATAAAGATTTTCAAGTACAAAGAACAACATTCCCTTTAAGAGTATACGAAGCTAATGGAGACTCTTCAGTCATTTCGAAATTACACTGGAAGCCTGATAGCCTCTTTACCGATCGCTATTTTTACACTATCTTATTTGATCAAGAAAATGATATGGAGCTGATCAGTAATCCTGATATAACTGAGGCTAAAGTTGAATGGATATATCTCAACGCAAATAACACTAAATCCTATAACTTTGAAAGAATTGATAAGGTTTGGATGCTAAAGTCTATATCTAAAGGGTATTTGGAAAAATACAACAACGAAGAATTTGTAAAGTTCTATAATCGTTTTGCAACAGATAGTCTGTTTCAGATTTCTAGAATTACTGTTCCGCTGGAATATATAACAATCGACCCTGAAGACGATTTTGAAATTCTTGAAACTGTTATTGACGCTAACAGTTGGACAAGCTTAAAACCCGTATTACCAACTAATAAACTGGTGAACATTAACTACGGACAAGAATATAACTCCAAATCAAAAACAAAAGTACTTGCTGTTAAAGGTATAGGGAACGGTTTTTCAAACGTTTTCTTCTTTAAATTAAACTCGAAAGGCTTTTGGGAACTTTATAAGTTTGAGGATGTTGGGGTATAAAACATTTTAGTTATTTATGATTGACATTAAATACAATTACTCTCTTCGCTCGCACAACACTTTTGGAATTGATGTGCGAGCGAAAAAGTTTATAGAATATGGCACAACCAAAGAACTTGTGCAGTTAATTAAAGAAGGAGAAATAGAATCTCCTTTTTTGCATATTGGTTCGGGTAGTAATTTACTATTTATTCGTGATTTTGAAGGGACGATCCTTCATTCTAAAATCGATAGTATAGAGATAACTCATCAAGACTCTGAATCTGTTTATCTACGTGTTGGATCAGGCATAGATTGGGATAAGTTTGTAGCCTATACAGTTGATCAAAATTGGTATGGACTCGAAAATCTCTCTCTTATTCCTGGTGAAGTTGGGGCAAGTGCAGTACAAAATATTGGTGCCTACGGTGTAGAAGTCAAAGACTTCATCCAGAAAGTTGAAACAGTCGATTTAAGTGGAGACCAACGTATTTTTGCTAAAGATGAATGTAATTATGCCTATAGATACAGTATATTCAAGGAGCCCGAAAATAAGAATAAGGTTGTAACCCATGTACATTATAAGCTCAGCAAAATAGAGGAGCTAAATTTGGGTTACGGAAGCATCCAAGCTGCATTAGCTCGTTATGGTGAGATCTCACTCAAGAATGTACGCAAAGCGATTATACAAATAAGAGAAGAAAAACTACCAGACCCTAGGATTATAGGTAATGCTGGTAGCTTCTTTATGAACCCAATTGTAGATAGAGCACATTTTGAACAAATAAAAGAACGCTATCCTAATATGCCGTTTTACGAACTATCGACTGATCAGGTCAAAATTCCTGCAGGCTGGATGATAGACGTTTGTGGTTGGAAAGGAAAATCACTGGGTAATGCAGGAGTACATAAAAATCAAGCTCTAGTATTAGTTAACCGTGGAGAAGCAACAGGCCAAGAAATCATTAACCTAGCTCACGCCATTCAAAAATCTGTATTTGATGAATTTAAAATCAACATTCATCCCGAGGTAAATTTCATTAAGTAATGACAAATATCCGAATTTTAGGCACTGGCACTTCAACTGGAGTGCCAACAATAGGATGCACATGTCCAGTATGCCAATCAACCGACCCTAGAGATTCACGTCTAAGAACTTCGGTACTCTACCAAGAAGACAACACCAGAATATTATTGGATTGTGGCCCAGACTTTCGTCAACAGGTTCTTCCTTTACGCTTTGAACCCCTTCAAGCAGTTCTTTTAACACATGAGCATTTTGACCATGTGGCTGGCATAGATGACTTACGCTCATTTAGTTATCGAAAAGAATTGCCTATTTATACCAATGAGTTAACTGCTATACATTTAGAACAACGAATGCCCTATTGCTTTGTTGATAAATCGTATCCTGGAATCCCTAAGTTGTCTCTAAAGGAGGTTGAAGCCCATAAAACTTTTAGCGTAGGTTCTGTAGCAATCACACCAATTTCTGTTATGCACGGTGATTTACCCATTTTTGGCTATCGCCTCAATAAAATGGCCTATATCACCGATATGCTTTATATGCCTGAAGACTCATTCGATGAGCTTCAAGGTCTTGAAGTACTTATCATAAATGCCTTACGCATTAAACCCCATAGCACACACGAGTCATTATCAGAAGCAATCCAGGTGGCTCAACGCATTGGAGCTAATCAAACTTATCTTGTGCATATGAGCCATGATATAGGGCTTCATGCTCAGGTTGAGAAACAATTACCCAAAGGAATATTCATAGGCTACGACGGTCAAACTATTGAATATTAAGCAGAATAGTTGAGCCCTACATCCTTTTTTCGAATAGATATGCTTATCTTGTTTTGACTAAATTTAAGCGAAATAAATAATGATCGGAAGCAGATTCAAAAAACTCATACTAATACTTTTATTAGCTTTAATAATTGTAGGTGTATTTTTGTTTCGTTTTTTCCAGATTAGCAAGCCATCAATCACTAACCCTGCTTATCTCATCTCTTCGGCTATGACTTCTGTCTTAGACATCTACGATTTAGATACCACATTACCCCTTCTAAGGTTAGTAAACGATCAAAGTATAACAGACAATAAGGGTTTCATCAAAGTGTTCTCCGACTTTATTTCAGCCAAACCCGAATTCGGTGAATCTCCAATTTGCATTACCCTGGGGCTCTATGATTTATTATCTTTTGAACAAGGGATAATAAGCCTAAAAGATACTGAGCTCAGTAAAACTTGGATTGAGTCCTATCTTAGAGGTTTTTCACAAACAGAAGTTCCACCAAAAATTCATCTTTACAAAGACTATAATATCAATATCTACCCCATAAAAGGTGGAGTATTTAATGCTATACTTAGTATTGATGGCACTATAGTCTTATCCAATAGTCTGTGTAACATCGAATCAGTCATAGACAATCTTGGAGCATCATCCAATAACCTACAAAAAGCAGATTATTTTAAAGATCATAAGAATAAATTATCAGCGGTAGCCTATATCAAGGAAAACAATGGTCGATGGATGAACTACGGTTTATCTGTCAATAAGGGTAGATACGAACTACTTCACCCACTAAAAGCAAACGAAGTGACAGAACTTCACTTCACCCAAGCCCAAGCCCAAGATAGTATGCGAATACAAGTACCACCCAAGGAAACTTTCACTATAAATCATTATACTCCCAAGCAAGTGATGTTTAGCTACCAGCAATCATTAGACACAATTTTAAGTAAGAATGAAAGCGAGTGGAATATCGCTTGGGAACCACTTATACAAGAAAATCTTGATAAAGGGCTATTTGCATTTCGGCTACAAGATTCAGTTGTCTCATCTAGCCTGATATTACAATGCCCTGTTTCCAACAATTTTACATCTAAACTGGAACTATTCAAACAACAAAATAAGAAGCTCATTCGCACGCTCTTAAGAGAGGAAGGGCTGTATTCACACAGAGGAGTACTTGCATTACCTGCTCCATACTGGCTTAATAATTTAACACAAACAAGTAGAGACTTACGTGTGGTATATATGGACTTGCACAAGAACAATTTATTTATCAGCTGGGATTATCAACATCTATCAAACTATATCACTCAACTCAAAATAGATACTAAGGGTACCACCTCTTGGTTACCAGACTTAGCAAAACTACCAAAAACAGCTAATAGCTTCTTCGCAGGAAACATCGAACAGATGTTGTTAGACTCTATCACAAATTACTCCATACTGAGTTATTTTACACCAACCCAACAGAATCTACTTAAGCCTTATGTATTAACTGAAGAATATTTACGAACTAAGAATGACCTATTCTTGCTTATTACCCTTAGTGAGAATAAGCTGAATAAGGCTGGAACACTAAATAAATAGCATAAAGTTGCCACGCTTTGATAATCTTTCTTTATATTCGACACTCATTTAAAAATCTGATTTAGAGCATGAGAAGAAGCGAATATGATAAGCATATCTTAGAAGAAGATATTATACTCAAAAAGCTACATAAGAACAGTAAAATGTTTTTATGGGCAAAATTAGGAACATTTCTAGCAGCGATATTTTTTATATACAAATCAGTATTCAATGATTTTGACAACTATTGGATGATAGCTTTTGGGCTATTTATTACTCTCTACCTGGTTGCCCTATTTTTAGACAGCAAGCTACAGCGCAAGATTGTCTTACATGAGCACCTAAAAAAAACACTCGAAAATGAAATAGCCTACCTCAATCGTGATTTTTCTCCTTTCGATCCTGGCCTAGATTTTATTGATCCCGCTCACCCCTACTCTTTCGATTTGGATGTGTTTGGTAACGAGTCATTCTTTCACCGCATAAACAGAACAGTTACCGACTTAGGAAGAAGAAAATTAGCCAATTACCTAACGAACTTAACCACAAATATACCCAAGATACTCAAACGTCAAGAAGCTTTAAGGGAGCTTGCAAACTTAGTTAAATGGAGAACTCATTTTATTGCTGTGGGCTCACCTACTAAAGTGGATTTAGAAACACTATCGGCAGAGTTGCAAACTAATGCTAATCCTGAAATTTTCGAAACCTCTAAATTTAAAGTCAGTATCAGTATCTCATGCCTATTGACTCTTGGGGCAATTATACTGGCTATTTTGGGTATAGCACCAACTTCACTAGCAATTCTATTCTTTTTATTACAAATACTTGCAGTCATTCTATTCTCGGGCCTAATACAAAAATCCACACAACAAGTGGGCAAACTCTTTAAAGGGCTTCATTCTTATCGAGATATTATTAATCATATTATCCAGACAAAGTTCGAAAGTGAAGAATTAACAATACTAAGAAATACCCTCCAAGTCGACGAAGATGTGGATATACGAAAAGCCTTTAAAGAATTGTCGGGCATTCTTAATAGGCTTGATCAGCGTGCGAATCTGCTTGCATTTATATTTCTAAATGGCCTTTTCCTTAATGATCTTTGGACCATGAGCAGTTTTGCAATCTGGAAGAAGAAGTATGCAAACTACCTTCCCCAGTGGGCCGATACAATTGGAGAGTTTGATGCTCTGATTAGTTTATCAACCTATGTCTACAATCAACCAGCCAATTGCTTTGTAGAATTCACTGAAGACAAGTCCGTATTACGTGCCAATGGGCTTTACCATCCATTCATACCCAAAGACAAAGTAGTGTCAAATGATTTTGATTTGGCTACGCATAATTTCACCATCATCACGGGAGCTAATATGGCTGGTAAAAGTACCTTTTTACGCTCGGTTGGTATAAACTTTATTATGGCACTAAATGGATTAACTGTTTGTGCAAATACGTTTGAAGTGACTCCTATGGAGCTATTCTCTAGCATGCGAACAAGTGATAACTTAGTCAAAAACATATCCTACTTCAATGCGGAGCTTATCCGTCTTGAACAAATGATTAATTATTGCAAGCAAAATAACCACACACTTATTATCCTTGACGAGATATTGAAAGGAACAAACTCCATCGATAAACTCAAAGGTTCTAAACTCTTACTCGAAGAGATATCTAAACTTCCAGTTTCGGGAATTATCGCTACCCACGATTTAGAACTTACAAAGATGGCAAATGAGAACAAGCACATTTGCAATCTCTGCTTTGAGATAGAGCTTGGTGACGAAATAAATTACACCTATAAAATAGAACAAGGGGTAGCGCAAAATTTGAATGCTACATACCTTCTCAAAAAGATAATCAGCAAGATTAATAATTAATCTACTGCTAATAGCCTCATACAAAATAGCACGTCTGACATTAATTCTGCCAGACGCGCTATTTGTATCTAATAACCAAGGTTCATTACTTGCAATTGCTTTTAATTAGATCATCAGCCAATGTGTCGCCAAGTTCTTTTGCCTTTTTCAAGCTACTACAAGCCCTTTTGTCCTTTTTCTGAATGTAGCTAACTCCTTGCAAGCGATAAGCCTCAGCGTTGGTTGGATCTAGCTTAATTATATCTTCGAGCAGCACCAAAGCTTCGTCATACCTACCCACCCTTAAATTTAATGAAGCACGCTCCAAAAGATAAAGTAGATTTGTAGGTTCGAGTTGAATAGCCAACTCTATATCATCAAGCGCTTGATGATACTGACGAGCAGACAAAGCAACTTGTTCTCTAATATAGAAAAAGTTAGCATTCACTCCCCCCTCTACAGCATAGTAATATTCATTTAAATCTTTCAAAGCCTCACGATGTTTACCCATATCGATAAGGTGTAAAGCACGATCAAAAAGATAAGGTGAAGCATCAAAAGCATAAGGTTTGGGCAATCGAACTATACTGCTGTCAAGTAGAGCTAAAATTTCTTCAGGTTTAGCCTCTTTCTGCTTGTAAAGTTGAGCTGTATTATAAAATGAGAGAGAAGAGGCAATATCCGAATTATTAACAATCGCATAAGCTGCAATAGCCTCATCTGTTCTACCCAAATTATCTAAAAGCTCAGCCTTGACTTGCACATAGATAGGCAAAGGGTTTATTGCGATAGCTTGCTCAATCAGACTCAGCGCATCTTCAATAGTCCAGCCTTTGAGGCCATTTAAAAATTCGTTTTGTTGATTCGAACTTATAAACTTGACTATACTAAATAATGCCTCGTCTTTTGCTCTACTCAATTCATTAGCTTTGTCTAAAGTTACCTTAACCTCTTTAACATCAGCCTGCGACTTAGCCCCATTCAAAAGGGATTGTGCATATCGAATATAGCCTTCACTATTGGCAGGAAACTGGCGAATAAAATCTTTGTATATGCCTGCTAATTCATCAGCTGATAGACTAGATTCATTGACATACAAATAGACTAAGGCCTCGTTCTCATCGGTAGGTAATCCTTTCTTTATGAATATATCTTGTAATGCAGGGTCGGCAAACGATAATGCACCAACTTTCAAATCATTAATAAAATCAATACCTACTACATGAGAAATCATAGCACTAGAACTACTGTGATCCTTCTGTAATATACCTATTACTGCTCCATCAACATCCACTACAGGGCAGCTTTCTAAGGCCTCCTGCATGCGCAGGTCAAGCGTATAGTAAGAACGGTTGCCACGAATAACATCAACAGATTTAACCTTACCTGGATAACAAAGTCGATCTTTCTTAACCGAGTAGGGCAAAACTAAAACCTCTGCTCCAATGGGTAAGGATACCTCAATAGCAGCCAAATGATCAACCTTCTTCTTGCCCTGCAAATCAACCAAAAACTTTACCACATCGTAAGTGTCATCCGCACCTAAGATTGAATAAACGGGATATTTTTCACCTTCAGTATCAATAACAACAGCCTTACTAGCTCCTTTAAAAAGATTGAAGTCGGAAACTCCAACTCCAGTTTCGGATATAAAGAAACCATTTCCAGTTTTGAGCAAATTGTCTAAATTATCGAAAGTCATTATAGAAAATACAGCCTTCTTGGCATTGGGTACCCATTTAGGACCCTGTCCAAAAGCTAAGACTGATCCAAAACAGCTTACCAATAGAGTAAAAAGTATACGTTTCATAGCGCGAGAATTAGTTATTTGGTATTAAAATCAGGTCGAACAGGCAAAGACTATTCTGCTTGCTCCGAACGCTTATTTATTGCTTCATAAATCAGAATACCAGCAGCAACAGATACATTCAAAGACTGGATAGTTCCCATAATAGGAATAGTCATCCACTCGTCACAGAGTGAGAGCACATCCGAAGATATCCCCTTGTCTTCAGAACCCATGATTAAGCAAATAGGGCCTGTATAATCTCCCTTAGTATAGCTATAATCACCTTTCTCCGTAGCAGCAAGAATTCTAAAACCACTGTTCTTTAAAAACTTAACAGTAGTATAGAGATTAGTTTCTTTGCATACAGGTAGCGACATCAATGCCCCAGCCGAAGTTTTAACAGCATCAGCATTAACCGAAACACTACCTTTAGATGGAATTACAATTGCATCAACACCTGCACATTCGCAGGTACGGGCTATAGCTCCAAAGTTTCTCACATCGGTCACGCCATCAAGCATAACAAAGAATGGATTTTTTCCCTCTTCGTATAAAAAGGGAACCATGTCTTCGACTGTTTGATAAGTTACAGATGAGATATATGCAATAACACCTTGATGGTTTTTGCCAGTAATACGGTTCAATCGCTCTACTGGAACGTGCTGAACAGTAATCCTGCGGCCTCTTATAGCTTCAAATAACTCTTTAGAAAGTTCACTTTGGATGTCTTTCTTTACTAGGATTTTGTCAATTTCTTTGTCGGCTTCGACAGCTTCGATTACCGCACGAACTCCAAATATGAGTTCATTCTTATTTACCATATTATTATTCTATATATTTATTTATAGCCCAGCAATGCTCTTGCATTACTGAGAGCCGCATCAGTGAGGGTAGCACCACTTAACATGTTGGCTATCTCCTTGATTCGTTCTTCCTTGTTTAATTTCTTTATATTACTGATAGTCTCTTGCTCATTATCCTCTTTGTAGACTTTAAAATGAGAAGATCCCTTGGCAGCAATCTGAGGCAAATGAGTAATGCTAATAACCTGTCGGTCGAGCCCGCCCATTTTAAACATCATATCGGCCATGCGATCAGCTATTTCGCCCGAAACTCCTGTATCAATTTCATCAAATATGATTGTGGGCAACTTAACAGCCCCAGCAATCATCGCTTTAATCGAAAGCATAACACGAGCAATCTCTCCACCAGAAGCTACTGAGGTAATGTTTTGTAATGTTCCATTTTTGTTAGCAGAAAACAAGAATGATACTGCATCCAAACCATGAGCACTTAAAGCCTCCTTTGGAGTAATGTCAATTTGAAAACGTACGTTCGGCATACCTAGAGGTAAGAGACGCATACTCAACTCATCTTCAACTTTTTTAGCAGCAGCTCGTCTTGTTGCCGATAATGACTCAGCAAGTTTAAAAGCAGCATCTAATGCTTGTTTCGTGTGAGCTTCCAACACCTCTATACGTTCGTCATAAGAGGTAATATCATCAAGTTGTTGAATAAATTCACGTTCGATGTCCATCAGCTCCTTTACAGTCTGAACCCTATGTTTTTGCTCCAAGGAGTAAATTGAGTCCAATCGTTTTTCGGCCTCTTGCAGTCGCTCAGGATTATAAGATACCGACTCCCCCTTATCGGAAATCTCTTCGGCAATGTCTTTGAGTTCTATTACAGCACTCGCAACACGTTCGGCTAACTCTTCAACTTGGGGATAGATAACCTTGAGGTTTGAGAGTTCGTTAGAAGCTTCACGCAGTAAAGTTAGTAATCCTACTTGGTCTCCGTCAAAAAGTTGAGTTAATTTATATAGAGACGATTTAATATCTTCGGTATGAGCTAAAGTTTCAACCTCTTGCTCAAGAAGTTCTTTTTCTCCGACCTTTAGACTAACCTCAGCAAACTGTTCGAGCTGAAACCGTATATAATCTTCATCGGCACGAGAACGCTCAGAGAGTTCTCGAAGGCCAGTAAGTTCTTTTTCTAGTTTCCGCCAAGACTCATAAGCCCTAAAGTAGTCGTTATTGAGAGGTTCATTACCAGCAATCATATCGAGTACATCGAGTTGAAAGCCCTCCTTATTGAGTAGGAGATTTTGGTGTTGTGAATGAATATCAATCAACTGATCGCCAAGCTCACGAAGTAAAGTCAGTGAAACTGGTGTGTCGTTTATAAAGGCTCGACTTTTGCCTGAGGCCTGAACTTCACGTCTTAAGATACAAATGTCGTCGTAATCGAGTTTATTTACCTCAAAAAAGGTCTGCATTGCATATTGACTCACTTCAAAAAATGCCTCAATTACACATTTACTTGCACCCACACGAATGGCTTTCACATCGGCACGTTGCCCTAACAGTAAGTTTATTGCACCCAGAATTATAGATTTACCAGCCCCTGTCTCACCCGTAATGACAGAAAAACCAGCATCAAAATCCATATGCAACGCATCAATTAAGGCGTAATTCTTTATATGTAAGGAACGCAACATAAATTTAGACTTTACTGTATAATCAGATTTAAAGAATCTCTACCAAACGATTTATTATATCCTCTGCAACTTCAGGCTTCGATTTTAAAGGGAATTCCGTTTTGGTGGACCTATCAATAAGATAAATCTTATTGGTATCACATTGGAATCCTGCTCCTTTATCTTGCAAAGAGTTGAGCACAATAAAGTCGAAGTTTTTCTTCTCCAACTTGCCTTTTGCATGTGACTCTTCGTCATTGGTTTCTAAAGCAAAACCAACAATACGCTGGTCTTTGGTTTTAAGTTTGCCCAAGTGTGCAGCAATATCTTTGGTGGGTTTTAGATACAGATTGAGTGCCTCACCCTCTATACGTTTCATTTTTTGATCGGCAGCCACAGCTGGTGTATAATCAGCTACAGCGGCTGAAAGGATAGCAACATCCATTTTCGGGAAGGTTTCTACTGCCACCTCAAACATCTGCTGAGCCGAAGAAACATCAATACGCTTGATGTTAGGATGATCAAGTTTTAGTTGGACTGGTCCTGTAACTAAAGTCACATTGGCTCCCCGATTGGCGCATTCTTGAGCAATAGCAAAGCCCATTTTACCTGAAGAGTAATTTCCAATAAAGCGAACGGGGTCAATTTGTTCGTATGTTGGGCCTGCAGTTATTAGCACATTTTTGCCTTTCAAATCTGCTTGCTTTACGAAGTAGTCCTCCAGCACAGCAATGATGTTATCGGGATCTTCCATACGTCCTTTGCCTACCAAGTGACTAGCAAGTTCACCAGATGTAGGTTCAATGATAATATCACCATACGAACGTAGGGTGTCTAAGTTACGATGTGTCGAAGGGTGTGCAAACATATCAAGGTCCATTGCAGGAGCAATAAAAACTTGCGACTTTGCAGATAAATAAGTAGTGATAAGCATATTATCAGCTACCCCATTGGCCATCTTACCCAGAGTTGAAGCAGTAGCTGGAGCAATAAGCATAGCATCTGCCCAAAGACCTAAATCAACATGACTGTTCCAACTACCATCTTTTTGAGCAAAAAACTCACTGATCACAGGTTTACTCGTTAAAGCCGATAACGTAATAGGAGTTATAAACTCTTTGCCAGCAGGGGTAATCACCACCTGCACCTCGGCTCCTTTTTTGATTAAGCCTCGAATAATTAGACAGGCTTTATAGGCAGCAATGCTACCTGTTATGCCTAATATAATTTTTTTACCTTTCAACATTACTGTCCAGTTAATTCTCTAAGTTTAATTTTAGTCAATTCAGCTTTGGTGTTGAGCGTAAAATCATTATTTAACATCCAGCTAAAATAACCCAAGTCTTTTTTTAAAACCTCCGCTACAGGCTGACCTTTGTATTTACCAAAGTTGAACACTTCAACTCCGTTTTCATCAAAAATCATGCGACCTGCAAAATCCACATTCTTATTGAAGCTCGAAAAATCGGCTAAGAAAGCAATATCATTTTCAAGATCTTCGTAACGGTCAAGTTGAGACTTCAACACCTCGTAAGTGGCACGCGTATCGGCCTCAGCTGAATGTGCATCGTCAAGGCTCTTGCCGCAATAGAATTTATAGGCTGCAGAGAGTGTTCTTTGTTCCATTTTGTGAAATATCACCTGAACATCTACAAACTTGCGCTTGCTCAAATCAATATCAACTCCTGCACGAAGAAATTCCTCAACTAAAACAGGAATATCAAAGCGATTTGAGTTAAACCCTGCCAAATCAGATCCTTCGATATCTTTGGCAATATTCTTGGCTACTTCTTTGAACGTGGGGCAATCCACAATGTCTTTATCGTATATGCCATGAATAGCAGAAGATTCTGCAGGAATGGGCATTTCTGGATTAATGCGCAAGGTTTTAGCCTCTTCATTACCATTAGGGTGAACCTTAAGGTAACAAATTTCAACAATGCGATCTGAGTTTATATTGGTACCTGTAGTTTCTAAGTCAAAGAATACTATAGGGTTTTTCAGGTTTAATTTCATTTTGTATGTTTTATGCTTGCTTAAACTTAGTCGTTAAGCATCATTGGCATTAAAAGTGTTAGTAGTTTCTCACCTTCTTCTTGCTCTACAGGAACAATTAAGCCTGCGCGAGAAGGATCGGCCAATTCTAAAATCACTTCAGCAGATGAGATGTTTGAAAGAATATCTATCAAGAAAGTCGATTTAAAACCAATGCTCATTTCTGAATCTGAATATTGGCATGGCAATGACTCTTCAGCAGAAGTAGAGAAATCAATGTCTTGAGCAGAGATATTAATACTGCCCGGTTTGATATTCAACTTCACCAAGCTACTTGCCTGAGAAGAGAAAATAGCAACACGACGCAATGCACCAATTAGTGAAGCACGGTCAACGGTTACTTTAAAGGGGTTGTCTTTTGGGATTACCGAGTTATAATTGGGATAGCGTCCTTCAATCAGACGGCAAATCATATGGTAGTTACCCAATTCGAATACTGCATTTCTTTCGTCGAAAGCAATGGTTACCTCACCTTGTTCTTTAGGAAGGATATTCTTCAACAGATTTGCAGGCTTCTTAGGCAAGATAAATGCAGCTCTGTCTGAGCCTTTAGCATCTAATACTTGGCAACGCACAAGTTTATGACCATCAGAAGCTACCATAGTGATGTCTTCTTGAGTAATATCAAAATAGATACCATTCATAACTGGGCGTAACTCATCGTCGGCAGTAGCATATACAGTTCTGTTAATACCTGTAAGCAATGCATCAACGGGCATAGTGAATTTTACAGCCTCAGCTGAAAGAGCAGTAGCCTGAGGATATTCATCTCCATTTTGACCCATCAAGCTGTACTGACCATTTTGGTAGGTTACAGTAACTTCTAGCGTTGCTGAATCAACACTAAATGTCAATGGCTGTTCGGGAATCTCCTTCAAAGCATCCAATAATGTCTTCGCAGTAATAGCTATTTTGCCTTCAGTAACACTTTCAATTACAGGAATTGAGGTTTGCATGGTTGTTTCACTATCTGATACAGTTACAGAGAGAATACCTTGTTGGAGTTGAAACAAGAAACAATCCAAAATGGGCAATGCATTTTTACTATTAATTACACGACTTACAGCTTGTAAGTGACTGTATAATGCAGCACTAGAAACGATAAACTTCATATCTATGGGTGTTAAATATTATCTATATGTAATTATTATATTATAATCTATAGTCTATACAAAGTTACAAAAAAAGATTGTCCCGTAATAATTTAACCTATTAAAAAAGGCTTTTACAGATTGGTATCTTTCACTAATTATCGTAACTTCGCAGAACGAATTAAAAATACAAAATAGAATGGAATTTACTGGAAAAATCATAGCTGTTCTCCCCGTTAAAAGTGGAACTTCTAAAACTGGAAATGCTTGGATGGTACAAGAGTATGTAGCTGAGAGCAATGAAATGTATCCTAAGAAAATGTGTTTTGACATTTTCGGCGAGGATAAAATTAAACAGTTTGATATTAAAATGGGCGAAGAACTAACTATATCTTTTGATATCGACGCAAGAGAGTGGCAAGGTAGATGGTTTAATAGTGTGCGTGCTTGGAGAGTAGAACGCGTAGCAGCAAGTGCTCCTGGTGAGCCTTTGCCTCCACCAGCACCAACTGAAATGCCCGACTTCCTACAAGGAAGCGACACAGATGATCTTCCTTTCTAAAACAAGAAATACAGATATGAAAACGGCGAGATGCACAAAAATGCATCTCGCCGTTTTGCATTTAGCCCAAAGGCTCGGTTGCCATCCTTGAAAACCAAAGGCTCATCACCTTGCTCCGACCTACTGCCAATACCCAAACGACTTACTCGTTAGCTATATTGCACTAAGTCGTGCCTACAGGGGATAAAAATAAACGCATCTTGAGTCAACGAGATACGCTTAAATATTTACGGTTAGAGCAAGTTTGCTCTGAACTTAGAAGTGAAGTTTTTCAATCTTCATTTTTGCATACTTTTCTAACTCTGGAAGTAGAGAAATAAAATGTGCTGAACTAGAATGTGCTTTGAGTGAAGCCTCATCTTGCCAAGTCTCACAAATCATAAAGACATCCGAGCGAGTTGAACTTTCAAACAAGTCGTAAGCAATGCAGCCTTCATCAGCCAAAGACTTCTCTACCAATTCTTTTGCTAACTCTAAAAACTTTGCTTTTCCTGAACTCTCTACTTGGATAAATACATTTATTCGAATCATAATGATGTTTTGTTTTTAGTATATCTACTCAGCGTTAAATGCTAAGCGAATCTAAAATAACTATTTTTTTGAGACTTTGAGGCTCGCACAAATAAAAAAGTCCTGTAAAGTAAAAACTCTACAGGACTTTCATAATTATTTTCAAGAAAAAGAGCTGAAAAAACTTCTTATTTCTGAGAATCTCTCAGCGACTTGATGTTCTCTTCTAGCGATTTAATGATGCTTTCAGCATCTGCTTTTTTCTTATTCTCAAGGTCTACAACCTGTGCTGGAGCACTAGCCACAAAACGCTCGTTGCTAAGCTTCTTAATTACACCTTGCAGGAATCCTCGCTTATGCTTAAGTTCTAACTCAAGTTTCTGGATTTCGGCATCAACATCGATTGCACCCGATAGCGGTATACTCAACTCGAATGTTCTTACCATAAAGGTAGCCGAGCCGTCTAAGTGATTTTCAACCTCCTGGATAGCCGAGACATTAGCAATCTTCTCTACGATTGAATTGAAGCCAATTACAGGGTTAGTGCCTAAGATATTAAGCTCAAGAGCATCTTTTAGAGAAATGTTCTTTTGTGCTCTAATGGTACGCACGTGACCAATAATATCTTTTACGATGTCAATATTATCCAATAACTCTTTGTTGATTACCTTAGAGCTACTCATTTGTTGAACCATCAAACTAGCTCCCTTAGCTCTTGGTTCCATAGCTTGCCATAATTCTTCGGTGATAAAAGGCATAAATGGATGTAAGAGTTTCAATAAGCTCTCAAAGAATGAAAGTGTCGAAGCGTAAGTTTTAGCATCAATAGGTTGGCTGAAACCTGGTTTAATAAGTTCTAAGTACCAAGATGAGAACTCATCCCAGAATAGCTTATAGATAACCATTAAAGCTTCACTTAATCTATATTTGGCAAACAGCTCATCAACCTCGATTATAGTTTCGTTGAGCTTGCTTTCAAACCAAGCAGTAGCCAATTTAGAAACCTCAGTTTGCTCTAGATCTTTATCAATCTCCCAACCTTGAATCAGGCGGAAGGAGTTCCAGATTTTATTATTAAAGTTACGTCCCTGCTCACAAAGTGCCGTATCGAAAGGAATATCATTACCTGCAGGTGCTGTAAGCATCATCCCCATACGTACACCATCAGCACCGTATTGGTCGATTAGTTCGATTGGGTCGGGTGAATTACCCAGTGATTTGGACATCTTACGGCCCTTAGCATCACGAACGATACCAGTAAAGTAAACATTCTTAAATGGCATCTTATTTTCGTACTCGTAGCCTGCCATAATCATACGTGCTACCCAGAAGAAAATAATATCAGGACCTGTCACTAAGTCAGATGTTGGATAATAATAGTCCATCTCTTTGTTGCCTGGATTATTGATTCCATCAAATAAAGAGATCGGCCATAACCAAGAAGAAAACCAAGTATCTAGACAATCTTCGTCTTGACGAAGATCGGCCATAGTTAAAGCTGGATTACCCGATTTCTCGCGAGCCAACTTTAAAGCTTCTTCCTCGGTGTCAGCTACAACATAACCACCCTCAGGAAGGTAATAAGCAGGAATACGATGTCCCCACCAAAGCTGACGGCTAATACACCAATCACGGATATTTTCCATCCAGTGACGGTAAGTATTCTTGTATTTCTCTGGATAGAAACGAATATCTTCGTTCATTACAGGAGTCAATGCTTTTTCAGCCAAATCTTCCATCTTCAAGAACCACTGCATAGACAACTTTGGCTCAATAACAACGTGAGTACGCTCAGAATAACCCACTTTATTGGTATATTCTTCGACTTTAAGCAATAAGTCAGCAGCTTCAAGGTCTTTCACAATTTGTTTACGCACCTCAAAACGATCTTGCCCCACGTAAAGCCCAGCAGCTTCACTTAATGTTCCGTTATCATTGAAGATATCAATACTAGCTAGGTTATGTTTCTCACCAAGCATATAATCGTTTACATCGTGAGCAGGAGTTACTTTTAAGCAACCTGTACCAAACTCAATATCAACATAATCGTCTTCAATAACTGGTATAACTCTACCTACCAGAGGTACAATTACTTTTTTACCCTTGAGATGTTCATTTTTGGGGTCATTTGGGTTAATACACATAGCAGTGTCACCCATAATAGTTTCAGGACGAGTCGTTGCAACGGTTGCATATCCAGCTTCGCCTTCAACTTTATATTTAAGATAGTAGAGTTTACTTTTCTCTTCTTTGTGAATCACTTCTTCGTCAGAAAGCGCAGTTAGTGCTGCAGGGTCCCAGTTTACCATACGAACCCCTCTGTAAATCATCCCTTTATTATAAAGGTCTACAAAAACTTTCAAGACACTAGAGCTACGGATCTCATCCATTGTGAATGCGGTTCTATTCCAATCACAAGAAGCTCCTAAGCGACGTAATTGCTTTAGAATAATGCCACCGTGTTCTTCTGTCCACTCCCAAGCATGCTCAAGAAACTCATCTCTGGTTAGATCTGTTTTTTTAACACCTTGTTCTGCTAGTCGGTTTACCACTTTGGCCTCTGTTGCAATTGAAGCATGGTCTGTGCCCGGAACCCAACAAGCATTTTTACCCTGCATACGAGCTCTACGCACTAAGATATCTTGAATCGTATTGTTCAACATATGCCCCATGTGCAAGACTCCAGTAACGTTTGGAGGTGGAATGACGACGGTATATGGTTCTCTTCCATCGGGTTTCGAACTAAATAAATCGTGATCCATCCAGTAGGAGTACCACTTCTCCTCAACATTAGCGGGATTGTACTTACTTGCTAATTCCATATTAAATTTTAATCAATTATATATTGGTATATTATAGAGTGCAAAATTAGTAAATATAAAGTGAATAACGACTTTCAATTATGTACTTTTGCCCCGACAGATACATAAAGACCCTATAAATAGTTTAAAAAGATGCATACTAGAGAAGAAAAGTTAGAGGCATTCGGACGTTTTTTGGATGTACTAGACGAATTGAGAGTAAAATGTCCGTGGGACAGAAAACAAACCAACGAGAGTCTTCGTCCCAATACAATAGAAGAAACCTACGAACTTTGCGAGGCATTGATGCGTAATAATGAACTCGAAATCTGCAAAGAGTTGGGTGATGTGCTTTTACATATTGGCTTCTATGCCAAAATCGCCTCCGAAAAAGAGCAATTCGACATTAAAGATGTATGCGATAAACTCTGCGACAAACTGATCTACCGACACCCCCATGTATTTGGCAATACCGATGTAGCCAATTCGGACGAGGTTGAAAATAACTGGGAACAACTCAAACTCAAAGAAAAAGACGGAAATAAGCGCGTACTTAGTGGAGTGCCTGCTGCCCTACCTGCTCTAATTAAAGCTTATCGCATTCAAGATAAAGCTCGTCATATTGGGTTCGACTGGGAGCAAAAAGAACAGGTTTGGGATAAGGTTCGTGAAGAGTTTTCGGAGCTAGAGGAGCAAATCAAGAACCTCAATAAGGAAGAGATGGAAAAAGAGTTCGGCGATCTATTTTTCAGCCTAATTAATGCGGCACGAAAATATGATATCAATCCCGAAAATGCCTTAGAACTCACCAATCAAAAATTTATTCGTCGTTTCAACTATCTTGAAGACCATACACTAAAATCAGGACGTCAACTTAGTGGCATGAGCCTTGAAGAGATGGATCAATATTGGGACGAAGCCAAGGCCAAAGGCTTATAGACTAAAAGAGATAAAACCGAGCCATACATTTATCTATTATAGGATAATTCATAACATACTTGATGTTTTAAGTGTTAATAGTATAATTCAAACTATTCATCTTAAAACATCATTTTTATGGATTATATTATTGAGAAAGACACAATGGGTGAAGTTAGAGTTCCTGCAGACCGTTATTGGGGTGCACAGACCGAACGTTCACGCAACAATTTTAAAATAGGAGCACCAGCCTCCATGCCACTTGAGATTATTCATGCTTTTGGTTATCTCAAAAAAGCGGCAGCCTATACCAATCACGATTTAGGAGTACTCACTAAAGAGAAAAGAGATATTATCGCTCAAGTTTGTGATGAAATCATAGCAGGCAAACTAGACGAACATTTCCCACTTGTGATTTGGCAAACAGGTTCGGGTACACAATCCAATATGAATGTCAACGAGGTTATATCCAAGCGGGCTGGGGTCTTACTAGGAGGTAAACTTGGAGAGAAAAGTCCGATACACCCCAACGACGATGTCAATAAATCGCAGTCGTCAAACGACACCTACCCTACGGCTCTAAATATTGCAGCCTACAAAAAGCTAATAGAGAATACGATTCCTGGAGCAACAGAACTTCTTAAAGAGTTAAGCCGCAAAGCTGATGAATTTAGCCAGATTGTTAAGATTGGCCGAACGCATCTACAAGATGCCACCCCGCTAACACTTGGTCAGGAGTTCTCTGGTTATGCTATGCAGGTGCAAAATGGAATAGCAGCCATTAAGGCTACACTGCCACATCTATCTCAGCTTGCTTTGGGAGGAACAGCAGTAGGTACAGGACTTAATGCACCCAAAGGATATGATCTAAAAGTGGCTCAATACATTGCTGAGTTTACGGGACTCCCCTTTATTACTGCACCGAATAAGTTTGAAGCACTTGCGGCCAACGATGCCATTGTTAGCACGCATGGAGCGTTAAACCAACTGGCAGTAGCCTATTTCAAGATAGCGCAAGATATCCGAATGCTGGGTTCTGGTCCTCGTTCAGGGATTGGTGAGATTCATCTACCCGAAAATGAACCCGGCTCATCAATCATGCCAGGCAAAGTCAATCCAACACAGAATGAAGCCATAACTATGGTTTGTGCTCAGGTGATTGGCAACCAAACTACAATATCTTTTGCTGGAGCGAATGGTCATTATGAATTAAACGTATTCAAACCTGTAATGGCTGCTAATTTTTTGGAATCAGCGCAACTCCTAGGAGATGCTGCACGCTCTTTTAGCCAAAACTGTGTAAAGGGAATTACTGCCAATAAAGACCGCATTGAAGAGTTACTCAATAATTCATTAATGCTAGTTACAGCACTCAATACACATATTGGTTACGAAAAGGCTGCTCACATTGCTAAATCAGCACATCGAAATGGTACAACTCTTCGTCAAGAAGCTATTAATTCGGGATATCTCACTGCTGAGCAGTTTGATGAATGGGTTCGACCAGAAAAAATGGTTGGTAATCTTGAATAAAAAAAGTAGAGCAGCGAATCTTAGTGATCTGCTGCTCTACTTTTTATATCTAAACTAGGGGTAACCATCAATCTACTTACCAGAACGCTTACCTCGTTTTTGGTGATTCATCCCTCGGATAATTTGACGTCTGAACTTAGACTCCGCACGTATAATCTCAAAAATCTTTTTACTTGGTATAACCTGCTTATATTTTTCGTTATACGCTAAGTCTAAATCTGCATTACTCTTCTTAAGTTTAAAAATCTCATCGAGAGTTTGGGTGTACTCTTCATCAGATAGTTCCTGATTCGACTTCTTCATGAGCTCCATAATCTTTCGATTATTTACACGTTTTGCCTCTTGAAGCTCATTATAGAGTGTAAAGAAACTATTTGCTTCCTGAGGTGTAAGCTTAACCTCAGCTGTAATAAATTCGCGTTGCTTCTGCTGAAACTCTACAGGAGTCAAGTGCTGATAAAAATGTGTTGAAGCTTCAGCACCGAGCACTAGTGTCAGACAAAACAAAAAACTGAACATTATCCTTTTCATAAACCTATTCTGTATAACTGGTTAAATAAACGTGCATATCATAATCATCAAGAAAAGCACCTTCAATAGTCTCGTCTATAAATTCATCCGAAACCTCTTCAACATTGATTTGAGAGATGTAATCATACTCCTCTGTTTTAGTGTTAATAAGCACACGAACAATCAAAGCAGCACCAATAAATATAGCAGCTAGATAAGCTAAAGGCTTAACTTTATCCCAAAGACTAACAGGTTGATTTTTAATAGATTCTTCAACCGATGACTTTGTAGGTAACCCCTCCATTATCTGATCCGTAAGCGTACTGAAGTAATCTTCAGGAACAATAAAAGGATTCTCACCTTTAATCTTATCTAAATTTTTATTATCCATAATACCTCCTTCTAGTTATTAGATGACTATTAATGTGAAAGGTTTAATCGAGTTTACGAAAATATTCCTCAATCTTGTTTGTTGCATGATGATAAGAGGCTTTGAGAGCCCCAACAGATGTACCAAGTATCTTAGATATCTCAGTATATTTCATATCATCATAATATTTCATAAGAAACACCAAGCGTTGTTTCTCTGGTAGTTCTTGAATAGCCTTTTGAAGTTCAATGGCTAATTCATCACCACAGAAATAACTATCACTCTTTAGCATATCTTCAAGTCCATGCTCGGGATTATCAATATCAAGAGCAAAACGATTCTTATTCTTTTCTATAAAGCTCAGACTTTCATTGACTGCAATCCGATAGAGCCAAGTAGATATTTTGGATCTTCCTTCAAAGTTTTCGCAACCCAACCATGCCTTCATAAATGTATTTTGAAGTACATCATTGGCATTCTCATGTGTTAAAACTATTCGTCTGATATGATGATACAACGGCTCACTATAGGTATCAACTAAATATCTAAATCCTAATTCAAGGGTTCGTTCGTCTTGAATCAAAAGAGCTATTTGTTCATCTGTTATTTTAGTTTTCATGCGATACCTCAATTAAAATCATACCGTAAAAGTCAACATCTCATCTGCTACTTCAACATTCGGAAAGACCTGCATGGCCTCCTGCCTTAATCGCTCCTCATTGGGATAACGTGCAGAAAAATGTCCAATTAACAGACGCTTCACTTCAGCCTGTTTAGCAATAGTGGCTGCTTGCTCGGCTGTAGAGTGCAGGGTTTGTGCAGCACGAAGAGCTTCAGTGCTCGCAAATGTAGCTTCATGGAAAAGCAAATCGACTCCCTTTACATGCTCTATTACTGGTTCATAATAGGCAGTATCTGAACAATAAGCATAGCTGCGTACAGGCTCAGCAGGGAATGTTAGAACAGAGTTTGATATGGTCTGCCCCTGAGGAGTAACATAATCAAAACCCGCCTTCAGTCGGTTCAATTCAAAGCTTGGAACCTCATAAAAGTCTATCTGTTCCTTATTTATATGGTTAGGCCCTGCTTTCTCCTGAAAACGAAAACCAGAACTGGGCATACGATGCTTAAGCGGAATGCTAGTTACAACTAGCGAACGGTCTTCATAGAGAACAGTAGAAACTTTGGGGTTAAACTCCTCAAATATCACCTTAAATGGACTCTGATTACAAAAGAAGTT
The DNA here is from genome assembly GCF_000375405.1 of Bacteroides propionicifaciens DSM 19291 = JCM 14649. GTDB lineage: Bacteria > Bacteroidota > Bacteroidia > Bacteroidales > Bacteroidaceae > Bacteroides_E > Bacteroides_E propionicifaciens. Next base: position 43,112 of record NZ_AQWS01000005.1, on the reverse strand, counting down.
CAGGGAGGGTTCGAGAAGTGCAGCCAAGCCTTTAGGACAGTGGATATACAGATCAGCAGTTCGTCCGAGCATGCCAAATGTTGATATCAAGCCCAGTAGGCCAAAGCAATGATCACCATGTAAATGAGATATAAAAATACGCCCAAGTCGAGTAAACTTGAGCTTTGCTTTTCTAAACTGCAACTGCGTACCTTCACCACAGTCGATCATAAAGAGTTTCTCTCTAAAATTTACGACCTGAGAAGTCTGGTTATGCTTGGTGGTGGGAAGTGCTGAACCGCAACCCAATATAGTAACTTCAAACTTTGGCATAATTCAAATAAGGTTTTGAGCAAAGATAAAAACTTCCTACGTACTAATACAAGAATGGGGTGTTTACTTTAAAGTAAACACCCCATTCAATATACTGGAGAATTAATCTAAACTAAGTTTAAGATTAGTTTTTACCTTCTAGTTTTTCTTTCAATTCAGCAAGAGCATCAAAATCACCTAGTGTAGTTGAAGCAGCTTGGTTTTGAGATGGAGCAGCAGCAACTTCTTTCTTAGGAGCTTTTTTAGCAGCAGCTTGGTTGCTAGCTTTTACTTCTTCTCTAGCTTCTCTAGCTTCTGTCTTAGCAGCATCTTCGAAGATACGGCTGTGAGAAAGAATGATACGTTTAGCTTCTTTGTTAAATTCAATAACTTTGAAGTCTAGTTTTTCGTCTAGTTGAGCTTGTGCACCGTCTTCTTTTACTAAGTGTTTTGGAGTTGCGAAACCTTCAACACCGTAAGGAAGAGCAATTACTGCACCTTTATCAAGCATTTCGATGATAGTACCTTCGTGTACTGAACCTACAGTAAATACTGTTTCGAATACATCCCAAGGATTTTCTTCAAGTTGCTTGTGACCTAGGCTTAAACGGCGGTTTTCTTTGTCGATTTCAAGAACTACGATATCAAGATCAGCACCTAGTTGAGTAAACTCAGATGGGTGTTTGATTTTCTTAGTCCAAGAAAGGTCTGAGATATGTACTAAACCATCAACACCTTCTTCGATTTCAACGAAGATACCAAAGTTTGTAAAGTTACGTACTTTAGCAGTGTGGTTAGAACCAACAGGGTATCTTTCTTCGATTGATTCCCATGGATCTTGTTTAAGTTGTTTGATGCCTAGAGACATTTTGCGTTCTTCACGATCAAGTGTCAAGATAACAGCTTCAACTTCGTCACCAACTTTCATAAAGTCTTGAGCTGAACGTAAGTGTTGTGACCATGACATTTCTGAAACGTGGATAAGACCTTCTACACCTGCAGCGATTTCAACGAATGCACCGTAGTCAGCCATAACAACAACTCTACCCATTACTTTATCACCAACTTTAAGGTTCTCATCAAGAGAATCCCATGGATGAGGAGTAAGTTGTTTTAGACCCAAAGCAATACGTTTCTTCTGATCATCAAAATCAAGAATAACAACGTTAAGTTTTTGGTCAAGTTCAACAACTTCTTTAGGATCACTTACACGGCCCCATGAAAGGTCAGTAATGTGGATAAGACCATCTACGCCACCAAGGTCGATAAATACACCGTATGATGTGATGTTCTTAACAGTACCTTCAAGTACTTGTCCTTTTTCAAGTTTGCTGATAATTTCTTTCTTTTGTTGTTCAAGTTCAGCTTCGATAAGAGCTTTGTGTGAAACAACAACGTTTTTGAATTCTTGGTTGATTTTAACCACTTTGAATTCCATAGTTTTACCAACGAACACATCGTAGTCACGGATAGGACGTACGTCAATTTGTGAACCTGGTAAGAACGCTTCGATACCAAATACGTCAACAATCATACCGCCTTTAGTACGACATTTGATGTAACCTTTGATAATTTCTTCGTTTTCAAGAGCAGCGTTAACATGCTCCCATGCGCGAGCTGCGCGAGCTTTTTTGTGAGAAAGGATTAATTGTCCTTTTCTATCTTCCTGGCTTTCGATATATACCTCAACAGTATCACCTACTTTAAGATCAGGATTGTAACGGAATTCATTTAAAGGAATGATACCGTCAGATTTGTAACCAATATTCACAACAACTTCACGTTTGTTCATAGCGATTACAACGCCATCAACCACTTCACGGTCGCTTACTTTGTTTAAAGTTTCATCATAAGCTTTTGCTAGTTGATCGTGGTCAACTCCTGTAGAGATTTCTCCGCTTTCATATGCATCCCAGTTGAAATCTTCAAGAGGAGCAATGTTTTTAAAATTTTCCATTAATTAATTGTTATTAAATACTTTAATTGAATTAGACATTATATTATTCTAGAATCGGGTGCAAAAATACACTTATTGAATGAATTCACCAAAAATTCAAGCGCCTTATTTTTAGAAGAATAAGTAGTTTATAGACTGATTAGCAATTCTATAAAAAATACAGCTTACCTATTAAACAACTCAAAGGTTATCTTACACCCTATTTTTGTATTATTCCAGTTTGCCAAAGCACCAAAAACCCCAAAATCGAAGATATGAGTACCTATACCATAACCTACCTCCATATAAGGATGCATCTGGTTCATTACTAAAAGATTCAGATAAAGACGCTCATTGATTACTGAACGCGTGTACTTCTTTATATGAGGCAGAAGTATGAAAGGTGATTCATAAACAAAGTTCGCTCTCAAATACCACTGCGAAGCATTAAACCATTCTCGCCCTAAGAGCTGAAACGTTCCTCCAATATCATCATTCCACCCTTCGGGTAAGTTGTTTTTAGCAAAATACACAAAGTCAACAAAGTACATTTGGTCTTGATTTGAAAAGACTCCTCCGCCAAAACGGTAATATAAATTCTTCATCATCGTTAGGGCAAGCTTATGTTGAATATTCATTTCAAGCCGCTCGTGAGAACCTGTTGCACCCATAAAACCTTTAATGCCACGCTCCCAGTCGATGATAAAAGTGGGATACTTAGAGTAAAGATTAATCTTACGATACCCATTCATATAGTAATACTGACCAGGAGTCCAAGTTGTACGAACACGTGGTGCCACACTAACGTACCGTCCATTAAACCGTCCATCAAGATTAAGTGAGTCGGGCAAATTGTTCCTAGGACTAACCCTACGAGAGGCAGATAAGCCAATATCGAAATGAAGCCCATTTACGACTTCCCAAGTATGCATAACATCGAAGTGAAGATTTTTAAAGTAGTTCAGATTAAGCTTTTTAAAATCAATCGTATCTGTTTGCCCTTTAAGATCATCAAGCACTTCACTACTATAAATTCGGTTACCATTACCTGTATTAATTTCTATACCTAGACGCTTTTGTGGCCAATAATTAAAATGCGCAAAGGTCTTCCAATAGAACTCTTTATACTTGAAGTTATACCCAAGGGTAGGATAAATCCGCAATAACCTATCATTCTTAAAGAGTCGGTTATATTTAATCTTCAATTTATAAGAAATTCCATCTCGCCCATTATAACTCAACAGAAAAGGATTTAGTATTGGTGAAAACTTCACACTCCCAACTTCATATAGATTAAGTGTGTAGTTGCTCACTAGGAAATCCCCTACTTCACCCCAAAATATTGCTGATTTATTTTTCTTTGTAACATCTTTGTAGATCTGGATCGAATCTTTGGATGCTCTGAGATTGGTGTAAAGTTGAGCCTCATCAGCCTGCAAAGGCAGCAACCTGAATTTATAGAAATTATCATATTCTCGCTCTATTTTCACCGTATCGGGAAACTGAAAAGAATAGGACTCTGTTAAATTGTACTTGCTCTTACGCTCCACCGTGTCTGTTGGAAATTGAACACTCAACTGAGGCTGTATCTTATCATATTTAAAGGCACCTTGATAGACATTTCTAATTTTGTTCCACAAAAACCTAAAAGTAACATCTATATTATGCTTTAAGGGTAGAAATTCTGTAGAGGTTCCAACTTCTCCCAAACGAATGTAACATTGCACACTCAAGTATTCGGAGCGACCATAGAAACTAACTTCACGAATACTCCATACATCATCGCTTACTATAAAATATCCTTCAATCAACTGATAACTTTGGCTTTTGGGTACAAAGCTTATTTTAAACTCCAACTTATTGTTAGCATCTAGGTAAACCTGTTCAATTTTATAGCGATAATATTTGGCGAACTCTTTTTGAATGGGTGAAATTAACTTAGTGTTAAGAAAACTAGTGGAATAAATATTAATTGTAAAATACCTCAGCACACTTGGATTGCTTCCTTTAAGCCTCGGAGTAGTACCTGTTATAGCTTTAACTCTCTGGTCATAAATATCGGGAGCAGTATAATGCACATCACTATAAGTTTCTAGAACATATTTATCAACGCCTTTTTGTGGACGAAACATTTGAGGAATATATCGCATCAAAAAGTTCTTTCGCTGAATATCAATATTTGTTTTCACATATAAATCGGCATCATACTCAGCTATAGCAGTTTTATAATAAGGCGCATAGAAGTATACATTATTCATAATAGAATCAACACAGAAAGACTCAAGACTTGGTGTTTCCAAGCTAGAGTATTGCTGCAATTGAGCTTGAATAGTAAAGGGCAAAAGCAATACACAAAACAGAACCTGATATTTAAGCCATCTCATCATACACTAACAAATATACCTTATTAATGAAAGTTTTCTTCCTTTTTTTATCATTATTATGATAAAACTCTATTCGAGCCAAATGAAATTATTTTTGCAAGGCAAACAAAATACCCCCTCTAATTTAAATGATATTAAGTTCAAATACACTATTTTTGTCAGCAACCCCCCTATAAAATAGTACTAAAATGTCTAAATTACGTTTTTTCGCCCTAAAAGAGCTCAATAATAGAGTTCCACTCAAAGTCGATAGACCTTCGAATAAACTCTCAGACTACTATGCTAGTCACGTGTTCCACCAAAAAAAAATGCAAGAGTATCTTCCTCGAGAAGCTTTCGATGAATATACAAAGGCTTTAGACAAAGGCACTCCAATTTCTAGAGAGTTAGCTGACTTAATTGCAAATGGCATGAAAAGCTGGGCTAAAACATTAGAAGTAACTCATTACACACACTGGTTCCAACCCCTAACTGATGGTACTGCCGAAAAGCATGACGGTTTTATTGAGTTAAATGAAGATTTTGATGCAATAGAACAGTTCTCGGGTAAGGTGTTAGTCCAACAAGAACCCGATGCTTCATCTTTTCCTAATGGAGGCATACGTAATACTTTTGAAGCACGTGGCTATACAGCATGGGATACTAGCTCTCCTGCATTTGTTGTTGATTCAACATTATGTATACCAACAATATTTATCTCATATACAGGAGAAGCACTCGACTACAAGACACCACTCCTAAAAGCTGTAGCAGCTGTCGACAAAGCAGCAACAAAACTTTGCAAACTATTTGATAGAAACATATCTAAAGTTTATGCTAATTTAGGCTGGGAACAAGAGTTTTTCTTAGTTGATATTGCTCTTTACAATGCTCGACCAGATCTATACCTTACGGGTAGAACCCTTATGGGGCACTCGTCGGCCAAAGATCAACAACTCGACGACCATTATTTTGGATCTATTCCACCAAGGGTGACCTCATTTTTAAAAGAGATTGAGATTGAGTGTCATAAACTAGGTATCCCTATTAAAACCAGACATAACGAAGTAGCACCCAACCAGTTTGAGGTAGCACCCATATTTGAAAATGCTAACCTAGCCAACGATCATAACCAGCAAGTTATGGATCTTATGAAACGAGTAGCTCAAAAGCATAGCTTTGCAGTACTGTTTCACGAAAAACCTTATAAAGGAATTAACGGATCGGGTAAACATAACAACTGGTCATTATCTACAGACACAGGAATCAACTTATTTGCTCCTGGTAAAAACCCCAAAGGAAACTTACTTTTTCTAACTTTCCTTGTGAATGCGATTAAGATGGTTTACAAGAACCAAGACCTACTAAGAGCTTCCATAGTAAGTGCTGGGAATACACATCGTTTGGGTGCCAACGAAGCACCACCAGCTATTTTATCGATATTCTTAGGCAGAGAACTCACCGAAACTCTCGACTCAATAGTAGAGCAAGTGGGCGATAACAAGATGACTCCAGAGGAAAAGACCACACTCAAACTTGGTGTAGGAAGAATTCCTGAAATCTTACTTGACTCGACTGACAGAAATAGAACTTCTCCTTTTGCGTTTACAGGTAACCGATTTGAATTCCGAGCTGCTGGTTCGTCAACCAATTGTGCTGCCTCAATGATTGTTATCAATGGAGCTATGGCCTATCAGCTAAATCAATTTCGAGAAGAGCTTGAAAACCTTATAGCCAAAGGAATAAGCAGAGATGAAGCACTCTTTAAGCTACTCAAGAAAGAAATTCTTGAATCACAGACCATTTTATTTGAAGGAGATGGATATTCTGAAGCATGGAAAGAAGAAGCACAACGAAGAGGTTTAAGTAATATTAATCCCGTGACCGAAGCACTGACCTACTATGTTAGTGAGTCAACGAAGAAAATGTTTACTTCAGAACGTATATTCACTGAAAGTGAACTCAATAGCCGCCTAGAGGTAGAACTTGAGAAATACACTAAAAAGATTCAGATCGAAAGTAGAGTTTTGGGAGATTTAGCCATCAATCATATCGTACCTATTGCGGTTAGCTATCAAAACAGACTCTTAAGAAATTTAGTAGGACTAAAAACAATCTTTGATGATGAAGAATTTAAAGTTCTTAGTGCAGACCGTCTAGAGCTTGTGCGAGAAATATCATATCGTGTAACAAGCATAAAAAAACTAGTTAAAGAGATGATTGAGTGTCGCAAGGTGGCAAACAAAATGGACTGCTATACCGAAAAGGCCGAAGCATATGAGAGAACTGTTTATCCTCATCTAGACGAAATTAGATACCATATTGATCATCTAGAAATGGAGGTTGATGATGAAATTTGGCCATTACCTAAGTATAGAGAATTACTTTTTGCAAGATAAACAAAAGACTGATTCATAGTATTATCGGTATTTCATAAGCCTTTTTGTTTTTTTATTTTTATATTTGTGTTGCACAACATAGTTAAGAAATAGTTATGGGCAAAAAGACCTTATCAAATACCGAAATATCAAAAAGCATATCTGATATTTGGGAACCTCTCACTGAGAAACAGAGAGAGCTTCTCGAAGATAGTTATCACCTTCAATCATACAAAAAGAACGAGGTTATTTATGATGAAGATGAGTCACCTAAATACCTCATGTGCTTATTATCAGGTAAGGTAAAAATATACAAAGATGGAGTTGGTGGTAGAAGTCAGATTATTCGAATGATTAAACCCGTTGAATATTTTGGCTATCGTGCTCATTTTGCCAAAGAGGATTATCTTACTGCTGCTTCAGCTTTTGAAACTTCTCTTGTATGCCTTATACCAATGGATATCATAACAAAGCTAGTGTCAGAAAACAGTGAATTGGCTTTATTCTTTATAGAACAACTTTCTACAGATTTAGGAATAGCCGACGAACGTACCGTAAACCTAACTCAGAAACACATCCGTGGAAGATTAGCCGAATCGTTGCTATTTTTAAAGACAAATTACGGACTTGAAGAAGATGGCTATACACTAAGTATTTATCTATCGAGAGAAGACCTTGCTAATTTATCGAATATGACCACCTCAAATGCTATTAGAACCTTATCTAATTTTGCATCCGAACGAATCATAGCTATTGATGGACGAAAGATTAAAATTATCAACGAGCAAAAGCTTCGTAAGATAAGTCAAATAGGATAAAAGTATATAATACCTTTTATAACAAAAGAGTCAGAGCTAATTAGTTCTGACTCTTTTGTTATAAATATATTGGACTACTAAGTTTAATCTTCAACTGCTTGCCTAAACTCACAGCCGTCTTTCCAACAAGAACATCCCAGAGCGTTATTTCCCTGAATCAAAACACCACGACCACAAATTGGGCACGGGTCACCAACTTTCAACACTAGCCTTCTATCGGTGTAATCTTGCTTAACGGCATAGACAACTTCAGAGACCATCGCTTTAAGTTCTTCAATAAACTTTGAGGCACTATAGGTTTGATTTTCGATCTCTCGAAGTTTTTTCTCCCAAATACCTGTCAGTTCAGCCGATTTAAGAAGTTCTTCGTGTATCACACGAATCAGGTCTTTTCCTGTTTGTGTAGGAACAAGGTTTTTTCGTTCTTTTTGGATGTAGTTACGCTTGAAAAGAGTCTCGATAATAGCTGCACGCGTGGAAGGACGCCCAATTCCATTTTCTTTGAGTGCATCACTTAGCTCTTCTTGCTCGACAAACTTACCGGCTGTTTCCATGGCACGCAAAAGAGTTGCCTCAGTATATAACTTAGGTGGTGAAGTCCACTTTTCTTGCAATGCAGGTTCGTGGGGTCCAGACTCCCCTTTTACAAAGTCAGGAAGTACTTTCTCCTCTTTTTCCTTATCGTCATCTTCAGACTCATTTTCGAAGACTACTCGCCAGCCCTTGCTCAGAATCTGCTTACCTGTGGTTTTAAACTTAACTTTCTCAACAGCGCCTTCAACTGTAGTAGTTGATATCTCGCAAGCAGGATAAAATGCGGCGATAAAACGACGCGTAATTAAGTTAAAGATCTTTTTTTCATTATCTGTCAACCCACTTGGATAAACTCCTGTAGGAATGATTGCATGGTGATCGGTAACCTTTGTATTGTTGAATACCTTTTTGGACTTGGTTAACTTCTTGGTTAATAATGGTGCGGTAAGCTCAGCATAATCACGCAGACCCTTTAATATAGAAGGGCATTTAGGGTAAATATCATCACTAAGAAATGTGGTATCTACACGAGGATAGGTGGTTAGCTTTCGCTCATATAACCCCTGAATAAGCTTAAGTGTTTCATCGGCCGAAAAGCCAAATTTTTTGTTACCCTCAACCTGAAGTGAGGTCAAGTCAAATAGCCTTGGCGGAAATTCAGAGCCTTTCTTAATCTGGATAGATCCAACCTGAAAGGGTTTTCCAATTATAGTTTTTAGTTGTTCCTGAGCTTCTTCTTGTTTATCAAACTTACCTTTAGCAGAGTTAAACGTCGTATCTCGATATACAGTTTTAAGCTCCCAATAGGCTTCAGGCACAAAATCATCAATCTCTTGTTGGCGGTTGACAATTAAAGCTAAGGTGGGTGTCTGAACACGCCCCACTGAAAGCACCTGCTTATTCTCACCATACTTTAATGTATAAAGACGAGTCGCATTCATGCCAAGCAGCCAATCGCCAATGGCACGAGCCAAACCAGCTTCATAAAGAGGTTGGAATTCTTTTTCATCTTTGAGCTTAGTAAAACCTTCACGGATTGACTCCTCAGTCAACGAAGATATCCACAAACGCTTCACTGGGCAAGTAGCACCTGTCTTCTGCATCACCCAACGTTGAATAAGCTCTCCTTCTTGTCCAGCATCACCACAGTTTACAATCATCTTAGCTCGTTGCATCAGATGCTCAATCACTGAAAATTGCTTAGCAATTGAGGCTTGCTCAATTAGCTTAATACCAAAACGAGGAGGAATCATTGGTAAGGTGCTCAGGTTCCACGACTTCCAATCAGGAGAGTACTCGTGAGGTTCTTTTAGCGTACATAAATGGCCAAATGTCCAAGTGACTTGGTAGCCGTTACCCTCATAATATCCTCCCTTGGGTTGAACTGCTCCAATTATATTTGCAATATCACGTGCAACAGATGGTTTCTCCGCTATACAAACAATCATACTCTAGTTAATTTTATTCGATGGACTACAAAGTTAATAAATTCATTCATGCCTTTAGAAGTTAAGAGGCAATATTTATAGGCTAAAAACAAGACACAACAATAAGCAATTATAGATATACAGGATCATCCAACACCCAAGACAAACAAGATAACCTCCATATTATAAACATGCTAATCCTTCCAAAGCATCTTATAATTTTGTAACTTGATAGGAAGTATTTAGCGTAATACAACCTTAAAAAATAAACAAACAATAATGTGGATTCTAAAACCCTCAACAAGCTTAGAACTTAAGACTTCTGGAAAAGCACAGCTTAATTTTCTATTTCAACAAGACAAATTTTATATTATGGACAATCACTTAGCAGCAGGCTGGTGTTGGCTTAATGAATTAGATAAAACCAAATCATATAATCTATTCCACATCGACCAACACTGGGATTTATGGAATAAAAGCCCTAAGAGCAGCTATGAATTTCTCTTAAATCACAAAAAGATATCACTTAAGGAGTTTGTCAACCTAACATATACTGATTCGGGCACTGATAAAAAACTCAAAGTATTCAATTATGCCAATTATATATTGACTCTACATAATCTATTCCCCAATTGGTTTGAACACTCTATTTTTGCTTGTGATGGTTATCAAAAAGAGATGAATGACCTCAATGTTTTCTACAACCCATATAGCTACGAGTTGCCTAATAAATTTGGAGAATGGATTCAAAACCCTCCCCTCAACAAAGATTCTCAGGAAAATAACAACCAATGGATAGTCAATATAGATATAGACTATTTTTTTAGATCTAACCAATATCAAATGTACACTGATGCTTACATCACCGAGCTTTGTTTGAAAATAAAGGAAAACTTAGATCGTATTGCTGTAGTAACTATTGCTCTGAGCCCGGAGCATTGTGGGGGCTGGAAAGAATCGCTCAGGGTGGCCAATATCATGGCTAAAGTATTCAGTATAGACTTTAATATCCAACTCCCTAGCCTCTCTTTATCTAGAAGACAGACGGTGCATCATTCTCACTATTAATCTATACTTTTAAAGCTTTAGAACAATAACTATTCAGAACTTACTGCCTATAAAATAGTCTGTTACCTTTCTTTTCAACTTATAATAATTTCTCATAAAGACATAATGTAAAAGATTGCGTTTATTCAATAGAGATACACAAGGCTTTATAACTACATTGGTTTTGGGCAGATTGGGGTCTAGCGAGTCACATATCTTTGCTATATAATCGAATATATTATACTCGTTCAATATTTTATGCTTGCACTCTTTGAGTACTTCAATGTTTTTCTCGTACTGCTCTTCATGAATTACCTTGTCAATAATCTGAACAGCTTGATCAAAATTATTTATGTCTATAGAAGCAAATGCAGTTTCGGGAAAGTAGTTGGAAATATTTTTACACCCGTAATATATTGGGAAGGTTTCAGATAAATAACAATCAGCAAGCTTTTCTGTCCAATAAAAATCAGTAGAGCTATTCTCCAAAGAAATATGATATTTATAGGGAGCTAATACCTCCCATTTATCTTCAAAATCTTTTATGCCTCGCCCAAAGACATCTAATTTATCACCATAGTGTTGCTTAAGTTTTTGAACAAATCGGATTCTCTCTAGATGACCCTGAGTAGTTACTTTATTACTAGTAATTACTGAAATTAGCTTTGTCTTATCTGGAGCAGAGCTACTGATCAATCCATCATAATCCAACGTATAACTTAATTCACCATTCTTATTTTTCTGTATAGCCTACAAACCAAGGAATAAGAGCGGGGCCATAAATAATATTTTTATGCTTTGTTTGAATTTGACTAGAATGCACCACTCCAAACTGTTTAATGTAATTTTGAGGATATTCAAAAATAGTATTAGGTTCTGTAGTCAATAATAATGTATTCTCTTGAGCAACATGACAAGAAACGGGCTCTCTTACACCTTTTCCATGAATTACAAAAAAATCCGCATCGTTAACATCGTCATCAATGAAGAACTCATAACGCCCATCATTTGATAAATTAGTTGATGACTTAGATTGGCGATGTAATATTTTTCCGAAATTACTCCTATAAGAAATCAGTTTTACTTTAAAAGGCATATTATTCATATTGTAGGATTATCAATAAGTAGTCTTAGCTTTTGAAATTAAAGATACATAAATTCAGAATAAGATAAGTTGTAATCACTCAAAACCTAAAGACTTATTGCCGTTGACATATGGGCATAAAAAAAGGAGCAACGCTTTGCTCCAATCTTGTTAACCTTAAATCTAATACTATGAAAAACACATTACAAAGATACAAGTTATTTTCAAACGCGCAAATAAAAAGATAGCCATTTCACACAATAAATGTCTTTTTAACATCAAATTCAATATTAAGCTCCTAGATTTACATATTTTAATACAATTAGAACACTTAATGTCAGTATACATATTGATCTAATAGGCTATATAGAAGGCTCTATAGAAATAAGCTGGACAACTATTACATAGCTATTACAGACAAAAATAAAGGGAGAGGTTTATAAACCTCTCCCTTTATTAGGATTATCTAAAAGGTAGCTTTAGACTACTCTTCTAATAAAATTTCTAATAGTGTTCCAGCAGCTTTAGCAACTGGTGTACCAGGACCAAAGATAGCAGCAACGCCAGCTTTGTATAAGAAATCATAATCTTGAGCTGGAATAACACCACCTGCAATAACTATGATATCTTCACGACCAAGTTTTTTCAACTCTGCAATAACAGAAGGAATCAATGTCTTGTGACCTGCTGCCAATGAAGATACACCTAAAATATGTACGTCATTTTCTACGGCATCTCTAGCAGCTTCTGCTGGAGTTTGGAATAGAGGACCCATATCAACGTCGAAACCACAATCGGCATAACCAGTGGCAACAACTTTAGCACCTCTATCGTGTCCGTCTTGACCCATCTTAGCAATCATGATACGAGGTTGACGTCCCTCTTTCTTAGCAAATTTCTCTACTAATTCACATGCTCTGATAAAGTCTTTATCGTCTTTACTTTCTGATGAATACACGCCTGATATAGTTCTAATTTGAGCTTTATAGCGTCCTACAACAACTTCACATGCATCTGAAATTTCACCAAGAGTAGCTCTAACACGAGCAGCCTCAACAGCTAACTCAAGTAAATTACCTTTCTTAGTTTTAACACACTCAGTAAGAGCAGCAAGAGCTTTTTTTACTTCAGCTTCGTTACGGTTCTTTCTTAGTTCTTCAAGATGCTTAACCTGACCGACTCTTACAGCAGTATTATCTACTTCAAGAATATCGATTGGATCTTCTTTGTCAAGGACATATTTATTAACACCAATAATAGTTTGTTTTCCAGAGTCAATACGAGCTTGAGCACGAGCCGCAGCTTCCTCAATACGCATTTTTGGAATACCAGTCTCAATAGCTTTCGACATACCACCTAGTTTTTCAACCTCTTGGATATGCTCCCATGCTTTGTGAGCGATTTCGTTAGTCAAGTTCTCTACATAGTATGAACCTGCCCAAGGATCAACTTGGCGACAAACTTCAGTTTCTGTTTGGATATAAATCTGAGTATTACGAGCAATACGTGCAGAGAAGTCTGTTGGCAAAGCAATAGCCTCATCTAACGCATTAGTGTGTAATGACTGAGTATGACCCAAAACAGCAGCCATAGCTTCAATACAAGTACGACCAATATTATTGTATGGATCTTGTTCTGTCAATGACCAACCAGAAGTTTGAGAGTGAGTTCTTAGTGTGATCGATTTTGGGTTTTTAGGGTTAAATTGAGAAATCAATTTAGCCCAAAGCATACGAGCTGCTCTCATCTTAGCAATCTCGATGAAGTGGTTTGTACCTATAGCCCAGAAGAATGACAAACGAGGAGCAAAAGCATCAATGTCAATACCAGCTGCTAACCCGAAACGTACATACTCAAGACCGTCAGCTAAAGTATAAGCCAACTCAAGATCAGGAGTAGCACCTGCTTCTTGCATGTGGTAACCCGAAATAGAGATTGAGTTAAACTTAGGCATATTTTGAGAAGTATACTCAAAAATATCTGAGATAATCTTCATTGAGAATGCTGGTGGGTAAATATAAGTATTACGCACCATAAACTCTTTCAAAATATCATTCTGGATAGTACCAGCCATTTCTGAAAGCTTAGCTCCTTGCTCTAAACCTACGTTAATGTAGAAAGCCATAATTGGAAGAACGGCTCCGTTCATTGTCATAGATACAGACATCTTGTTCAATGGAATCTCGTCAAAAAGCACTTTCATGTTTTCTGTTGAACAGATAGACACACCAGCCTTACCTACATCACCAACAACACGTTCGTTGTCTGGGTCATAACCACGGTGAGTTGGAAGGTCAAATGCTACTGATAGACCTTTTTGACCTGCGGCCAAGTTTCTACGGTAGAAAGCATTCGATTCCTCAGCTGTTGAGAAACCAGCATACTGACGAATAGTCCAAGGACGCAATGGGTACATCGCTGAGTAAGGTCCACGTAAGAAAGGAGGAAGACCAGAAGCAAAGTTTAAATGCTCTAGACCTTCAAGATCTTCTTTCGTATAGATGGGTTTTACATCAATTTTTTCTGGGGTTTCCCAGTTTGTTTTGATATTATTTTCTTTTTGCCATGCCATGCCGTCAGTTGCATGAATAGCTGAATATATATCTAAATTTTTAAAGTTGGGTTTCATATCAAATTACTTCAAAAGGTTAGCATTAAATTCTTTCAATGTTTCAAGCACATTTACACGAACATGAATAAAGTATTCGATGCCTTTAGCTTTCAACTCATCCATGCAAGCTGGAGCACCAGCTACTGCAAACATAGCACGATTATTTAATGCTTTAAATGCAGCTTCTGCATATTCTGCATATTCATCATCACTAGAGCAAAGCACAACTACATCAGCACCTGCGGCCATAGCTGCTTCAATACCTTTTTCAACTGTATCGAAACCTAAATTATCGACAACTTCATAACCAGCACAAGCGAAGAAGTTACAAGCGAATTGAGCTCTTGCTTGACGCATCACTAAGCTACCAATAGTAAGCATAAATGCTTTTGGTCTCTTACCTGAAGCTTCAGTTTGTAGTCGTAATTCTTCAAATCCTGAAGCAGCTCTACTCATATTAAGAGTTTTGATACCAGAACCTTTAGAAGAGCTGCAACAAGTAGCAATCTCTACTGGACGTTTGTCGCCAGCTTTTTCATTAAAGTTAGGGAATATATTAGTACCTAGAAGGTTTTCTCTACGTTGAGCTACGTACAAGTGACGTTTGTCATTGCTACTGTTAATTTCATCTTGTACAAGACCTTTCTTAACAGATTCGTAAAAACCACCATCTTCGAGAACTTTCAAGAAGATTTTCCATGCTTGCTCAGCGATTGAAGCTGTTAGTGTTTCAATATAGTATGAACCACCTGCAGGGTCAACCACTTTATCGAAGTGTGACTCCTCTTTAAGTAGAAGTTGTTGGTTACGAGCAAGACGTTCTGAAAACTCATCAGACTCTTTGTAAGTAACATCAAAAGGCAAAACTGTTAATGAATCAACACCTGCTAAACCTGCACTCATCGCTTCTGTTTGAGAACGGAGTAGGTTGACATGTGCATCATAAACAGTCATGTTTGAGAATGAAGTTTGTGCGTGAATACGCATTTTTGAAGCACAACGACAAACGTTGTTTTCGCCTTCGTTCTCACAATCGTGATCACAAGTAGGACCATATGAAGCCACAATATTAGCCCAAAGCAAACGTGCTGCTCTAAACTTAGCAATCTCCATGAAATAGTTTGTTCCTACGCCAAAATTGAATTTAATCTTCTTAGCAACAAGTGCTGGAGGAAGACCTTCTTCCGAAACTAATTTATCGAGGTATTCATTACCCCAAGCAAGTGCATAACCCAATTCTTGAGCTAGGTATGAGCCTGCATTGTTTAATGAACTAGAAGTTACATTAAGAACACGATAAAAAGGTAGTGGTTTGATAGCTTCGATTAAAGCCTTTGAAATTTCGATAAAGTTGCCTTTTTCTTTACCTCTAGTTAGCATTTTGTTAAAGAAGTCGAAATCAATTGATCCGAATAATTTCTTAACATCGTACTTTTTCTCTTGGTAGTAAGCCACTAAAAGTTTTGCTAGGTCAACTATATGACCTTGACAAGTAGAAAAATTCAACTCAACACAGTCAGCATAGATACCATCTAGTAAGTCTGCAAACAAATGATCAGATAAATCTTTTTCGTCAATTTTGAAAGACAAAGACTCAACACCTCTATCTAGTAAGAATAGAGCTTTTTTGTTAGCTTCTTTTACGTCGGTTACTACTAAATCTTGACGGACAAGCCATGCATTAGATTCTTTTTTTGTTCCTCTTAAGTAAGGAAACTCTCCGGGTAAAGAATTTAATTGTTGTAAATCTTTAATGTCTTCCCAACGATAAAAAGGTTGAACATCAAAACCTTCTTGAGTTCGCCAAACTAATTTTTTGTCAAAATCAGCTCCTTTCAAATCTGCCACAATCTTTCCCTTCCATTCCTCTGTAGAAATAGGAGGAAAACTTGAGAAAAGACGCTCTCTTTTTTCTGCCATAGTTTATTAAATTTATTTGTATAAATTTTTAATCAAAGAATATTGATTATCAATTCAAATATTACATAACTTTCATACAAATATAATAATTCAAAAATATATAAAAGGATAAATTACGGAAAAGTTTCGATATTGGATATTTATAGGCAGCGAAACACCTAAAGTCAAGCCCTTTAGTATTGCTTTCGGTTCAAATATTCGCTATTTTTGTTTGCACTCATTTAACTAAAAGCGATTATGGAATGGATTAAAGTTTTACTGTACGACCACAATTCGATTGCACATATTGTGCTATTGTATGCCTTTGTAATAGCCATTGGGGTAGCACTAGGTAAGATCAAATTTTTCGGTGTTTCACTTGGAGTAACCTTTGTTTTGTTTACAGGAATTTTCATGGGTCACTTCGGCTTTAAAGTAAACTCAGATACCCTTCATTTTATTCAAGAATTCGGACTTATTCTTTTTGTCTTTTGTATTGGACTACAAGTTGGACCCTCGTTTTTCTCTTCTTTTAAGAAAGGAGGTATGATTCTTAATTTACTAGCTGTAGGGATTGTCATACTTAATATTGGTGTTGCCCTAGGACTGTTTTTCATACTAGATGGCCGTCTCGAACTTCCCATGATTATCGGAACACTTTATGGCGCAGTGACCAATACCCCAGGGCTTGGAGCTGCACAAGAAGCTCTCAATCAGCTTAGCTATAATGGGCCTGAAATCTCACTCGGATATGCTTGTGCTTACCCCCTAGGGGTGATCGGAATTATCGGCTCAACAATCTTGCTAAGACATATATTTAAGATAAACCTAGAAAAAGAGGAACACGACCTACTGAGTGAAAACCAGTCAAGTCAAGACAGACCCGAAAGAATAACCATCAGGGTGATCAATAAAGCCATAGTAGGAAAGAAAATCAAGGAACTCGCAGCTCTATTGAGTTATAGCTTTGTTTGCTCAAGATTAATGAGGGATTCAAACAGCATAATTCCCGAGGGAAACACAGTTATTCAAGATAATGATTATCTTCTTATCGTCTGCTCAGCCGAAAAAGAAGAAACTGTAGTTGCTTTATTGGGTGAAAAGGTTGAAGGCTTCGTATGGACAGAGAACGTACAGAAGCAAACAGATAATGAATTAGAACTACATAAGATACTCATCACAAAATCAAACATCAATGGCAAGAGCCTTGGAGATCTCCAGATTAGAGCTTTGCACGGCGTGAATGTGACTCGTGTTGCGCGCTCAGGTGTTGACCTACTAGCAGACTCAAAACTCAAATTACAAGTTGGAGATAGCCTTACAGTTGTGGGGACACTTCCCAATATCAAAAAGGTCGAAAGACTGTTGGGGAATTCACTCAAGAGGCTTGACCATCCCAATATCATCACCATATTCATTGGGATATTCGTTGGAATACTCTTTGGTAGCCTACCCTTTCAGATTCCAGGCATTCCAATGCCTATCAAGTTAGGACTAGCGGGTGGCCCCCTGGTTATTGCAATTCTGATTGGTCGATTCGGACACCATTTCAAACTCGTAACCTACACCACCCAAAGTGCTAATTTAATGCTACGCGAAGTGGGTATTGCGCTCTTCTTAGCCAGTGTAGGTCTCAAAGCTGGAGAGAATTTCATTAATACAGTAGTACAAGGTGATGGAATACTTTATGTCGGTATTGGATTTTTAATTACAGTAGTTCCCATCTTAGTCATCGCAACAATAGGCCGACTCTACTTCAAGATTAACTACTTTACCCTTATGGGGCTAATAGCAGGAAGCAA
This sequence comes from Bacteroides propionicifaciens DSM 19291 = JCM 14649, assembly GCF_000375405.1. Taxonomy (GTDB): domain Bacteria; phylum Bacteroidota; class Bacteroidia; order Bacteroidales; family Bacteroidaceae; genus Bacteroides_E; species Bacteroides_E propionicifaciens. Next base: position 24,922 of record NZ_AQWS01000005.1, on the reverse strand, counting down.
CACCGACCCACCAGCCTTAGCTTATGCTAACTCGGTAGGCACGGGAGACGCACCCTCGGTAGGTTACTCTACGGTTTATCCACTAACCATGTTTTTGCGAATTCTTACAGGACAATTAATTCTTGTACTTATGGCCTCCTTCTTTTAATCCTTAGTAAGTACATTATAATAAATAAGTAGCCTCCAGATTATTTCAAATCTGGAGGCTACTTATTTATTATAGATAGGTCTGAAATTTCAAAACAGAGTTATTACTTTTCTATTTTAAGATCAAACTTCTTCTCAATGAAATCAATCAGGAAATCAACCGTACCGTCAAGACCGAATAAAGCTGAGTTTACACAGAGGTCATAAGTTTTGGCAGCCCCCCAAGTTTTATAACTATAATAGTTATAATATTGAGCTCTACCCTTGTCCGTTTTAATCATCATCTCCTCTGCCTCATCTTTAGTGACGTTATGTCTCTCAATCAAGCGATTAATTCTCACCTCATCGGGTGATGAGATAAACAGGCTTACGGAATTTGGATTATTCCTTAATATATAATCAGCACAACGCCCCACAAAGATACACGATTTCTGATCAGCCAAGCGACGAATCACATCGCTCTGAATTCTAAAAAGAGCATCGTTATTCAGAAAATTGAAAGGGATTGTTCCATCAGTAATATAAGGATAACGCATTGCAAAGAGTGAGCCAAACAGGGTTTGCGAAGCTCTTTCATCAGCTTTCTCAAAACACTCACTACCTAAGCCACTCTCTTTGGCTGCGATTTTCATCAACTCACGATCATAATAAGCGATGCCTAGTTTTTGAGCTAACTTTTGACCAATCTCACGACCACCACTACCTAGCTGGCGACCGATGTTTATAACAATCTTTTTTTCCATAGTAGTTTTGTTTTTGATGTACTAAATTGTATTCTTCATTTCTATTTAAAACCACCTACTCGTTTATTATACCCGACCTAGTCACAATACCTAAACCAGTAGATCGTTTTCACTAAACGACTAGCTATTATTTATTGGTGTCTATAAATTCGGAATCAGTAACACCTTTTTTCTTAAACTCTCTAAACTGGTACCATAAAAACAGACCAGCTACCACGCTTGCTATAACATCAGATGCTGGCATACTCGCCCAAACTCCATCAACGCCAAAAGCAAAAGGTAAGAAATACAAACAAGGCAATAAGAATAAGAGCTGTCTTGTTAAAGATAAGAAAATTGCCTTTTTAGCCAAACCAATACTTTGGAAAAAGTTAGAAGTAACCATTTGAAATCCTGCAAGTGGAAAAGCACACATAGCAATCGATAAACCACGAGATGCAATCTCGATCAAGCCTTCGTCGGAAGTAAAGATTGATGCAGTCATATCTGAAAGAAAGTAACCAAATATAAAGCCAAAACAAGCCACAAGCGTTGCCCACTTAATAGTTAGCTTTAATATCTTAGTAACCCTATCATATTGTTTAGCTCCGTAGTTATAACCGGCAATCGGTTGCATACCTTGGTTGAGCCCCATAATAATCATTACGAAAAAGAAGCTTACCCGATTGACAATTCCATAAGCAGCAATATAATAATCATCACCATAAGTTGCCAAGCTATGATTGATAAACAACACAATAAACGAAGCCGCGGCATTCATCAAGAAAGGCGACAAACCAATAGCTAAGATATCACGTACAATATATTTATTCAGGCGATAAGTACCTTTTTTAAAGTAGATCAAGTTTTGGTTATTCATAAAGAATTTGCATTGCCAAATCAAGGCCAAAACCTGAGCCAAAACAGTAGCAATCGCAGCTCCTCTAATCCCCCATTCAAAATAGAATATGAAAATAGGGTCAAGAATCGTATTTATAACCACCGTAAATATAGTGGCAAACATAGCACTTTTAGGATGTCCACTGGCACGCAAGACTGCATTTAATGCAAAATAGGAGTGGGTGATAACGTTACCAAGCAAAATAATCTCCATATACTCTTTAGCATAGCCCAAAGAGGCTTCACTAGCTCCAAAAAGATAGAGAATGGGTTCAAGAAATATGAAAGATACGACAGTAAATAGTAGTCCTATAATAATATTCAAGGTGATTACATTACCTAGAACTTTCTGAGCATTCTTATAGTCTTTTTGTCCCAACTTTACCGATATCAATGTTGCAGCACCGACACCAACCATAGCTCCAAAAGCAGAAGCCAAGTTCATAAAAGGGAAGGTTACCGAGAGCCCTGTCATAGCCATCGCCCCCACTCCATGACCGATAAAAATACTATCAATCATATTATACAAAGCAGCTGCAGTCATGGCTATGATTGCAGGGATGGCATACTTGCCCATCAGCTTGTTCATGTTCTCTGTACCGAGTTCTAATGTTGCTTTATTTCCATCCATATATTTAAATTCTTTTAAAAACGTGCTGCAAAGGTAACAGATAATAGAGAACCAATCAAAAAAGAGCGGCTTTATATAGAACTAAAATGAATTCATTAGACATATGTCAATCTCGCTAAAGTTTATTTTTTTGATTCCTTTTAGGTAACAGTATTCATAGATAAATCTTTAATCTAAAAAAACTTTAGTACTTTTGTGATTGTAAGAAGAGATTAATACGAAATAAAATGAATATTTTAGAACTAAGTGAACAGGAGATTATTAGACGCCAAAGTCTAGATGAGCTTCGCCAGATGGGGATTGACCCCTATCCAGCTGAGGAGTTTAACGTATCTACATACTCCATTGATATTAAGGAGAATTTTAAAGATGATGCAGAAGAATCTCAAAAAGTAAGTATTGCCGGAAGAATTATGAGCCGCCGTATTATGGGCAAGGCTTCGTTTATCGAACTTCAAGATTCTAAAGGTAGAATACAAGTTTATATCACACGCGACGATATCTGTCCTGACGAAAATAAGGAACTATACAACACAGCATTCAAGAAACTTTTGGATCTTGGTGACTTTGTAGGAATAGAAGGTTTTGTATTTCGTACTAAAATGGGCGAAATAAGCGTACATGCTCAAAGCCTTAAAGTTCTATCAAAATCGATTAAACCTCTTCCAATTGTCAAGCATAAAGACGGAGAAACTTACGACTCCTTTGACGATCCTGAATTGCGTTATAGAAGAAGATATGTTGACCTTGCAGTAAATGAAGGCATCAAAGAAACCTTCATTAAACGTACTAAAATATACAATTCGATGCGTAATTTCTTCAACGAAAGAGATTACATCGAAGTAGAAACTCCTGTTTTACAGTCGATCCCTGGAGGAGCTGCTGCTCGTCCATTTACTACCCACCACAACGCACTAGACATTCCTCTTTACCTAAGAATTGCAAATGAGCTTTACCTTAAAAGACTTATTGTTGGTGGTTTTGATGGTGTATATGAGTTCTCTAAAAACTTCCGTAACGAAGGTATGGACAGAACTCACAACCCTGAGTTTACTGTAATGGAGGTTTATGTAGCCTACAAAGACTACAATTGGATGATGTGCATGACAGAGCAAATGATCGAAAAGATTTGTTTAGATGTTAATGGCACAACCAAAGTTCAAGTGGGTAAAAATGAGCTCGACTTTAAAGCACCTTTTAAACGCGTAACAATGCTTGACTCAATTAAAGAGTTTACAGGATACGATTTAACAGGTAAATCAGAAGCTGAGATTAGAGAGATTTGCAAAAAACTTAATATGGAGATTGATGACACAATGGGCAAAGGAAAGCTTATTGATGAGATCTTTGGAGATTTTTGCGAAGGCAACTACATCCAACCTACTTTTATTACAGATTACCCAATCGAAATGTCTCCACTGACTAAAAAGCACAGAGACAACCCAGAGCTTACTGAGCGTTTCGAGCTAATGGCGAATGGTAAAGAGTTGTGTAATGCTTATTCTGAGCTTAACGATCCTATTGATCAGTTAGCTCGTTTTAACGACCAATTAGCACTTAGCAAAAAAGGTGACGACGAAGCTATGTTTATAGATCATGACTTTGTTCGTGCACTAGAATATGGTATGCCTCCTACTGCTGGTATGGGTATCGGTATGGATAGATTAGCTATGCTCTTAACAGGACAGGAAGCTATTCAAGAGGTACTTTTCTTCCCTCAAATGAGACCTGAGAAAAAGGTTCAAAAAGACCCTGCAGCAAGCTATATAGAGCTAGGAATCTCCGAGGAATGGGTACCTGTAATTCAAAAAGCAGGTTATAACTTTGTTTCAGATATGAAAGATGTTAATCCACAAAAATTACATCAAGACATTTGTGGTATAAATAAAAAACATAAACTAGAATTATCAAATCCTACGGTTGACGAAGTAACCCTATGGATTAACAAGATTAACTAATAACTCAATAAAACGTGAGGGCTGAATATATTTTTATAGATTCATTCTTCACGTTTTCATGTATATGAATATGGAAAAACTTGGTAGGATTGCAATAATTGGAGGCGGTAGTTGGGCAACAGCAATAGCCAAAATGGTGCTAACAAAGCAAGATCAGATAAACTGGTACCTGCACCGTCAAGATCGAGTTGACGAATTTATATCCAAGGGCCATAATCCTGCATACCTAACAAATGTTTCATTTGATGTTAACCGAATCAATTTTACGAATAATATCAATGAAGCTATTAATTCTGCAGACACTATTATTTTCGCTACCCCATCACCTTATTTAAAAGAAGAACTTAGCAAATTGACTATCAGTTTGAAAGACAAACTAATCGTTACTGCTATTAAGGGAATAATCCCAGGGAATAATTTAATTATTTCCGACTTCTTTATTCAAGTTTATGGTGTACCAGCAGAGAATATAGCTGTAATAGGAGGTCCTTGTCATGCTGAGGAAGTTGCTAAACACAAACTTTCTTACCTAACTATCTCTTGCACAGACCTAGCTAAGACAAAGTCATTCTCTGAACTTTTAAGTTCGGACTATGTAAAAGTAACGACTAGTAACGATGTAACAGGTGTTGAGTATGGTTCAGTACTTAAAAACGTATATGCTATAGCAGCTGGAATATACAATGGACTAAACTACGGAGATAATTTTCAGGCTGTTCTGCTATCCAATAGCATTCAAGAGATGGATAAGTTCTTAAGCTCAGTCCATCCATTGAACAGAAACATCTGCGAATCTGTTTATTTAGGAGATCTCCTTGTGACTGGATACTCAAAATATAGCCGAAACAGAACTTTTGGTTATTCTATCGGTCAAGGACATTCAGTTCAAGACATTCAAGACAAAATGGGAATGGTAGCTGAAGGGTATTATGGAACAAAGTGTATTTATGAAATAAATAAAATACACGCTATAGATATCCCTATCGCACAAGCTGTATATCAGGTTTTGTACGAACAAGCAGACCCTACTATAGTCATGAAGCAGCTAACAAATAAATTAAAATAAAGAGATAAATTAATATGATTAGTTTAAACATTAAGAAAACATTAGGATTCATTTCACAGGATACCATCAACTCTTACAAAGATGTTGTTAAGAAAGCACAAGAGGCTTTAGAAAATGGAACTGGCCAAGGAAGTGATTATTTGGGTTGGTTACATTTGCCAAGCTCAACAACTAAAGAGCACCTAGAAGATATCAAAGCTACAGCACAAACTTTCAAGGACAATTGTGACGTAGTAGTTGTTGCTGGTATTGGTGGCAGTTATCTGGGATCAAGAGCAGTAATTGAAGCATTATCAAATAGCTTCGACCTACGCCTAGAAAACAGAAAGAACCCTATCATTCTTTATGCTGGTAATAATATTTCTGAAGATTATCTTTTCGAACTTTTAGAGTTCCTAAAAGACAAGAGGTTTGGTATTATCAACATTTCTAAATCGGGAACAACTACTGAGACTGCTCTAGCATTCCGTTTACTTAAAAAACAATGCGAAGAGTTGAGAGGTAAAGCAATTGCAAAAAAAGTAATTGTTGCTATAACAGATGCATCTAAAGGTGCTGCACGTATCACAGCTGATAACGAAGGATATAAATCTTATATCATTCCCGATAATGTTGGTGGTCGTTTTTCTGTCCTAACTCCTGTTGGTTTACTACCTATTGCTATTGCGGGTTTTGACATTGAGCAACTCATTGCAGGCGCAACCCAGATGGAGCAAGCAACAGCCCTAACTGTACCGTTTGAAAACAACCCTGCAGCTATTTATGCAGCAACACGAAACGAACTTTACAAAACTGGCAAGAAGATAGAGATCCTTGTTAACTATAGCCCAAAACTACACTACGTTAGTGAGTGGTGGAAACAACTTTACGGTGAGTCTGAAGGTAAAGAGAACAAAGGTATTTTCCCTGCTGCTGTTGATTTTACAACTGATTTACACTCTATGGGACAATGGATCCAAGAGGGTGAAAGAACAATCTTTGAAACTGTGATTTCAGTTGAGAAAGTAAATCATGAATTGAGAGTTCCTGAAGACAAAGACAATCTTGACGGACTAAACTATTTGGCTGGAAAACGTGTCGACGAAGTCAACAAAATGGCAGAACTAGGTACTCAACTAGCACATGTTGACGGCAATGTTCCGAATATGCGCATTGTATTGCCAAGCCTAAACGAACGTCACCTGGGTCAACTCATCTATTTCTTTGAAATCGCTTGCGGTATCAGTGGATATATTTTAGATGTAAACCCATTTAACCAGCCTGGAGTAGAAGCTTACAAAAGCAATATGTTTGCTCTACTAAATAAACCTGGTTACGAAGAGGAGTCAAAGGCAATTCAATCAAAGCTTTAAAAACTCTATTTTAGAATACATAAGGCTAGCTAAATCAGCTAGCCTTTAATATATCTTTTAAGACCTAATAATTATGTACAAACAACAAATTCTTAGTTATCTCAAAAAAAACAAATCGTCTAAACTCAAACTCAAGGCTATACTCTTTGATATGGATGGAGTACTTTTCGACTCTATGCCAAATCATGTGAAAGCTTGGTCTGAGGTGCTTAAAAACCACAACCTAAGCATTAGCAAAGAGGAGGTTTACATGAACGAGGGAAGAACTGGGAAGGGAACCATCAACATGATTAGCCAACGAGAGTTTGGGCGTGATGCTACAGATCAGGAGGTAGAGGAGATATACAAACAAAAAAGTGAACTCTTTGGCTCTATGCCCAAGCCTGACCGAATGAAAGGTGCCTACGGCCTACTCCTTAAAGTAAAAAGTGAAGGGCTGACTCCAATGGTAGTAACGGGCTCTGGTCAAAAATCGCTCTTGGAAAAATTACAAAAGCATTTCCCAAACACTTTTGACGAAGAGCTAATGGTAACAGCATTTGATGTAAAACATGGCAAGCCACATCCTGAGCCCTATCTTATGGCACTCAAAAAGGGTAATCTAGCACCCAACGAAGCAATAGTTATAGAAAACGCACCTCTAGGTGTAGAATCGGCTGTAGGAGCAGGTATATTTACAATAGCTGTCAATACAGGCCCATTAGATACAAAGGTTTTAGCAGATGCTGGAGCTAATATAATATTTGAATCTATGCAAGAACTAGCTGACAATTGGGATATAATTCGAAACGACCTTATATATTGCAATACGCATAAATAAGCGCTTAGATATAACCGAAAACAAAATCCCCCTTATTTGGATAACCAATAAGGGGGATTTTATTATATATGAGTAGTACTTAGCCTAAATCACTAACTATAATCTATTATCAGGTCTTTTAGGAAAGATTACAGAGGGTTCAAAGTGTTTAGCTTCTTCAAAATCCATCATGGCATACGACATAATAATCACAACATCATCAACTTGTACCTTACGTGCAGCAGCTCCATTAAGACAGATATCTCCACTCCCACGCTTACCTTTGATTACATATGTTTCAAAGCGTTCACCGTTGTTGTTGTCAACTATATGCACTTTCTCACCTTCAATTATATTGGCAGCATCCATCAAATCTTCATCAATGGTAATGCTACCGATGTAGTTCAAATTAGCATCCGTTACACGAACACAATGAATCTTAGATTTTAGACGTTCTATATACATTATCAAATTATTTATTATAAGTTATATTGTCAATTAGACGAACAGAATCACCACAGTAAACTGTGATACAACCCACTACATTTGTAGAATCAGTCCAATTTTGGACAGGTTGTAGATTATTAGCATCAACCATTTCAAAATATTCAAGCTCTAACGCAGGCTTAGCTTTAATGCCCCCAACTACAAAGTCAAATGTTTCTTGAAGCGTATGAGATTTAGCAAACTCTACACTCGAAAACAAAACCTTTGAAATTGTCAAGGCCTCTTTGCGATCAACTGCACTCAGACGGGCATTACGACTACTCAATGCCAAACCATCAGTTTCTCGAACGATTGGACAGCCAACAATAGTTAATGAAGGAAAAAGCTCACTTGCCATTCTTTTTATAATGGCTAATTGTTGGAAATCCTTCTCTCCAAAATAGGCATTATCGGGTTGAACAATAGCAAACAGCTTACTAACAACCTGACAAACTCCATTAAAATGCCCTGGCCGATGTTTACCTTCCATAACCTGATCCAAAGGAGAGTAATCAAACTCACGCGTATCAGGCTCAGGATACATTTCTGAATCTGAAGGGGCAAACACAATGTCTACTCCATTTTCTTGAAGCAATTGGCAGTCTTTTTCGAGTGACCTAGGATAAGTCAACAGATCATTTATATTGTTGAACTGAGTAGGATTTACGAAGACACTGACTACAGTTATGTCGTTTTGCGTTACACTACTACTAACTAAGGATACATGGCCTCGGTGCAAAGATCCCATAGTAGGAACTAGCCCGACTGTCTTGTTATTATCCCTACAAGCCTGTAGCTCAGCCTGTAGATCCTTTATGGTATGAATCAGTTTCATAATTAAAAGAGCATTAACTATATATTTGGGTGCAAAATAACAGATTATTTATCGAAATAAAGAAACTTATACACAATTATTTGAAAGATTCGTTTCCAAAGACTCAAACTAAATAAAAGAACCTTACATTGGTAAGATTTACAATTATAGCAAGTTAGCATTTTCATTAGTTCCGTTTTTTTCGTATCTTTGTTTTATAATTGAGAACAATTGTAAAAATGACAAAGGCGAACAAAATTTTATTTATTACACAGGAGATCTCTCCTTTTGTACCCAAATCAGAAATGTCTGTTATGGGCAAGGGATTGCCTCAGGCAATTCAAGAAAAAGGAAGAGAAATTAGAATATTCATGCCCAAATGGGGAATAATCAATGAACGTAGAAATCAACTACATGAAGTGATTAGACTTTCAGGGATGAATCTTATTATCAACGATACTGATCACCCTTTAATTATAAAGGTAGCATCTGTTCAGCCAGCTAGAATGCAAGTTTACTTTATCGATAACGAAGAGTTTTTCAAAAAACGCAAGCTGACTAAAGACAAAGAGGGTAAAGAGTATACCGATAATGACGCTCGCGCTATTTTCTATGCAAGAGGTGTTCTCGAAACTGTAAAGAAATTACGCTGGTGCCCTGAAATAGTTCACTGCCACGGCTGGATGAGTGCTTTAGCACCATTATACATAAAAAAAGCATTTAGAGAAGAACCTTCTTTTAGAGATTCTAAGATTGTATTCTCTATCTATGAAGAAGAGTTTAAAGAGAGTTTCGATGCTGACTTCAAAGAGAAGCTAATGCTTCAAGGTATTGACAAAGAAGATTTAAAATCACTTGGTGAAGGTCCAGTTAATTATGTTTCATTAATGAAGTTTGCAATAGACCAATCTGACGGCATTGTTCAGAATAGTCCGAATGTGAATGCTGAAGTAATGGAATATGCACGCCAATCTGGCAAACTAGTACTCGAATATCAAGAAGATTTTGATGCTTTCTCAGAATCTTGTAATAGCTTCTACGACAAAGTTTGGGAGTCTGAAACAAAGTAAAAACATATCAGATAATACAATAATGAAAGTAAAGTATCTATGGGCTATTCTTATAGCCCTTTCTTTCTTTGGATGTGATGACAGCACAGGTTCATTAGGTCTGGGGATTCTTCCTGACAAAGATAAAATAGAAATAATATCTAAGAACTACGACACGTCTACTAAATCCATCCTATCTGGTCCTGTCTATGCAAGGACAGATATAGCATATCTAGGTAGATATAACGATAAAGATTTCGGCTCTTTTGAAGCTAGTTTCATGACTCAACTAAACTGTTTAGATAGTTTAGTCTTTCCTGAGGTTTACGATCGTGAAACGAAGAAAGGACTTCTAGTAAAAGATGAAACACATTCTACTGAAATCATACTTGCTTACACTACCTTCTTTGGAGACTCTATTGTTCCCAACCACGTAAATATATACAAGCTAGACGAGTTCATTGAAGAGAGTAGCGAGATACATTACACTAATATTGATCCCTATGCCTATTTTAATAAATCAAAAGGGGCTTTAGGCCAAGCAACATTCACTGCAGCTAACCTAAGTGTTTCTCAGGAAATAAAAAATAGTCCATATTACAAGCCAACCATAAAAATCTCCCTACCCAAAGAAGTAGGAGAAGATATACTCAAAAAGAATCGAGAACATAAAGAGTATTTCTACAATAACGATATATTCCAGAAGGAAGTATTTAAAGGGATATACGCAGAAGTAGACCAAGGCCGAGGAACAATATTATATCTTGATCATGTTGCGTTAAATGTTAGCTTTGAACGTTACGTATTAGATGAAAAGACTAATGAGATTCTCCAAACTTACGATAAGAAAGACTCTACAACTATTTCGATGATTAGCTTCGTAAATACCAAAGAGGTCTTCCAACTCAATCGATTCCAAAATGACCAAGCAGTATTAGATGCTAAAGTTGCTGAGAATAAGCATACTTACATTAAATCACCTGCAGGTATATTTACTGAAATAGCTTTACCAATAGATGAAATCAAGAACGACGACGAAATCAAGAATGATACAATCAATTCGGTAAAACTACAGTTTGATAGCTATGTCAATGAAGATAAAGGGGTATTTACCATGAAAAAACCTCAGAATCTACTAATGATTCGAAAAAGTGAGATTAAGAGCTTCTTTGAAGAAAATAAGGTTACTGACAATATTACATCATACATAGCCCAAATTAACAATAACGGACAATATATATTTCCTAATATCTCTAGGCTTATCAACACATTGAGTGATGAAAAAGCAGCAGCAGAAAGTAAAGAGTTAGCGGAAGATTGGAATCACATGGTTCTTATTCCTGTAATCCTCGATATAACCAAAGAACAAGACATGTATGGTCAGGAAGCACAAGTAATAATAAAAATCAGACATAGTTTAAGACCTGAATATGCCAAACTTAAAGGTGGCATGCTTGGTGATAAGATTAAGCTTGACATGATCTTTACTTCGTTTAATGATCCATCATTTGGACCTCATTAAAATCTAGCTAATACAGACAATAGATACAAAGAAGAGGCGATCAGTTTAAATACTGATCGCCTCTTCTTTATTATAATTCTACAAGAGTTGTAGAATGCAATGATTAGTTATGCATTAGCAGCTCTAACTAAATGTTTATCTAGGTAGAATAATCCGTGAGGACCTGCTTGTTTGATACGTGTTAATAGCTCTTCAGAAGTTGATTCTTCCTCAACTTGTTCACGCACGAAAGTGTATAAAAAGTCTTGACTAGCATAGTCTTTCTCTTCAATCGCAAGAGTCATAAGTTCGTTGATCGCCTCAGAAACATGGCATTCGTGTTTGTATACATTTTCGAAAACCTCTTCTACAGTACCCCAACCTTGAGGAACCACATCAAGCTTATCAACCAAAGCTACACCGTTACGAGTAATCAAGTATTCAGCAAATTGGTGAGCGTGCTCAGTTTCTTCGATAGATTGAGCTTTCAACCATGCAGCAAAACCTGAATAACCTTGGCTAGCCATATAAAATGACATTGATAAGTACAAGTTAGCAGACCAAAGTTCTTCTGTTATCTGCTCGTTAATTTTCTTTTCTAATTTCTGTGAAATTCTCATATCTCTATATTTTAAGTAAAAATCTATATTCTATATTGTCTATCAAGTAACAAGAATAGACACTGTTTTGTTTAGATAAATTCATCCGAAAAGTAAGAATTAGCTAAGGGACGACAGTTGTATTGAGAAGCCATCACCTCACCATAAGCCCCTGCCGATCGGATAGCAATCAAATCACCTCTAGAAACACGGTTCAAATCGACTGACTTTCCAAAAACGTCGGATGATTCACAAACAGGACCTACTACATCATACGATGATAGTGCTTCCTGAGAAGTAATATTTTCTATTTTATGAGCTGCCTGATATAATGCAGGACGAATTAAATCATTCATTCCTGCATCTAAAATGGCAAATTCCTTATTTACACCCTCCTTAACATAAAGAACTTTGCTAATCAGTGTCCCACATTGCCCAACAATGGAACGTCCCAACTCAAAATGAAGTGTTTGGTAGGGGCGCAAACGAAGATGTGTATCGTACACATCAAAATAAGCCTCAAAATCAGGGATACTTTGACGATTAGGGTGGTCATAATCAATCCCCAAACCACCACCTACATTAAGATTAGGAATACGAATGCCACGAGATTCAAGAGCATCCATGATTTCATTGATACGCATACACAATGCTCTAAAATCACTCATGTCAAGAATTTGTGATCCGATATGAAAGTGCAAACCAATAAATTCTATTGACTTAAGCTCCGTCAACACACCAAGAACCTTATCTAAATCTTGAAGTGCAATTCCAAACTTATTCTCAGCTTGCCCAGTTGCAATATTTGCATGAGTATTAGCCTTAACATTCGGGTTGATTCGTAGGCAAACACGCGCTACCTTACCCATAACTTGTGCTATTTCATCAATAACTCGAAGTTCTGCTATAGACTCTACATTAAAACAAAATATATTTAAGTCCAGACCGAGTTCTATTTCCCAATCGGCTTTACCAACTCCAGCAAAGACAATTTCTTGTGGAGAAAATCCTGCTAGGATTGCAGCACTAATCTCACCACCACTAACACAGTCGGCACCAAAACCATTATCTTTAATGATGGATAAGAGTTTAGGATTCACATTTGCTTTCATGGCATAATGTACTCGGAACTGTTCTTGCCCTTTAAGTTGCTGCTTAATAGCATCAAGAGTCTTTTGAAGTAAACCAGTATCGTAATAATAAAAAGGAGTACACAAGCTTGAGAATTGGTCTAATGGAAACTTTCCTTTCATAATGTACAAGTTTTAATAAAAAAGCGTTTTTAACATCCAACTAAGGAGAGGCTAAAAACGCTTCGTGCTGATTATTTGATTTTATTTAATCCCATTAAATAGCCCATCACTTAATTGTTGTAAAGCTCGAGCTTTGTCTGATTTGCGTATTAAAAAAGAGATATTGTAGTTACTACCTCCAAAGGATATCATACGAACAGGAATATTCTTCATAGAATCTAAGGCCTTAGCCTCAAATCCAACATTTTCCCAACGCAAGTCTCCAACCACACAAATGATACACATATCGTGATCTACAGTAACAGTTCCATATTTTTTGAGATCGTTCAAAATCTCATTTAGGTGTTTATTGTTATCAATAGTTACCGATACTCCTACCTCAGAGGTACAGATCATATCGATTGAAGTTTGGTAACTTTCAAAAATCTCAAATACCTTACGCAAAAATCCATGCGCAAGTAACATGCGACTAGACTTAATCTTAATTGCAGTAATATCTTCTTTAGCTGCTACAGCTTTGATTACACCCTCTTCAGATTCATTACTAACCAGTGTACCTGCAGCATTAGGATCCATAGTATTCAGAAGCCTTACTGGAATATTTGCATACTTAGCTGGCTGGATACATGTTGGATGCAATATTTTAGCACCGAAATAAGCCAACTCAGCAGCCTCTTCAAATTGCAGATGACGAACTGGTTTTGTTTTATCAACAATACGAGGGTCATTATTATGCATACCATCAATATCTGTCCAAATTTGAATTTCCTCAGCATTAACTGCGGCACCAATCAATGAAGCTGTGTAATCACTACCACCTCTTTGAAGGTTATCAATCTCACCATATGCATTGCGACAAATATAGCCTTGAGTAACAAACAAAGTAGCTTCATCATGAAGCTCTAGTTGGTTATGCAACTTATCTTTGATATATACAGGGTCAGGATCTGCATTCTTATCCGTACGCATAAATTCTAATGCAGGAAGTAATACAGACTTTACACCTTGTTCTTGTAGATAAAAATTCATCATAGCCGTAGAAATCAACTCTCCTTGTGCTAAAACCACTTTTTCCTCAAACAGCGTAAAGAGATCCTTTGTAAAAGAGCGAATGTAATCAAAATGCGATTTTATCAACTCCATCCCACGTTGCTTAAACTCTGGGGTAGAAAGTAACTCTTCAATATGTTTTCTATATTGAGCTTCTAATTGGTTAATAATCTCATTCGCACCTTCAGGATTTTTCTTATACAGATAATCCGAAATTTCCTCTAAGGTGTTGGTTGTACCAGACATAGCCGATAACACCACTATATTCTTATCACCATTAGTAATTAATTTGGCCACCTCTTTCATGCGAGAAGCACTACCTACAGAGGTCCCTCCAAACTTCATTATTTTCATTTCGCTACGCTATTAAAATGTTATATATTATTTATTTACAGTATATCGTAAGACTTTACTTCATATATACCTTTGAGGTAATATTTTGTAATGTCTGATTTTTTATCTGATAAACGGTTCCTTCATAATCATACACAGACTGCAAATTATGAGTTGCCATTATAACCAAAGTACCACCAGATGCTAAGTCAGACAATAGCTTAAAAATCGTTTTTCCTGTTAAAAAGTCAAGATTGCCAGTTGGCTCATCAACCAATATTATCGACGGATTGTTTAGCAACGCGCGAGCCAAAGCTACACGCTGCTGCTGGCCTCCAGAAAGCTCATCGGGAAACGACTCTAAACTATCCGTCTGATTTACCTGAGCTAAAACATTATTGATCTGACTATCAATCAAAAGTTTATCTTTCAAACCAGTACATTCTAATACCAATCTTAAATTGCTATAAACCGTCTGGTCAGAAAACAGTTTAAAATCTTGGTGAACAATGCCTAGCTTGCGCCTTAAAGATAGCCGATCTTTTGATTTAATCTCACATAGATTAAAATCAAGGATACGAGCTTCACCTTTGGATATAGGTATTTCGCTAAACATCGTTTGCAATAAAGTCGACTTACCCGAACCTACCTCACCTACTAAGTATACCAATTCACCTTTATTTAGGGCCAAATTGACATCTTGAAGCACCAAAGTATCATCTTGAAAGATATCAACTCCTTTATATTCAATAATAGGCTTGTTCATAGACTTTTAATTGATTGATTTTCTGCTCTACATAGTAGTATAAACAGGAATTCTAACCG
Organism: Bacteroides propionicifaciens DSM 19291 = JCM 14649; assembly: GCF_000375405.1. GTDB lineage: Bacteria > Bacteroidota > Bacteroidia > Bacteroidales > Bacteroidaceae > Bacteroides_E > Bacteroides_E propionicifaciens. The sequence goes on along the minus strand of NZ_AQWS01000005.1, from coordinate 9,437 downwards.
TAACTACAAAGATATAATTTTATTCTAATTTTTAGGCAGAGTTTTTTAGAAATCCCACCTACCAAATTCAGCTACACTAACTCCCTAAAAAAGATATAACAGTATTTCACATAAGACTTTAAAGAACTTTCAGCTAAACCCTCTAAACTTAGAATTTATACAATGGGTTTTAAGAAATAACTATACAGCTATTTAAATATTAAGGGAGAAGCTATATAAATAACTTCTCCCTTATATTAAATTTCAATGATATGGATTCGATTTAGAAATAGAATGAGAATCCTAATTTTAAACCAAATGCTGTATAATCACTGTTTCTAAAGCTTAAATCCCAATAAATAGAGGGTTCAATTGTTACAGTTCTACTTAAGAAATAAGCATAACCACCTTCCATTATTAATGCAAAATCGTTTGACTTATCTTGTCCTTTATATTGTAAACTGCTTAATTTTAATCCAGCACCAGCAAAAATACCGATCTTATCAAAATAGTAACGACCTTTAGCCGCTAGTTTATACTTATCAACGGGACTTGACCAATCACCACCTAATTCGGCTAAGATGGCAATATTGTCTTTTATAAAATAACCTCCTCCTGCATCTAATCCAAAATGTCCTTTAGTTTGTTTGCTATACGACAAATCTAAACCTGTTAAACCAGCATTAACAAACCATTTACCTTGCTCAAATTGAGCATTAGCACTCATTGTAGCCACAAACAACAGGGCTATTAATAATAATTTTCTCATATTTTATCGTTTTGATTAGTACCTTCTTTTCGCTTTTGTGCTAATTGCTCTTTTTTTCTTAAAACCAACCAAAGAACATAAATGATCAGGTATGAAAAACCTATCGTAAGGTAATGTTCCATGGTGTTTTCACGATCAAAGAAAAACAAAAAATAGATAGCAACTACTGTAGTATATATAAACAGAGCACCAGCAATGATGTTCGCTTTTCTAAGCTTTTTTTTCACTTTGTTTTATTATTACATTTTACGTAAAGATACAAAGCCCACGTTATATTCTATAATATTCACAACTAAAAGTGATATTTCTATCTATCTTTGTAATCATTACGAAATACCCCAAGCATGAAGAAATACATATTTATACTCATCATATTACTGCTAAGCTCATCCCTAAAGAGCAACACACACCCCAAACGAGAGGTTAGAGCTGCATGGATTACAACGGCATACAGACTAGATTGGCCACAAACACTTTCAATTTCGCCAGAAACGCGTAAAAAGCAACAAAAAGAGCTAATTCAACTTTTAGATATACTTAAAGCTGCCAACTTCAATACAGTAATATTTCAGGTTAGAGGTAGAGGAGATGCTAATTATCGATCAAAGTGGGAGCCTTCGAGTATGTCGTTAACAGGTAAAACAAATATAGATCCCGGCTATGATGCTCTCCAATTTGCTATAGAGGAATCGCATAAGCGTGGAATGGAGTGCCATGCATGGTTGGTAGCTATACCGAGTGGAAGTATTAAAACACACCAACAACTAGGAAAGGCCTCACCAATACACAAAGAGCCTAAAACTTTCATTAAATTTAAAGGAGGGTGGTACATTAACCCTGCCAGCCCTACGGCAAAAGACTATTTAGGTAGACTTGTCGAAGACATCACATCAAATTACGATGTTGACGGGATACATTTTGATTATTTAAGATACCCTGATGGAGCTCAAAAAAGCTTTCCCGACCAAAAGGAATTTAAAAAACTAGGTAACGGCAGAACTTTGGATCAATGGAGAAGAGATAATATTACTGAAATCTTAAGTCACTCCTACCACTTAGTGAAGAGCATCAAGCCGTGGGTAAAAGTGAGCAGTAGCCCTATTGGCAAACACAGTGATACCAATCGTTATTCAGCTCGAGGCTGGAATGCTTACGAAACGGTCTACCAAGATGTATTCAAGTGGTTGGAGTTAGGAATACAAGATCAAGTTTATCCTATGATGTATTTTCGAGGAAACAATTATTATCCTTTTGCACTCGACTGGGCTCAGCAAAGCAATGGACGACAAATCATATCTGGCCTAGGAATCTACTTTCTTGACCCCCGAGAAGGAAACTGGACTTCGGAAGAGATTCAAAGACAACTTTATTTCGTACGTCAGAATAACCTTGCCGGCCACGCGTTTTTTAGAGCAGAGTTCTTAGTTAACGATACACAAGGGGTATATACATCTCTAAAAAATATTTATTATAAATACCCAGCATTGATACCCCCAATGCCCTGGCTCGACCAAACGACTCCTCAAATGCCACAGAACCTAACACTCAAAATAACCGATGACTCTGCATTACTTAACTGGGAAATTAATAGCCAAGAGGACGAAGAGGTTAGTTTTGTTGTTTATAAGTCAGATAGTTTTCCTGTAGACACCAGTAAACCCGAAAATATTTTGGATATCTATGTCAAAGGAGTTCAGTATATTTATACTCCAGCCAACCCTATGCTTAAATACAGCTATTTTGCAGTCTCCACAATCGACAGGTTTGGTAACGAAAGTCAGGCTATTCAACTATCACCCACGCTTGACATTGCGACTCTGAAGTAACTGCTGAAAGCGAAAGATAACCCGATATAATTTTACCCTTTTCTAAAACAAGAGGGTATTTATTTTGCCTTTCAATGTGCATAGCCAAAGTCTCGCCTTGGGTCTTACTAAAGTCCACAGCAAAACGTCCTTGTTTACCCTCACGCACAAAGCGTTCATAGAAAAACCGTGCTACAACACCCATATTCATTCGCAGATTAACCTCAACACACGGATGAAGTTTAAAAGATTCATCCGTTGCCTTACAGACCATCATATCTACGCCTAAAACTCCACGATAACCTTGTCCGTAATGAGCAAGCAAGACTTTCATGAGTTGCTGACGAACTGAGAATAAAAATCCATCTTCAAAATATTCACGTTCAATGCGTAAACGAAACTCATCATCACTCAGCAAGTGATTGCCCAAGTAAACACCGTTATCGGTTGTTTTAAAATAGGAGTACCCTATAAAGCTGATTTGAGTCGAATCAACAAGTTCAAATTCCATGGCGAAGTCTTCAACACGCTCATAGATAGGCTCTGCGATGACGGATTTCTGTTGCTTAATTGTGTTATCAAACCAACTAAGGGAAGCTTTATCCAACCCATAGCGACACCATTTCAATCCTCGCCCACTCCCTGAGAATGGCGCTTTAAGCAAAAACCGATCTAAATCTATAGCTAAGCTTAATAGATCGTCTAGACTTATTAAGACTTGGGACTGCCCACAAAACGATGAATTGTGAGGTAAAGCATTTAGCAAGGATTTCATCCAAACCCTGCTGCTAAGATTTCTTATCATGTCAATCTGATCGACAGATTTTATCTTAGCCTCAGGAAAGCCTAAACGCTCAAATTTTCGTCTTACAGCTAAGTTCCACCCCCAAGGATAAAGCTGAAGGTCAAGCTTATCCGAGATAATCTCCGATTCAAGCAATAAGTGAACGTCTAAATCAAATATACTCTTTAGATAATCAAGATAAATTTTATCTACACTTTGGTCCACTAAGACGACTGAACCTCTTTGAGCATACCAAATAGGGAGCAAAGCCAAGTCTTTAGCCAACCACCGAATGGCTTGTGGTGACATAAAATTTGGATCATTATTGGCAAGAGCCAAATCAGTATCGGGATTGAAGTAATAGAGTCTTTGCATAATTAAGATTACAAAGGTATAGACTTTACAACAAACTCAATCCTGTGGGAATGATAATTTAATAAATAGAAGCTTTTTGAATATACTAGGCAATGAAAAACCAAAGGGTGGTTTAACCCCTGCGAGTAGGTCAGAGCAAACAAACCAAAGGATCGTTCAACTAAGCCATAATGCTGATTATAAATAAACTCAGCACCTACATACTCATCTGATTTCGAACAATTAATTAAAGAAGGACGCCCAGCAGTTCCAGTAACTCTTCTGATATGTTTACAAACCTATTTTTAAGCCCAAAACAATCTGAGTTAAATCTTATAATTTTGCTAACCCCACTTTGCAATATATAAAAATTAAAGTATATTTGCTTGTACGTAAATACACACATGGCATGGAATCATTCTATCGCACACACACCTATCTAATAGAGCACAACAATGCGCCCATCCGCAGAGACCTTATGGATGAGATCAATTGGCAAGATCGCCTAATTGGTATTAAAGGGACTCGAGGAGTGGGTAAAACTTCTTTTTTATTACAATATGCCAACGAGAAGTTTGGCTCTGATAGGTCATGTCTGTATATCAATATGAATAACTTCTATTTTTCAACCCATGGACTCCAAGAATTCGTTCAAGAATTCATCGCCCAAGGTGGAAAAGTATTACTCATTGACCAAGTCTTCAAATACGAAGACTGGAGCAAGGAGTTGAAGTTTTGTTACGACAATTTCCCCGAACTTAAAATTGTATTTACGGGCTCCTCAGTAATGCGCCTTAAAGCTGAAAATCCTGAGCTGAATAATATCGTTAAGAGCTATAATTTAAGGGGATTTTCTTTTAGAGAATTCCTCAACTACCAAACAGGAATGAGTTTTCAGGCATTAAGCTTAAAAGACATCCTGACTTCCCATGTAGAAATAAGCAAAACAATACTATCCAAAGTACAACCACTAAGATATTTACAAGACTATATTCATCACGGTTTTTATCCTTTTTTTCTTGAGAAACGAAACTTCTCTGAAAACTTATTAAAGACCATGAATATGATGATAGAGGTCGACATTTTACTTATCAAACAGATAGAACTCAAATATTTATCAAAAATCAAACAGCTGTTATATGCTTTAGCTGTTGACGGGCCAAAAGCACCAAATGTGAGTCAACTGGCCAAAACTATTGATACATCTCGGGCTACTGTTATGAATTATATTAAGTACCTTGCCGACGCTAGATTGGTCAATTTGATCTATCCCTTAGGAGAGACATTTCCTAAAAAACCATCAAAAGTTATGATGCACAATACGAGTCTTATGTATTCTATTTATCCTATAAAGGTGGATGAACAAGATATTATTGAGACATTTTTTGTAAATTGTGTTTGGAAAGATCATCTTGTTAATCAATCTACAAGACAGAAATCATACTTGATAGATGAAAAATCTACATTTAAGATATGTGCTGAAAAGCAAACGACCAAAATCAACTCAGAGATTACGTATGCAATACATAATTTAGAGTTGGGTCATGAAAACCAGATTCCGTTGTGGCTATTTGGTTTTTTGTATTAACTCAATTTTTTACTTAATTATATTAGTTATGACTAAACAGAAGAAATTCATTACTTGTGATGGGAATCAAGCTGCTGCGCATATTTCATATATGTTCACTGAGGTAGCTTCGATTTACCCCATTACTCCTTCTTCAACTATGGCTGAATATGTAGATGAATGGGCGGCTGCAGGTCGCAAAAACATCTTCGGAGAGACAGTTCTAGTACAAGAAATGCAATCAGAAGGTGGAGCTGCAGGTGCACTTCACGGTTCATTACAAGCAGGTGCTTTATCAACAACTTATACTGCATCTCAGGGATTATTATTGATGATTCCTAACATGTATAAGATTTCTGGTGAGCTGCTACCTTGCGTGTTCCATGTATCGGCACGTGCATTAGCAACACAAGCCCTATCTATCTTTGGTGACCACCAAGACGTTATGGCTGCTCGTCAAACAGGCTTTGCAATGCTAGTTCAGGGTTCTGTACAAGAAGTTATGGATATGGCTGCGATATCTCACTTGGCTACTCTTACTTCTAGAGTTCCATTTATGAATATCTTTGACGGTTTCCGTACTTCTCACGAGATCCAAAAAATAGAATCTCTTGAAAACGAAGATCTTGCTGATCTTATCGATCAAGATGCTCTAAAAGAGTTCCGTGAAAGAGCTCTTAACCCACACGCTCCAGTAGCTCGTGGTATGGCTGAAAACCCAGACGTTTACTTCCAACACAGAGAAGCAGCTAATAGTTTCTACGATGCAGTTCCTGCTATTGTAGAAGATTACATGGACAAACTAACGGCTATTACTGGTCGTAAATATGGCTTGTTCAACTACTATGGTGCTGAAGATGCTGATCGCGTAATTATTGCGATGGGTTCTGTTACAGAAGCTATCCGTGAAACTATTGACCATCTAAACGCTCAAGGCGAAAAAGTAGGTCTAGTTGCAGTACACTTATACCGTCCTTTCTCAGCTAAACACTTCCTTTCTGCAGTTCCAAAAACAGTGAAGAGAATCGCTGTTCTTGATAGAACTAAAGAACCAGGTGCTACAGGCGAACCATTATATCTTGACGTTAAAGACTGTTTCTACGGCAAAGATAATGCTCCTGTTATCGTTGGTGGACGCTACGGTCTTTCATCTAAAGACACTACTCCAGCACAAATCCTTGCTGTATATGATAACTTGGCATTGCCAATGCCTAAAAATCAATTTACTATTGGTATAGTTGATGACGTTACATTTACATCTCTTCCACAAGAAGAAGAAATCGCATTGGGTGGTGACAGTATCTACGAAGCTAAATTTTATGGTTTAGGTGCTGATGGTACTGTAGGTGCTAATAAGAACTCAGTGAAAATCATTGGTGACAACACCAATAAACACTGTCAAGCTTATTTCTCTTATGACTCTAAAAAATCAGGTGGTTTCACTTGTTCTCACCTTCGTTTTGGTAACGAACCAATCCGTTCAACTTATTTAGTAAATACACCAAACTTTGTGGCTTGTCACGTACAGGCTTATCTAAGAATGTATGATGTTACTAAAGGTTTAAAACAAAACGGAACATTCCTATTGAATACAATTTGGAGTGGAGAAGAACTAGTAAAACACTTACCAAATAAGATTAAACGCTTATTCGCTAAGCGTAATATTACTGTTTACTATATCAATGCAACTAAAATTGCTCAAGAAATTGGTCTAGGTAACCGTACAAATACAATCTTGCAATCAGCATTCTTCCGTATTACTAATGTTATCCCTGTTGATTTAGCTGTAGAGCAGATGAAGAAATTCATCGTGAAATCTTACGGATTAAAAGGTGAAGACATTGTAAACAAAAACTATGCTGCTGTTGATCGTGGAGGTGAATACGAAGTACTTCCTGTAGATCCTTCATGGGCTAATCTTCCTGATGAAGCTGCTGAAACAAATAACGATCCTGCATTTATCAACGAAGTTGTTCGTCCGATTAACGCACAAGATGGTGACTTATTACCAGTTTCTACTTTCAAAGGTATTGAAGATGGTACATGGCAACAAGGTACTGCTGCTTACGAAAAACGTGGTGTAGCTGCATTTGTTCCAGAATGGAATCCAGAAAACTGTATCCAATGTAACAAGTGTGCTTATGTTTGTCCTCACGCTTCAATCCGTCCATTCCTATTGGATGAAGAAGAGCAAAAAGGTGCAGAATTCCCATCCCTTAAAGCAGTTGGTAAACAATTTGCAGGCATGACATTCCGTATCCAAGTAGATGCGTTAGACTGCTTAGGCTGTAGCAACTGTGCTGATGTTTGTCCAGGTAATCCTCGTAAGGGTGGTAAAGCTCTTGTGATGAAACCATTAGAATCTCAACTAAACCAAGTTCCAAACTGGGATTACTGTGTTGATAATGTTAAAACTAAACAACACCTAGTTGATGTTAGCTCTAATGTTAAAAACTCTCAGTTCGCAACTCCATTATTTGAGTTCTCTGGTGCTTGTTCTGGTTGTGGAGAAACTCCATATGTAAAACTATTGACTCAACTGTTTGGTGATCGCCAAATGGTAGCTAATGCTACAGGTTGTTCTTCAATTTACTCTGGTTCTGTTCCTTCTACACCATATACAACAAATGATCAAGGAAGAGGTCCAGCATGGGCTAACTCACTATTTGAAGATTTCTGTGAATTTGGTTTCGGTATGGAACTTGCAAACTCTAAAATGCGCGAACGCCTTCAAGATTTGATGGTTAAAGCTGCAGATTGCAACGACTGTTCTGACGAACTCAAAGGTCTATTCAATGAGTGGATTGAAAACAAAGAGGTAGCAGATAAAACTAAAGAACTATACGAACAAATCGTTCCTAAAGCTGAAGCTTGTGGATGTCTGATTTGCAAAGATATTCTTGCTCTAAAACAATATATCATCAAACGTTCACACTGGATTATTGGTGGTGACGGTGCATCGTATGATATTGGTTTTGGTGGACTTGACCACGTTATTGCAAGTGGTAAAGATATCAACATCATGGTACTTGATACAGAGGTTTACTCTAACACTGGTGGTCAGTCTTCAAAAGCAACACCACTAGGCGCTATTGCTAAATTTGCTGCATCTGGTAAGAGAGTTCGTAAGAAAGACCTTGGTATGATGGCTACAACTTACGGTTATGTATACGTTGCTCAAATTGCAATTGGTGCAAACCAAGCTCAAACACTTAGAGCTATTCGTGAGGCTGAAGCTTATCCAGGACCATCACTTATCATTGCTTATTCTCCTTGTATTAGCCACGGCCTAAAAGCTGGTATGGGTAAAACTCAAGAAGAACAAGACAGAGCTGTTGAGTGTGGATACTGGCACCTATGGAGATACAATCCACAGTTAGAAGCTGAAGGTAAGAATCCATTTATCCTTGATTCAAAAGAACCACAATGGGATAAATTCCATGATTTCCTAATGGGAGAAGTACGTTACTTATCTGTTAAAAAGCAATATCCTAACGAAGCAGAAGAATTATTTGCTGCTGCTCAAGATAATGCTAAATGGAGATACAATAACTATGCTCGCTTAGCCAACCAATCATGGGGAACTGAAGAAGCTGCTGCTGAGTAATTAAAGAATATTACTCAAAACATATAAGATAAGCGGGTGTGTCATAATTGGCACACCCGCTTCGTTTTTCAAGCTGTCTGGTTCAGCAAATATACTAGGTCTGAACTCATCTAGACGATTGAAGTAAGCTCATAAAGCGCAAGCAAAAAGGTCATAAGAATGTAAATTCTTATGACCTTTCTTGATAGGTAAACTAAGTACTAATATTAGTATTTAATTTCTTTCAAATCAATTTTATAGTTTTCGCCACGAATGGTCGAAATAGTGATTTCTGTAATATTATGTGACACTGTCTCAGGAAGTGTGTAAGTAAATTAAGCTTGGGTTGGGTTATTGTTATAGCCTGACCCTTTCTTTGTAAATAATTAGGAACTGATTTAAAATTATGCCCCAGTCCCTGATAGGCATTGACCACTTCTTTGTGGCCTCTCTAACGGCTAAATATACTGATTTCATCACAGAATCATCGGTTGGGAACGATAATTTGTTCTTGGTGTACTTTCTAATCTTGCCATTAAGATTTTCGATTAAGTTAGTTGTATAGATGACTTTTCTGATTTCTACAGGATACT
>NZ_AQWS01000004.1 GCF_000375405.1 Bacteroides propionicifaciens DSM 19291 = JCM 14649 | reverse complement strand
TGCCGTATTACCATTTCCAGGGAAGCTCTCTGATCCTTTAATCTTGTATTGGCTTCGCCAACTATAGAGTTGCTTGACTGAGATTCCTAACTCACGAGCAAACTGACTTAAGTTATCTCTTTCATAACTCAACTTGACTGCATTTTCTTTAAACTCTCGGTTGTATACTTTTCGTTGTTTCATTGGATAAAGATAGTTTTTTATCCCTTAACTAGTTGTGCGGGTAAAGTTAGCAAGTCCAGTTGTTTGGTTTATCTCTTATTTCGTCATCTCTTTTATAGAGATATGTCTAGAGCTCTCTTTTCGGAATAGTAGTACACCAATACTGATGCCTATAGCTAGTGTAAATAGTAATGAGATTGTGAGCATAAAGTTGTGAACCATCTCAGGAAGTACTGTGGGGTTGCTCAGTACAAAGTCGTAATCTGTACTCTTAATACCTGCAATCATGGTTCTATAGGCATACATTCCTGGAATCATAGTGATACAGGCAGGCATCGTAAAGACAACAGGAGGCTGGTTTACCCTATGAGCTGCGAAAATTCCAACCAAACCTATTAATATCGAGGCAGCTAGGGTGGCGAAGATTAATCCACAATCGAGTTGTATGAGCACAAATCGCAGGGCATGTCCCATTCCGCCAAGTAGTCCAGCAACATATAATACCTTTCGTGAGGTCCCAAAGAGGATAGCCCAGCAGAAACCTACAACAAAGGCGATTGCAAAATCTAGTAATATATTAAATATGGTTAGTTCCATTGTTTTGTCTTTCTTTTAGAAGTGATCGATTCCAAAAAATGTGATGCAAAGTGTCATGCCAGCAGCTATGCACAGTAGTGTAAATCCACTAAATACTATTCGGTTCATAGAAGAGGTCAGATAACCTTCTATAAGGTCTATCACAGAGTTTATTAGTGGCACCCCAGGAATAAGGTAAAGTACAGCTGTAGCTATTGCAGCTTCGGGGTTTACTCCAATACCGAGTTTTGCACCAATACTTGTGATTAACGTGGTTACGAATGCTGCAACACCTATATAAATCATTGCATTGAATGATCTTTTGGCCAGGAATGTACGTGCAGAGTAGCCTAAGAATGCTCCTGCAAATGCTACTAAAGCATTTAGATAGTCACCTGAGGCAAATAGGCATAAACCTGCGCAGGATAGAGAAACCGCAAATGTTACAATGAGTGTGCTATAGGGTTTAATCTCCTTAATCTGTGCATATTGCTTTTCTACTTCAGCAAAGCTTAGCATATCATCGTGTACACGCCACGAAAGAGCTGATATTTCTGAAATTATATTGAGGTGAATGCTGTGGGTGGGTGCTTCTTTATATCTAGTTACTACATTGGTGAGGTTGTGCCTATCTTTTACGGTGGTTAGTACTCCTTTAAATGTGAGCTGAAGGTGTACATCGAAATCCCAAACATTGGCCATGCGGTTGATGTTGCGATTCACACGTCCACAGTGTGCACCCGATGCCAGTAGATAGGTTGCCATGTCAAGAACAAGATTGGCAACCCGTTGTGCCGGAATAGTTATCTTATTATTTTGAGACATTATACGCTTAATCTTTGTTTATACACAAAGATATTAAGAAAAGTGTTATCTCTCTAAATTTACTGCAATTACATTACTAGAGACAGTTGGATATTTTTAGGGCTTTGCCTTTAATTTACAAAAAAAAATTCCCCGAAAACTAATAAGCTTTCAGGGATTTAAATTAGGTTGTAAAAGGGCTTATTCTATAGTAAATAGCTCTTCAATATTGACTCTGTTCATATAGTTAGAATCGACAAACTTGTATTTAATTACTTTGTTGGAGTCAATAACAAACACCGCAGGAATCGGAAGTCGATTTTGATCGTCTGCATTTAATTTTTTTAGGTCAATGCCTAAAGCTTTGTAATGAGGTACTGCGTAGTCTTGCAATGTGAAGTCTATTCCCAGCTCCTTGGTATACTGACTTTTTGCGTCAGACAAGATTTCAAAATTTAGTTTTAGGTTCTTTTTTATCTCCTTATTATATTGTGTGGTTTGTGGTGAGATAGCTATCAATCCAAAACCCTTGCTTTGTAACTTATCAAACGATTTATTTAAAGCTTGTAATTCTAAACTGCAAAATGGACACCAGTTACCTCTAAAAAACGCAATAATCAGCTTCTTGTTTTCTCCTAAGGATTTATCTAAGCTCACTTCTTCTTCATTTGTGTTTTTAAAATTGAAAGAAGGCATTAACTCGCCTACTAGTAGGCTGTTTTTGCCTATATTATCTTCTTTTAATTCTTCAATAGAGCGTTGGAAGATATCTAATATAGCTTGAGGTACTTGAGATGACATTTCTATCATCAAGTTCTCGATTTGTTTTTGTAAATTTGGCATTTAAGTCTATTGTATTTAATTTGAAATCGTCCCAAATATCAGTATTCTTTTTAGGTTATACAATACCGCATATACTTATGGCATAGGGACATAAATATCACAATTGGATGGATGCTAAACCGAGAGCTATACAGAATAAAGTTTGTCCACTAGAATTTGCTGTTAATGCCATTAGTGGCAAGTGGAAGATCCCGATTATTTGGCAAATGAATCAAGGCAATAAGCGGCCAAGTGAGTTCTTAAGAGAGCTAACAAATCTTGATCGTAGGGTATTGAATCAGCAACTCAAAGAGATGGAAAAAGATGGGCTTATAACTAGAAAATCTTTTAATGAAGTACCTCCAAGGGTTGAGTACACCTTAACAGATAGAGGTGATAGCCTTGTAAAAGTATTATGGGGCCTAAATGAATGGGGTAAAGAGTTACTGGGAATGGAATAAATCACAAAAATATTTATACTCAAGCTACCAATAGGTTCCTTAAGGTATTAACTTTAGATTTCGGAGTGGTACCCATCCCTTTTTGTTATCATTTTCCTTTGAGCACCAAAGCCAGCCATTTAATATCCGATTTCCATATACAAAATCTCCCGTTTTAACAGTTAGTTCATAGGCAGAATAATCCTCGAGAGCCATTGAATTATATCTATCGTTGGTGTTAGAAGGCATAATCTTTAATATCTGTATGGGGACCCATCCATCTCTATTGTTACTTGCAATGCACCAGACCCAATTTGCCCATTCAGGGTCGGGCTCTATGACTGACGGATCCACAATCACTTCCTCTCCTTGTTCAATAGAAATGGGGTTTTCATAACTTTCTGTCCAGCTGTCTAGTACAATGTAAGTCTGATTCATTTGGTGTTAATAAATTGAGTCGGCAGTATAATGGGAGAGTGGCTGATCTCGTGTTGATTGTTGGGATTAGATAGTAGCATAAAAAAAAGGAAAACTGTTTCTAGTCTTCCTTTTTTCGTGATCCGTCTGGGGCTCGAACCCAGGACCCCAACATTAAAAGTGTTGTGCTCTACCTACTGAGCTAACGAATCATCGCGTTGCTATTGTTTAGCGAGTGCAAAGATAAACCATAATATTTTAAAATCAAAATCTTGTTTTCATATTTATACTAGCTATTAGAACTCAATTGAACTTAAGTGTTTAGTAATGTAGCTTTTATTGATTGAAAAATATTTTTATTAATTGTGAGTTATTTCTTGCAAGGTTCTTTTCGAGACTTTAGTTTTAAAGATGCTTTGGTGAGCTTCTCTTTATGCTCGACATAGTCTAGATATAGGCCGTCTGAGTGGGAGTTGAAGGTACTTAATTGGATAATTGACTCAGCGATAGTTATTGAAAGGTTTTGACTGTGCCTTCATTTAAGGCAAATAATAGGATTTATAGTTTGTAGATTCAAATATAAATAAGTAATTTTGCAAGCCGATTATTATCTCGATTACATTAAATAATAGAGATCAAAAGTTCAGCATGTTTTATTCTTCCTTTGTCCGGGGAGGGCTAGCACATGGTGAATTGTTTTAGTAGTAACAATTTAAAATAAATTAAGAGTGGATACTTTAAGTTACAAGACCATTTCTGCAAACAAAGCAACCGTTACCAAAGAATGGGTAATAGTTGACGCTACAGACCAAGTATTGGGGCGTTTAGGTTCGAAAGTTGCAAAACTATTAAGAGGAAAGTATAAACCAAACTTTACTCCTCACGTAGATTGTGGCGACAATGTGATTATTATCAATGCTGATAAGGTGAAAATGACAGGTAACAAATGGGACCAAAGAATTTATCTTTCGTACACTGGATATCCAGGTGGTCAAAGAGAAATTACTCCAGCCCTAATGCAAGCTAAACCTAACGGTGATGAAAAACTATTAAGAAAAGTCATCAAAGGTATGTTGCCTAAAAATAAACTAGGAGCTCAAATGTTGAGAAATCTTTATGTTTACTCTAATGGAGAACATAAACAGGACGCACAGAATCCTAAATTAATTGATATAAACGCACTTAAATAATAAAAATGGAAGTAGTAAACGCATTAGGCAGACGTAAACGAGCTATTGCTCGCATCTTCGTAAGCGAAGGTACTGGAAAGATTACTATTAACAAGAGAGATCTTGTTGAATACTTTCCATCTAGCATAGTACAATATGTTGTAAAACAACCATTGGAAACATTAGGTGTTTCTGATAAATACGATATTAAAGTTAATTTAAACGGTGGTGGTTTCACTGGTCAATCACAAGCTTTACGTTTAGCTATCGCTCGTGCATTGGTTAAAATTAACCCAGAAGACAAAGCAGCTCTTCGTAAAGAAGGTTTTGTTACTCGTGACCCACGTTCAGTTGAGCGTAAAAAACCAGGTCAACCAAAAGCTCGTAAGAGATTCCAATTCAGTAAACGTTAATATCTACTGGAGTTATCTCTGGAAGCTATCACGTTTAGTATCTAAACTACTGGGACTCTATAGTGATATAGGCTACCCGGCAGTTGGTTTAGAAAACAAAAAAGAAAGTAAACGAATTTAAAAAAGAAAAAATGTCAAGAACAAGTTTTGAATCATTATTAGAAGCAGGTTCACACTTCGGACACCTTAGAAGAAAGTGGAACCCAGCAATGGCTCCTTATATCTTTATGGAACGCAATGGTATTCATATCATTGACCTTCATAAAACAGTTGCTAAAATTGACGAAGCTGCTGAAGCTTTGAAAGAATTAGCTAAATCTGGAAAGAAAGTATTATTTGTTGCTACTAAAAAACAGGCAAAAGAAATCGTTGCTGAAAAAGCAGAAGCGGTTAACATGCCTTTCGTAATCGAGCGCTGGCCAGGTGGTATGCTTACTAACTTCCCTACTATTCGTAAGGCAGTTAAAAAGATGACTACAATTGATCGTTTGACTAAAGATGGTACTTACTCTAACCTTTCAAAAAGAGAAGTTCTTCAAATCTCACGTCAACGTGCAAAACTTGAAAAGAACTTAGGTTCTATCTCTGACTTGACTCGTCTTCCTGCTGCTCTTTTCGTAATTGATGTTATGAAAGAAGATATCGCTGTTCGTGAAGCTAATCGTTTAGGTATCCCCGTTTTTGCTATCGTTGATACAAATTCGAATCCTAATAATATCGATTATGTTATCCCAGCAAATGATGACGCAACAAAATCTATTGAAGTAATTCTAGATGCTTGTTGTTCAGCTATCAAAGAAGGTCTTGAAGAAAGAAAAGCTGAGAAAGTTGATATGGAAGCAGCTGGTGAAGCATCTGAATCAAAAGGAAAAAGAAAAGCAACTAAAGCTCGCTTAGACAAAGATGAAAATGATGCACCTGTTGTATCTGAATCTGTTGCTAACGAAGAAGAAGCTTAATAAAACTATTAATGAGGTGCTGTTAAGCTTCATGTATTTTCTCTGTACTTACCTATAGAGAAAATGTTTGAAGTTTAATTAGCACCTTGTTTTTTATTGATATAAAGAAATCGGAATTAAAAACTTAATATAACTTTACTATGGCTGTTACTATGGCAGATATATCACACCTTCGTAAAATGACAGGTGCTGGTATGATGGATTGCAAAAATGCTTTGACAGAAGCAGTAGGTGACTTTGATAAAGCAGTAGAAATTATCCGCAAAAAAGGACAAGCTGTTGCTGCAAAACGTTCTGATCGTGATGCATCAGAAGGTTGTGTATTAGCTAAGTCTACAGGTAAATATGCTGTTATCTTAGCTCTTAAATGCGAAACTGACTTCGTTGCTAAAAATGAAGACTTTATAAAATTAACTGAAGATGTTCTTGATATAGCGGTTGCTAATAAACCTGCTGATACAGAAGCTCTTTTAGCTCTTCCTATGGGAGATTCAACAGTTGCTGAAACTGTAGCTGTAAGAAGTGGTATCACTGGCGAAAAGATGGAAATCGATGGTTTTGGTGTTGTTGAAGGTGAAAAAACTACGGTTTATATCCACCAAGGTAACAAACTAGCGACTATTGTATCTTTCAACCAAGACACTACAGACGAAATAGCTCACGAAGTTGCTATGCAAATTGCTGCAATGAGCCCTATCGCTGTTGATGCAGCTAGCGTTCCTGCTGACGTTTTAGAGCGTGAGAAAGAAATCGCTGCTGATAAAGCTCGTGAAGAAGGTAAACCAGAAAACTTAATTGAGCGTATTGCTCAAGGTCGTATCGGTAAATTCTACAAAGAAGTTTGTCTTCTTGAGCAAGATTACGTTAAAGATCCAAGCATGAACATTGGTCAATTCCTAGATAAATCTAGCAAAGGACTTACTGTTACTGCATTTAAACGTGTAACTCTTAACGAGGATTAATTTCTTCTATAGATTTAGAGATATAAAAATAGCCTACTGATTGTTTTCAGTAGGCTATTTTCTTTTATGTAGTTAAAAGGTTATTATCCCTTTGGTTTTGTTTGTGAGTATCCTAGTTCTTTAAGCAAATCGATTATTCTAGTCTTGAAGTCACCTTGAATGATGATTTCGGCATCCTTGGCTGAGCCTCCAACACCACATCTGTTTTTGAGCGTCTTGCCAAGTTCTTTTAAGTCTTCTTCAGACCCTTTGAAGCCTGTTATCAATGTAACGACTTTTCCTCCACGGTTTTTTCGATCCAGTTCAACCCTAAGCTTCTGTTGCTTTGGTATAAGAGTTTCTATATCATCTTGCTGGTCTTCTGCATACTGAAAGTCTGGGTTTGTCGAGAAAACAACATCTAGTCGCTTCTTCCAATCGTTGTTCTTCATAATTTAAAATGCTTTAATTACACTATTTGATGTAAATATATCAAGTTTTTGGCAGAAAGATTGTTAACCTTTCCATTTATCCCCGACCTTTCTTAATATTTTAATGTATTTTTGTATATAAGTAAATTAATAAAACAAGCTATGAGTGATCAGATACCGTATCGTAAAAAAGTTAAAGTTCCTGAGCCGACACTAAGGAGGCTACCTTGGTACTTATCTAATGTACGGTTGATGAATAAACGTGGTGAGAAATATGTTTCATCGACACAGCTCTCTAAGGAGACTAGTATAGATTCTTCTCAAATAGCCAAAGACTTGTCTTATGTTGATATTACGGGCAAAACCAGAGTTGGATATGAGGTAGATACATTAATTACCGTACTTGATGATTTCTTAGGTTTTACGCGTATACATAAAGCTTTTCTTTTTGGTGTAGGGAGTTTGGGTAGTGCATTAATACGGGACACAGGATTAACTCATTTTGGATTAGAAATTATTGGAGGGTTTGATATCAATCCCAATATTGTTGGTAAGAAAATTAATGGTGTACCCATTTATCACACTGACGAGTTTTTGACACGGATGAAAGACTCCGGTGTAAATATTGGTGTGTTGACAGTTCCTATCGAAATATCTCAAGAGATTGCCGATTATATGGTTAAGGGAGGAATTCCTGCGATTTGGAACTTTACTCCTTTTAGAATCCGTGTACCCGAAAATATTGTAGTTCAAAATACCTCTCTTTACGCCCATCTTGCAGTGATGTTTAATCGTTTGAAATTTAATGAGTAAATAATTTATGAAGATTATCTGTTTAGGGAGAAACTATACCCAATCTCATAATGCTCAGGGAGAGAATACTCAAGAGCCTATTGTCTTTTTAAAACCTGATTCTGCGATCTTAAAAGACAACAAACCTTTCTTTATTCCAGATTTTGCTAAATCGTTCGAATATGAAGGAGAACTAGTTTTTCATATTAATCGATTGGGTAAAAATATATCTGAGCGCTTTGCGCATCGCTATTATGATGCAGTAACCGTTGGTCTTGATATAGCATCTACAGATTTACTCTCTTCTCAAATTCAAGATAGTTTACCTTGGGATTTGGCTAAAGGATTTGATGGCTCAGCTCTTTTAGGTGAATTTATACCTGTAGACAATCTTGATGTTACGAGTTTGAGGTTTTCTGTACGTTCGGGTAATGATGTATTGCAACGTGGTAACTCTACCGATCAGGTTTGGTCTATAGATAAGATTGTTGCTTACGTTAGCCAGTTCTATACCTTGAAGATTGGTGACTTGATTTATGCTGGTGCACCTCAAGTGGCTAGAACTTTACAGGTAGGTCAAAAGCTACAAGGCTTTTTAGAAGATAAACAAGTATTTGATATAGATATTAGATAGACAATTATGAAGATTCGTGTAGGATTTGGCTACGATGTTCACCAGTTTGAAAGTAACCGTCCCTTATGGCTCGGTGGTATTTTAATTGATTACCCCCTAGGGCTTAAAGGGCATTCTGATGCTGATGTATTGGTACATGTACTTTGTGATGCTTTGCTAGGTGCTGCTAATCTACGTGATATAGGTTTTCAATTTCCTGACACAGCAGGAGAGTATAAAGATATTGATAGTAAAATACTGCTTTCTCGTACAGTTGAACTTTTAAAAGAAAAAGGATATACCATTGGCAATATCGATGCAACAGTATGTGCTGAACAGCCTAAGCTTAATCCGCATATTCCAATGATGAAAAAGGTCTTGGCCCAGGTTATGGGTATAGATGAAGATGACTTGTCTATTAAAGCAACTACGACTGAGAAACTAGGTTTTGTTGGTCGTCAAGAGGGTATTGCCGCCTATGCAACTGTTTTAATATCAAAATAGGAGGCAACCTTGTGCACATATATTTCAGGAGCCTAAGTTGTACTTAAGGCTCTTTTTTATTGTGTGTGTGTTAGTAATAATGGTTTATATTTGTATTTTAGGTCTTATTAGTAGAGAATGATGGAAAGAGATAAAAGAGTTCTTGTAGGATTGAGTGGTGGAATAGATAGCTCGGCTGTCTGTTTGATGCTCCTAGAGCAAGGGTACACTCCCGTTGGAGTAACAATGCAAGTTTGGGGTGAAGCGCCTCCTGAGGCTAAGGAGTTGGCTGATAGATTAGGTCTTGAACACCATATTGTTGACGAGCGATCCGATTTTAAACGCGTAATTATTGCTGATTTTATTAATGAATATAAGTCAGGTCGGACTCCTAATCCTTGTGTGAAATGCAATCCACTCTTTAAATTTAGAATTCTCGAAGAATGGGCTGATAAGTTAAACTGTAAATTTATTGCTACAGGTCATTATTCACTTTTAGAGGAGCGGGATGGTAACACCTACTTAGTGGCTGGTCGTGATCAAAAAAAAGATCAATCTTACTTCTTATGGAAACTTGGGCAAACTACCCTTCAGCGTTGTTTATTCCCCTTGGGTAATTTTGTTAAGGAAGAGGTGCGTGACTACCTCGACAAAAAAGGATTTAAGCATAAGGCAAAAGGTGGAGAGAGTATGGAGGTTTGCTTTATTAAAGGTGATTATAGAGATTTCCTAAAAGAGCACGATTTAAATATTGACAACGAGTTTGGGGAGGGTTGTTTTGTGGATACTGCAGGCAAAAAGCTTGGAACCCACAAGGGAGCACCTTACTATACTATCGGTCAACGTAAAGGACTCGATATTGCTCTGGGTAAGCCTGTTTATGTATTAAGAATCAATGCCGATAAAAATACGGTTATGCTTGGCGATGTTGATCAACTTAAAGCCAGCTATATGCTCTTAGATGATTTGCAACTTGTTGATGGCGATGAAATCTTTACCAATACCAATCTTACAGTTCGAATTCGATACCGGAGTAAGCCGATCCCTTGCAAAGCTTTCAAGCTAGAATCGGGTGCTGTTTTGGTTCAGTTCTTGGAGGAGGCATCTGCTATTACACCAGGTCAGTCTGCTGTGTTTTATGATAGTGATCGGGTTTTGGGTGGAGCTTTTATTTCATCTCAAAAAGGCATTAATTGGATAGTCGAACAATTTAATGAAAAACAAAATGCATAAACTACTACTTTCACTGTTAATTCTATTGCTGGGGTATTCAAGTAATGTTTTAGCTCAAATAGATACACTCAAGTATAGAATATCACTCACTGATAAGGATGGTACGCCTTATCAAATAGATAAACCTGAAGCCTTTTTGTCAGCAAAAGCTATTGAACGACGCGTCAAACAAGGTATATCAATTGATGAAACCGATTTGCCTGTATCTCCAACTTATGTTGAGCAGATTAAGCAACTGGGTTTACGTATTATCTTAACAGGTAAATGGGATAACTTTGTCACAGTTTCGTGCAATGACACTACTGCTATTTCTACTATCCGTGACTTACCATTTGTAAGAGGAGTAGAGCTTGTATGGTCGGCATCGGATAAAGATATTAATCCTCAACCCTTAATTCGTGATTCAGTTATGAACCAGATGGATTGGCAGGAGGATTATTATGGTACAGCCAAAAATCAAATAGCCATAAGTCAGGGTGATTTGCTACATGCAGAAGGCTTTAAAGGAGAAGATATGGTTATTGCTGTTATTGATGCTGGTTTTCATAATATGGATCAAATCGGGGGGATGAATAATATTAATGTATTGGGTATTAAAGATTTTGTAAACCCCTGTAGCGATATCTATGCAGAGCATAGCCATGGTCTGGCAGTACTGTCTTGTATAGCGATGAATAAACCTCATTACATGGTTGGAACTGCTCCAAAAGCTTCATTTTGGTTGCTCAGAAGTGAAGATGATAATTCAGAACATCTGGTTGAGCAAGATTATTGGTCAGCGGCTGTTGAGTTTGCTGATAGCGTTGGGGTTGATATAATTAGTACCTCTTTAGGTTATAATGAATTTGACGACAAGTCTAAGAATTATGAATATTATCACCTCGATGGAGAGTATGCTTTAATGTCACGACAAGCATCCAAAACAGCTAATAAAGGACTGATTTTGGTTTGTAGCGCTGGAAATTCGGGGATGGGCTCTTGGAAAAAGCTTACTGCACCTGGAGATGCTCGTGATATTATTACTGTTGGAGCGATTGATTCATCAGGAGTTTTAGCACCCTTCTCTTCAATTGGTAATACTGCTGATAATCGAATAAAACCCGATGTTGTTGCAGTGGGCCTCCAAGCTAGTGTGATGGGTACCGATGGTAAGATATCAACAGCTAATGGGACATCTTTTTCTGCTCCAATCATGACAGGATTAGTTGCTTGTCTTTGGCAAGCATTACCTGAGCTTACGGCAAAAGAACTTATTGATTTATTGCGCTCCGTAGGTGATCGCTCAGCTCATCCAGATAATATTTATGGTTTTGGCATTCCCAATGTTTGGCAAGCATATCAACAAACAAAAATGGTAGATGACAGAAAATAAAATTTCTTTAGTTGAGTTAAATAGCCTTGTGCGTCGCAGTTTAGAGTCTTGTCTACCCGACACGTATTGGGTGCAGGCAGAGCTTAGTGATGTCCGTACAAATGCTACAGGTCATTGCTACTTAGAGTTTGTTCAGAAGGATGAGAGAAGCTCTTCTATGTTGGCCAAAGCCCGTGGTATTATTTGGTCTAATGTGTTTGGACTCATTAAACCTTATTTCGAAGAGCTGACAGGGCAAACCTTTCACTCTGGCCTTAAAGTATTGGTTGAGGTGTCAGTAAATTTTCATGAACTCTATGGTTATAGCTTAACTGTTCACAATATTGATCCCACCTACACGTTGGGCGATATGGTCCAGCAACGGCAGAAAATCATTAAACAGCTTGAAAATGAAGGTGTCTTGACACTCAATAAAGAGCTGGAAATGCCTATATTAGCTCAGCGAATTGCTGTCATATCTTCTGCTACTGCAGCTGGTTATGATGATTTTTGTAATCAGCTAAAGAATAATAAATGGGAGATACCTTTTTATGCCGAGCTCTTTCCTGCAATTATGCAAGGTGATCAAGTCGAAAAGACAATTCTAAATGCACTCGACGCTATTCTTGAGCGTGGTGATGATTTTGATGTTGTTGTTATTATTCGGGGTGGGGGTGCAAGTTCAGACTTAAGTGGGTTTGATACCTATTTGCTTGCTGCTTCATGTGCTCAATACCCTTTGCCTATAATTACGGGTATAGGGCATGAGCGAGACGATACTGTGCTCGACGTTGTAGCCAATACTAGAGTCAAAACACCAACTGCTGCGGCAGAGTTTCTCATAGATAGAATGGTTGCAGTTTACGGACAGCTTAAAGAGCTAAAGATTCGACTTAACCGTTCTTCGGTGCGAGTGATCCGAGCGGAACAGCAACGCTTCCATTCTATTTGTGCTCAAATCCCAGCGATAACTCGTTCTGTGTTTTTAGACGAGCGTCATCGATTGGAGCGTATGCGTAGCAGGTTGAAGCATGGCACACAAGTTCTTTTGACACGACAAAAACACGACCTAGATAAAATTGCATTACAAGTAAAGAGTGTGTCACCCTTTGAAATCCTTAAAAAAGGATATGCACTTGTCATTTCTGAAGGTAAAATTGTATCTTCGGTTGATAATGTGAGTTTGAAAGATGAATTAGTTCTTCGTCTTGGTGATGGAGAGCTGGTTACCACTGTTAAATATAAAATAAAGAATCATGAAGCATAAGTCTCCCGCAAGTTATGGGACGGCAATTAGTCGTTTGGAAGAGATTATTCTTGCTATAGAAGAGCAGAATTTAGAGATCGACTTACTTGCTACATATATAAAAGAAGCCAATTCATTAATCAAGTTTTGTTCAGGAAAACTTGATGCTGTGAATAAGGAAATAGAGAGTTTGTTAGAAGAAGAAACAACAGAGAAAGAATAAAATATTATCGTTCACTAAATACAGATAAAATGAAGTCAATAGATTGGTCGAAATTAGGGTTTGGATATATCCGAACAGACTATAATGTAAGAATTAACTATCGTGATGGTAGTTGGGGTGAATTAGAAATTAGTAGTGATGAGAATTTAAATATTCACATGGCAGCTACCTGTCTTCACTACGGTCAAGAAGCTTTTGAGGGAATGAAAGCCTTTAAAGGTAAAGATGGTCGTATCAGAATCTTCCGTATTGAAGAAAATGCGAAAAGGTTACAAAGCTCTTGTGAGGGTATTTGTATGGCTAAATTGCCTATTGATCGTTATGTTGATGCTATTAAAAAAGTAGTAAAGCTTAATGAGCGTTTTATTCCGCCATACGAAAGTGGTGCTTCTCTATATATTCGTCCAATTTTAATTGGAACTGGTGCTCAAATTGGTGTACACCCAGGTACAGAATTTATGTTTGTAGTAATGGTTAGTCCTGTAGGTCCTTACTTCAAAGAGGGATTCAAACCTAGTCCTTATGCGATTCTGCGTCAATACGATCGTGTTGCTCCACTAGGAACTGGTCGATTTAAAGTTGGTGGTAACTATGCTTCAGCTCTTCTTGCTGGTGAGCATGCTAAATCATTAGGTTACTCTGCGGTTCTATTCTTAGATGCAAAAGAGAAAAAATACTTGGATGAGTGCGGTCCTGCCAATTTCTTCGGAATCAGAGGAAACTCTTACATTACTCCTAAATCAGACTCAATACTCCCTTCAATAACAAACAATAGCTTGATGACACTTGCACGAGAAATTGGTCTGACTGTTGAAGAACGTCCTGTTCTGGAGGATGAATTAGCTACATTTGATGAGGCTGGAGCTTGTGGTACAGCTGCTGTTATTAGTCCTGTTGAAAGAGTAGACGATCTGGACTTAAATAAATCTTATGTCATCAGTAAAAATGGTGAGGCTGGTCCAGTTAGTACTAAGCTATATAATAAGCTACGAGCTATCCAGTATGGTGACGAAGCCGATAAATACGGTTGGATCACTTTTATTGATTAACTTCGACTTAAAACAAAGAGTTTAGATTGAAATGGCTAAAAATAAATTAGAAAAGTTTGCGGATATGGCTTCATATCCGCATGTTTTTGAATATCCTTTTAGGTACTCAGAGGAGGTTCCTTTCGAGATGAAAGGTAAATGGAATCAAGAGTTTTTCAAGAATGACAACCCTATAGTCCTTGAACTTGGTTGTGGGAGAGGTGAATATACTGTAGGTCTTGGCGAAAAGTTCCCCGATAAAAACTTCATTGGTGTAGATATTAAAGGTTCTAGAATGTGGACTGGTGCTACCGATTCACTCGAAAGAGGAATGGTTAATGTGGCTTTCTTACGGACGAATATAGAGATTATCGATCGCTTCTTTGGTGAGAATGAGGTTAGTGAAATATGGTTAACCTTTTCGGACCCTCAGATGAAGAAGGCAACAAAGCGTTTAACTTCTACGTTCTTTATGGAGCGTTACCGTAAATTTCTTAAAGACAATGGACTGATTCATCTCAAAACAGATAGCGACTTTCTATTTACCTACACCAACTATATGATTGAGGAGAATAAATTTCCAGTGGCTTTTGTTACTGATGATCTTTATCACTCAGATATTGTTGATGATATTCTAGGTATCCAAACCTATTATGAGAGACAATGGTTGGATCGAGGTTTGACCATAAAGTATATCAAGTTTCAACTGCCTCGTTTGGGTGAGCTTATTGAGCCCGATGTAGAAATTGAACTAGATAGCTATAGAAGTTATAACAGAAGTAAACGTAGCGGTTTACAAACCAGTAAATAAATAGTATTATGACATTATATCCTAAATTAATTCTTGATGCACTAACCAATGTTCGCTATCCTGGCAATGGAAAGAACTTGGTAGAGGCTGAGATGATTGATGATAACATTAGAATCGAGGGGAATAAAGTATCACTCTCCATCATCTTCGAAAAACCCACTGATCCGTTTATTAAGTCGGTGATTAAATCGGCTGAAGCGGCTATTCTTACCTATGTGGGCAAAGATGTTGATATTGTAGGTAATATTAGTGTAAACAGTAAGCAGGTCCCTCGCCCAGAAATAGGGAAGTTGTTGCCTCAAGTGAAAAATGTTGTGGGTATCTCATCGGGTAAAGGTGGGGTAGGTAAATCGACAGTATCTTCCAACTTAGCTGTAGCATTGGCTAACTTAGGCTACAAAGTGGGATTACTAGATGCTGATATTTTTGGCCCATCCATGCCCAAAATGTTTCAGGTAGAAGATGCACGTCCCGTGATGGTCGAAGTTAACGGAAGAGAACTTATTGCTCCTATCGAAAAATATGGTGTTAAGCTTCTTTCAATTGGATTCTTTGTGGATCCTGATCAAGCTACATTATGGAGAGGTGGAATGGCTAGTAATGCGCTTAAACAACTTATTGGAGATGCCAATTGGGGTGATTTAGATTACTTACTTATCGACTTGCCTCCAGGAACTAGTGATATTCACTTGACTATTGTTCAAACCTTAGCACTTACGGGTGTTGTTGTGGTAAGTACACCACAAGATGTTGCATTGGCTGATGCTCGAAAGGGTATCAATATGTTTACTAACGATAAGGTGGCTGTTCCTATTCTTGGATTGGTTGAGAATATGTCGTGGTTTACTCCAGCTGAGCTTCCTGAGAATAAATATTATATCTTTGGCAAAGACGGAGCAAAGAAACTAGCTGAAGAAATGGGTGTAAAGCTTTTAGGTCAAGTGCCTATAGTTCAAAGCATTCGTGAGGGTGGAGATAAGGGGGAACCTGTTGCGCTAAACGAAGACTCTGTTACTGGGGCAGCCTTTAAAGCCATTGCTGAAGAGGTTGTACAACAAGTTCAAGAGCGTAATGACAAACAAGACCCAACAAAGATTGTAGAGATTACAACAAAATAGATTAGGGACATTCCCAAATCAAGAAGAGCACATTCAACATCGTTGAATGTGCTCTTTTTTTATGTTTAGTCGTGTGCTCTCTATTATAACTCTTTATCGGTAGCTCTTCTTTGCTTAGCCGATTTATACTCTTGAATAATGTGTTTGCGTGCAATCAAAATCTGATGTCGATAGACGAAGCAGGTACTCGTAAAGTATACTCCCGTTTGTATCCAAAGTGCCTTATATTCGAAAGCAACCTCGTTTAGGCTGGCTCCCATACTGCTTAGCCTTACATAACCGTTGATACCAAATGTTGATGGGAAAATATAAGATACATACTTCCAAAATTCGGGTACGGCAGCACCAGGCCATGATATCCCCGAAATAAATAGTAGTGGGATGGATGTAAAAACAAATATAAGCATACTTGTCTCCCTGTTTCTAATAGCTGCCGAACAAGTCATAGCAAAGAATATACAAGCAGCAAGGTAGGGCACAATAAAGAGAATGAGATTGCCTGCTGCACCAATTTGAGGTAGTGTAAATATTTTGGGAACCACGCAAACCACATAAAGTGCAAGTAGGATATAAACCATAAAGTAGGCTAATCCCTTACCGAAAACTATGCGTAAGGTACCATCGTAATGTTTGTTGACAGGTATCAAGTCTTTAAAGCGATGTTTCTCTCGAGCTGTCCCTGCAGCAGTACCTATTCCGAGTAATAGAGTTTGTTGGATAATTAAAATAAGCACCGCAGGAATCAAGAAGGATGCAAACCCATTAGTAGGGTTGTATAGCTTTACATCCTCGTACTTAATAGGTGAGGCGGAAATCTCGGCTTGCCTATTCGTGGTACTCTTGGATAGTTTCATTCGGATATCCTTATTAAAATCCAAGGAAACAGCTGTGTTAGCCATTACCAATGCTTTATAATAAAGTAGTCCACTCATATCGCAGAAAAGTGTAATCTGTGTGGTTTTACCTGTTGATAAGTTTTTGTTAAAGTCTTCGGGTATGTAGATGATACCATAAGCTCCTCGTTCTTTGAGCACCTTTTGAGCATGGGGGATATCGGTGCAATGCGCTATGATATTTACATCTGGGGTTGCATTAACCAGCTGAATGTATTTTCGGCTGTTGGGGGTATTCGACTTATCGACAACTACTGCTGGTACCTCTCTTACTACTTCGTTGGTATAGATAAAAGCATAAAGTAGAGGGTACATAATGGGGAGCACGACCAAAAACGTTAAGATTGCTTGATCTTTTAAAATAGTTTTTAGTTCGCCTTTCCAAATGTAGAATAGGTCGAATATCCCTTCAGAAATTTTCTTTCTAAATCCTATGCCCTTCATTAGTCGATATGTTTAAAATAGATGAGTACTTTTTTGAGCCTTCTCAAAACCAGTAATGGTAGTAACATAAAGATAAGTAGGGCTGCATAATTGGTCCAAGCATAGCCAATCGAGTAGCCGTTTAGAGCACTATTGACGTAAATTAGAAAGTAGTGACGAAGTGGGAACAAATCGGTAGCTACTTGCAAGGTAGGATCCATTGCCATAATTGGAAAAGAGAATCCACTAATCGAAAAAGAAAGTACACCCCAAAGTGAAACTGCACTCAAGGCCAATCTAAGTATTGGTGCCACACCATAGATAAAGATTGCTAGCCCTTGCGAAGCCAATATCAAACAGGTCATAGCCAGAAACATGGGTAGAATTCCACTATTACAAGGGTACGAAAGATAACCATACATATAGACTAAAATAAAGCCGCCTACCAGTAGCCAAATGACAGTCTGAGGGATAAGTTTGCCTAATAATGCCGTAAAAATAGATTTATTACCTGTGCGAAGCCATTGCCTAGATGAGTTTTCTTTGAGCTCACTGCCAATCGAAAAAACCGTGATCATGAGTACCATCAGCGATAATATCCCTGGAAGTATGGTATTTGAAAGATATACCGAATAGTTTAACCAAGGGTTGTTTAGTGGGCGGCTATCAATGGAAATGGGCATAATTACAGCTTGTACTTGTTCCTTGGTAAGACCTTTGGCCAATAATACCGAAAGTGTAGCACTTCCTGAGGCCATTTCACCCATTGTCTTCATGTTCTTGAATAGTAGTGATCCAGCAATTAAAAATGCATCGTTAGTATAGAACGAAAGTGTAGGTTGGCGCTGACTCTGTGCATTGCTCGCAAAGTCTTCGGGGATATAGAAGAATCCATAAATCTCGTTTCGTTGCATGGCATTTTTAGCCTCTTGAACCGAATTGAATTGCTGAATGATATCGACTTGTTGGAATGCATCCAGGTTTCTAAGCAAGTTGCGTGATGTTGATGAGTGATCTAGATCGACAGCACCGATGGGCAGTTTACTCGGTAATCCATCGGCCATAAGTGTGGTGAAGAAGAATGTACAAAATAGTGGTGCTATAATCATGCAAAAGAGATAGAGTGGGCGACTGTAAAGTCGCTTAAACTCTCTTCTGATAGTGGCTCCTAATCCTATTTGATAATTCTTAGTCATACTGTTTTTTTAGGCTGATAACGCTCATACCTGCACGTAGATTCTCAATGCGCTCTGTTGGTCTAGTTTTAACCTGAAAGGTTTTTAAGTCGTATTGTCCTGCTGTTTTGGTTGCTTTCCATGCAGCATAAGTGCCAACATCCTTCATATGTGTCACTTTGAGTGTAACCTCTTTTTTGTCTAGAGCTGGTATAAAAGCTGAGAATTCTTGACCAATATTGAGACCCGAAAGTAGATCTTCACGAACATTGAAAGTTATCCATAAATCGTCCATAATAGCCACATTCATAATGGGTGCACCGCTACCAACGAGTTCGCCAAGTTGAGGGAAAATCTCTTCGACTTCGCCTGCTAGCTGCGCAATAAGATAAGTCTCGTTAACGTATGATTCGACTTCGGCTACTGCTCCTTGTGCTTGAAGAACAAGTGCGGCTGCTGAGCTTTTATCTTCCCATTGTGCCCCATTTACAGCCATGTCATATTGCGATTGAGCAGCTTTTTCGGTAGCCAAAGCTGCGTGATACTGAGCTTCAGCCTCGTCAAGTTTTTGAGTGGGGAGTACACCTTTCTCGTGCAAGTTCTTGACACGTGTATAGGTTTTATCCATAACCTCTTTGCCCGCCTTAGCTTTTTGTAGCATCTCAAAGGCCGATTGAATAACCTCTTTACGAGCTCCCATCATTACTTTTATATTTTGAGCTTCGGCTGCAGCTGTTGCTGCCTTAGCTTGTTCAAGCTTAGCATAAACATCGGGTGCTTCCAGAATAGCTAGTGTATCACCTACTTGAACCTTCTGACCTTCAGTTACTCTAAACTCAAGGATTCTGCCAGGAACCTTACTCGAAACCCTATATTCTGTTACTTCTGCTTGCCCTTCGATAATCTCGGGACCCGTTTTAAGCATGAAGAAACCTACAATAATTACGATAGCAATAATGCTAACTAATGCCAGGAGTGCAATTAGGATATTACTTTTTTGTTCTTTCTCTGTTACCATTTTGAATCCAGTTTATTCCGTAAATTTACCCAAGGCTTTGTTGAAGTAAATCTCCGTAAGTTTAATATCGATTTGAGCATCTATTTTTTCCGATTGAGCCGAGAGCCAAGCCGTATGAGCTTCGAGTACATTGCTCACGGGGATAACTCCTTCTTCGAAGCCGAACTTCGCATAACTTAAGTTTTCGTTGGCTTTATCTAGGTTGCTCGATGCCATCTTGAGCTTTTTATTGGCCTCATTAACTTTAAATGCCGATTGATTGATTTGGAGCTCTATTTTTTCTTTAGCTTCAGCAAGTTCTAGGCGAGCAATTTGTGCATCCGATTTGGCTACTTTTGTTTTGTAATACCCCTCTCCCCAGCTCCAAATAGGTACTGATAGGCTTACGCCGATATTCCACATGCCTCTGAATTTCTTCTCAAAGCCGTTGTAAAAGGCAGGGTTGGTTACCATATAGTTGCCAATTAGAGCTAAATGAGGAAGGTGCTCTGATCGAGCGAGCTTAATCTTCTGGTCGTAAATTTGAGTTGCTAGCTCTAGGCTTTTTATCTCAGTTCTATTAAAATAGGCTCTCTGAAGGTCAAAGTTTGTGTAGAAACTCTTGACCGGTAAATCTGTGATGTTTTCGTCGGCGAGCTTGATGGGGGTTTGCATGTCTATACCACAAACTTGGCAAAGTAGCATTCGTGACAGGGCTAATCCGTCTTGTACTTTTGTAAGCGTCATCTCCCCTTCATTGACTTTTACTCGGATGGATAATCCGTCGGCACGAGTAGCCATACCCTCGTCGATAAAATGATTGATATCGCTATCTAGTTTTTGAAGAAGCTCCAGATAACTCAAGGCTAATTTTTCTTTGTTTACGAGTGATACGACTTGCCAATAGGCTTGGTCAACGCTCAATATAACATCTTGTAGCTGTAAGTTGTGTGCTTCTTTGGCAAGATTCTCAGCATACTTTGTTATTTTGTTGTATGCTCGTATTTTACCACCCATATACAAGGGTTGAGTAAGGGTGATTGCCCCAACATACATGTTGCGCGTATCAGTTCGCACACCTTCGATCAGGGCTTCGCTAAACTGGTTGAGTTCTGTAAAAGCCTCTTGACCTAGCGACTGAATTAGTGGTTTGAGCGTGGGGAGTTGCTCGCCTATGATATCAGCCAATTGGTTGATTCGTGCCTGTCCATTGGGACCTAAATTGCTGATTTCATTTTTCTGACGATCACTAAGAATAGAAAGTTCTTTCTGATTTCTTAGGTAAGTTCCTTTTGCCGAAACGTGCGGAAGATATTTTGTATGTGCAGCCTTTTTAGAATAATGAGCGGCATTTATCTTCTCTAACGAAATGTGGAGTTGTTTGCTATGCTCCTTGGCTAAGGAGCGACAATCCTCTAATGTAAGTAATTCTTGAGCCCGACTTGGTGTACTACTCAATAGTCCACAAATAGTAGTGGCTAACAGGATGAATACACATTGTATCTTTCTCATGGATGTAGTTTTATGGTACTAAATATAACATTTATATAGCAGTAGGAATATATTAGTAATCAAATCTATTTATCAAAATTGAAGTTTTTACTACCAATCAGAAGTCCATTAGCAAAAATATCAATTCTATAGGTACCTGCATACAAGAACTCTTCGATGTCCCAATATACCGTTACGTTTTGTTCTTCTCCATCGTACTCAATATATTTCTTGATTGAATAGGGGAGTTTTTTGTTTTCATAATCGAAAGTTAGGCTAGCATCCTTAGTGAGTATTGACTGATCTGGTTTGGTTATATTGATAAACAGTGTACGCTCTCCAGCTTCTGCCGTGATGTTTTTGGCTAGTGTAAAGCCAATATGAAATTTCGTAGCGTCCTTGAGTTTTTTAGCATCTCTATCTCTTCTGTTTTTAGCCTTCATCCAGAGATTACTTGCATCAAGTTGAGCAGCTAGTGAAACTTGTTGATTCAGTTTTTTCTTTTCTTTGGCCAGTGTACTAATTTGACGAGAAGCAGTATTGTATTTTTTAGTAACCTCATCAATTACTATTCTTTGCTCTTGTGTTACTTTGTTTAAAGAGTCAATTTGGTTGATATAGCTTATCATCACTTTACGTAGTGTTGATAGCTCTTTTTTAAGTCGACGAATCTCTAAAGCATTACTGCTTTTAACGGTACGTAACTCCTCGAGTAAACGCTGAGTTTTTGTTTGCTCTCTTTCCAAGAGTTCAGCCAAGGAGTCGTTAGATATGGTGAGTTGTAATTCATCATATTGCTTAGCAAAACTGCTGTATTCATTTTCAAGGTCTTGCTTTTCGAGTTCAAAGCCTTCAATAAGTTCGTAGTTTGTCTTTTTTTCTGAGACAAACAGAAACATAAATACCAGCATAATTAGGCCAAGTATGACCATCAAAATAATCAGTGTTTTAGGGCTCTTTTTCATCTTCTTAGTTATTAACTTCTATACTACACAAAAATAGTGTTTTATAACATATAGTATAGCTACTTTCTTATAAAAATA
The DNA here is from genome assembly GCF_000375405.1 of Bacteroides propionicifaciens DSM 19291 = JCM 14649. Taxonomy (GTDB): domain Bacteria; phylum Bacteroidota; class Bacteroidia; order Bacteroidales; family Bacteroidaceae; genus Bacteroides_E; species Bacteroides_E propionicifaciens. The sequence continues at coordinate 87,478 of NZ_AQWS01000004.1, read as the reverse complement.
TTAAGGAAATAATTCCCCAATCAAATAACTAATGTTATTTTTGTATTGAACAAGATAAGTAAGAATAGTTTTTAAAGACTATCTTTAAATATAGTTTTACAAATAAAATTAAAATATTATGTCAAAAGTAACCGTAGTAGGTGCAGGTAACGTAGGTGCTACATGTGCCAATGTATTAGCTTTCAATGAAGTAGCTGATGAAGTAGTAATGCTTGACGTTAAAGAAGGAGTATCGGAAGGAAAAGCAATGGATATGATGCAAACTGCTCAACTTTTGGGTTTTGACTCAAGATTAGTGGGTTGCACAAACGATTATGCTAAAACTGCAAACTCTGATGTTATTGTTATTACTTCAGGAATTCCTCGTAAACCAGGTATGACTCGTGAAGAGCTAGTAGGTGTTAACGCAGGTATCGTTAAAACAGTAGCAGAAAATGCGTTGAAGTTTTCTCCAAACGCTATCCTTGTTATTATATCTAACCCTATGGATACAATGACTTATTTAGCATTGAAATCTTTAGGCTTACCTAAAAACCGTATCATCGGTATGGGTGGTGCACTAGATAGCTCTCGTTTTAAATATTTCTTATCAGAAGCATTGGGATGCAACGCTAACGAAGTAGAAGGTATGGTTATTGGTGGTCATGGTGATACAACAATGATTCCTCTAACACGTTTTGCAACTTACAAAGGTATCCCAGTATCAAACTTCCTTTTAGAAGAAAAATTAGAAGAGGTAGCTAAAGCAACTATGGTTGGTGGTGCAACTCTTACTGGTCTACTAGGTACTTCAGCTTGGTATGCTCCAGGTGCTGCAGGTGCTTATGTAGCTGAGGCAATCATTCACAACCAACGTAAAATGATCCCATGTTCTGTAGCTCTAGAAGGCGAATATGGTGAAACTGATATTTGCTGTGGTGTACCTGTTATTCTTGGTCGCAACGGTATCGAAGAAATTATTAATCTTCCACTTAACGATAAAGAAAAAGCTGCTTTCAAAGCAAGTGCAGAAGCTGTACGTAAAGTTAATGCAGGATTGAAATTATAATTTAGTGTTCTGTAAGGAATAATTGAATTGACACAAAAAAGGCTCTAAGTTTACTTTAGGGCCTTTTTTTTATGCATACTGATTAGTTATTTCCCAGCTTCTGTTTCATCAATCTTAGCTTCTAGTTAACAGAAGACAGAAAATTACTACTTAATATTGCTGTCTGTGTTAATGTTAGTTAATGAAAACGATATGGCGAGGTGTTTGTTTTTATATAAACAATTATTTTATTTACAGTTGTGTTAAGTTGTTTTAAATAGTATTCAATAAGTGTTAATGCAAAGTAAATTGAAAGTGAGATTATTTTTTGTTGGGCTACTCTTGTTTGTAGTAAACTTTTCGACATTGGCTCAAATGGATAAAGTTTTTGGGAAAGTTGTAGGCCAGGATGGTTTACCTGCTATTGATATAGTTATCACCATGTATGATGCTAACTCAAAATACTTAGCAACAACTGTCTCAACTGAAGATGGGTTATTTGAGCTACCTATACATCTCACTTTAATGCCTGTAATTCTGCAGTTTGACCATATTATGTATAAACGCAAAAGAGAGAATTTTGATAATCCTGATGTGGGAGAAGTTGTATTAGAATCTATTATTTTAGAACTAGATCAAGTCGTAGTAGAGGCATATCGTCCTATTGTTAAAGTTGAAGAAGGAAAACTAATCTATGATATAAAACAAATAGCGAATGGAACAACTGCAACCAATGTATATGAAGCTATCAGTAAATTACCAGGAGTCGATGAGAAAGACAATATGTTGCAGTTGGCTGGTATAGGAACTTTAACCATAATTATAAATGGAAAGCCAACCTCAATGAGCCCTATTCAACTAAAGAGTCTTCTAAGCTCTATGCCCATTGAAAGAGTTAAATTTGCTGATGTTTTATATAGTGCACCACCACAATATAATGTTCGTGGAGCAGTAATAGATCTTATTCTAGAGCAGACTAAAGACAATTCCTATTCAGGAGAAGTGCGTAATAGTTATATTAATCAGTTTAAAGATACTTGGATAACTGGGGCTAGTATGGTGATATCTACTCCTAAATGGTCTACAGAAGCTATTTATAGCTATGAAAACTTCTTTTCGCCACAGCAGTCAAATATTTATTCACAGCATACAATTGGTGATGATCTGATATCTATAGAGCAAGTTCAGAGAATAAAAGCGAGAGGTGATTTGCATAATATAAGAACTGCATTTGATTATACACCCTCTGAAAACAGCTCTATACATATTGTTTATAATGGTGAAATAACTCCTGCAATTCGGTCTACATCTAAATCTGATGGTTCTTTATTAAACACCGTAACAAATAAATCAGGAAACAATGCATTACACAACATAGCTATTGGATATAAAACTAAAATGGGTTTTAGTATAGGAGCAGATTACTCCGCATACATGAATAGAAGTAATAGTTTTGTGAGTAATATATCTAACCAAGACCAATTCAACTCATTCAATGTTAATGCTGGGCAAAATATTTCGCGACTTAATTTATATACTGATATGGAGCATAAACTTAGTCGAAAATGGAATTTAACTTATGGTATGAAGGGAATCTGGGCTCATGATAAAGATTTTCAATATTACAGTGACATAGAAAAGAGTAGTGAAATGTTCAATACGAATACCCGTCTTGAAGAATGGACTGCGAACTTGTATGTTGGTGTAAGGAAAAAACTGAGTCAAGGCTCTTTATTAATTTCTGACAATAATGATAATACCTATGTTATATTATATTTATTTATGTAATCTGTAAAGAATAACTGAATCGACATAAAAAAGGCTCTAAGTTTACTTAGGGCCTTTTTTGTGTTTTTACCAACTTAAAATGTTTTTCAGTTATGGAGATTTGTAATATCTCCAATCAGATCTGTTACTTGATTTTTGAGTTGTTTTTTGGGAGGCTACTTAGCTTGATCTGCTTAGTACCCAATAATCCAAATGTGATTAATCTATTTGCAGTATTAGAATGATTACATACTCTAAACATTAAACGACTTACTCGTTTGGCTGCAGTCAGTAGGTGGGAGCTATTAAACGAGTAAGTTGTTACGATTTGTTCTTTTACTGACTTGTCTTATCTGTGTTCTTATCTCCTTGTATTATGCTGATGATTAATTGTAATGGTTTTGAAATGAATGAATTGTAATGGTGTTTCGTATCTATGATAGTAAAATGCTTTTAAAGTTGATTAACTAATGCCTTGAGCTTATCGGATAAGAGTGTTGGTTTTAAAAGTGATTTATGATGTGTCTGTGTTTTTATCGCTATGATTTACAGTGTTTTATCTATTTGTTGTTCTTGTAGGTAATTGCAAAAAATGTACTCAGTATTAAAAGTTTCTTAATTTGTTTTTAAAGTGCTTTATGCGTCTTCTAGTTTATTTGAATTCTACTTTTTAGATTAATGATTGTTATATAAATGTAGTCTATTGTTTCATATTTGTGCAGATATCAAATAAATGTATTATAATTGCATTATGAAATTATTAGAGGTCTATACGCTTAGTTTATAGCTCTTTATTTATTCTACTACCTCGACTGTGATGGGGTTTGTTTGATTGTTTTATCTTCTACCCCTTTTTATATACAGGTAGAATAGTTTAATAATAGGGTTTTATGTCTTAATAGTTACAAGATTAAGTGTTTGAGTATGTATTTAGTATTTCGTTATGCCGCTTTGTTGACATGGTAATGTAAAAGGGACGGTGTGAATGTTCTAATTTATTTAACGCGACAATTTAAATTAAATCTAGTTATGATTTTAAAAAATATTACAATGCTTATTAGTCTGTTTGTGTCACTCTCTCTTACGGGGTGCATAAGCGAAGACCTTGAGGGTTGTATCATAAACACCACTAAGGTCAACTTTAAGTATCTGGCCAATGGAGATCAAGATGTCATTCTTAAGTATGTTGACCATTTGACTGTTTTTATCTATGATAAATAGACAGGAGATTTGTTTGAAACTCGAGAAATTACTTTAGACGACAAGTCGAAAACTAAAATGGAACTCAAGCATCTCCCTGGTGGAACGTATAGTTTTGTTGTGTGGGGTAACTTATCTAGTTATTCTGAAGTGGGTGGTATTGGTAATATTGGTCAAGGTGTGATAAATCAGGTGTCTGGAGGAAAAGGGCTGAAATCAAGTGATCGGCTTTATTTTTCTAGAGGGGATGTTCATATCAAAGAGATCTCTAATAACTCTGTTGATTTACTGTTAAAGTCTGCTCACGTTAAATTTGATGTTACTGTTAAGGGACTCGCAGAAATGCCTTCTTTACATATCAGTCATCAAGTTCAGGGTTTTGATATGAATATGAATATAATCGAAGGAGACTTAGTCGGATTTAACCCCGTGTTAGAGAAAAGTGACAAGCCAAACCTATTTCGAGGTCAGTTCAATGTTCTTCGCCCTCAGGCTGGCTTTCTAGAGAGTAAGCTGACTATGACGACCTCTACTCTTGAGCGTCACGAAGTGAGTCTGAAAGATTTTATTGCTATGCATTATCCTCAAATAAGTATGTCTAAGACTCAGGAGATTAAAATCGAAGTATTATTTGAATTCTCAAATCTGGGTATAAATGTAACTGTTCCAAACTGGGATGTAGATGATAATACGGGTTCTGTAATTGATTAATCACGAGTCTTTCCCTAAACTATTAATTGAAATCTATGAATTTATATATGTGTCCTTTATTTAGAGTAAATCGGTGGGTGACAAACCTGTTTAGCTTCTCGGCTTTGATTTTGTCTGTGTCGTTTTTGTTGACTTTGCTTTCGAGTTGTAACTCCAATAATGAGTTTAGCCCTAATTGGTCGAGTGAGACTGTTGATAAGACTATAGTAGTAAATGTACTGTAATTAACTGATAATTAATTAGTTAGGTATGTGTATTAGTAATTGGCATTCTATATCTTGTTTACCGTAAGAAAAAACAAGAACTTTTCTATTAGGTGGCTTTGCCCCCTAAGACCCCCAAGGTTTTACGCTTTTGACCTTTGCCGAGAGTGTAAAAACTTACTGATATATAGTTTTTAAATTTCTGTAATCTCTTTTTTTTAAAATAAAACTTAAAAATACTTGTTTTATGTTTTATTTATATGTTATTTCACTAATAGATATTTAATATATAAATCTTTTAAATTGCGTTAATATGAAAACAAATTTAATTAAATCATTTAAAAAAGTATCTTTTTACTTCCTAGTAGTACCATTTTGTATTGTATTATATTCCTGTTCTAATGAGAATATGAATGAAACAGAAGTTAAAGATAATACTGTAATCGAAGATGTTTTAATAAAAACAAGTCCATCTATTGATGAGTCTGTTAGAGTTCAATTTAATGAGTTTATATCAAAAAATAAGCTTACTCGCTCTATTAAAGACGAACAATGGGATTTTGAAAATATGGTAGAATTCAGTTCCCCTAGTAATTCTATATATTGTTATATGGTTTTTGATAAAAACGATCCTAATAAAATACTAGGAGGTTGTAGTACAGCTAAAGATGTAATAATTACATTTTTTACATTTGTAAAAAATGGAGATTTATATACTTTAATAGATAGTTCTAATGAACCTGTAGCGGATGTTAGGCTAGATTTAAAGAAAGAGCAAATACATTTAGTTAAATTGTACAACTCTCAAACAAGAGCTTCTGGATCAGAATGGTGTGGTATAGGAATGGGAGTAGCTGGAGGAGTTGGAGCTGCATTTGCTCCTATGACACTTGGTGCTAGTATTGGATTTGCTGTATGTTGGGGGGTTGTATCAGCTTTAATGTGTAGATGATATGTTAATACAAATGATTATATGTGGAATTGTTTTTACTGTTTTGTATGTAAATAATATGTTCCAACTAATGCCAAGCAATTGGGTGGAATTATTTTTTCATGTTGAATTTCTACTATTTGTTTGTTTTATTATAATGGAATTAAGGAAACAAAATAAAAACAAGTAAATACAAGTCTGATTTTAATTTTAATAACGGGAGATAAATTAATTAATCTATCTCCCGTTATTAAAATTAATCTATACATCAAGAATATCTTGTCGAAAAACGAGTGATTTAAACTTCAAAAAAGCCGATTTTTAGAAAAGTATTTTTTAATAAACATTGAGCAAGAAGTATACTCCACAACGTGTATTATAAAATACACAAGTGTATGATAGTTAGGGTTAGATACTTCTACCTCTTCGTTTGTTTTGTGATTCTTGTTCTTTATGCTCTTGTTCCTGGCTTAGTTTTTTACCTGTATTGAATATTCTTGCTATATGGGTGTTATTGAATGGCTCGACATTTAAGCCTTCACTAAACATCTTTGTAAGGTCTTTGAAGACTACAATAGTCTGTTTTTCGGTTTCCTCTAAAGAGCTATTTAGCTTCACTCTTAGATCTCTTAACGCGTTTAGGTACGTATGATTTTCTTCTACAACTTTGGATACTTCTTGCTTGGTTACTTTCAATTCTTCGCTTAGATTGCTGATTGTTTTATTTGCTCCCTGAAGCTCCTGATTGAGCTTTAAATTATTCTTTTCTAGCTCGATTATTTTTTTCTCCCCTTTTGTTCCCCAAGTAACTCATAGAGTTTGCCTACTGCACGATCAATAGTTTTGCCTGTATTAGTTTTTAATTTTACGTTTTTAAGCTCTTCTTTGGCTTTGTGTACGTTTTCCTCTTTCTCAAGCAAAAGTTCTTGTAATCGCCTTAATTCGGCTTCATTTTTAAATTGCTGCGACTGTATGTGAACTTTATCTGAAGAAACTCCCCTATCCATATCGAGGGTGTCGGCTAATAGGGTTTGCATTTGTGCCAGGTCCTGGCGATTAAGCTTTATGCTTTTTCCTGTTTCGTGATTAGTCCAATCAAAAACTATGTGAGCATGAAGATTTGGTTTCCACTCTTTTTTCTCTTGGTCTTTGTAGTGTCCTTCATCCTTGTGAGTGTAAATTTGTATTGCCTTTATTCCGAATTTATCTTCGGCTTTTTGAGCAAATTTTTGCAAGTCCTTCAGAGTTGTTTTTTCTGAAATTACAATTACTCCTTCACGAATTGGAGTAGCTTTACTCTGCAGGGATCTTCCTGTTTTTTCCTTGGTGTTCTTTTTTATAAATTTCAACCTATCCGAAATAGATTCGGATATCCAACTTTCATTTTTAATAGAAAGTTCTGGACGAACATAATCAAGCTCTTTAGCTCTATGATTATGTTGTTCACTACCACCCTTTACAGGTTGAATGTTTATGCTTGTCTTTGCCATTATCAATAAGATTTATCGTTTGAGAATGTGGGGTCAAGGGGTGTCCCCTTGCACACAACTAGTTTACTAGTTATAGTGTGCTATAACTAGATTTGAATTCATAAAGAAACCAATTTAAATATCAAAAAAAAATCCTAATCCCCATTCATCCATTTCCCTTCCATTTCCCTTCTTCATTCTCTTCTCGATTCTCTTCTCGATTCATCCATTCTCTCCTCTACTTCCCTCTCCATTCGTTCGCTCATCCATCTATAAACTCATTAATTAATCACTCAAATTTAAGCATGGAAAATTGATTAGTTAGGTTCTATTTTGTATCTTTGTTAGGTCAAGAGGATAGAGCAATGTAGAGGTACAACTCGAGCGCTTGACGACCTTTATACGAGAGCTGTTTTGCTCTAAAAAAACGAGGAATAGTAAATACTATTCCTCGTTTTCTTTTAATCGAAAGGAAGTTCTGTTTGTCGTTTTTCCCATTCCTCTATTCTTTTCTGTTCTTCTAATAGATATTTATCTTCTTGAATTTTATTCATAGCATCAATTTTCTTTTGAGTCTGATTATCATAGCTTGGAGCATTATCTCTTTGATTGGCTTTCAGCAGTTTTTCAGCATCTATAGATTCAGCCTTTTCTTTTGTGATATATTCTGTATAAATAGCAAATCGCTCTCCTTTACAAACGATGGTTGGGTTGAGCCAGTATGTATTTTCTCTTACATCAAGTGCGATAATTTGATTATTGATTAACTCCAATATCCCTTTATAACATGGATTGAATGACTTGTATCCAACCTTTGCATACTCCTTGAAATAATTAAAGTAAGCTCTTTGATCATAGTCCATTACTTTGGTTAGATACATAAAAACATTAATTGCACTTCTTGATAAATCGAATAAGCTACCAATCTCGGAAGCATATATCTTGGCAAATTGACTTTTGTCTACTACTTTTCTTCTCCCCATTAAAACAGTATCATTTACTATTTGACCTGTTGAGGTGTCTACTATTGATTCTCCTCGAGCTATTATTGTATTAGCTCGAGGCTGGAGATACATTTTACCTTTTAATTCAATCATAAAAGGATTTGTTTCATGTTTGGTTTGAGTTGATAATCCTTTCTTTTTACTATTCATATTTATTTTTTTTAGCGTTGTAATGGATAAGTAACTTGTGTTTGACTTGATAGTTTCTTACTCATATGCGAATGTAAACAAATAAGTTTGTTTATCAAATACATGCTATAATAAATAAGTTTGTTTATCAGTTTGGATAAGTTTCTTATATCATTTGGATAAGTAGTAAATGTACTTCAAGATGGCGGAGTTTATGGGCTGAATGATAACTCTTCTGACTTTGAGTCAAAGCTAAGTACTATGTATGTTTTGGTTTTTCTGCCCAGAGATAATGCAGGAGGGCTCGATGATTCAGATAACTTGCTGTTCTATAACATGGCCCATGTGTCGAACTTAAATTACTCTCAAATTAAAAAAGCTACGGATTTTAATTTAAAGGTAAATGTGCCTCACGATTCTCAAAGAGTTAAGCTGGTGTTTGTTGCCAATCCTAAGAGATTAGATGTTGAGGGGTTCAAAAATAAAACCCTGACTGATATATCATCGGAAATTGAATTCAAAGCCTTTAACCAAGCAACGTACATTTGGGATATGACCAAACAATCTACTCTTGATTCGGAGTCATTGCCTATATCTGCAGCTCTTGATATGAATGTTGCTGATTTTGAAAAGCTTAAAAGTGTAGATATTAGTTTGTGTCGTGCTGTAGCTCGAGTAGATATCGGATTTAATTATTCGGTAAACTCTGATGGTTCCGAAGTGCAGCCAGATAATGCTAATATTTTTGATGGTAAGGCATATTTAATCAATAGTATTTATGTGTATAGGATCACAGAAAATGGTCTTGTTGTAGCTCCTGAAGCAGAGCGCTTGAATATTTCCAATTCACCTAAGGTGTCGAATGTACCCTATGTTGTGAAATTGGCAAAAGCAACTGCGAACCCTGTAAAACGCATGATCTATCTGCCCGAGAACAAAGGAGCTCGCTCAATTGATGGTGATGAAACGGTAACTACTTTTGTGGTTGGTGTATATAATGAGGGATTTCAAGGAGTGGATAAAACTCGTTACTATAAAGTGAATCGAAGTAAAATAATTGATGGAGAGCTCTCATACGAATCTTTATCTCGTAATAAGCGAATAGTTATTGGTATAAATGAAATTATAGGAGATGGGTATCGAACTCCTGATGAGGCACTCAAAGGTGAAGCAGATCTTAATACTACTATAACCGTTGTAGACTGGATTGAAGAGGATATTGAAGTTGGAGGTCAAGGTGGTTATCCAGGTTTTAAATGGAAGGATGATGCACTTAATGCTGATACAGAGCACTATCATAGGCTTAGTGATTTTGATCTTGGTGCAAGTAGTGTTGTTGTGAAAGAAATTTACATCTATGGTGGTGCTATTCCGAAGTCTTTTGAGACCGATAAATTTAAATTATTTGTTGAGGAGGTTTTGGATAGTACAGAGGAGAACTTATGGAAAATTACAGTTTCAGCAATAGATCGTTCGATCTTATTTAGTGTAAAAGACTTCCTAGAATTTGATAACCATAGAGTCCCCCTGTATATATATCAGAATATGAAGAGTCTGCGACCTGAGAAAGTTGCAGGAGGTAGATAAGTAACTTGAATAATTGAATGTTAGTATAGTATTATGAAAACAATAAAAATATATATAGCCAAGTTTTTTGGTTGTTGGGTAGGATTACCAATTGTGGTTTTACATATTTGTTTTATCGGGTTGTGTCCACGAAGATGGATTAAGCTCAGACTCTGATATCTTGTCTGATGAGAATAAAATTATAATGAATCTGCATCTCGATTTATCTCAAGAGCAAAAGGAGGCCATTGAAACTCGAGCTGTAGGGATTGAAGATAAAGAGGTTCGCGATATATTCGTATTTTTGTTTGATGAATCAAGTAGTTTCCGAGCTGTAGAGCAGAGTATTGAAAGAAAACCTGGTGCAGCCGCAGGTTCAACAAGGTTTTTTGTGGCTTTTGACAAAAACTCCCTTAAAGATGTGGATAAATTTAAGGTGGTGGTAGTGGCTAATCTTGAAAAAAGTCTTCTTGAAGTCAAAGCAGGAATGAAGAATATCAGCAATTTCGATAAGTTTGTTCAATCATATAGCTTACTTCAGCTGGATGCTCAACTGTATGGAAAAGCAGAGTCGAATTTGTTAACCTCCGTGTTTTATGCAGATAAAGCTCAGTTGATCGATTTGACAGCGAGTTTGGTTCGGCCAATATCAAAGTTTAAAGTATCGCTGACCTCTAGGTATAATTATGAGCTTATTGAAGCTTCTCTTTATGGATACTCAAGAGTTGCTAGTGGCGCGTATAATGTTGACGAGTCTGGTCAGCCGGTAGTAACTCCCGTGAAGCCCGCTACGACGTTACTTAAACCCATAAAACTAGTGGGCACCAATTCTATCTTATCTACTTCTTCGAACTCTTATGTTACAGGAGATTATATGGTAGCTGCCGAGCAAGCTAAAGATTTGTTGGTGGTTTTGAAATGTAGAAACTCCTCAGGTCAATTTAAATATTTCTCTTCACGTATATCAAATATAGAGGTCGCTCGAAACAAGTCTTATACCATAAATTTTACTAAGCTTAGTGGTGAGGGTTATGAGACCGAAGCTGAGGCTGCTGTAGGTCAAGAACTCTCGACTAGTCTTGTTGTGGAGTGGGATGATCGAATTCGAGAGGGGTATGTGAGGCAAGATAGGTATTTTGGTGTTGGAAAGAAGTTTGTGAATGCACCTAAAGGTATGTCTTCTGAATTTAGTACTTATATTCAAACTAATATTGGGTTTGAGTCAAAGGAAAAAAAGCTCAAGCCTAATGCCGGTGTGAAAAAAGGTTTGACTTTTACGCATGATGGAGTCTCAATACCAGTTTTGGAGGTTTCTGAATCGTTGCCATTTGCTGATTATTATGTTTTTGTAGGTCGTGTGAAGAGTAGTGGCGGTATAGACAATAAAGATTTATATAAAATAGGTTTTATTCATAATACAGCAACTTCTGCGTTTGTTGAAGAGTTTCGTGTAAAAATGCACTACGATGGTGCCGAGTTGATGGAGTTTGTTGTGAAGGCCAAAAAGTAATAAAGTTTTTATGTTGGGTTTTCTTAATATGTGTTTCAAAGTGTGCGGCATAGTGAAATATTAATGTAATAATACACACCCTTTGTCTCGTTTTTTTTAAGTCTCTAGTATTAGCTTATTTCGTGAGTTTTGTGTAATTAATTTAGTGTTAAGAACTATCTTATTACTTGTAACTGCTTGATTTATTGGATGTTGTTATTTTTCTTTGTTTGTCCACTTTGTTGAGGTTGAATTAGAGTAATTATTGTTATATAATATAAATTAATTGTTTTGTATTTGTGACTCATCTAAAAAATGTATTATGTTTGTATTGTAAAAGAAATGAAGACGTAATGCTTTGACTTATTGGTGTTAGTGTGATACATGTCTAGAATGGCATCTCTTGAGAGTTGGTTTTATTGATTGTTTGGTTTTTGTGTATTTGGTTCAAAAAGTTATAGATATAGGATTGAGAGTTTTGGTTTTGAAAATTAGGTAATACTGTTGTATTGAGTATCTCTTAAATATGTTGAATTTATAAAATAATAAAAATATGAAATTTAAAAGTTTATTAGTTTATTAGTTGCTACAATTGCTGTAGCTGGTTTTACTTCTTGTTCGTCTGACGACGTTGACGGAAATAATAGTTTTAACGGTTCTAATGATTTAGAAGTGAGAGTATCTATCCCGACTGCAGTTGGTCGTGGGGTAATTGAGGATGGAGTTGCAAACGATATAGCTCCAAACTTGAGTAATATTTTTGCTTATGTAATGAGAGGGACATCACAAGTAGCCAAATTAGAACTCTCTAAATCGGGTTCTGATGATAAATATGCTGCTATATTTAGAGATATTTCATTGAATGGAACAGAGAGAGTAGTAGTTTCGGCAAACAACTATACAGGTAAAGATGTAGTTACTCCTCAGGGTTATAAAGTGGGTGATATTCAGTCTAGTAGCATTGATGGAAAAGATAATGTTGCAGCTATTTATTATTTTGATGATGCTAATTTGTCATCTGCTATAAAGTCATCTGATAAAAATAAAACAGAGTATAAATTAGATAATATGGAGTTAAAACCTCAAGCTTCACGTGTTGAGGTGAGTGGCGCTGTCAAATCTAGTGATAAACTGGTAAAGAGTGTAGAAGTGACTGAGATGACTCCTAATAACTATTCGTTAACTTTTGGAGCTGTTGATAGATTTATGGCTCAATCTACAGGCAACACGGTTAATCCATCTGATAAACGTGTGAAAGATAATTTAGGTGTGTTGGCTAATGTTGGATTTTACGCAGATATAACAACTGGTGGTAAAGTAGTAGCTAATCACCTATTCAATGGTGATGAGAAGAGAATTGCTTTCCGAATGAATGCTGTTATTTACGATGTGGTTAAAGATGATCAAGGAAATAGAGTGTTGCCTATTAATAGCTCTAATGTGGTAGTTGATTCTTATGTATACAAAGCTACAGGGAAAGCAGAAGGTTCTGAAGATGTAACGACGACTCTTTATATTAAAGATGGTGATAAATATTATGCTTTAACAAAAAAGGCAGATGGTGAGTTGCAGTTCAATGGTGAGAAGTATACTAAATCAGCAACTGCTGCAGCTGATGATCCTAAACTTGATACTTACTCTACAGTTGAGCAAGGAGCTGGTTATTTCAATATGGTCAAGTTTGCTAGTATGAGTGGTGCTAATGGTAATGAGATTGATGCAAATGCTTCAAAGTTTTATGAGCAAGGTAAGATCTATAAGGTTTTCTTTGATAAAATCGATTGGAATGGTGATGGCACTGTAGATGATAATGATGCATACGATCCTGATAAAAACGGTGACGGTGGTACTAGTCCATCTACTACTCAGGCAGATGTTGTTGTTGGTGCTAAGGTTATGAAGTGGACTGTAGAAAATACGGGTGCTTCTATCGAGTAATTAAGAATTATAATTCTTGGTTTAAGTTTAAGGCAGATATCTCTAGCGTAAGTTAGTGATGTCTGCCTTAGTTTTTTTATCTTTTATCAGCACCCCACATGAGTTTTTCACGGAGCGTGTCGTAGAAGTGGTGGTTTTGACGTTTGACGATTATAGTAGAGTGTTCAGCCCTAGAGATACAAACCTCAGTTTCTTCGTTGCATTTATAACTCCTCCCATCAACCGAAATCAAGAAGTTGTGACTTCTGCTTTCGATCTTCAAATGAATCGTTACGGCATCAGGAATAATAAACGGGCGAACATTAAGACTGTGTGGTGCAATGGGGTTTATGACTAAGGTCTTTGATGTTGGCTCAATGATGGGGCCTCCAACACTTAATGAGTAGGCTGTAGAGCCTGTAGGTGTTGCTACAATTAATCCATCCGACTGATAAGTTGCCAAATAGGAGTGGTCTATATGTGTGTGAATAGTGATCATTGAAGCATGATCTCTCTTTAAGATGGCTATTTCGTTTAGGGCGTAGGGATATTCTATATTCGGAATATTGCTCTTAAGTTTTAACAAGCTTCGCTTTTCGAGTACATAATTGCCCAGTAGTATATCAGTGAAAGTCTCTTCGATATGGTTATACGATACGTCGGCCAAAAAACCCAAACGGCCCGTATTGATTCCTATGATAGGAATGTTCTTATTCCCAACAAGTCGGGCAGCTTTTAAGAAAGTTCCGTCGCCTCCCATACTCACAACCATATCGGCAGTAAAATCCTGTTCATCAAAAAGAATGGGTTTAAATTCTAGCTTCCCTATATAAGGTAAAATAAAGTTATAAAAGCTACGATTTATCTTGACCGTTGCTCCTCTTTGATAAAGAAACTGAAGCAGTCTTTGTGTATGAACAGCCTTTTCGGCTTGGTAGTTATTTCCTATGATTGCGAATTCCATATAAAAACAATGTTGAATACTCTTGCAAAAGTGCTCTTTTTTTTCCTAATTCTACGGGGTTGTCACTTATATTTGTAAATTTGCGTAAAGAACAAGGATTAATAATATGACTAAATTAAGTGTTAATATAAACAAAGTTGCCACGCTACGAAATTCTAGAGGTGGTATTGTGCCCAACGTTGTTCAAGTTGCTATCGACTGTGAACGCTTTGGTGCTGACGGCATAACTATTCATCCACGCCCTGATGAGCGTCACATTACGCGTCAAGACGTTTACGACTTGAGACCTATTATCAAAACAGAATTTAATATTGAAGGTTTCCCTTCTCGTGAATTTGTGGATATGGTCATTAGTGTTAAACCTCATCAGGTTACTTTGGTTCCCGATACTATTGAGCAACTGACCTCAAATGCAGGATGGGATACTAAAAAACACTGCGACTTTTTGAGTGAGATTTTAGATGAGTTCAAAGCTGTTGGTATTCGTACTTCGATCTTTGTATCCACAGAGAAAGAGGCTATCGAATATGCTGCCAAAGCTGGGGCCGATAGAGTTGAACTTTATACAGAACCTTATGCACTGAAATATGTTAAGAACCCAGAGCGAGCTGTTCAACCTTTTGTTGATGCGGCAAAGCTTACACGTAGCTTAGGCATGGGGCTTAACGCTGGTCATGACTTAGACTTAAACAATTTAAATTATCTTTATAACAACATTCCGTGGTTGGATGAAGTCTCTATTGGACATGCATTGATTAGCAATGCCTTATATCTGGGACTAGAGAAAACCATTCAGGAGTACAAAAAATGTTTATCCGAATGATGATGAATACTTTATTAGCTGTAGCCCAAGTGGCTGTGAACCCTGTAGATACATTGATGTCTGGTGCTGCCATGGGACAAGTTGTAGAACCCGAGTCTATGAATCTTTTCGCTATGGCCGCTAAGGGTGGTTGGATAATGA
The DNA here is from genome assembly GCF_000375405.1 of Bacteroides propionicifaciens DSM 19291 = JCM 14649. Taxonomy (GTDB): domain Bacteria; phylum Bacteroidota; class Bacteroidia; order Bacteroidales; family Bacteroidaceae; genus Bacteroides_E; species Bacteroides_E propionicifaciens. Next base: position 72,137 of record NZ_AQWS01000004.1, on the reverse strand, counting down.
TTGTTTTGGCAATCTTGTCATTAATCTGTTTCTATATATTCTTTGAGCGTATTTACGTTATTCGTAATGCCCGTAAAGGTGATCCCCAATTTATCGAGAAAGTTAAGGCTGCTATTCTTCAAGGAGACATTCCTGCTGCATTAAACTATTGTGAGGTTGAGAATTCGCCAACTTCTCGTATGATTCAAAAAGGTATAACCCGCTTGGGTAGACCGGTCAACGATGTTCAAGCTGCCATTGAGAATGTAGGTAACATGGAGGTTGCTAAACTTGAGAAAGGCTTAAACTTCATGGCTACTATTGCTGGAGGTGCACCAATGATTGGTTTCTTAGGTACAGTAACTGGTATGGTTAAGGCTTTCTACGAAATGGCCAACGCTGGTAATAATGTTGATATAACATTGCTCTCTGGTGGTATTTACGAAGCTATGATTACCACTATCGGTGGTCTTGTAGTAGGTATTATTGCTATGTTTGCTTATAACTACTTAGTTAGCTTAATTGATGGTATTGTAAATAATATGGAGGCCAAAACAATGGCTTTCATGGACTTGCTTAATGAACCTGCGAAGTAGGTTTGCGGCTAAGTTATAATAGAAACTAGAGAAGATAATGTTAAAAAGAAGAACAAAAATATCTCCGACCTTCAGTATGGCTTCGATGACTGACGTCATTTTTCTATTGTTGATTTTCTTTATGATTACATCAACCGTAGTGTCGCCCAATGCGATTAAGGTTTTGCTGCCTCAAGGTAAGCAACAAACCTCTGCCAAACCGTTGACTCGTGTGATTATCGATAAAGATCTTAATTTTTATGCAGCCTTTGGTAACGAAAAAGAGGTTGCGTTGGATATTATAGATCTACCTGTCTTTTTACAAGAGAGTGCGTTGAAGGAACCAGAAATGTATATTGCTCTTTATGCCGATGAAACTGTGCCTTACCGAGAAATTGTTAAGGTGCTTAATATCGCAAATGAGAATAAGTTCAAGATGGTTTTGGCAACTCGCCCTCCAGAAGGAAGATAAAGAATGAAGACAAGAGATAAAGGTAAATTAATAGGAGCTATTGGGGCTTTGCTTGTGCATGCCTTGCTAATAGGTTTTCTGGTTTGGATGACGATTTTGATTCCCGAACCAGAAGAAGAAAGTGGTGTGCCTATCCTTATGGGAGAGGTTGACTATGCTATTGGTGGCGAGAAGGTGGCACATTATGTTGACGTTGAGGTAATGCCAGCAGAACCTAAGATTGAGCCGGCTCCCCAATTACCCACTGAAGCCCAGGAAGAGATTATAACACAGGTCGAAGAGGAGACTGTGGTTATCGAACCCAAGAAAGAGACCAAGAAGAAGCCAAAAGTAGAGCCGAAAGTTGAGGCTAAGAAACCCAAAGAAAAATCACCAGAAGAAAAAGCTCTTGATGCCAAGAAAAAAGAGCAAGAGCGTATAGAGCGTCAACGTAAAGAAGCTGAAGAGGCCAAAAAACGTGAGGTTGAACGCAAAGAGCGTGAGAGAAAAGAGGCTGAAGCCGCTGCACGTTTGCGTGTGGCAGGAGCTTTTGGTAAAGGTGCCCAAATGGATGGTGAAGACTTATCGACTCAAAAGGTCAAGGATGCTTTCGATGGTATGCCGACTACAGGGGTTTCTGTTAGTGGACAATCGGGTTATGGTACCTTCGATTTGCGTGGTCGTTCGGTAGCCGGTGACGGTAAATTACCTCTTCCTGCTTACAATATGGCCGAAGAGGTTAAAGTTGTGGTGAATATAACGGTGAATCCTGCAGGTAAGGTGATATCCGTCACTCCAAATCCTCAAACAAATACTGCTAATACTGTACTAAGAAAAGCCGCTGAAGAGGCTGCTCGTAAGGCTCAATTTAATAGAATAAATAGAGTTGATAATCAGATGGGTACTATAACCTATTATTTTAATTTGAAATAACTATGAAGAAAACTACTTATTTGTTCTTAGCTGATGGATTCGAAGAGTCTGAAGCTTTGACAACTGTTGATGTACTTAGACGTGCCAATCTCAATGTGCAAACTGTCAGTGTTACGGGCGATTTAATCGTTCGTGGTGCTCACCAAATTATGGTCATTGCAGATGCCCTTTTTGAGGATTGTAAATTTGAGCAAGTTCAAGCTTTAGTTCTACCTGGTGGTATGCCTGGAGCAGAGACTCTAGGAAAACATCAGGGCTTAGTCGATTTGCTAAAACAACATAATAACACTACTACTGTACTTGCAGCAATTTGTGCCGCTCCAATGGTATTGGGTCAAAACGGACTTCTTGAAGGCAAACAAGCTGTAGCTTATCCTGGTTTTGAGTCGTACCTTAAGGGTGCAACGATTAAAAATGAATTGGTAGTTGTTGACGGGAATATCCTGACGGGCAAAGGTCCTGCTGCCTCTTTGCCTTTTGCGTTGGCTCTTGCCCAGAAGCTTGCTGGTAAGGAAGTTGCTGATGAGATTAAACTCGGAATGTGTGTAGAATGCTAGACAAAAAGAAGTCTATAATAATAGTTGCTGGGGGCAAGGGTACTCGTATGGGTGTTTCCTTGCCCAAGCAGTTTTTAGTGCTAGGTGATAAACCAATTTTAATGCATACCCTTAGCTTGTTTCATGCCTATGACCCGCATTTGCAGATTGTTTTGGTTTTGCCCGAATCAGAGCATAAGTATTGGAATACGCTTTGCTCGGAATATAAATTTGATGTGCCTTTTACACTAGCCTGTGGCGGAGAGTCGCGTTTTCACTCTGTCAGCAACGGATTGGCTAAAGTCTCTGCTGATATTGCGTGGGTTGGAGTTCATGATGGGGTTCGACCCTTTGTAAGTCAAGAAGTCATTGCATCTTGCTTCGATTTAGTGCGTAGATACCAGGCTGTAATTCCGACGATCGATGTTTTTGAAACATTAAGACATTTTGATGGTGATGTCTCGCATACGGTAGATCGGAGTCAATACCGACTGGTTCAAACTCCACAGGTATTTAGTGCAGACGTACTAAAAAAAGCTTATAGGCAAGCTTATAATGCTTGTTTTACCGACGATGCTTCAGTTGTTGAGGCTTTAGGCATTTCAGTTAAGTGTATAGCTGGTAACAGAGAAAATATAAAAGTAACAACCCCTTTTGATCTTAAAATAGGAGAGGCCTTATTGTAAATGTTAGACTTATCAACACGTGATATAAAATTCCTTTCAGGCGTAGGTCCTGCTCGGGCAAAAACGTTAAATCAGGAATTGAAGATTTATTCTCTTCAAGATCTGATTTATTATTTTCCCTACAAATATGTTGACCGAAGTCGAATTTACTCGATAGCTGAGCTATCGGGAAGTATGCCTTTTGTGCAGCTCAAGGGACAAATTATTAACATCAGTAGCATAGGAGAGGGACGTAAGAAACGGTTGGTTGCTCGGTTCACTGATGGGACTGGTTTTATTGACCTGATCTGGTTTCGTGGCGTAAAGTATGTTCAAGACAGCCTTAAAGTCAGACACGACTATATCATCTTTGGTAAGCCTACGGTTTTCAATGGTCAAGTCAACATGGCTCATCCTGATATGGAGGATGCCACCGAGGTTCAGCTCTCTACTTTAGGCTTAAAACCCTACTATAACACCACAGAGAAGATGAAGCGGACATCAATGAACTCCCAGTCCATTGAACGTCTGATGAAAGCAGCGGTCGATCTCCTGCAATACCCCATTCCTGAAACCTTGCCAGATTATATTATTGCTAAATATAAGTTGATGCCTCTTCAACAGGCTCTTCGTTGCATCCATTTTCCGACCAATGCCATAGAGCTTCGAAATGCTCAATACCGTCTTAAGTTTGAAGAGCTGTTTTATATCCAACTCAATATCTTGACCTATAGTAAGGAGAGACAACTTAAATATAGAGGTTTCTTATTTTCTAAAGTAGGCAATCACTTCAATGACTTTTTTCACAATCACCTACCTTTCGAACTTACTGGTGCTCAAAAGCGAGTTCTCAAAGAGATTCGCAAAGATATGGGCTCAGGTATTCAGATGAATCGCTTGCTTCAGGGCGATGTAGGGAGTGGTAAAACTTTGGTAGCACTAATGAGTATGTTTATTGCTCTAGATAATAACTATCAGGCATGCATGATGGCTCCTACCGAAATTTTGGCTACCCAGCATTACGAAACAATCATGGAGTTTCTAGAGGGCATGGATATCCGTGTTGAGTTATTGACAGGTTCCACTAAGAAGAAAGATAGAGAGCGCATTTTGTCGGGGCTAGCTTCAGGGGAGGTTCAGATTATCTTAGGAACACATGCGCTACTCGAGAATACGGTGGTTTTTAAATTGCTTGGGTTGGCTGTAATAGATGAACAACATCGTTTTGGTGTGGCTCAACGTGCTCGACTTTGGGTGAAGAATGAAAGTATGCCTCATATTTTGGTGATGACGGCTACACCAATTCCGAGAACCTTGGCCATGACACTTTATGGCGACCTAGAGGTTTCAGTAATTGATGAATTACCCCCTGGTCGAAAACCCATTCAAACCATTCACCTTTTTGATAATCGTAAAAAGTCACTCTATAAGATGATTAACGATCAGCTTACCCTGGGTAGGCAAATCTATTTTGTGTTTCCTCTTATCGAAGAGAGTGAAAAGATAGACTTGAAGAACCTCGAACAGGGTTATGCGTGGATTAAAGAAGATTTCCCTGGTTATGAGGTCGTGAAGATTCACGGCAAAATGAAACCTGCTGAAAAAGATGCGCAGATGAACCTATTTGCTTCGGGGCAAGCTCATATTATGGTGGCCACGACCGTTATTGAGGTTGGTGTTAACGTACCCAATGCTTCAGTTATGGTAATCGAAAATGCCGAGAGGTTTGGTTTATCGCAACTTCATCAGCTTAGAGGTCGTGTTGGGCGTGGTGCGGATCAATCTTATTGTATCCTGGTTACAAGCTATAAGCTCTCAGAGGTAACTCGTAAGCGAATCGAAATTATGGTTGATACTAACGATGGTTTTGAAATTGCCGAAGCTGATTTGAAGCTCCGTGGGCCAGGTGATTTGGAAGGTACTCAACAAAGTGGCGTAGCTTTTGACCTCAAAATTGCCGATATTGGAAAGGATGGGCAGCTTCTTCAGTATGTTCGTGGTATTGCCTCAGAGATAATTGAAGCCGACCCTCATCGAAACAGTCCTGTTAATCAGGTACTTTGGCTTGAGCTTCAAAAGCAGCGTAAAAATCAGAACGATTGGTCTGCCATAAGTTAAAAATGTCGATATTATGTTTTTTTAGAGCTATATTTATAGCAATTATTTGCTGGTATACCCCTTTTTATATTATCTTTGGAAATGATGTAAAAACTTTTTAATAGGTATATTCACTTATTAAGCAGGTTAAAGACGACTAGTTTTAGGTTCACTTAATCGTGAGTCATTAGAATGTCTTAATGAATTATCATGCTTGAATATACTTCAATCTTTAAAGTTGCATCTTTGCCATTAGATGATTGTTAATTCATCTTTATTGTAGTTGTATTGTAATGGAATTATGTGTTTTGACCCTTTGAATTCATTTAATTCCCAAAACTTAGCTCTCGTTATGCGGTTAATTTATAATATGCAAGGCGAAAAAAATCTCACTGTTTAATTGAGTGAGGTAAATAAATTAGAAATAGTAATTAAATCTTAATTAGATTTTAAGTATATTAATACTTGATCGTGTGGATAGTAGCTTATAAACTACTGATATTAAAACCATAATTGAGTATCAAAAAATAGACCAATGAATTGTAGTCAGATTAAAACTCTATTAGCTGTAGTCTTTATTACCTGTATGGGTATGAGTTCAGCCAATGCACAAGACTTAATAGCCCGTCAGCCGCCCATTGATAAAAAGCTAAAAACAATTGATTCACTGATTTTGCAAAAGCAAATTGATGTTGAAAGAGAAGAGTTCCCTGCTTTGAGTTTATACCCAACATGGACAAACACATCTGTTCATGCTTACCGTGGAGTCCCAGTTCCTGATACCTATGAGGTAGATTTAACTGGCTTTTATATGCCAACAGAAAGCAGAAAGGTGACTTCTAAGTACGGCTATCGCTGGAGAAGAATGCACAACGGTCTTGACCTAAAGGTTTATGTGGGAGATACTATTCGTTCGGCTTTTGATGGTAAAATCAGAATGGTAAAATATGAGCGATCAGGTTATGGTAGATATGTGGTGATACGTCACTATAATGGTCTTGAAACTGTTTATGGTCACTTATCAAAACAACTTGTAAAAGAGGGTGATGTGGTTAAAGCAGGTGATGTAATTGGTCTGGGTGGTAATACTGGTCGATCAACTGGTTCTCACTTGCATTTTGAAACTCGATTCTTAGGTATTGCAATTAACCCTGCACTGATGTTTGATTTCGAAAATCAAGATATTGTAACTGACACATTTGTATTTAAACGTAAAGCTAGTCGTGCTGCTACAAGTACTGCATCTGCTGGAGCAGGTTCATACTACCGCGTAAGAAAAGGTGATACGCTTTCTGGTATTGCTGCATCTAAACGCGTTTCAATTAAATCTTTATGCCAACTTAATAGCATTAAGACAACCTCGATTTTACGTCCTGGTCAACAATTAAGACTATATTAAAATTATATATATAATCTCTTTAATAAGGGTACCTTAGTATTATCTAGGGTACCCTTTATTTTTCGTCTATAATTGATTATATTTGTAGGGTATAAAAAATGAGAATGGAAGAGACATTAAAACAATTTGAATATGTAGTAGGTCAATGTAGAGATCTATTCAAAAGCAAGCTTCACGATTATGGGGCAGCATGGCGCATTTTAAGGCCGTCATCTGTGACCGATCAGATTTTTATTAAAGTCAATCGCATCCGTAGCATCGAAACCAAAGGTGTTAATCTTGTTGGTGAGGGTGCTAAGTCGGAGTTTATCGGAATTGTCAATTATGGTGTTATGGGCTTAATTCAACTAGAACTAGGTTATGCTGATACCGATGACTTAACCGAAGCTGATGCATTGAAACTCTACGATAAGCATGTGAATACTGTTTTAGAATTGCTTAAAATAAAGAATCACGATTACGATGAAGCTTGGCGTAACATGAGAATCTCTTCTTATACTGACCTTATTCTGATGAAAATTCATCGTACCAAACAGATTGAAGCACTTGAGGGTGAAACTTTGGTTTCAGAAGGTATTGATGCTAATTACATGGATATGATTAATTATGCTATCTTTGGGTTAATTAAACTAGAGTATGGAGAATAAGCATATACAATTATTTAAAAGTATATGGACTAATTTATGTCGCTTTGTTTTAGCGGCAGTTTTTGTGTTTTCTGGTTTTGCTAAGATTATAGACCCTTGGGGTTCTTTTTATAAACTACAAGACTATGCACTGGCTTTTGGGGCACTCTGGGTTCCTGATTTCTTGCTTCTCCTCCTAGGAGTCTTATTGGCAGCTATTGAGTTAATAACAGGCTTGTTGCTTTTCGTTGGAGTTCGTCGGACTATTTCGACATTTACGGCTTTGGTACTGATGTCTATAATGACTCCCTTAACACTCGTACTGGCCTTAACAAATCCCATATCGGATTGTGGATGTTTTGGCGATGCATTAATACTCACCAATTGGGAGACTTTTATTAAGAATATTATATTGTTGGGTCTGTCTATATCTTTGTATAGACGTCGCCGAGGTATTTTATCATTATTTACGAATCATACACATTGGATTGTGTCATTGTATACAGCTGTATTTGTTGCTGGGCTCTTTATCTATAGTTATAGATACCTTCCCATAATTGATTTTAGACCGTTCAAAATTGGTACTCATATGCTCTCGGCTATGGAGATGCCAGATGGGGCTGAAGAAGCTGTGTTTGAAACTTATGTTCTAATGGAAAAAGATGGTCAAGAGAAGTTATTTGATTTGAATAATTACCCAGATAGTACTTGGACTTATTTAGATACTCAAACTAAGTTGATATCCAAAGGTTATGTGCCACCCATTCAAAACTTCCATATGCTCGATTTAGAATCTAGTGAAGATATTGCACAAGATTTTTTGGCAAATTCAGGATATTCATTCTTAATGATTGCTGGAGATTTGACCCAAGCAGATGATGGTGAGATAGACTTGCTTAATGAAATTTACGATTATAGTGTAGATCATAAATATCCTTTTGTTTGCCTTACGGCCTCTCAAGAAAAAGATATAGAATCTTGGAGTGATCGAACTGGAGCGGAGTATCCATTTTATTTCACTGATGAGATTACGCTCAAAACTATGGTTCGCGCTAACCCTGGTTTGATTTTACTAAAAGATGGGGTGATCATTCAGAAGTGGAGTTATCATAACTTACCTACTGAGTATGATCTATCAGATTCTTTAGATCGTTTACCTTTAGGGCAAATCACTGATCATAGTGACTTTAAAAAGATTCTTTACGTAATATTTTGGTATTTTGCACCGATGTTTATGCTCTTCGGGCTAGACTTGCTTTATAGACGTAGAAAAACGAAATAACTCTTTTATAAATTAACTTTTAATACAAATAATAATGAGAAAAAAAATTGTTGCAGGAAACTGGAAAATGAACAATACTCTACAAGAGGGTATCACTTTAGCAAAAGATTTAAATGCTATTCTAGCAAATGAAACACCGAACTGTGATGTTGTCATTTGTACTCCTTTTATTCACTTAGCTTCTGTTGCATCTTTAGTAGATTCTGCTAAGATTGGTGTGGGAGCTCAAGACTGTGCTGATAAGGCTTCTGGTGCTTATACTGGTGAAACCTCAGCAGCTATGGTTGCTTCAACTGGTGCTAAATATGTTATATTGGGTCACTCTGAGCGTCGTTCTTACTATGGTGAAACTTCAGAAACTCTTAAAGATAAAGTAAAACTAGCTCTAGAAAACAAACTTACCCCAATCTTCTGTATTGGTGAAGTATTGGAAGAGCGTGAAGCTAACAAACAAAACGAAGTGGTTAAAGCTCAAATTTCTGAAGCTTTATTCGACCTTTCGCCAGAAGACTTTTCAAAATTAGTTCTTGCTTATGAGCCAGTTTGGGCTATTGGTACTGGTAAAACAGCATCAAGTGAGCAAGCTCAAGAAATTCACAAATATATCCGTTCAGTAGTTGCAGACAAGTTCGGTAAAGAAGTTGCTGATAACTGCTCTATCCTTTACGGTGGTAGCTGTAAGGCTTCTAATGCTAAAGAACTATTTGCTAATCCAGACGTTGATGGTGGATTAATTGGTGGTGCTTCATTGAAAGCTGAAGACTTTAAAGGCGTTATTGATGGCTTTAAAGCATAATTAAATATCCATTTAAGGCCCTAATCTAATTATTAATTCTTTAGATTAGGGCCTTATTTTATTTGTTGTAGTAACGGAATTGTGTGTAATGAGAAATAATATATTACTGTTGGCTAGCTTCTTGCTCTATTCTACATTTGCAGTAGGACAGAACAAGAAAGATATTGTCCACGACTTGACCACTAATAAGCCAGGGCAAGGAAAAGTACGAGTTTTCCAAGATCCACGGATTGAGGCGCTGCTTAATAGCTCTACAGCTGAAATAGTGCAAACGGGGGACAAGAGTGTGATTCGCTCTAGTGGTTATCGGATTCAAGTCTATGCTGGTAATAATACCCGAGAAGCTAGAAGCCATGCTATGGAGATTGGGCAAAAGGTGTCTGAGTTTTTCCCAGACCTATCAGTTTATACTTCATTTATATCTCCTCGCTGGATTTGTAGAGTAGGTGACTTTAGGAGTATTGAAGAGGCAGATGCTGTACTTCGAGAACTGCGCTCGACTAATAAATTTAGAGAAGTTTCGATTGTCCGTGAATTAATTCAAATACCATTAGATTAATAGATAAAATGCAAAATCAAGATATTACCAAGCCGTTTGATACGGATATTGACAGCCTCAAAGATCATTATAAAGCTATATTAAACCTTTTGGGTGAAGATGCTGAACGTGAAGGCTTAATTAAAACTCCCGAACGTGTAGCCAAAGCTATGCTTACCCTTACTCGTGGTTATCATATGGATCCTAAAGAGGTGTTGATGAGTGCTCGTTTTAAAGAGGATTATAGCCAGATGGTTATCGTGAAGGATATCGATTTCTTTTCACTTTGTGAACATCACATGCTTCCTTTTTATGGTACAGCACATGTGGCCTATATTCCTAATGGTTACATCACAGGGCTTAGTAAGATTGCTCGTGTAGTCGATATATTCTCTCATCGTTTGCAAGTTCAGGAGCGAATGACCCTTCAGATTAAAGAGTGTATCCAAGAGGCACTTAACCCCTTGGGTGTTATGGTTGTCGTTGAAGCAAAACATATGTGTATGCAAATGCGTGGTGTAGAGAAGCAAAACTCCATTACCACAACATCCGACTTTACAGGTGCTTTTCAGCAAGCTAAGACGCGTGAAGAGTTTATGAATCTAATCCGTACTCGTTAATTACAAACTTGGTGGTATAATTACTCTATCACCTAGTTTTTTTGCCATCACACTCTGTATCTCTTTTAGCTCCATATACTGCTCCATTGCAGCATTGCATTTTTCGGGATCGTTCATGATGCCCGGATCTTTTAGTGCCTGAAGAATATGCTTGACCTCAGCCAATAAGAGAGCATTCTTGAAATTGACTAGTAGCATTGGCACAAGCTCGTCGAGTCGTTCTTCGTCTGTAATTATAGTCTGTCCCTTGGTGTGATACTTGCTTAGTTGATATTTATCACTCACCAAATCTGCTGCTAATCGGCTAATATCTGGGTTAGGGTGAGATAAAAAGAATCTGCTAATCTCACCTTCCTGTTGATTGAGTAAAAACTGTTTACTCTCTTCGAGTAGAGAGCGATGTAGTGGGTTATAAAATTCGATTTCGTCTTGCCTTAAATCTCTTATTATATATTCTATCACACTTAATTCGGTCTCTTCGCCTAGTTCGTTGACAACGGTGCATAAGGGTAGATTACCGTATCGCACAATGGTTTGTACAATGAGTCTTTCAAATTGATAGAACTCTTGTCCTTCCTGACCAATCTTGGGTATGTAAGATGCCCTCTTTGCTGCTTGTTCTGGAGTTTCTTGAGCAAGTTTGTCTTTCTCCCTACGTAAGAGGTTTTTTCTCTTTTGCAACTCCTCACGCTTAATCTTCGTGATTTCTGCCACCAATACCGTTTCAGAAATATGTAGCAGTTGACTGCTCTCTTTAATGTATACCGAGCGGATTATGGCTTCAGGGATTACAGCAATACTCTTAACAATATCGGCAATAAGCTCGGCTTTTTTAATTGGGTCTTCACCTGCTTCATCCATAAGTAGGCCAATCTTAAAGCGAATAAAGTCGGTCTCATGTTGTTTGATGTAGGCTTGGAAACTCGTTGCATTTTGTTTTCGGGCAAAAGAGTCGGGGTCTTCTCCTTCAGGAAGTAGTACCACCTTTACATTCATGCCCTCTTCGAGAAGCATGTCGATCCCCCTTATAGAGGCATGGATACCCGCTTTATCACCATCGTATAGAACCGTGATGTTATCGGTAAAGCGATGGATAAGTCGGATTTGCCCCGTAGTGAGAGCTGTTCCAGATGAGGATACTACGTTTTCTACCCCTGCCTGGTGCATAGAGATAACGTCGGTGTAGCCTTCGACAAGAAAGCAATTATCAGCTTTTACGATAGCTTGCTTGGCGAAATAAATACCGTATAGCTCATTACTCTTAGTGTAGATATCCGATTCGGGTGAATTGACATACTTAGCAATTCGCTTATTCTCTGTGTTGAGTGTTCGTCCTCCAAAGGCAACAACCTTTCCTGATAGTGTATGAACAGGGAATATAACACGGCTCCAAAATCGATCTCGCAGTTCGTGCTGATCCGTTTCGTAGCATAATCCAGTCTTAACGATAAACTCTTTCTTAAATCCTCTCAGTTGAGCCTCGTTAGCAAAAGCATTGTTTGACTCGGTCGAGTAACCCAATTGAAATTTGGTTATGATATCTTCGCGGAATCCCCTTTGCTTGAAATAAGCAAGCCCGATAGCTCTACCTTGAGGGTGATCGTGTAGAATCTTAGAAAAATAATCTCGAGCATAATCGTTGACCACAAACATACTCTCACGCGTACTTCGTGCTTGCATCTGCTCGGGTGTTAGCTCTTTCTCCTGAATCTCGATATTGTATTTCTTACCCAAGAACTTGAGTGCTTCGTAGTAGTTGAGCTGCTCGTGCTCCATGATGAAGTGCACCACATTTCCACCTTTACCGCAACTAAAACATTTGCAGATTTGCTTTGATGGTGACACACTAAACGATGGAGTCCGTTCGTCGTGGAAAGGGCATAAACCAATGTAGTTGACACCCCTTTTACGAAGTGTTACAAATTCTGACACGACATCAACAATTTGAGCTGCATTAATAATACGGTCTATGGTTCCTTGGTCTATCATTTTATGTTTCCTCTATTAGTCAGACAAAAATACTCGTTTTAGTTGGATCCACCCCATAAGATTAGTCAATAAAACAAAAGAGAAGATTATTCAATCTTCTCTCTTATTTTGGTTAGGTATTTCCCCATTTCGGTAGCATCTTTTTCTTGAATTATCTCTTGTAATATTTTCAATTCATTGATGATATTCTCTATCTGATTGGGTGTTTTAGAGTTGAACAAGATCTCCTGTAACAGAAAATCGTCTTCTCCAAGTACCCCTCGAGCTATAGCCATATGTTTCTTAAAGGTTGTTCCTGGAGCCTCTTGGTGTTTCATTACGGCCGAGAAAACAAAAGAAGAAACAAACGGAATAGAGAGCGAATAAGCTGCAGTTTCGTCGTGCTCTTCAAAAGAGTATTCAAAAATGTTTAGCTTCAGCTTGCTATACAGGTCTCTGAAAAAGGTTTTACCCAAGTGATTACTTTCGCTAATGATAATCGCACTCTCGTTACCAAGGTTCGACAAACTCGCAAAAGTAGGGCCAAACATCGGGTGGGTCGATACAAATGGAAACCCACACTCCTTATAGAAATCTTTGAGTCCGTTTTTGATAGAAGCAATATCACTCAAGATACACTCCTTTGGAATTACTGGGATGATATGTTTAAATGCTTCAATAGTATATTTTACGGTTGCAGCATTAATAACCAGTTCGGGTTTGAAGGCTCTGATCTCCTCTAAATCGGTGAAACGATAGGTGTTATATACAAAACGTAGTTTTTGAGGATTCGTTTCGTATACTGCTGTTTCGTGATCAAAACTCAACACATCGTTGAAGAAAGAGCCCATCTTTCCCGCTCCCAATATTAAAATTCTCATCGCAACTTTTGATTAATAATTTCTATTTGTTGGCGAACTGATTCTTCATGAATAGATTCAAATACCCCCTTAATAAAGTCTCCTGCCATGTCGCAAGCAGCACCTTGCTCACCACGTTTATTAATAATTTCATTGTAACGTCCAGTTTGTAGGACAGTCATGTTATGCTCTTTCTTGTAAGTACCTATTTCACGAACAATTCGCATTCTCTTCGAAAGGACTTCGATCAAGTCGTTATCGCAATCGTCAATTTGCTTACGTAGGATATTTAAATTCTCGGTAGATTGACTCATTCCTTCGCGAATAACGAGCATGTTCAGGATAAAGTCTAGTACCTCAGGGGTTACTTGTTGTGAAGCATCGCTCCAAGCCTGATCGGGGTTGCAATGACTCTCAACAATAAGTCCGTTGAAGTTTAAGTCCATCGCTTGTTGGCTGATTGGAGCAATTAACTCACGTTTACCACCAATATGACTTGGGTCACAAAGGATAGGAAGGTTTGGAATACGGCGTCTTAGTTCAATTGGGATATGCCATTGAGGTAGATTACGGTAGATTTTCTTCTCGTAGCTGCTGAAACCTCTGTGGATAGCTCCTAGTCGACGGATACCTGCATTATGAATTCTCTCGAGTGCACCAATCCATAATTCTAAATCGGGGTTTACGGGGTTCTTAACCAATACGGGAACATCAACACCCTGAAGAGCATCGGCAATCTCTTGTACGGCAAATGGATTTGCTGTTGTGCGTGCACCTACCCAAAGCACATCAATGCCTGCTTTTAAAGCCTCTTCTGTATGTTTGGCCGTAGCGATCTCGGTTGCTACGTATAGACCTGTTTCTTCTTTTACTCTCTTGAGCCACTCTAAACCAACACTACCTACACCTTCGAAACCACCGGGTTTAGTTCTAGGCTTCCATATTCCAGCTCTAAATATTTTTATACCCTTATCTACTAAGCTATGGGCTGCTGAAAGTACTTGTTCTTCTGTCTCTGCACTACACGGTCCTGCAATAACTAACGGACGCTTTTCGGGTACTCCTGGGAGTAAAATTGATTCTAATTCCATAATATATGTATCTTAATTTGTTTTGTTTATTTCGAGATTCTTAATTCTAAGCAAGGCTTCTTCTAATTGCTCTTCGTTGCAACATAGTGATAGCCTTATGTAACGCTCACCATTGCTTCCAAAGATAAAGCCTGGTGTTATAAATACATGTGCTGCATGAAGAATATATTCAGTAAGTTCTTCTACCTGCTTGTATCGTACTGGTATCTTAGCCCAAAGGAAAAGTCCCACTTGATTTTTGTCGTATCTACAACCCAGTTCATCTAAAATTTGAGTCGCTAGTGCTCTTCTACGTTTGTAATTATCGTTATTGTATTGATACCAGCCGTTATCTACTTTTAGTGCTTCAGCAGCAGCAAGTTGCATGGGTCTAAACATGCCACTATCCACATTGCTTTTGACCTTTAATATCCATGAGATAAACTTCTCATTGGCAGCTACCATCCCAATTCTCCAGCCAGGCATGTTGTGACTCTTACTCATCGAGTTGAGTTCTATACAACACTCTCTAGCTCCAGGGATACTAAGTATGCTTAACGGTTGCTCGTTTAAAATGAAGCTATAAGGGTTATCGTTGACCAATATAATATCATTTTGATGGGCAAATTCAACTAAGCGTTTAAATAGGGCTGGAGTTGCATTGGCACCTGTTGGCATATTGGGATAATTAGTCCACATGATTTTAACCTTGCTTAGGTCCATCTTCTGCAATGCATCAAAATCGGGCATCCAATTATTAGCCTCATCTAAATCGTAGTGTACGACCTCTGCGCCGAGCATTTTGCTGAGTGATGTATAGGTAGGGTATCCTGGATTTGGCACCAGTACCTGTTCACCAGGGTTTACAAAGGCCAGTGTGATGTGTAGGATTCCTTCTTTTGAGCCGATCAGGGGTTGAATCTCTGTTTTAGAGTCAAGGCTCACATTGTACCATTGTTTGTACCATTTGGAGAACTCTTCTCTTAGTTCAGGAATCCCAACATAAGGTTGGTAGCCGTGATTATGTGTATTATGTGCCTGTTCACACAGTGTATTAATAACATGTTTGGTTGGAGGTAAATCAGGACTTCCAATACCCAAACTGATAACATTCATGCCTTCGGCATTCATCTGAGCAACTTCTTTGAGCTTACTCGAGAAGTAGTACTCCTTGATGTCCTGCAATCTTTCGGCAGGATGTACCTTAAAAATTGTATTGTCCTTCTTCATATTCTCCTAATACTTTTAAATCGCTAGTTAGTGGTTTAATCGCCTCTAAGGCTTGTTTGTATGCTTCGTATTCGTCAAAAGTGACATCTATATAAAACTGATATTCCCATTCTCGTCCAAGTATGGGTAGAGACTGAATTTTGGTTAGGTTCATTGTATAAAAAGAAAGAATTGATAGGATAGGAGCCAGACTACCACGTTTATGTGGAAGCGTAAACACTAAGCTTGCCTTGTTGATCTCTTTAGGAGTGAGTTGCTCATTTGCCAAAGTCGATTGAACAATAAGAAAGCGTGTAAAATTGTGTTTATTGGTTTCTATCCCTTGTTCTAAAACTTTGAGATTATTAATCTCTGCTGCTTTCTTTGAACAAATCGAAGCATGACCACGCAATTGTTGTTTGTGGATCTCTTCTGCACTTAATGCCGTATCTTCATGTTCTACAACCTTAAAGGTAGGATGTGCTTGTAAAAAAGCTCTACATTGTGCTAAGGCAATAGGGTGTGAGTTAACCTCTGTAATATCCTCCCATGACTCGTCGGGTAAGCAGGCAAAGCTATGCGAAATCCTCAATTTATGCTCACCCATTATATTGGTGTTGCTTATTTTGAGTAGTTCGTTATTGTGTAATAGACTGCCAGCTATAGTGTTCTCAATGGCAAGCATTCCCAATACTTCGGGGTTTTCAACAATTGTATTGAAAATTTGCTCGAATGTTGAACAACAAATTAACTCGACTTGCTCCCCTTCAAAATATTGGTGGGCAGCTATATCATGGTATGATCCATGGACTCCTTGAATTGCGATCTTTTTCATTCTTTTTTTACAATAAAAAAACCCGCTCTGTTTGAGCGGGTTTCCTAAATATCTTATAAATGATTTATTTTACATTCAATTAAGGCATACAACTTCCCGCTCTACTCTGTAGTCCAAAGTAAAAATAAAAAAAGAAGAAGTATGTAAAGCTGAATGTTCTCATTGCTGTTTCTTTATATGCTATGGTTACAAATGTAGCGAATTAATTAAATAAACCAAATATTTTAATCAATTATCTCGTAATTAGTGCTAATTACTATCAATACATTACTTATATAGTTATTGTTCACTATTTTGTCTTATCTCTGAATTACTGATAAACCCATCTTCCTCTTTGATTAATCCCTCATCAATCAGAAATTCGAGGGTTTGAAGAAGAAGGTTTTCGGTGGTGTCAACTTTGTTTGCTAACTCTTGGATGGAGTAGTTATTGTCCTTAACTAGTGCTATCACTTTTGAGGATAACTCATCAAATTGGTTTGTTGAGATTCTTTTTTTATGACTCGTTATGCAAACATCGCAAGTGCCACAATTGTCTTGATTTTGCTCACCAAAGTAGCGCAGTAGTTGTCGGCTTCGACAATGGTTCTGATCTTTTACGTAATCTAGAATGGCGGTGACACGTTTGATGTAGTTTTCTTTTCGATCTTCGTACACTGCTTTTGGGATAATAAGTCGGCCTAAGTCGACTCGTTCTCGCGTATAGATAAGAAAGGGGGTCTTTTTGCGTGGTATGTAGTTAATGAGTCTTCTTTTTGTGAAATTAAGTAAGACTTCGTACACACGTTCTCGCGTTAACCCCGTTTTGGTGGCTATTGCCGATTCATTGATGTGGGCATAATCGGTAAATAGTCCTGTATAGGTTCGCAATAATACATTAAGCACTTTCTCAGCATCACCATCCATCTCTCTAAGCTTGTAGAGTTCATCTCGGCGTACTGTAAAGATAAGCCGTGAAGGGTTATCTTGTTCTTCGGTATATTCGATAAAACCTGTCTGAGTAAGTATGGACAGTGCATTATGTGCTTGTACGGGGAAATGTTTGAAGCGCAGGCAAAACTCTTCTAGGTTGAAGTCGTAGATGCAACCCAGTCCATCACCCATAGCCATCTGAAAATAGTATTGCAGGTGCTCGTAGATGTTTAGGATATACTCTTTTTCGGGGTAATTGTCTTTGATTCTCTTCTGAAGCTTAGCTTGGTCTGCATTGGAGTACAGAATGATTGAGCGGGCATTTTTGCCGTCACGTCCTGCTCTTCCTGCTTCTTGAAAATAGGCTTCAATCGAGTCGGGTAGGTCGATGTGAAGTACAAGGCGTACGTCAGCTTTATCGATACCCATCCCAAAGGCATTGGTCGCTACCATAACACGATACTCACCTGACTGCCATTTCTTTTGGCGTTGATCTTTAAGCTCGTGGTTGAGACCAGCATGGTAGAAGGTAGATGAAATACCATTTCGTGTTAAGAAATCAGACATCTCTTTAGTTCGCTTTCTACTTCGCGCGTAAATGATCGTACTTCCCTTTAGCTTGGCAAGTAATTTAAGAATTACCCCAGATTTATCGTCGGTATGGTGCACAATATAAGCTAAGTTCTTTCGTTCAAAACTCATTTTAAAGACTCTTTTTTCTCTGAAATGAAGTTTCTCTTGAATATCTATAACTACTTCTGGGGTAGCTGTAGCGGTAAGGGCAAGTATGGGGACCTCAGGTTTAAGTACTCGAATATCGGCAACTTGCAGGTAGGCAGGTCTAAAATCGTATCCCCATTGGGAGATGCAATGACTCTCGTCGACTGCAAAGAGACAGACGGGCATTTTCTTGAGCTTATCCTTGAACAGATCAGTGGCCAAACGTTCGGGTGATACGTAAAGAAATTTGTATCCTCCAAAGATGCAATTATCTAGGGTGACATTGATTTCGGTGGAGTTCATTCCCGAGTATATGGCGGCAGCTTTTATACCTCGGTCTTTCAGATTGGCTACCTGATCTTTCATGAGCGCAATAAGTGGCGTAATAACGATACAAATTCCCTCTTTAGCAAGTGTAGGCACTTGAAAAGTAATGGACTTTCCTCCTCCCGTAGGCATCAATCCGAGTGTGTCGTATCCTTGATCGATACTCTCAATGATCTCTTGTTGAATTCCACGGAAGGAGTCGTAACCCCAATATTGTTTTAATACCTCTAGATACTTAGAGTTCATCTTATAACTCCCTTGGCTTTATGTCTTCGATATGCAACTGAATTTCTCCCTTTCGGTGTGTATTGGCTTCAATGGTATAACAGATATCGAATGAACGACGGCTTTTTATATACCGAACATGGTTGCTTTGGCCAAAAGCAATCCCATTAAAAATCTTATTCGACTGACTGTCTATAAGTTCTAACTTGATGTGTTCTTGGTTTCTTCCTACAACCTTGCTTGTGCCATAGTCGTAAACTTGCTCTGTACAAAAGATCGGTTTATGATTAAGTGGTCCGTGGGGGTTAAAGAGCTGCAAGTCACGACAGAACTTTTGCGTAATATCAATAAACTTGAGGTCTGAATCAATCTCAATGCTCGACTCCAATTGGTCTGGGCGGATATGTTCTGTTACGTATGCTTCAAATCGTTTAGTAAAAGTTTCAATGTGCTCTTCTTTTAGCGATAAACCTGCGGCATAGGTATGCCCCCCAAAACTTTCGAGTAGATCTCGGCAATGTTCAACAGCCTTATAGACATCGAAACCTGGTACCGAACGTGCTGAACCTGTAGCAAGTCCTCCTGATTTACAGAGAACTACTGTCGGTTTGTAATGAATTTCGGTTAGTCTTGAAGCCACAATTCCGATGACACCTTGGTGCCAGTTTTCATCGTACAACACCATTGAGCGTCTATCCGATAGGTCACTCAGGTTATCGACAATAGTGTTGGCTTCTTGAGTTATGGCTTTATCTAAGTCTTTGCGTGTCTCGTTATATTCGTTTATTTGAATACTTTTTTCGACAGCGCGTTGGACATCGGTTTCAACCATCAAATCAACAGCTTCTTTGCCACTCTCGATTCTTCCAGATGCATTGATTCGTGGTCCAATTTTGAAGACAATATCGCTTATTGTAAGTTCTTTGCCCGTCAAACCACAAATGTTGATGATAGATTGTAATCCAACGCTGGGGTGTGAATTTAATCGTTTTAACCCGTGATAGGCTAAAATTCTATTTTCACCCATGATAGGTACAATATCTGAAGCAATACTTACCGCAACCAAGTCGAGCAAAGGTGTAAGCTGACTAAAGCTTATGTCATTGCTTTGTGCAAAGCCCTGCATAAACTTAAAACCTACGCCACATCCCGACAGATCAGTGTAGGGGTAGGTATTGTCTAGTCTTTTGGCATTTAGAATAGCTACAGCTGGTGGAAGAGTTTCGTCTGGCACATGGTGGTCGCAGATGATAAAATCAATTCCTTGGCTTTGAGCATAGGTAATCTCCTCAACGGCTTTTATACCACAGTCGAGTATAATGATTAATTTGACTCCCGACTGACTAGCATAATTTATACCTTGTCTTGATACACCATATCCTTCATCGTAACGATTGGGGATATAGTAGTCTATATTTGAATAATATAGTTTCAAAAATCGGTAAACTAAGGCTACTGATGTTGTACCATCTACGTCGTAATCGCCGTAGATCAAAATCCGTTCTTTATTTAAAATAGCCTGGTTGAGTCGCTCCACAGCTAAGTCCATATCTTGCATCAAAAAAGGATCATGTAGATCCTTCAAGTCAGGATAGAAGAAGGATTTAGCATCTTCTGGAGTTTGTATGTCGCGTTGAATCAGGAGTTGTCCTAAGATCGGACTTATGCCCAACTCTCTGGCCAATTTATGGCTTTTTTCTAGCTCTTGCGGCGAAAAAGCATGGTAATTCCATAAGTGATTCATCTATATATTGTTTTCTTGTTTTCTTTCGATACTCAAGAGTAAAAGCTTCAAATTGCTCCAACTCTAGATTTGTAAAAGTACTAAAAAAGCCTATGATTTCCTTTTGTTTAGACTTATTTTAATTAGAGTCTTTGATTTCCACTTAAAGGGTTATCGGCTTAAGTTTTAGCTTGGTTTGATGGTGATAACCAGCTACTCTACTGCAAATGACTAGGTCGTTAGAGGGCTGCGAGTAAGTCGGAGGTAGCAAAGTACTAGGCTCTTATTGATTGAAGATAAGCTCCTCTTATTTTCGTCTTACATCTTTACCCTCGAAGTCGCAAATGGCCTCTTTCCAATCTTCAGATAAGGGTTTGGAACAGTGGTTTTCTAAGTCATAAGTCACCATTACCGATTTACAAGAGCATTTTACTTGTTGGGTATTTTGATCAATCACCTCTTGATAGAGTTGAAAGCTCTTATTGCCAATTTGGGTCACTGCAGTTTGTACAGCAATGCGGTTAGTGGAATAAATTTGCTCTATAAAGTCAATTTCAAGATGTACAACCATTATGGCATCTTTGTTCCAGTCGACATTGGGGCATACAGAACCAAAGTAATTGGTTTTACCCAAATCGTAGAATGAGAAGTATACGGAGTTATTAACATGACCAAACTGGTCGATGTCGTTAAAGCGAAGTTGGATGGGTAGGATATGTTTGAAATTACTTTTTTCCATTTGTCTGTTATACTTAGATTCCAACAAAATTACGCTTTTACGCCCAACGACTCAATTAAAATCATGAGAAAGAAAATAAAAACGCTTAAAAAGGTAAGAGTTGGTGTATAAACTTTGAATTCGAGCTTACTAAAAGAAATACTATTTTATACTTTTCAATTATTGAGTTTTAAAAGCTATTTTTGTAATTCTAAAGCAATATAAAACATCCCAATAAAATTATGATAGAAGATTTAAAAAAAGCCTGCCAAGTCTTGTACGATGGGGGAATTATTCTCTACCCTACCGATACTGTGTGGGGAATTGGTTGCGATGCAACAAACCCTGAGGCTGTGCAGCGTGTCTATGAGATCAAGCAAAGAACCGATAGCAAGGCTTTACTTGTGATGGTTGACTCTACTGTTAAGGTCGATTTCTATGTTGACGTAGTGCCTCCAGTAGCTTGGGATTTGATCGAGCTTACCGATAAGCCATTAACTCTAATTTATGATGGTGCGCGTAATCTTGCTCCAAACCTATTGCCTGAAGATGGCAGTATCGGAATTCGTGTTACTACCGAAAAGTTTAGCCAACAATTATGCCAACGCTTCCGAAAAGCGATCATATCGACTTCTGCTAACATCAGTGGCCAGCCTACACCGGCTAATTTTTCTGAAATTAGTGAGGAGATAAAGGCTCAAGTAGATTATATTGTGGAATATCGACAAAATGATATGAGCCGTCCTAAACCTTCTAGTATTATAAAACTAGGTAAGGGTGGACAAGTAAAAGTAATCAGACAATAAAGAGTCTGGGTTAATAGGAGTCAGTATTTAAAATAAAACAATAAAATTAAATTGGAGAATCTAAGTTTGTATCAGCGTATTCTTGATTGGAGAGAGAATAAAATAAGTGAAAAGCATTTTATTTTAATTTTGAGCTTTGTAGTGGGGATACTGACGGCTTTGGCCGCATTGCTACTCAAAGTAATGATTCACTTTATTCAGACTTTTCTTACCAATAACTTTAGTAGTACGGGAGCGAATTACCTCTACCTAATTTATCCTGTTGTTGGTATTTTTCTGACTGGGCTTTTTGTCCGATATATCGTAAAAGATGATATTAGCCATGGGGTAACAAAAATTCTTTATGCTATATCTAAGCGTAAAGGGCGTATCAAACGCCACAACACTTGGAGCTCTATTATCGCCAGTTCTATAACCATTGGGTTTGGTGGATCGGTTGGAGGAGAGTCACCGATTGTACTTACGGGCTCAGCTATCGGATCAAATCTTGGTAGTCTATTTAAAGCTGAGCAACGTACGTTGATGTTACTTGTGGGTTGTGGTGCAGCAGGAGCTATTGCTGGGATATTTAAAGCTCCTATCACGGGGCTGGTTTTTGTTATTGAAGTATTGCTGCTCGATTTGACGATGAGTTCTCTTTTACCTCTACTTATTTCATCGGTTACTGCAGCTACGGTTTCGTACGTGATAACAGGTCAGGAGGCCATCTTCAAGTTCCATATGGATAATCCATTTGAGCTTGAGCGTATACCTTATGTTATATTACTGGGTTTTACTTGTGGTTTGGTTTCTTTGTACTTTACACGTACGATGAACAAGCTCGAGGGAATCTTTTCTAAATACAGGAGTCCTTATCAAAAGCTAGCGCTTGGTGGTGTTATGCTTAGTACCTTGATTTTCCTTTTTCCGGCACTTTATGGTGAGGGTTACGAAACCATTAACGTGTTGATCAATGGTAACACCGAGCTAGAATGGGATCGAGTCTTGGATAATTCTCTATTCTATGGTTACGGAAACTTACTTTTGGTTTATCTAGCCTTTGTTGTCTTATTCAAGGTTTTTGCGACTAGTGCTACCAATGGTGGTGGAGGTTGTGGTGGATTATTTGCGCCTTCACTCTTCTTGGGTTGTATCGCTGGTTTTGTGTTCTCACACGGTATTAATGGTTTAGATATCATTGGGCAGTTGCCCGAAAAGAATTTTGCGCTTATGGGAATGGCAGCTGTGATGGCTGCAGTAATGCATGCTCCACTGACTGGTGTTTTCTTGATTGCAGAGCTTACGGGGGGGTATGACCTATTTTTGCCTTTAATTATTGTTTCAGTTAGCTCTTATCTTACGATTTTAGCCTTTGAACCACATAGTATTTACTCTATGCGTTTGGCCAAGCAAGGTCAACTAATTACGCACCACAAAGATCGAGCCGTACTCACACTAATGAAGATGTCGAATGTTATTGAGAATAATTTCGTAGTGGTTTATCCCGATATGGATTTGGGTGAGATGGTCAAAGCCATAGCTTCTTCGAAGCGTAATGTATTCCCTGTTACAGATCATAAAGGGGTGCTTTTGGGAATAGTTTTACTCGACGATATCCGTAATATTATGTTCCGTCAAGAGCTTTACCATCGCTTCAAGGTAGAGAAGTTTATGACCTTCCCTCCAGCCAAAATATTGAATACGGAGCATATGGAAAACGTCATGCGTACTTTCGACGATACCAATGCTTGGAATCTGCCCGTGATTGATGAGGATGGTGTTTATTTGGGCTTTGTCTCAAAATCGAAGATATTTAACTCCTACCGTGAGGTATTAATTCATTTTTCAGAAGAATAAGTTATGAACAAAGAATCTCTTAGAATTATATATATGGGGACTCCCGAGTTTGCTGTGGAGCCCTTAAAAAAATTAGTAGAAAACAATTACAATGTTGTGGCTGTAGTGACCATGCCTGATAAACCAGCTGGGCGTGGACATAAAATTCAATACTCTGCGGTTAAAGAGTATGCTCTATCTCAGAATTTACCTATCCTTCAGCCTACTAATCTTAAAGATGAAGAGTTTATTCTCGAATTAGCGAGCTTCAAAGCCGATCTGCAAATTGTAGTGGCTTTTAGGATGTTGCCTGAGGTAGTCTGGGATATGCCTGAAATGGGAACTTTCAACCTACATGCTTCGTTATTGCCTCAGTATAGAGGTGCTGCACCTATCAATTGGTCTATAATTAATGGAGATGTTCAGACTGGTGTTACGACCTTCTTCCTACAACACGAGATTGATACGGGACATGTTCTTTTGCAACGTACGATTGAAATCGGGGCCGATGATAATGTTGGTGATGTACACGATCGACTTATGTGTTTAGGAGCCGATACAGTTATAGATACAGTTAATATCATTTTAGATGGGCAGGAGAACCCTATACCCCAAAATCAGTTGATAGAGGCTGAAAAAATGATTTTGAAAGCTGCCCCCAAAATATTTAAGGAGACTTGTCAGATTAACTGGGATCAGTCAGTTCAGGCTGTTCATAACTTTATTCGTGGTCTTTCACCTTATCCTGCAGCTTGGAGTACACTTGTTGATCAGCAAGGTGAAAAACGTGTCGTTAAAATCTTCCAAAGTAGAATGGTCGAGCGTATGCATGACTTAGCGATAGGCTCAATCCTTCAAGAAGAGAAAGACGAGCTATTGGTAGCCGTTCAAGGTGGGTTTATAGCCATTGAGGTTATGCAACTACCAGGAAAGAAACGTCTCCCTATAGCTGATTTACTTCGTGGGTTTGCTATTGATTCAAGCTTTCGTATGCTGTAAATTTAGAATGAAATAAGTATATTACAAACTATATTATTAAATATAATCGATCATGAAAAGACCTATAATATCTCCCTCAATTCTATCTGCAAACTTTGCTCATTTGGCAGATGACATGAAGATGGTCAATGAGTCGGATGCCGATTGGGTTCATATTGATATCATGGATGGGGTTTTTGTACCTAATATATCCTTTGGGTTTCCTGTGCTTAAGTATGTAGCCGAGCTAACCACAAAACCTCTTGATGTACACTTGATGATTGTTCAGCCCGAAAAGTTTATTCCTGAAGTTAAGGCTTTAGGAGCAGAGATTATGAATGTACATTTTGAAGCTTGCCCACACCTACACCGTGTGATTCAACAAATCAAAGAAGCAGGTATGAAACCTGCAGTAACTATCAACCCTGCAACTCCTGTTTCTTTCTTGAAAGACATCATTAAAGATGTATATATGGTTTTGCTAATGAGTGTTAACCCAGGTTTTGGAGGTCAAAAATTTATCGAGAACACAATAGATAAGGTTAAAGAACTCCGTGAGCTTATTGAAGTTTCGGGATCTCATGCCCTAATCGAAATTGATGGTGGTGTAAATCTTGAAACTGGTAAACGTCTTGTTGAGGCTGGTGCCGATGTTCTTGTAGCGGGTAGTGCAATTTTTAATGCTCCCGACCCAATCAAAATGACAAAAGAGATGAAGAACTTATAATTAGATCTTCGTTGTGGATCTTAATTTTATCCATAAATACCCTCTAGTAAGGATATTAATCCCCTTATTAGGGGGTATTATTTTTGCTGATACCTACGATAGTTCTCCAATCTCTATTGGTCTATTTATTGCAGTTGAGCTGGTTTTGCTTCTAATTCTACTTGTTTTACACCTGAAGAATAAAAGCTTTCGGATGCGTTGGCTTTTTGGAGTGGTTTTGGCAATGTTCTTATTTTTTATGGGGCTAATGCGTACGCAAGTTGAGCAACCTACAAAGTTTACTTGCGAATCTTCAACTCCACATCTAGCTACAGTGGTAAGTAGTGTGGAATTCAAAAATGGTCGATACCACCTTCTAGTTCAACTTGGCGATGGCTTAAAGGATAAAATTATACTTTATCTTCCTGCTGAATCTCTTGACACACCTGTGTTTGATCGAAATGATATTATTGCTTTTACAGGAAAACTAACGAGTCCCGATTCACCGCTGTTTAGCTTTGATTTCGATTATTCACGCTATCTTAGACATAAATCAATTGCTGGGACTTGTTTTGCAGAGACTGGATCAGTTAAAAAACTAATGGCAGGTGGAACTTCGTTTGCGGGGTGGCTTTACCAACAACGACAAAACATCTATGAGCGTTATATCTCTTTGGGATTAAAAGGGGGTCAACTAGCCTTAGTCTCAGCCCTGACACTAGGATTAAAAGAAGATTTAAGTGGTGATTTGAAGGGTGCATATGCTTCGGCAGGAGTTAGTCATGTACTTGCCCTCTCGGGTTTGCATATTGGTCTATTGTTTTTGATTTTATCGCTATTCTTTAAGCTGGTGGCTCGTTGGTTTGGGTTTAGAGATTCGCTGGCGTTAGTCTTAACAGTTATACTCTTGTGGCTCTTTGCCCTTTTTGTCGGTGGAAATCCTTCGGTGGTTCGATCGGTTCTACTTTATACCCTCTTGGGCTTGTCAACCCTCTCTTTAAGGCGACGGGTGGGTTTGAACTCTCTTGCTTTTGTCGCATTTGTAATGTTGCTCTTTAATCCCTTTTGGTTGTTTGATATTGGGTTTATCTTGTCGTTCTCAGCTGTTTTAGCGATTTTAATGTTTTATCCTTTAGTCTATTCCTTATTAAAGCCCAGGTATATACTAACACGCTATTTATGGGGGCTAATTGTAGTTTCATTGGCTGCACAACTCGGTACACTGCCTTGGATTATCTATTACTTTGAAAGCTTTCCGATCTATTTTTTGCTCGCCAATATCTTGGTAATCCCTATGATTACAATACTCTTATACTTCTTGGTGGTTTATGTAGCAATGCTTTGGATTCCCTATCTTGCGGAATTTTTGACTAGTCTGACACGCTGGCTAACAAGTTTAATTAATGATATTGTGATGTTTGTGGGTAACTTGCCCTATGCTAAGCTTACCGATATTTGCCTGTATCCTGTTGAGTTAGGATTACTATTTTTGCTGATTCTGGCTTTCTACTGCCTACTCAAATTCAGTGGAGCTCGCTATCTGTTTTTATTTTTGACCTCTATTCTTATTCTCGTTGGTGTTCATAGTGTTGAATATTATCATCATTTCCCCGAAAAATCACTTAAACTGATTCGAGATGGGCAAAACTACTTCGTTGAATGTGTAGAGAAAGGCGGAAAGCTTAGTTTGATAGTCCCTCAAGCCAGCACGCACGCTAAGCAACTTGTTATAAATAATCATCGCAGGTGGCTACGAAGTCATTACCATGCTCCTCAGGTTATTGACAGGGTTACAGTAGAAGGAGCTTTGGTGTATCAGGATGGAATCTTACTTTTTGATAAGGCTTCAGTTATGCTGGGGTCAGAATCTGTAAAACAGAAAGAATTGAAAGTCAGTCCTAATCGCTTTGAGGTTGATTATCTTATTTTAGATAAAAATAGCTATAATAAGCTAGCAGTTCTTCTAGATAATTATAAGTTTTCCACTATTTTAGCAGTCTTTAATCCATCAGTAGATCAAAAAAAGTTATTAATGTCGATTTGTCAAGCAAATAATATGGATTATATCTTCTTAGATAGAAAAGCTTATGTAGAGTTCTTACCATAAGAAGAAAGATTTTCTTAAATTTGCATACAATACGATCGTAATTTAAAATAAGATAATGCTAACAAAATTAATAGAACAATCTAAAGTAGAACAGTTTCAAGGTTGGTTAACTCAATACGAATCCTATGTTATTGTAGGACATATTGGTCCTGATGGTGATGCAGTAGGTTCTTCTTTAGGCTTAGCTGATTTGCTCAAAACCTTGGGCAAAAAGGTTCAAGTGATTATGCCCAACGAGTTTCCTGAATTCTTGGGTTGGCTTGCTGGGAGTCAAGATATTATCTTTTTTAATAAAAATACTAAAGAAGCTACTGATTGCATAATTAAAGCCGATGTATTGTGTATGCTTGATTTTAATACATTGAGCAGAGTAGGTGGAGATATGGCAAGTGTTTTAGAGCAATCAAAAGCTAAAAAGGTTATGATTGATCACCATTTGTTCCCAGGAGATCACTGTGATATCACAATATCTTATACTCAGGTTCCAGCAACTGCAGAACTTGTGTTTCGCCTTATTTACCAAATGGGGATGTTAGACAAAATGACTAAGTCTTCAGCTGAGTGTATCTATACAGGACTGATGACCGATACTGGATCATTCACATACAACTCTAATCGTAAAGAACTTTATACCATAATCAGCCTATTACTTGATCATGGCATTGATAAAGATTTAATTTATCGCCAAGTTAATCATACCTATTCAGAGGCTAGATTACGCTTGATGGGTCATGTATTGACAACCATGAAGGTATACCCAGAAAACATAGCTTTGCTAACCCTTACAGATGAGGAGCAAAATAAATTCGATTTCATTAAAGGTGATAGCGAAGGTTTCGTTAATATCCCCTTATCAATGAAGAATATAGTGTGTTCTTGTTTTCTAAAGGAAGATAAAGATCTTGGCTTAATTAAAGTTTCTTTGCGATCTGTGGGTACTTTCCCTTGCAATGAAATGGCTGCTGAGTTTTTTAATGGCGGTGGACATCGTAATGCTTCTGGTGGTGAGTTTTACGGAACTCTAGATGAGGCTATAAAAAGGCTAGAAGAAGCTATCTTAAAATTTAAACCATTATTATCTGCATAATATAAAGCAACATGAAAAAAACAGTATTCACCATACTATCTGTATTGGCTGTACTTATAGCATTCCAATCTTGTAGTAAGAGTAGAACCTACGCTGAGAGGTTAGCCGATGAGAAAAAGGCGATTGAAAGATACATCAAAAAACAGGATATTAAGGTAATCTCTATGGATGAGTTTATTTCAAATAATAAGGAAACTGATGTCGATAAGAATGAGTATGTAGAGCTTCAAACGGGTCTGTATATGCAGATTCAGACTAAAGGGTCTGAGAATCTTGCTGATACGTTTAAGACTAGATCTGAAATCACTGTTCGTTTTACAGAATACGATATTCCTCAAGGTTACTTTACAAATGCTAGTAATATAAATCAGGCTAACTTCGTAGATGCTTTCATCTATACTGTAGATAAAGATCGTCTGAGAGGTGAATTTGTAGATCGTGGTAATATGGTCGAAATCTATGGCAGTAAGACTGTGCCCTCGGGTTGGTTAATTCCGCTAAAATATATTCGACACAACGGTCATATTCGAGTTATTGTTTCTTCAAAACTAGGGCATACTGTAGCTAACCGTGAGGTAACTCCATATGCATATGATCTACGTAAGCTAGCAATATCAAAGCACTAATTAAATAAATACTATGACGTTAATTAAATCCATTTCAGGTATCCGCGGAACAATAGGCGGTAGAGTAGGGGAAGGATTGAATCCCCTAGATATCGTTAAATTTACAACGGCTTATGCCATCTTTATTCGCAAAACAACAACGGTTGATACGAATAAAATTGTAATTGGACGTGATGCGCGTATCTCAGGCGATATGGTTCGTGATATTATAGCTGGTACACTGATGGGAATGGGATGGAATGTTGTTGATCTTGGTTTAGCAACTACACCAACTACCGAATTGGCTGTTACAATGGAAAACGCATGCGGTGGTATTATTATTACTGCTTCACATAACCCCAAGCAGTGGAATGCATTAAAACTTCTCAATGAGAAGGGTGAATTCCTAAATGCAAAGGAGGGAGAAGAAATTCTAGCTTTAGCTGAATCCGAAGATTTTAATTATGTAGATGTGGATCAGTTGGGTGTTTATCATCGCGATAGCACTTATGATCAAAAACATATTGCAAGTGTTCTGGCTCTCGATTTGGTCGATGTTGAAGCAATCCGCAAAGCCAACTTTAGAGTAGCGATTGATTGTGTAAACTCGGTTGGTGGTATAATCTTACCGGAGCTGCTTGATCAGTTGGGTGTAAAGCATATTGAGAAACTTTATTGTGAACCAACAGGTCATTTTGCTCATAATCCTGAGCCTTTAGAGAAGAACTTAGGTGATATTATGGATTTGATGAAAGAAGGCAAGGCAGATGTCGCTTTTGTTGTTGATCCTGATGTTGATCGTTTAGCAATTATTTGTGAAGATGGTTCAATGTATGGTGAAGAATACACTTTAGTTACTGTTGCTGACTATATTCTAAAGCATACTCCAGGAAATACGGTGTCGAACTTAAGTTCAACACGGGCACTTCGTGACGTAACCCAGAAACACGGTATGAAGCATTTTGCATCAGCTGTTGGTGAGGTCAACGTAGTAACAAAAATGAAAGAGGTCAATGCTGTGATTGGTGGTGAAGGTAATGGTGGTATCATCTATCCAGAAAGCCATTACGGTCGTGATGCCCTTGTCGGTATCGCTCTATTTTTAACTCATTTAGCCCATGAGGGTAAAAAGGTTAGTGAAGTTAGAGCTTCTTACCCATCTTACTTTATTGCTAAAAATAAGGTGGATCTAACTCCTGAAATTGACGTTGACGCTATCCTTGAGAAAGTTAAAGCAATCTACAAAGATGAAGATATCAACGATATTGATGGTGTTAAGATTGACTTCCCTACCAAATGGGTGCACTTGAGAAAAAGCAATACTGAAGCAATCATTCGTATTTACAGTGAGGCTCAATCAATGGATGAGGCTGAAGCTTTAGGTAACGAGATTATTAAGGTCATTAAAGATCTTTCTAAGTAAGCTTACTATTAAATAACAACATAAGAAAGGGCTAGATGATCATTGATTTATCTAGCCCTTTTTTGTATCTACTGACAAATATATTGAGTAAGTTTTAAAGCTTTCTATGGAATAAGTAGTGAAGAATCACCATAGCTCAGGAATCTGAAGTCGTGTGCTAGCGCATAATCATAAATGGTCTCCCAATTGCCATCAACAAAAGCCGATACCAAAAGTAACAGGGTGCTTTGTGGTTGATGGAAATTAGTAATCATCGCCTTTACTACTTGATATTTGTAGCCAGGTGCTATAATTATTTGTGTGCTTCCGTGGAGGATATCTAGTTGATGCTGATCCATAAACTTTAGTATTGCTTTTAGAGCATCTACAGAGCTGATTTCCACCTCTGATTCATAGGGTTGCCATTGCGAGACATGAAGTTCTTCTTCGGTAAGATTTGGATTACCCACCAGAGCGACGCCCATTTGGTATAGGCTTTCTAGCGTTCTCACTGAAGTGGTACCAACAGCAATTACTTTGCTTCCATGATTTATTATGTTTTCGATTGTAGCACGGTTGACAGAGATATGCTCCGTGTGCATGTCGTGATCAATAATCTCGTCGCTTTTGACAGGCCTGAAGGTTCCCGCCCCTACGTGGAGGGTAACTTCATCAAGTGCCACTTGTTTTGCTCTTAGTTGGTCTAAAACAGCTGGGGTAAAGTGTAATCCGGCTGTTGGGGCAGCCACTGATCCTTTAATTTTAGAATATACCGTTTGGTAGGTGCTCTTATCTCCCTCTTCTGTATCTCTATTGAGATAGGGAGGAATTGGGAGCTCTCCAAAGTAATCCAAAATATCAGCAAATGTTACAGAACTATCGTTCCAGCTAAACTCAACCACATGACTTGTGCCTACGACTTCTCCTCTTAGAGCGGTAAGCTCAATGGCTTTATCACCTATTGTAATGGTGCGAGTAAGGGGACCTGATTTCCATCTCTTCGAGTTGCCCAGCATGCAAAGCCAAGCACAGCGCGAGGTTTGTTGGAAACTTAGGTTATAATCACTCGGCATATAGGGTTCTAAGCAAAACACTTCGATAACTGCACCAGTATCTTTCTTGAAGTGTAATCTAGCCTGAATAACACGTGTGTTATTGAATATTACCAAATCACCAGCAGAGAGATAAGACCCGATATTCTCAAACTGATCTTCTTCTATAATACCTTTGTTGTAAACCAGTAATTTGGATTGATCTCTACTCTTTAATGGATATTTCGCTATCCTTTCCTGAGGAAGAGGGTAGTTGAAATCTTTTATTTTGATGTGCTTTGGACTTTCTTTCATTATCTTACTATCTAAATGCTCAAAAGTAGCGATATTTGTTGAACTAATGAATAATTAGTATTATTGGATTAATCATTTTAAATATAATAAAGATGAATATAGGAGATAAAGTTCGCTTTCTAAATGATGTAGGAGGTGGAGTGATTTCGGGATTTCAAGGAAGAGATACCGTGTTAGTTCAAGATGAAGATGGCTTTGATATCCCTGTATTGCGATCGGAATGTGTGATCGTATCTACTGACAGTTATAACACTGTACTTACACCGCAAGAGGTACAAAAAGAACAGGCTACAACGGGTAGCAATAGAGAAGAGGCTATAAAGTCGGCAATTCAAGAGACAAAAGAGGGAGAAACTCTGAATGTTTATTTGGCATTTATACCACAAGATATCAAGAATATTTCTACCACGTCATTTGATACTTACTTAGTTAACGATAGTAACTACTTTTTATACTACTCTTATGCTAATGTAACTTCTAACGGGCAACTTTCTGTTCGTTCACACGATTTGGTTGCGCCCAATACAAAACTCTATGTTGAGACCTTTACCAAGTCGGTGCTCAATGAGCTTGAGAAAATTCGTGTACAGCTTATTGCTTTTAAGTACGATCGTGATTATCAGCCCAAAGCACCGATTGATGTTGAGTTGAAAATTGATATGGTTAAGTTCTATAAGCTTCACAGCTTTAAGGATACTCCTTACTTTGAGGATTATGCACTTCTGCAAGAAATTGTGGTTCGTGACCATGCAGCGAAAGCTGTGCTTGTTGATCCTAAGGTTTTGGAGGAAAGCTTGTTTACCAAGCCCGAATTTCAGCGTGTCAAGTCCGAACCTATTCGTAAAAAAACTCGTCAGGATAAAAATGCTGTAATTGAGGTTGACCTGCATATTGATGAGTTGCTAGACTCTACCCTTGGTTTAGACAATAAAGATATACTGATGCATCAGCTAGAGGAGTTTCGCAGAATTATGAACGAAAATCTATCGCACAAGAACCAAAAAATTGTTTTCATTCACGGAAAGGGTGAGGGCGTTTTGCGTAAAGCTCTGCTTCATGAACTTAAACAAAGTTATAAATCATGTACTTATCAAGATGCTTCTTTTCAGGAGTATGGTTTTGGTGCGACGATGATTACGATTCACTAAACGATATAAGTAGCAATATACCATTTGTATTAAAGAACAAAAGAAGCGATTCAATAAAGATTTTGAATCGCTTCTTTTTATATTACTAATTAATTGGATGTTTATCAGATTGAGCAGAGGAAAGTTACCAAGAACACAATGCTCATATCTAGAAATAAACCGTGAAAGATACACAGTACGGTATATTCTTTACCGATGGTGTTGGTTATACTTGGCAAGGTTGTATCTAGTGTTGTTGCACCACCTACCGAAATAGGTGCAAACGTACCAAAATATTTATAGAACAGCGGTGCTCCAACAAGAGCTACAATCTCACGAATAATATTCGATAGTAAGGCAATGGTTGCAAGATCTGCACCCTTTTTCTCACCAATCAAAACACTTGATAGCGAGTAATAGCCGAAGCCTGAACCCACAGCCATACACTCTGAAACTGAATGGTCACTTACTAGAAGTCCTACAACTGCTGTACCCACAAGGGTCCCCATGATGGTCATTAGAGGTAGTAATAAAAGTCTTGGATTTAAACTTCTCAGGCTACGTAATATCTTTGGGTCACTACTGATTGTAATCCCTATGAAGAACATCAGGGCGCATAGTGCGTATAAACTTATATTATGATCAAGAATGAAATCGGGTGTTAAGCCTTTCATTGCTAAAAAGGTCCCCAATATGAAGAACACGATAATAATTAAACTCCCTTTCATCTCTTAATTCTGATTTCTTTTACTTAGAAGATGCCATAGCATCCATGAAAAAAAGATACTCCCTACAACTGCTCCAATCGTAATGAGAAGAGCTTCCAAACCAATTGTTGGTAATTTAGCTACCACAGCTTCATCTGTACCAACTTTTACGCCCAAGCAAAATAGTAGAATCCAGATTAAAACTGTAATTATTTTTCCAATTTTATTTAGATTTCTCCCCCTGACTAGGGTACCTACTACTAAGCCAAAAACGAGCGAACCAAGAATGGCCAAAATGATCATTATTTCTCCCTTAGACATAGCTATTTTAAATTTTGTGCAAAGATAGCTATTTTATTGGCTCCAAAAAAAGTTCAAAAGGTTAGTTTTTATATTTAACTATACTTGCCCAATGGTGCATTTATATATGTTAATACATAGGTAGTTAGCTATTCGATGTAGAGCAGATCGCTCATGATGCCGTCGGATATGAATATACCGCTTTTAGTAAGTTTTAAATTGTTATCTACGAGCTCTAAATTCCCATCTTTTAGATGTTTTTTAGCCATGTTTAGTGCATAATCGTAATAGGTCATTCCGTATCTTTTTTGTAACATGTCAAGACTAAGCCCCCGCATTGTACGAAGTGAGGTTATGATATAGTCGTTGTATTGGGTTGATATGTCAAGATATTCAACCTCGTTGGAATACTTGTTTTTATTGATGGAGTTGATGTATTTTCTGAGTGAACTCTCGTTATAGCAGCGATTTAAGCCATTATAAGAGTGAGCCGATGGGCCGCAGCCAAGATACTTATCTCCTGTCCAATACGAGGTGTTATGTTGTGCTATTTTACCAGGTTTAGCGAAGTTTGAGATCTCGTAATGTATAAAGCCGTTTTCTGTAAGAATATTTATTAAATTAGTAAAAGATTGTAAGCTGAAATCTTCGTCCACTTCTTGGATGAAACCTTGAGTTAGTTTTTTATGCATAACGGTCCCCTTTTCGTATATTAAATGGTAGGCTGAGATGTGCTGAATGTCCAAATCTATAGCTTGTTGTATATCTCTTCTCCAGTTTTCCATCGTTTCATCGGGAAGACCATACATTAAGTCTATACTTATGTTGTCAAAACCACACCTTTTTGCATCTAAAACAGCTCTAATTGCCTGTTCGGAAGTATGTCTTCTGTTTAGTTTTTTTAACATTGAGGGTTGGAACGTTTGAATTCCTATACTAAGTCGATTAATAGGTAGGCTTTTTAGCGCCTCTAGATAGTCTAGGCTGAGATCGTCGGGGTTGGCCTCCATTGTTATTTCGGTCGCACCAGCAATATCGTAGTGCTGCGCTATCGTGTCGAAAAGTTGTTTCAGTTCATTATAGGTCAGCTGTGAGGGGGTTCCTCCTCCCAGATATATAGTACGAATGGGTTCACTATCCAAATAGTCTTTCCGTAGGATTAACTCTTGGCAAACGGCATCTATATAAGGTGTTGACAGACTTGATTCTGTGGTGGAGTAGAAATCGCAATAACTACATCTAGTTTTGCAAAAGGGAATATGAATATAAATTCCAGCCATATTATAAACTAATTAAAAGGAGCTAGTCGTTGCCACCATCTGACCTACTGGCAACACCTAAACGACTTACTCGCTTGGGCGAAACAATTGGCTTCTGTGGATAGATAAACTAGTACCTTAGGGTTTGAATTTCAAAGATAAGTATAATCAGACTTAATACATGTTGCATAACAGAATTTGAAAATTGTTTACTATTTATAATATTTTTAAGTTGCAATAACCCTCGGGATAATTGAAAAACAATATCTCAGTTTAAATCTAAACTTTAACCGCTATGAAAACTTATCGAACAGATGAAATTAAGAACATCGCCCTTATGGGCAGCTCTAGGTCTGGTAAAACTACGCTAATTGAAGCGATGCTCTATGAGAGTGGGCTAATTAAACGGCGTGGTAGCATAGATGAACAAAACACCAGTAGTGATTATTTCCCAGTCGAAAAAGATTATGGTTATTCCGTTTTTACCTCTGTCTTTGGGATCGAGTGGAACAACAAAAAACTTAATGTTATTGATTGTCCTGGTGCCGATGATTTTATAGGAGGCGTTGTTACTGCCTTAAATGTTACTGATACAGCTATTCTGTTGATTAACGGGCAATATGGAGTAGAAGTAGGTACTCAAAACCACTTCCGATATACCGAAAAACTTCGTAAGCCAACAATATTCTTGATTAATCAGCTTGATAATGAAAAATGTGATTACGATCAGGTTTTAGAACAGCTTCGAGAATCTTATGGAAGTAATGTTGTGCCTATTCAATATCCTTTGGAGACGGGTCCTAATTTTAACTCTCTCATTGATGTGCTTCTAATGAAGAAGTATTCTTGGGGTCCTGATGGAGGAACTCCTACGATTGAGGAAATCCCAGCAGATCAACTACCAAAAGCTCAAGAGATGAATAAGACTCTAATTGAGGCTGCTGCCGAGAATGATGAAGACTTGATGGATCAATACTTTGATAAAGGAGTATTGACAGAGGATGAGATGCGCGAAGGTATCCGTCGTGGTTTAGTGGAGCGTGGAATCTTTCCTGTGTTTTGTGTGTGTGCTCAGAAAGATATGGGAGTAAGACGTCTGATGGAGTTCTTAACCAATGTTGTCCCCTTTGTTGCCGAAATGCCCGATGTTATAACCACAGATGGTAAAGAGGTTGAGCATGATCCTAAAGGACCTTTGTCTCTCTATTTTTTTAAGACCAGTGTAGAGCCTCATATCGGAGAGGTTTCATTCTTTAAGGTGATGAGTGGAACTGTTCACGAAGGTGATGAGTTGACTAACAGTCGAAATGCCTCAAAAGAACGAATGGCTCAGCTTTATGTTGTAAATGGTAGCGAACGTACCAAAGTCGACTATCTTGAGGCTGGAGATATTGGTGCTACAGTGAAGCTAAAAGGGGTTCAACTGGGCGACACCCTCAATAACAAGAATTGCGATTATAAGTTTGATTTCATAAAATATCCAAGTCCACGATATTCTCGTGCAATAAAGGCGGTTAATGAGGGCGACACCGAAAAAATGATGGAGTCTTTATATCGTATGGAGGAAGAGGATCCTACTTGGCAAATTACCCAGTCGGTAGAATTGGGACAAATTATAGTGCAAGGTCAGGGTGAATTTCATTTACGTACCCTTAAATGGCGTCTTGAAAACAACGATAAAATTGAGGTTGAGTTTTTAGTGCCTCGCATACCATACCGTGAGACTATAACAAAAATGGCAAAAGCCACCTATCGCCATAAAAAACAATCGGGTGGGGCAGGTCAGTTTGGGGAGGTTTCCTTGATTGTAGAGCCCTATACGGGGGATGATAAAATTCCTGAGCTTTACAAAATTGATGGCCAAGAGATAAAAATAACCGTTCGTGGTGTCGAAGAGGTTAATTTAGATTGGGGTGGTAAATTAGTAATTGTTAATAGCATTGTTGGTGGTGCTATTGATACGCGCTTTATTCCAGCTATCCAAAAAGGAATTATGGAACGTATGGTCAGAGGACCTCTTACTGGTTCTTATGCACGGGATGTGAGAGTAATCGTCTATGACGGAAAGATGCATGCTGTTGACTCCAATGAGGTGTCATTTATGTTGGCTGGACGAAATGCTTTTAGCGAAGCTTTTAAAGCATCAGCTCCAAAAATATTAGAACCTATTTACAATGTTGAGGTTTTTGTTCCTGCTGATTATATGGGCGATGTGATGGGTGATCTGCAAGGTCGCCGAGGAGTAATTATGGGGCTTAGTAGTGAAAAGGGTTATGAAAAAATTCAAGCTCGAATTCCGTTAAAAGAGTTATCGTCTTACTCCACAGCACTCAGTTCACTAACGGGAGGAAGGGCTTCATTCATCATGAAACTCGATAAATACGAGCTTTTACCCACAGATATTCAAGATAAATTGATTGCTGAATTCGAATCTAAGCAGTCAAAAGAGTAAGTATATTCCATTAAATAGTTAAAATAGCTCGAATTGTTAATGCTCAATTCGAGCTATTTTATTATATTGTACCCATAATAAGAATATAGTACTAGTAGATTTAAGTTAATTTTTTGCTAGTTTTGTAAACTAAATATTATTTTATATTGTTATAGTCAATAGAATAAATGAAATGATCGTTTATCGTTATTTGATTTTAAGGAATTCAAAATAAGGAGTAATGATAATCAGAACTGTTAATTAGGCTATGTTAATTTAGAGATTTATGAAGAAATCAACAATCTTGATTTTAGGTTTCATTATGGGGCTGTCTTTTCTAAGCTTGATCTATATGCAAGTACGCTATATAGAAGAGATGGTAAGGATGCGTAACGAGCAGTTTGATGAGTCGGTAAAACGTAGTTTGTACCGAGTTTCTAAACATGCCGAACTTGTTGAAACCGAAAGATGGTTGATGAAGGATATCTCTGAGTCTGAAAGAAGGGCTTATGCCGAATCTCCAGCTCGAAGCAGCAATATAACCAAACAGTCACAGCGCATGCCAATGTCGAATAAAAACAAAGGTTCTTATTCGAGCTATGAGCTACAATCGATGATGCAACGAGATAGTGACCAGGTAAATTTGAGCATTCCCAAGAAAACGAATGTAAAAACAATACCTCAAACCTCACGTTCACTCTCGGAAATTGTAACGAATAGATATATTTATCAGCGCTCTTTGGTTGACGAGGTAATCTGGCAGATGCTGTATATGGCAAGCGAAAAGAGTATCTCTGAGCGACAAGACTTTAGAGAGTTAGATAATTATCTTAAGGCTGAGCTGATAAATAACGGAATAACACTTCTTTATCACTTTCAAGTTTTAGACAGGAGTGGTAATGAGATTTATCGATGCTCAGACTATGAAGAAAAAGGTAACGAGAGTTCGTACACTCAACCCTTGTTCCCTAATGATCCTTCGAATCGGATGACTTTTATTAAAGTTCATTTCCCTGCAAAGAGAGATTATATCTACGATTCGATTGATTTTGTAGTGCCGTCGACTGTCTTTACGTTGGTCCTGTTGATAACTTTTATTCTGACCATTATAATAATCTTTCGTCAGAAGAAACTTACGGAGATGAAGAACGATTTTGTCAATAATATGACTCATGAGTTTAAGACTCCTATATCGACCATTTCATTGGCAGCACAGATGCTCAAAGACCCTTCAATTGCCAAATCACCCACCATGTTTAGTCATATATCGGGTGTGATTAACGACGAGACAAAGCGACTCCGATTCCAAGTAGAAAAGGTATTGCAGATGTCGATGTTTGATAAGCAGAAGGCGATATTAAAAATGAAAGAGCTCGATGCCAACGAAATGATTGCTGGTGTGATTCATACCTTCACCATTAAGGTGCAACAAAACAACGGGCGTATTGAGTCTTATCTTGAAGCTGAAAATGCTTCAGTTTTTGTGGATGAAATGCATATCAC
Source organism: Bacteroides propionicifaciens DSM 19291 = JCM 14649 (assembly GCF_000375405.1). GTDB lineage: Bacteria > Bacteroidota > Bacteroidia > Bacteroidales > Bacteroidaceae > Bacteroides_E > Bacteroides_E propionicifaciens. The sequence continues at coordinate 32,894 of NZ_AQWS01000004.1, read as the reverse complement.
TAACGTTATCTTCAATCTGATGGATAATGCTGTGAAGTATAAAAAGCCCGATGAAGAGTTAGTCTTGACGGTTCGTACATGGAATGCTTCAGACAAGCTCATGATATCTATCGAAGATAATGGTATAGGTATCAAACGTGAAAATCTTAAGAAAGTCTTTGAGAAGTTCTATCGCGTGCATACAGGTAATCTGCACGATGTTAAAGGCTTCGGTTTAGGACTGGCTTATGTAAAGAAAATAATTGAAGATCACCACGGCACAATAAAAGCAGAAAGTGATCTTAATGTGGGAACTAAATTTATTATTGCATTACCTTACATTAAAAAATAATTGATATGGACGAGAAACTGCGTATTTTATTATGTGAAGATGATGAGAATCTTGGTATGTTGCTAAGAGAGTATTTACAAGCTAAAGGCTATTCTTCTGATCTTTATCCCGATGGTGAAGAAGGTTATAAAGCTTTCTTGAAAAACAAATACGACTTATGTATTTTCGACGTGATGATGCCTAAAAAAGACGGATTCACTTTAGCACAAGAAATTCGTGCAATTAATGCCGAAATTCCAATCATATTCCTAACCGCTAAGACACTCAAAGAAGATATTTTAGATGGTTTTAAAGTGGGTGCTGATGATTATATTACCAAACCTTTTAGTATGGAAGAGCTTACATTTAGAATTGAAGCTATCCTTAGAAGAGTTAGAGGTAAGAAAAACAAGGAGAAAAGTATTTACCAAATCGGTAAGTTTACCTTTGATACTCAAAAGCAACTTTTGATTATGGGTGACGATCAAACTAAACTAACAACGAAAGAATCGGAGTTACTAAGTTTGCTTTGTGCTCATGCAAATGAGATCCTTCAAAGAGACTTTGCCTTAAAAACAATTTGGATTGACGATAACTATTTTAATGCTCGTAGTATGGACGTGTATATCACGAAACTACGTAAGCACTTAAAACCAGACTCAAATGTTGAAATTATTAATATCCACGGTAAAGGTTATAAGTTGATTACTCCAGCTGAAGAAAACTAAGTTGTAGTTGACTACAAATAAGAAACGGGGATGCACCATCAAGGTGTATCCCCGTTTCTTATGCTTATAAGTTAAGAGACTTATTAAGTTTCATTATAGAGTATAAAAACAAAACCATATTCTATCAAGAGGATTAGTCAGGATAGAATATGGTTTGTTATGTCTATTTGCTATACTCTAAAATCAGTCAGAGATTCTTTTGTTTATTGCAATATATGCAATGAAGCCTCCAACGATTAAGACTATTGATGTTCCTAATAGTGTGTTATTGTCTAGATTCTTTGTTACTGCACAACCAATTAAAATGGCAGCTCCTGCAAGAATTATAAGTAATCCTAAGTTTTTTAATAAGCCTTTCATCTGTGTGTAATTTATAATAGATTTATATTCTGTATATTCTGATTAGACAAATTAAAGCATTATTATCTAATTCAGAAAATTATTAGCTATAAAACAGTGGCAAAAACCAAGAATGGCAAGTTCAGTATTTTATCTAGCGATTATCACAGGTCGTTACGGCCTGTTGTGTTTCTGAATATTTGCTTCATTACCTCTTGGCAAATCATGAGGTCGTCGCTATTTACTCCTTTTAATGCTTCGGTTAAAGTCTCTTCGGTTATTTTACGAATTGGAACTTCCAAATCTCTTCCTGTTTTAGTTAGATAGATAAGATTGGTTCGTCGATCTTTCTTCTGAGAGATTCGAACTACCAAGTGCTGTTCTTCCATGCTGTCAAGAAGGCGAGTCATACTGGGTTTATCCTTAAAAGTAGCATCGCATAAGTCCTGTTGCTTAACGCCATCTTTTTCCCAAAGATAAATAAGTATTGTCCACCCATCGGGAGTGATGGGTATTCCATTTTTAGTGAAGTTCTTTTGCAGCTGTTGATATATAGCGGCAGAAACCTTACCATTTAGCGTGGCAAAAATAAGCCGAATGTCGAATTGAAATTTATTGATCATCCTAAATTTATCTTTTACAACAAGTTTACACAAAGATAATTCTCTTCTAGCTAAAAGCCACTTAAAGATGGTAGAAAAATTTAATATCTTTTTGCTGCTCCGAAAATAATAATTATCTTTGCACCGCAATTAAAGGTTTTTTATTAAACTAAATTTTTAAATAAGTATGAATCAATACGAAACCGTTTTCATTTTAACTCCCGTTTTATCTGATGTACAGATGAAGGAAGCGGTAGAGAAATTCAAAGATGTACTTCAGGCTGAAGGTGCTGAAATCATCAATGAAGAGAATTGGGGCCTAAAAAAATTGGCTTACCCTATCCAAAAGAAGTCAACTGGATTTTACCAGTTACTAGAGTTCGACGCAGATCCAGCTGTAATTTCAAAATTGGAAGTAGCTTTCCGTAGAGATGAGCGCGTAATCCGTTTCTTGACTTTCAAGAAGGATAAACATGCTGCTGAATATGCTGCTAAAAGAAGAAACATCAAATCATCTAAAAAGGAGGGCAATTAATCATGGCACAAAAGAATCAATCTGAAATCAGATATCTAACTCCACCTTCGGTAGACGTAAAAAAGAAAAAATACTGTCGTTTCAAAAAAAGCGGTATTAAGTACATCGACTACAAAGATCCAGAGTTCTTAAAGAAATTTTTAAACGAGCAAGGTAAAATTCTTCCTCGTCGTATTACTGGTACTTCTTTGAAGTTCCAACGTAGAATTGCACAAGCAGTTAAGAGAGCGCGTCACTTAGCGTTACTCCCATACGTAACTGACATGATGAAATAATAAAGGAGGGAAAGTATGCAAGTAATTTTAAAAGAAGACGTAAACAATTTAGGATATAAAGGTGACATCGTTGATGTTAAACCTGGTTACGCACGTAACTTTTTAATCCCTACAGGTCAAGCTATTATCGCTTCTCCTGCAGCTAAAAAAATGTTAGCAGAAGATCTTAGACAACGTGCTCACAAACTAGCTCAAATTAAAGCTGACGCTGAAGAAGCTGCTAAAGCTCTTGAAGGTGTTACTTTAACAATTGCTACTAAAGTAAGTGCTACAGGTACTATTTTCGGTTCTGTAACTAACATCCAAATCGCTGAAGAACTAGAAAAACTAGGTCACAAAGTAGATAGAAAAACTATCGTTGTAAGCAGCGTTAAAGAAATAGGTAACTATATTGCTACAGTTAAACTACACAAAGAAGTTTCAGTTGAAATTCCTTTCGCTGTTGTTGCTGAAGAAGCATAAGTTAAGCTTATCGAAATATTAAAAAGATCGAATCCTTAGGGGTTCGATCTTTTTTTGTTCCTAATTAATTATAACAGCTTAGTTCTGAACTTTTGCTATATAATAAGAGCGATAGCCTAATGGGTTATCGCTCTTATTTATATTATTATAAACCTTGAGGGGTTTAGATATTATCGTACAAGTATCTTTTGATACTCCTCTTGGGTGTTTTCTCAAATTCTGTTGGGTAGAGTTGGATTTGACTCACGCGTTCGTAATTGGCTACTATGGCATTGAGGTTTTTGAGGTTCTCATCCATAATAGTCTTTAAGCTCGATTCTTTGTCGAGTCCTAAAGACTCTAGTGCTTCATGATCAGCATAAACTAGTGCTACAAGTTTATTGTTTCTTTCCACTACAATGCTCTCTACTACGAAAGGCATATTATTAAGTCGAGTTTCGATCTCTTCGGGGAAGATATTTTGACCACTTGAGCTTAAAATCATAGTTTTACTTCGTCCACGGATGAAAATATTATTGTTCTCATCAATTGTACCTAAGTCTCCTGTTTTAAGCCAGCCATCTTCCGAGAAGACTTCGCTTGTAGCTTCAGGGTTTTTGTAATAGCCTGTCATTACGTTTTCACCACGCACTTGAATCTCTCCAAGTAAGTCGGTGGGTTTCTCCTTATAGATACGAGCTTCCATGATGTCCAAGATCTTTCCTGATGATCCAGGAATGAATTCGTCCCAAGCAGAGTAACTAATTAGTGGCCCGCATTCGGTCATACCGTAACCAATTGTAAACGGGAACTTGATCTTATAGAAAAAAGCCTCCACTTCGGGGTTCATCGCAGCACCACCAATAATAATCTCTTTAAATCTACCGCCCAGGGCATCAATAAGTTTCTTGCGGATTTGTGCATAGATTTGACTGTCTAATACAGGAATGCTCAATGCCCATTTCATTCCTCTTTTATTAAGTAGAGGTTGGATTACATTGGAGTATATCTTTTCGATAACCAATGGTACAGTAATGATAATGCTTGGTTTGACCTCCTCAAAAGCCTTTGTTATGATTTTGGGTGAGGGTACCTTACCTAGAAGGGTTACAAATGTTCCTACGGCTGTAGCTGTTAGAAAGTCGAATGCACAGCCATAGGCATGTGCTAAGGGTAAGAATGAAAGTACGCGATCTCCCTTCTTGAGTAGCTCTGTACGGATTCCAAATGTAACGTTGCCCGCCAAGTTATTTCCCGTAAGCATAACACCTTTGCTAAACCCTGTGGTTCCAGAGGTATAGTTGAGTAACATAACTTTCTCATTGGATAGATCGGTATATATTATATCATTGGCTGAAAATCCATTGGGGTAGGTTCGTTCGAATGTCTCATTCATGTTTACCATGAACTTATCAACAGTCTCTCCGTCACGTTGACTAAGGCATCTAAAATCTGTCAAAGAGAATACTCCTCGCAGGTTGCCCAGTTTATCTTCCTCTAATGTTTCCCAGATCGAATCGCTTGTAAATAGAAAAGTTGCCTCCGAGTGGCTAACAATATGGTGCACATCGTTAGGGCTAAAGTCTTGTAAAATAGGAACTATTATTCCGCCATAAGTGATGGTTGCCATATAGGCTATACACCAATGGGTATTGTTTTTACCAATTAAAGCTATCTTGTCGCCTCTACGAAGCTTACAGTGTTCAAATAAGAGGTGAAGCTTAGCAATTTCCTTTGCCACTTCACCATAAGTAAAACTTATGTCTGTCCCATAGTCGGCATAACAAGGTAAATCCCAGTTATCTCTAAAACTATGCTCATATAACTTTATAAAGTTTTCTTTAATCATTGCACGTTATGAGTTGTTTTGTGCAAAAGTAGGAATAATATAATTAGTTTATAGCTTTTAATATTAACAACTAATTGGTATAACATATTTTAAGTATAATAATATGTAACTTTGTGACAAACTCACTTAAGATAAAAAATGATTGATCAGTCAATTTTTCAAAATAAAAAGGCGGCCTACTTTACGTTAGGCTGCAAGCTTAACTTTTCTGAAACCTCGACTTTTGGTAAGATATTAAGAGAACAAGGGGTGCGTACTGCACGTAAAAATGAGATTGCCGATATCTGTCTTATTAATACTTGCTCTGTAACCGAGGTAGCCGATAAGAAATGTCGTCAAGCTATAAAGCGGATGTCTAAAGATCATCCTGGAGCTTTTATCGTGGTTACAGGCTGTTATGCACAGCTTAAGCCAGAAGAAATTGCCCAAATCCCTGGAGTTGACTTAGTCTTAGGTTCTGAGCAGAAGAAAGACTTCGTTGAGTTTTTAGGTAACTTAGAAAAGAAAGATAAGGCGCAAGCATTTACTACCAAGCTTAAAGATATTAAGACCTTTGTGCCCTCTTGTTCTCGAGGGGATCGTACGCGTTATTTTCTTAAAGTCCAAGACGGTTGCGACTATATGTGTACCTATTGTACAATACCCTTTGCTCGTGGATTTAGCCGAAACGGTTCGATTGAGTCGATTGTTAAGCAAGCCGAGCAAGCCGCTCAAGAGGGGGGTAAAGAAATCGTGTTGACTGGAGTTAATATTGGCGATTTTGGACGTACTACGGGTGAAAGCTTTTTTGACTTAGTCAAAGCTTTGGACGAGGTCGAAGGAATTGAACGTTTTCGTATCTCGTCTATCGAACCTAATCTACTGACTGATGAGATTATTGCTTTTGTAGCGCAATCTAAGAGGTTTATGCCTCATTTTCATATTCCTCTTCAATCAGGAAGTGATGAGGTGTTAAAGCTTATGCACCGCCGTTACGACACAGCATTGTTTGCTCATAAGGTGGAGCAAATCAAAAAACTTATTCCTCACGCCTTCATTGGTGTAGACGTCATTGTTGGTACACGTGGTGAAACAGACGATTATTTTGACAGGGCATTTGACTTTATAGCTTCTCTAGATATTTCTCAGCTCCATGTTTTTAGTTATTCAGAACGTCCAGGAACTATGGCTCTAAAAATAGAGCATGAGGTGTCTCCACAGCAGAAGCACGAGCGAAGTCAGCGTTTACTCTCGCTTTCTGATGCCAAAACTAATGCATTCTATGCTAAGTTTATCGGCCAACAAATGCCTATATTGGTTGAAAAGTCGCACGACAGTGAAGTAATGCACGGCTATACACCCAATTATATTCGTGTTGAGATTCCTACTAGCACTGATCTAGATAATGAAATTTTGGAAGTAAAACTTTCTAATTTCAACGAGTCGAATACGGCTTTGCTAGGTGAATTCTAAATTAAGATGAAAGATAAAATAATATACGGTTTAATATATAGCTTCTTCTGGTTGGTTGCTAGCTTGCCTTTTAGAGTACTCTACCTAATATCCGACTTGTTGGCATTATTGCTTTACTATGTTGTGGGCTATCGTCGAAAGGTGGTGCGTACAAATTTGGTAAACTCATTTCCTGAGAAGGATCTTTCTGAGATAATTACGATAGAAAAGAAGTTTTATCGCTATATCTCCGACTACTTTTTGGAGGAGATTAAAACCATGCGTATCTCGCACGAACAATTGCTTAAAAGAATGGAGTACCACAATCAGAAAGTATTTCTTGATAGTATTGAGAAATATGGAGGTGTTATTTTGTTAATCCCTCATTATGCAAACTTTGAATGGATTATTGGCATGGGAGCCATTATGAAGGATGAAGACCTTCCTATTCAGATATATAAGCCGCTAAGCAATAAATATTTTGATAAGCTGTTTCGTCATATACGTTCTCGCTTTGGTGGAGTCAATGTACCCAAGCACTCAACAGTTCGAGAGATTGTTCGGCTTCGCAGAGATGGTATAAAAATGGCTATTGGCCTTATCGCTGATCAAAATCCAAATAGTAGCGAGGCACGACACTGGACGACATTCTTAAATCAGGATACTGTATTTATGGATGGGGGAGAACGTATTGCTAAAATGCTTAACTTCCCTGTAATCTATTGTGATCTTGAGCGTATCAAGCGTGGTTATTGTAAGATGACATTTCAGCTAGTTACAGACGATCCTAAAAATACTGCTGAGGGTGAAATTACCGAAAGCTTTGCTCGTCGTATAGAAAAGACAATCTATCGTGATCCTGCCTTTTGGTTTTGGTCACATAAGCGTTGGAAGCATAAAAGAGAACAAACAAATGGATAAGGTTGCTATAGTTATTCTTAACTGGAATGGAGTGGCAATGCTCCGAGAGTTCCTTCCTACTGTTCTTGCTTGTTCGAATACAGAATTCTCTACCTCTATTTATTTGGCTGACAATGGTTCTTCTGATGACTCTATTGCCGTTACCCAAACTGAATTCCCTGCAGTTAAGCTGATTGATTTGGGTGAGAACTATGGTTTTGCAGAAGGCTATAACCGAGCAATAAGTCTAATCGATGCAGAATATATAGTGCTTCTTAATTCTGATGTCGAGGTTACTTCCCGTTGGCTTGAGCCTATGGTCGAATTTATGGATACTAATCCTAGCGTGGGTGCTTGTCAACCCAAAATTCGCGATTGGAAGAATAAAGAATACTTTGAATATGCTGGTGCTAGTGGCGGCTTTATTGACAAATTTGGTTATCCCTTCTGTCGTGGACGAATTCAAAATACTTTAGAACAAGATCATGGGCAATACGATGATGTAGCACCTGTATTTTGGGCGAGTGGGGCAGCACTGTTTATTCGTAAGCAAGTTTATCAGTTGGTTGGGGGATTAGATGCTCGCTTCTTTGCCCACATGGAGGAAATTGACCTTTGTTGGCGCTTGGGTAGTAGAGGCTATGACTTGGTTGTGATTCCTCAAAGTGTGGTTTACCATGTTGGAGGCGCTACCTTAAACAAAGCTAATCCTCGAAAAACCTTCCTAAACTTTAGAAATAATCTGTTGATGCTGTATAAGAATGTTCCCGATCAAGCATTACGTAAGACTCTCCGAGCAAGATTACTACTTGACAATCTTGCTGCTCTATTTTTTCTGCTCCGTGGTGAACTGGGGAATGCTAAAGCAGTTCTTCGAGCTCGTAAAGAATTTAGTATCCTTAAAAAAGACTTTCATGCCGACCGTTTGGATAATCTAAAGCATACTTCACCCAATCTTAATGGAATATATCCTCGTTCTCTCATTTTTGATTATTATATTAGAGGCATAAAGAAGTATTCTTTATTGAAACTGAAATAACTAATTATGAAGAAACGAAAATTTGTAAGAAAGATAGGGCTTGTTGCCCACGATGCTATGAAAAAAGATCTTATCGAATGGGTACTTTGGAACTCTGAGATCTTGATGGGACATAAGTTCTTTTGTACAGGGACCACTGGTACATTGATTAAACAAGCTTTAAATAATAAACATCCCGAAGAAGAGTGGGATATAACAATTCTAAAATCTGGTCCTTTGGGTGGTGATCAACAAATAGGATCAAGAATTGTAGATGGTGAGATTGACTACTTATTCTTTTTTACCGATCCAATGACTTTGCAACCTCACGATACTGATGTTAAAGCATTAACTCGTTTAGCTAGTGTTGAGAACATCGTTTTCTGTTGTAACCGTTCTACTGCCGATCATATCATTAGTAGTCCATTGTTCGAGGATGAAGAGTATGTCCCTTCACGCCCTGATTACACCTCATATGCTAAGCGTTTTGAAGATAAAAATTTAGTAAGTGAGGCTGTTGAAGCAGCTCGTAAAAAAGAAAAAGAAGGTTATCAGCATTACAAGTAATGCTACTGATCAAATTATAGATATATAAAACCCCGCTAAAGATTAATCCTTAGCGGGGTTTTGTTTGTTTTTGAGTGAGTGCATTACAGCTTTGCAAACTCATTGTGGAATTCAGCTACAGCTTCAATTCCTTTTCTGAACATCTCAAGAGGGAAGTTCTCATTTGGAGAGTGGATTGCATTACTTTCAAGGCCAAAGCCCATTAATATTGTCTTTACCCCCAGCACTTCTTCGAAGGTTGAGATGATGGGGATACTTCCTCCACGTCTTACTGGTAGTGGCTTCTTACCAAAAGCTTTCTCGAATCCACGTTCTGCTGCTAGGTAGGCTGGTAGGTCGATTGGGCAACCATAACCTTGCCCACCATGAGTTGTATGTACCTTAACTTTTACATATTTGGGGGCTATCTTTTGGATATGCTCTTCAAACAGTCGAGAGATTACTCTATAGTCTTGATTTGGTACTAATCTGGTTGACACCTTAGCATAAGCCTTTGAAGGGAGAACTGTTTTTGATCCTTCACCTGTGTAACCACCCCAGATACCGCAAACGTCAAAAGAAGGACGACAGCTATTTCGCTCAATCGTATTATATCCTTTTTCGCCAAATAACTCCTCTACATCAATTGCAGCCTTATATTTTTTTTCGTCAAAAGGAATCTGAGCTATCATCTCGCGCTCTTTTGCAGGAATGTCTAGCACACCATCATAGAAGCTAGGAATGGTGATTCGACCATCTTCGTCGACCATTTGATCGATTAGGCTACAAAGCACATTGATAGGGTTGGCTACCGCTCCACCAAAATGTCCCGAGTGTAGATCTCTGTTAGGTCCCGTTACTTCCAAGTCCCAATATGCTAAACCTCTAAGGCCAGTAGTTAGTGAGGGTAAATCGGCACTTAGCATGCTAGTGTCCGAAACTAAAATGATATCCGACTTGAGTAATTCTTTATGCTCTTTGCAGAAGTCTTCTAAGCTTGGTGAGCCAATCTCTTCTTCACCCTCAAGTATAAACTTTACGTTATTCTTTAGGAGGTTGTTTTTAACTAAATACTCAAATGCCTTGGCTTGGATAAACGATTGACCTTTATCATCGTCAGCACCTCTAGCCCAAATATGTCCGTCACGGATTTCTGGTTCGAATGGATCGCTTTTCCATAATTCAAAAGGTTCGGCAGGCATAACGTCGTAATGCCCGTAAACTAAAACCGTTTTGGCTTTAGGATTGACCATCTTTTCGGCATAGACTATTGGGTTACCTGCTGATGGCATAATATCCACCTTATCAACTCCTGCTTGAAGTAGAAGCTTTTTCCACTTCTCAGCGCAGGCAATCATGTCTTGATGATGTTCGGGCTTGGCACTAATACTTGGAATACGAATTAGGCTAAATAATTCTTCGAGCATTCGCTCTTCGTTCTCTTTGATATAGTTTTTTATATTGCTCATAGATGTGTGGTTTTATTGATTAAGTAAAAGTCTAAAATGGTTAGTGCAGCCATAGCTTCTACAATAGGTACTGCACGAGGTAAAACACAAGAGTCGTGTCGACCTCTAGCTTTAAAGAGTGTATCTTCTCCTTCAACAGTAACGGTCTGTTGTTCCATAAGTACTGTTGCAACTGGTTTGAATGCAACTTTGAAGTAGATATCTTGTCCGTTACTAATTCCTCCTTGGATACCTCCAGAGTTATTTGTTCTCAAGTCTATCTCTCCGTCGTTATTATAGAAAACGTCGTTTTGCTCCTTACCTGTCTGGTGAAAATTATTGAAACCTTGACCGTATTCAAAACCTTTAACGGCATTGATGGTGAGCATCGCATTGCCAAGTGCTGCATGTAGTTTACCAAAAACGGGTTGACCTAGTCCGATGGGGGTACCTTTAATTACGCAAGATACTGTTCCACCAATGGTATTACCTTCTCCTTTGATTTTGTAGATGAGTTCATCCATTTCGGCAGCCTTAATAGGGTCAGGGCAACGAACATCATTTTTCTCAATTTCAGCAAAGTCGTACGCTTTGTAATTTTCTTCTAGTTTGATGGTCCCAACCTGAGAGGTGTAGGCTGTTATGTCTATGTTTAATTTTTTGAGTGCTAATTTGGCGAGTGAACCTGCAACTACTCTGGCTACAGTTTCTCTAGCCGAAGATCTCCCTCCTCCTTGATGTTCTCTTATTCCATACTTGTTGTGGTAGGTAAAATCAGCATGCGAGGGGCGGAATACATCTTTAAGATTATTATAGTCGTTGGAATGATGGTTCGTGTTCCATACCACAAAGCCGATGGGGCAGCCTGTTGACACTCCTTCGAAGATTCCCGAAAGGAATTCCACTTTATCTGGCTCTTTACGAGCAGTTGTTAGTTTCGATTGTCCAGGTTTTCTGCGATCCAACTCTTTTTGAACGAAGTCTTCGTCAATGGTTATTCCTGCAGGAAAACCATCAATAACTCCGCCTATTCCTTTACCATGTGACTCACCAAAACAGGTCAGTCTCAAAATATTGCCAAAAGTATTAAACATATTGCGGGGGATTTATGTTATTTATAAGTGTGCTATTACAAATATAACAAAATATCTGAGTAAATGTCAGAGCTGAAATTATCATTCCTAATTGTTTGTAGTCAATTATTAATAATAGGATATACTTTGTTACATTTCAATCTTGATATATTGGTCTATATTTAAGTATCTTTGTAGATTAATTAAATTTTAATTGTAAACTAAATAATAATAATGAAAAAGAATCTATTTGCATTTATTGCTGTACTAGGCCTAGTTGGGCTGTTTTCAGCTTGTAGTAGTGATGATAAGAATGATCCAGCACCACCAACCCCAGGTGCTACTCAATTTGATGGTTTTTATGCGGGTGATCTTAACATCACTCTAGAAGAGATTCTACTAGGTAAATTTCCTGATTATATTGAGATCGTTAAACAGAGTAATGATAGAGCTACGCTTCAGTTGAAGAATTTTACATTTGGCAATAAAAACCTAGGAGATATCATTGTTCCAGATGTAGTGGTTACACATAAAGATGGTACATACACATTAAGTGGGCAAGCTGATATAAAGCTTGAAGTAGGTGAGTGTAAAGTTGATGTAAATGCTACTGTCATTGATGATAAGCTTGATGCTAAAATTGATGTGGTTGCCACTACGCCAGCAGGTAAAGATGAGCCTTCTACAGTGATGAACATTCTTGTAAAGTTTGAGGGTAAACGTACCGATAAAGTTTTAAGCCGAGAGGCTAAACTTTTAACTTTTGGTTTGAAAGATCTTGAAACTACTTCTGTTATTGAAGATGATAAAGTAACTCTTACAGTTCAAAAAGCTGATGCTGATAAAATCTCTAAGGCCATGGCTGTAGCTACTATCTCTGATAAAGCAACAATAAGCCCAGCCCTTGATGTGGAACAAGATTTTACTGAACCTGTAGAGTATACTGTAACTGCTGAAGATGGTGTTTCTAAGACTATTTATACTGTGACTACAGAAGTTAATATTCCTGTTGGATCTGTTCTCAGCTTTGACCTAGGTACAGCTGTTGAAAGTGATCATGGTCTAGATCCGAAGGTTCACCCAGCAGCTCTAGCAGCGCTTCCTATAGCTATCCCTCCTTATATTTGGGCTTCGAGTGATGAAGGAGTGGTCTTAGGTATAGCTTTTGGCATGATGGACAGATTTGGGGTTACGCATATAAAGAATGATGAAGAGTTTGGTGGTCCAGTATTTAGCCTTGAAACTCAGATGCGTATCGGAGAGTTGTCTATAGTACCTGTGATTACATCAGGCTCTCTATTTTTGGGTGCTTTTAATATGGATTGGGATAACAACTTAAAAAGTACGAAGTTTGGTGTTTCAATTGATAAGAAACCCATTGTGATTTCAGGTCTAGTTGGCTATAAATCAGGTCAAGAGTATTATAGATGTCCTGATGTCTCTAAACCAGGTACAGCTGAGCTTGTGGAAGATTTTAAAGATGCAGGACTTATCTCTGCTGTTGTCTATGAAGTAGCAGATACGGATGAAACCTTGGATGGTACCAATCTTTATACCTCGGATAAAATAATTGGTATTGGTAAACTTACTTTTGAAGATGGATTTAAAGATGATTTTGAAATTGAGATTAAATATACCAAGCAATTTGATTCAACTAAAAAATATAAGCTTGCTCTAGTTCTTTCAGCAAGTAAAGATGGAGACAAGTTTAGTGGTGCTGGTGGTAGCGTACTAAAAGTATCTAAACTAGAAGTTGGTTTCGAATAGTCTATGACTTAAAAATATTTCTCTTTCTTTATTTAAAATCCTCGTTAGCAAGAATTCTTGCTAACGAGGATTTTTTTGTAGAGGCTTCGTTTATTCTATCGTATTATAAGTGTAATAGCCTATTTGTCAAACTAATGTCTTAATGAATGGATAATAGTCTATTATTAATTATAGAATCTAAGATACATGGTTTAAGTCTTTTTGACTGGTCTAATGTTAAGTATATTTACTTATTGACTTTAATTATTTAAAACAATTTAAAAGAAAGACAATGAAGAAAAATCTATTTGCATTTATTGCTGTTTTGGGCCTAGTAGGTCTATTTTCGGCATGTAGTAGTGATGATAAGAATGATCCAGTGCCACCAACCCCAGGTGCTACCCAATTTGATGGTTTCTATGCGGGCGAACTTGAAATTACTATAGAAGGAGAATACGCTTTGCCTAAGTTACCTGACCATATTGAAATAATTAAGTTAAGTAATGATAGAGCTACGCTTCAGTTGAAGAATTTTACATTTGGCAATGCAAACCTAGGAGATATCATTGTTCCAGATGTAGTGGTTACACATAAAGATGGTATCTTAGCCAAGTTGTAAAGACAATTTTTAAATCAATAGCTTTCCGAAAAGATGGAATTGTCACTGTTCTCTATAATGATGATAGTCTATTTGAGAGGTATCGTAAATACGCAACCTACTCTCTCTTATCCTCGAGTCAACTGGCTTTAAATCTTGACACTGGTGTGCTTATTAAAGAGGCTAGGGTCGATAGAAAAGATGTCCAGGAGGTACTTGCAGAGGTCTTTGCTAAAGACTTAATCGTTAACTATCAGATTGAAGCTGATAAACTTCGCTTGTCGTTTGATTTGGATTTTTTGGCACCTAAGTTTAGAGAGATATATGCACTCTTAAATCAATATCCCGATCAAACTCTGATTATTGAACCTGAAATCTACAGTATATTAGATCAGTTAAATATCCTGATTGATAAACTAGAATCATTTGAAATCAATTTACAGTTGAAGGTTTAAGCCTTAAGCCTTGTTTGGGTCTAGGTATATAGACCAGGGATATTCTATAATAAAAGGAGTAAGTCGTTATGAGCACCCGAGTAGGGTGGAACTCATAAACGACTTACTCCTTTTGTATATTTGAATAGGTAGTCTTGGACTAACTATCTATGTATCTCTAGAGAGAATTAGAACGCATAGCCAAACCCTACATTAAGATAAATGGGATACATGCTAAAGGTTACTGTGTCGAAGTCTTTCTTAAAGATATCATTCAGTCCCCAGTTCAAGTCAGCAAACACATTGAGGTGCTTGAATGCTCTCCATTCTGTTCCTAATCTTAGACCCCATTGAAACTTACGTAGGTCTTTAGAAAAGTCGTAGGTCGCTTTATTCTCGCCTTCGTAGACAACCTTAGGCCCAGTAGGATCTCCCTCACGAAGATAGCCATCGTAAACATGGCCAGAGAAATCTCGCTCTAGTACATAAGAGAAGTAAGGTCCCACTTTTAGATTAACACGGTTTGATACCTTGTAACCAAAGAGTAGGGGAAGTGTTAGGTTTGAGGTTCTGAACTTGGTAACTACATTACCAGTCCATTGTCCTGAAACTTCTTCACCACCGTTACCAATAATCTTCATGCCGTAGTTTTTAACCTGAGCATCTGTTCGCATTGACTTTGATTCAATGGTTAGACCGAAGATAAATCCGTATTGTTCTTTAACTCCAAACCATTTAGATACTTCTGCTCCTAACGAGAGTGCTAAGTCGGGACGGTACGAGTCTATTTTTCTAATTTCAGAAGGTAAAGGAATTGGTGAAGCACCACCGATATTGATACCAGCTTTAACTTCATATTCTAGTCCTCTTAGTGATGACCAAATAATCCCTCTGTTTCTGTCCGATTGTGCTAGAACCGATACTGAGCTAATCAGCATTACTAACACAAGTATATTCTTTGTTAATTTCATTTTTTCTATTTGAGGGTGTTAATACTATCTTCTTTTTTTTGGTTCTCTTGTACGATTAATTCAACTTCATCGATATAGAGTGTACTACCAACTGCTCCATTAAACCAAGCACCGTTCTTACTTGAACTGAAGACTAAGGCAATTTTGTAGACTCCACGTGCTAGTTTATCGGGATCAATAGTCTTGCCCTCTTTAAACTTAAAGTCGTAGTAAAACTCTGTCCACTCGCTTACTGGGTCAATTTTTTCGGGCCTAGCTAGAGCTATAATCTTAGGATCTGTTAACGAGTTACTTCCATTTAGCGTAGGAGTTTCTTCATCTGATTCGTAGAATACAGCATAGATATCCGCTTCATCAGTAACGTTAGGCTTTGTTTTGCCATTCTCTTTATAGGTTTTTCCTGGAGCATACTTATAGTAGCCTTTAATTGCTACAGGATGTTTTGTGAATGGTAATCCAAATCGAGTTGCTGCCAAAGCATTGTTGACGGCATCAATAACATTAAACTGCCCAATAAAAAGATTTCCTGCAGCGATAGGCATACCTACGCTAGCACCAAAGAATCCAGTACTTCTAGTCTCTAGTTTTGCGCACATACCCGTAACTCCTCCTGTGCTTTGCACTGTAGGGTAATCAGAGGGCTTTTTACCCGCTCCAGTAATTGAATAGCCACCGTTACCACTTGCCCATTGCATGATTTGGTATCCTCTGTCTAGCTCTATGAATGTGTCGAACTTTTCTTTTTCACCTTTAAGAAGATGCTCAAAAGAATATTTAAGTGGAAGTTCAGCGTCGATAACAGCTACACTATATCTCTTCTTCCATTTTTTGTCTTCAGAGGTTACTGTATAAATAATTGGTTCAGTAAAGTTTTGTGTCACTCCACTAGCTGGCTCTATTGTAGCCCCAGGAGTTAGTGTAAAAAGTGGTGTAATTTGAGTGACATCAGTGTCTTCGTATACTAAGATCGTTACACTGTACTTTCCTTGCTCACTATCATTTATAAATGGAGTTGTACTCGTAATATCTGGTTCCTCTACAGTACACGACAGAATATCTGCTTCTGCATTAGGATCTTCGCTCTGTATACAACTAGATAATATCACTAGTGAAAACAGGCTTAAGAGTGTTCGAAAAATTTTCATAAATAAGCTCTTATTAATATATTTAAGCTTCAAAGGTAACGCTCATTTTTATTATTACACAAAAATGGATTAAAAAACTAATCCTTAAATGCTTAAGGAGGCATATTTTCTTAATTATAGACTATTTATTACCGTTGTTTGGCTTTTTGTATACTTGCTAAACTACAGTAATATTGCATTTTAATTTGTTATATTTGCTCATACCTAATGAAACTTTATGAAACAAGAAGATAGAATTAAGATTGTTGAACTCATTAAAAGAGAAGTTGTCCCTGCTATTGGTTGCACAGAACCCATTGCAGTGGCTCTTTGCGTGGCCAAGGCTACAGAGGAACTCGGAAGCTTGCCAACCCATATTGATGTTTACTTAAGTGCCAATATGCTAAAAAATGCTATGGGAGTAGGAATACCTGGAACACAAGAGATAGGTTTACCCATGGCTGTGGCTTTAGGGGCAACCATAGGTGAATCTTCTTTGGGTCTGGAAGTTTTAAAACAAACTACTTCCTCTGCCGTTGAAGCTGCACATCAATATTTAGTAGAGACCCAGATTCGCATTCAACTTAAAGCAGAGGCTTGTGACAAACTTTATATTGAGGTTCATGCAAAAAATGAAACCGATGTGGTTGAGGCTATAATTTCAGGACAACATACGCATTTTATCTATTTAGCTAAAAATGGAGTTGAACTTCTTAATCAAGAAAAGACTTGCTTGCAAGGTGATTTTGGGCAAGAGGTTGAACTTACCCTAGAAAGGATTTATGAGTTTGCAACAACGGCCCCTTTTGCTGAACTTGAATTTATCTTGGAGGCAGCAACACTCAACAAACAAGCTGCTCAAGAAGCTTTCAGTCAAAACTATGGGCACTCTATCGGCAAGATGCTTTTGATGGGTAGTCAGCATAATTTACTGGGTGATAGTATTTATACTAAAGCTCTATCCTATACCTCAGCGGCTTGTGATGCTCGAATGTCGGGCGCAATGGTTACGGTGATGAGTAATTCGGGAAGTGGTAATCAAGGAATATCTGCCACACTGCCTATTGTTATTTATGCCCAAGAGCAAAACAAGAGTAAAGAAGAACTTGCTCGAGCTCTTATCTTGAGTCATTTGACCGCTATATATATAAAACAGAGTTTAGGCAGGCTGTCTGCACTTTGTGGTTGTGTTGTGGCGGCAACTGGGGCAAGTTGTGGTATTACCTATTTGATGGGTGGTGGTTACAAAGAAATCAGCTATGCAACCCAAAATATGATTGCCAACATAACAGGAATGCTTTGTGATGGGGCTAAGCCTAGCTGCTCGATGAAAGTTGCTACGGGTGTATCTACAGCAATACTTTCTGCTATGATGGCTATGGAAGGCAAGTCGGCAACTTCCGCAGAGGGGATAATTGATGCCGATGTAAACCAGACCATCCGTAATCTAACAAGAATTGGATCTTCGGGTATGCTCGAAACGGATAAAGTTGTACTTGATATTATGACACACAAAACAAAGTAGTGTCCTGCTATATAAATACGAAAACAGCAGTTATAGATGTCTATAACTGCTGTTTTTTGTCTTCATTCTGAAGTATGAACCGTGTAGTTTATTAGCAACCGCAACCGCTACCACAACCACCGTCGCAACCTGAATCATTTGATCCACAGCCACAACTGCCTTCGTCGTCCGATCCGCAGCCACCACCTGAGCCACATCCGCATCCTTCACCTTCGCCAGTAATCATGTTAACCATGCCTTGAATTTCTTCATTTGTAGCAGGTCTGTTTTCAACAACATAGCCGTCAAACACGATATCACTACCAGCTAGTGGGTGATTCATGTCCATGATAACCATATCGTCTTTGATTTCAACAACAGTACCGTTTAGAGTACGTCCGTCTTCATCCATAAGAGGAACAACATTACCTTCAAAAATATGCTCATTATCAAAATGGCCATCTACTTCAAACATCTCTTTTGGTAGTTCCAACACGTATTCGTCGTTGTAGTCACCATAAGCTTCGTCTTTAGTTAGAGTAAGGTTGAATTTCTCACCTTGAGCAAGCTCTTTTACACCTCTTTCGAAGGCTGGAAGAGTTGTTCCTAAATCAGAAATAAACTGAAAAGGACGTTCTGCTGTTGCTTCTTCAATTAACTCTTTATCACCGTCTTCTAGGCTATATAATTTATAGGCTACAGTAATATACTTATTATCAGAAATTGCCATTGTATAAAAATCTTTAGTATGAATACTATACGCTTTAATTTGCGTGTAATTTAATTGAGCAAAGATATTAATTTTTTCAGGATAGCTGTCCTATTGAAAGAAGATTTAACTTACATATATACTACATTGACCAGAATAAGTAAATTAAATAAATTATATTTATCAATCTGAAGTGTTAGGTATTCAAATTGAAGTACCTTAGTTTTGCAAAAAAAGAATAGATATGACGGATCAAGATAACCAAATTGGGCGCTACTCCTATGTAGCTGAGCCTTTCCATGTAGACTTTGAGGGTAAATTAACGTTAGGAATACTAGGGAATCACCTGCTTAACTGTGCAGGTTTTCACTCGTCCGATCGTGGATTTGGTATTGCTAAACTCAACGAAGACAATTATACTTGGGTATTGTCGCGTTTGGCCATAGAACTCGAAGACTTGCCCAACCAATATGAGGAATTCACCATTGAAACTTGGGTGGAAAATGTTTATCGCTTATTTACAGATCGTAACTATGCTATTTTAGATAAAGACAACCGACCTATTGGTTATGCTCGATCGGTTTGGGCTATGATAAACCTGTCAACCCGTAAACCAGCCAATCTTATCGAACTCCATGGTGGTGATATAAGTGAATATATTGTAGAAAAAGATTGTCCAATAGAGAAGCCTTCAAGAATCAAAGTGACTTCTCAAGAGCCAGTAGCTAAGATGCTTGCCAAATATACTGATATTGACATTAACGGACACGTTAACAGTATACGCTATATTGAGCATATTCTCGACCTGTTTCCTCTAGAGAAATACAAGAAAGGGATTAGACGCTTTGAAATGGCCTATGTAGCCGAAAGTTATTATAACGATGAATTGAGTTTTTATGTTGATGAATTAACTCCATCTGAATACGCTATAGAAATTAAAAGAAACGGTGACCAAATAGTTTGTAGATCTAAGATGGTATTCAATTCTTAGTATATATAATTAATAGTTATCCATTTGTATATGAGCAGGTAAGCAAAATAAAGCTTATCTGCTTTTTTGTTGCTTTATTTCAACATTAATTATTATCTTTTCAACTTTCTACCTCGCATAAGTGTTTTTCATAGAGAGACATCCTTATTAATTTATAACTTTAAAATCCTTGAGCATATGGTACATGATATCGAGATGATACAAGATTTCTACAAAGAATATCCAAAAAAGATTGCTGAAATCAAGCTGCTTTTGAAACGTCCGTTGACTTTGTCGGAGAAAATATTATATGGACATCTTTACGATAGCCAGCATGTGAAGTCGTTTGAGCGGGGAGGAGACTATGTCAATTTCCGACCCGACCGTGTGGCTATGCAAGACGCTACAGCACAAATGGCTTTATTGCAATTTATGAATGCTGGTATGGATAAGGTGCAAGTGCCTTCTACTGTTCATTGCGATCATCTTATTCAAGCTTATCAAGGGGCAAAAGAAGACTTATCAACAGCTCAAACCACTAATGGTGAGGTTTATGATTTTCTTAGGGATGTCTCTTCTCGATATGGTATTGGTTTTTGGGCACCAGGTTCAGGGATAATTCATCAAATTGTGCTCGAAAACTACGCCTTCCCTGGAGGAATGATGATTGGGACAGACTCACACACCCCCAATGCTGGTGGTTTGGGTATGGTTGCGATTGGTGTTGGTGGAGCTGATGCAGTGGATGTTATGACTGGTGCGGAGTGGGAGCTTAAAATGCCCAAACTTATTGGTGTGAAGCTAACAGGTAAGCTCAGTGGATGGGCTTCACCAAAAGATGTGATTTTAAAACTCGCTGGGATTTTGACCGTAAAAGGTGGAACTAATGCTATTATAGAGTATTTTGGTGAGGGAACCCAAACGATTTCTTGTACAGGTAAGGGCACCATTTGCAATATGGGTGCAGAAGTTGGTGCAACTACTTCGCTATTCCCTTATGATGAACGGATGAAAACTTACCTCGAAGCTACAGGGCGAACAGAAATAGCGAAGCTGGCTGATGTTGTAAGGGCCGATTTGCAAGCAGACCCAGAAGTGCTGTTAGCACCTGAACACTATTATGACCGTGTGATTGAAATCGACTTGTCACGAGTTGAACCGCATATAAATGGTCCTTTTACACCTGATTTGGCTACTCCAATTTCTGAATTTGCCAAAAAGGTCAAAGAGAATGGCTATCCTCAAAAGCTTGAAGTTGGCTTAATTGGTTCGTGTACAAACTCATCATACGAAGATATAACCCGCGCTGCTTCTGTTATTAAGCAGGCATTAGCACATAATATAAGTATAGGATCAGAGCTTTTGATTAATCCTGGTTCAGAAAAGATTAGAGCTACCATTGCGCGTGACGGTCTGCTCGACGTTTTCGATGGAGTAGGAGCAACAGTGATGGCTAATGCTTGCGGTCCTTGTATTGGACAGTGGAAACGTCACTCTGACGACCCAAATCGAAAAAATTCTATTATCACATCTTTTAATCGAAACTTTGCCAAGCGTGCTGATGGCAATCCAAATACTCACTCCTTTGTAGCTTCTCCTGAGGTTGTTGCAGCAATGACTATTGCGGGCGATTTAACCTTCAACCCTTTAACTGATAAGCTAAAAAGTGCTGATGGACAAAGCCTTAAACTTCAAGAGCCTGCTGGTTTTGAGCTTCCGCCAAAAGGGTTTGAAGACGGTTCAGCAGGTTTTACGGCACCTACGGATATTAAAAAAGAAATTTCTGTTAGTCCTACTTCGACACGTTTGCAGCTTCTTGAGCCTTTTCCTGCATGGGATGGTAAAGATTATGACGATTTAACCCTACTTATCAAAGCTAAGGGTAAATGTACTACTGATCATATCTCAATGGCTGGTCCATGGTTGCGTTATCGAGGACATTTGGAGAATATATCTGATAACTTGTTGATTGGTGCAATCAATGCTTTTAACGACAAAGCCAACTCGGTATGGAATCAGTTGACAAAATCCTATGAGGGTGTATCAGCTACTGCAAAGCAGTATAAAGAGCATAAAATCTCATCTATTGTGGTGGCTGAAGAAAATTATGGTGAAGGGTCAAGTCGTGAACATGCAGCTATGGAGCCTCGTTTCTTGGAGGTTAAAGCGATACTTGTGAAAAGCTTTGCTCGGATTCACGAAACAAACCTTAAAAAGCAGGGGATGCTAGCCATCACTTTTGCTAATCCGTCAGATTACGATAAGATTCAAGAAAAAGATAAAATCTCAATAATTGGTCTAAAAACATTTAGTCCAAACCATAACCTAAAGGTTGTGGCGCACCATATTGATGGTACAAAAGATGAATTTGAGGTTCGTCACACTTATAATGAGCAACAAATTGAGTGGTTCCGTGCAGGTTCGGCTTTAAATACGAAGAAATAATGAGTAAGATTAAAATAGATAGTCCAGGTAAGCTTTTAGTTCCCGATCAGGTTACTATACCCTATATCATGGGAGATGGTGTAGGGGTAGAAGTTACTCCTGTTATGCAAGCCGTAGTGGATGCTGCAATTCACAAAGCATATGCTGGAGCCAAAAAGATTGAGTGGAAAGAGGTTATGGCTGGCGAGAAGGCTTATAACGCCACAGGCTCTTGGTTGCCTGAAGAGACGCTACATGCTTTTGATGAGTATTTAGTAGGGATTAAGGGACCACTAACCACACCTGTTGGTGGGGGGATTCGCTCGCTCAATGTAATGTTGCGACAGACCTTAGATCTTTATGTTTGTCTTCGACCCGTGCGTTGGTTTAAGGGGGTTGAGTCTCCCTTAAAACGTCCTGATTTGGTGGATATGCATATATTCAGAGAAAACACCGAAGATATTTATGCTGGTATTGAGTGGGAAGCTGGTACTGCCGAAGCAAAAAAGTTCTATGATTTTATTCACAATGAACTGGGAGTAACCAAGGTAAGGTTTCCTGAAACCTCATCGTTTGGCGTTAAGCCTGTCTCTCGTGAAGGGACCGAACGATTGGTTAGAGCAGCTTGTAAGTATGCTTTAGAGCACGACCTCAAGCGAGTAACTCTAGTTCATAAGGGTAATATTATGAAATATACCGAAGGGGGATTTAAAAAATGGGGTTATGAGCTTGCCCAGTGTGAGTTTGCTGACGCAATAGCATCAGGTAAGCTTGTAATTAACGATAATATCGCAGATGCTTTCTTGCAAAATACCTTATTGAGACCTCAAGATTACGATGTAATAGCCACCTTAAATCTGAACGGTGATTACATCTCAGACCAACTTGCAGCTATGGTTGGTGGGATAGGCATTGCTCCTGGAGCAAATATCAATTACGATAGCGGACATGCCATATTTGAGGCTACACACGGTACTGCTCCTAATATTGCAGGACAGAATATTGTGAACCCCAGCTCAATTATTTTATCGGCCGTGATGCAACTTGAGTATATGGGTTGGACGGAAGCTGCTGAATTAATCACTCAAGCCTTAGAAACCTGCTTTAGCAGTGGTAGGGCGACCGCTGATTTGGCTAGATTTATGCCCGATGGACAATCCTTGGGTACCTTGGAGTTTGGACAAGAACTTGTTCAGATTATAAATGAAAATAGAGATGAATTATGAAAGAGGAATATTTAATTTATAAGCTGTCGGAGAAGATGAAAGAAGCCTCCAAAATTGACAACGACTTGTTTAGCAAGTTTGATGTAAAAAGAGGCTTGCGTAACGAAGACGGCACGGGAGTACTGGTTGGACTTACGAATATCGGAAACGTTGTGGGTTACCAGAGAGTTGAAGGTGGCGGGTTGAAACCTGTCCCTGGTAAACTCTACTACCGTGGCTACAATGTCGAAGACTTGGCTAATGCTGCTATAAAAGAAAATCGTTTTGGTTTTGAGGAAATTGCTTATTTGCTACTTTCGGGTGATTTGCCCGACAAGGAGGAATTACAAAGTTTCAAACGCCTGATTCATCGGAATGCAACGTTGGAGCACACCACACTAATGAATATCATTGAGCTCGAAGGGTCTAATGTAATGAATATATTAGCACGTAGTGTATTGGAATTGTATACGTTTGATCCCAACCCCGATGATACTTCTCGTGATAATTTGATGCGTCAGAGTATTGATTTATTAGCTAAAATTCCTACGATAATTGCATACGCGTTTAATATGTTTAGGCATGCTACTTTTGGTCGTTCTTTACATATTCGCCACCCTCGCAAAAAGTTAAGCTTTGCAGAGAACTTTCTGTATATGCTAAAACGCGATTATACTCGCCTAGATGCCAAAATGTTGGACTTATTACTGATTGTTCATGCAGAGCACGGAGGAGGTAATAACTCCACATTCTCGGTTCGTGTAACCTCTTCGACGGGTACTGACACCTACTCTTCTATTGCTGCAGGAATAGGATCTCTTAAGGGGCCGCTTCATGGTGGATCAAATATTCAGGTAGTTGATATGTTCCATCACCTTCAGAAAACCATCAAAGACTGGACAGATACTCAAGAGATAGACGATTATTTCGAGAAGATGCTAAAGAAGGAAGCTTACGATAAAAGTGGCTTAATCTATGGCATTGGTCATGCAGTCTATACTATCTCAGATCCTCGTGCCGTAATTCTGAAAGATGTTGCTAGAGATTTGGCGAGAGAGAAAGGAAAAGAAAAAGAATTTGCATTCTTAGAACTTTTAGAAGATCGTGGAATACTTACGTTCGAACGAGTGAAAAATAATGGGAAAACCGTATCGAGTAATGTGGATTTCTATTCGGGCTTTATTTACGAGATGATTGGACTGCCTGTCGAAATTTATACTTCGCTATTTGCGATGGCTCGTATTGTGGGGTGGTGTGCGCACCGAAACGAAGAGTTGAACTTCCAAGGCAAACGAATTATTCGCCCGGCATATCGTTCTATTTTTGATGAAGTCAGTTATGTTCCGTTGGATAAACGTTAAGCTTGTATCTTTAAGTTAATTATAAAACAAAGCCCCTTTGTCGATATCGACAAAGGGGCTTTGTTTTATAGCTTTTAGTCGAACTGTCTTAGATAGACAACTCAGCAAGAACTTGTACTAATTCTTCTTTAATTGGCTTGTCGTTCTTAATGGCTTTTCTAAAAGGTACATATACGATTTCATCGTTTTCGATTCCAATCATAACGTTGTGGTATCCTTCTATCAAGGCATCGATAGCTGCAACTCCTAGGCGGCTAGCTAGAATACGGTCGTTAGCCGTAGGGCTTCCACCACGTTGTAAGTGTCCTAGAATAGTCACACGTACGTCGTATTGTGGGTATTCGTTTTTCACCCTTTCAGCAAGATGCATTGCACCACCAGTAAGTTCGCTTTCTGCAACAAGTACAATACTACTTGTTTTAGACTTTCTAAATCCTCTACTGATAAGAGATTCTAATTGATCATCTTTTGTACTAAATTCGGGAATAATTGCAGCTTCAGCTCCAGCAGCAATGGCCCCGTTTAAAGCTAAGAAACCTGCATCTCTACCCATAACTTCTACAAAAAATAGTCGTTCGTGCGATGAGGCTGTATCTCTAATTTTATCGACTGCATCAAGTATTGTATTGAGTGCGGTGTCGTAGCCAATTGTGGTATCAGTACCAAAGAGGTCATTGTCAATTGTACCAGGTAGACCGATACAGGGTACGTTATATTCTTGAGCGAAGATACGTGCTCCACTGAGTGAACCATCTCCACCAATAACTATTAAGGCATCAATACCTTCTTTTTGTAAGTTATCGTAGGCACATTTACGTCCTTCTTCAGTCTTGAATTCAGCACATCTTGCAGTCTTTAGGATAGTACCTCCAAGTTGGATGACATTACTAACGTCTTCACTTTTAAATTCTTTGATTTCTCCAGTTACCAACCCTTTATATCCTCTATAAATGCCTTTAACTTTTAAACCTTTATATACAGCCGCACGAGTTAAAGCACGAATAGCTGCATTCATCCCAGGTGCATCACCACCCGAAGTTAATATTCCTACACACTGAATAGTTTTCATTACAATTATACTTTTAAAGTAGTTGGTGCAAAGATACAAAAAAGGGATTTCATTCTTAATTTATTAAGAATGAAATCCCTAATGTTATTAGCACCTGACAAAGATTAGTTTGTTTTTTGTTTGATAAAAAGTAGAACCTCCTCCATGAGCCAAGTAGGTGTTGAGGTTGCTCCACAAATTCCTATTGATTTGGCTTGATCTAAAAGAGATATATCTATTTCTCCTGTTCCATCTATAAAATGAGTGTTTGGATTCATGGTTTTGCACTCATTAAAAAGGATCTTTCCGTTAGAGCTTTTTTTGCCACTAACAAAGAATATCAAATCGTGTGAGGCAGCGAAAATCTTGATATTAGGGATTCTATTGGATACTTGTCGGCAGATTGTATCTGAGTATTTAAAGGTAGCTGTAGGAGCTAAATGTTCTTCGATATAGCTCACTATCTTTTGAAATTCATCGAGTGATTTTGTTGTCTGAGAATAGAGACGAATACTGTGATTAAAGTCAAGTTGCTTAACCTCATCAAGATTTTCAACAACAATGGCCTTACCTGCAGTTTGCCCTACAAGACCTAAGACTTCTGCATGTCCATTTTTACCATAAATCACAATCTGTTTTTTCTCCGTATTGGTAAGATCGTGCTCCTTCTTTATCTTTTTCTGTAGTCGAAGAACAACGGGGCAGGTTGCATCAATAATTGTAATTCGATTTTTTTTTGCTATTTCATAGGTTGTGGGTGGTTCTCCATGCGCTCTAAGGAGGACTGTCGCATCTCTCAGTTGAGCAAACTCTTCGTGATTAATGGTGATTAGTCCCATTCTCTTTAGTCGTTCAACTTCTTTGCTATTATGCACGATATCTCCCAAACAATACAATTTGTTTCCTTCGGCCAGTACTTGCTCAGCTTTGTTTATAGCAGTCACTACACCAAAGCAAAATCCTGACCCTTTGTCTATTTCTATATTAGCCATTAAATTAAAGTTTTAATTTGATGATGAAACAGCTCTCTTATATTTGTCTAGTAGCCATTTCTTTTGTTCAGCAATGGTCATATTGCTATTGTCTAAAACAATAGCATCGGCTGCTTGTTTAAGTGGGCTCAATTTTCTTGTCTGGTCGATGTAATCACGTTCTTCGATGTTTTTTAGAATCTCTTGATAATCAGCATTACCAGTTTTAGCTATCATTTCATCATATCTTCTTTTTGCTCTGACTTCGGCTGAAGCTGTGACAAAAATCTTTAATTCAGCTTCAGGAAATACTGTTGTACAGATATCGCGTCCATCCATGACAATACCTTTGTTTTTGCCCATCGCTTTTTGTTGAGCGACCATTTCATCTCGAATAAAATCAAGTGTTGCTATTGGGCTGACACGTTTGGATACCTCCATGCTGCGAATCTCCTTTTCTACATTGATTCCATTTAAATAGGTTTCGGGTAGGTTTGTTTCTGGATTGAGTTTGAAAGTGACGTTAAGCTTATCTAAGTTGGCTTTTAATAAGTGGGTATTGATTGTATTATCAGGGTTGAATGCATTAATATTTAAGGCAAAAAGGGTAACTGCACGATACATTGCACCGCTATCTATATATATATATCCTATCTCTTTGGCTAAGTCTTTAGCCATAGTACTCTTTCCACATGAAGAGAACCCGTCTATTGCAATAATTATCTTATTCATATATAAATTCTTTTTTCTTGTTTGGATAATCTGTTTTAAAGCTCAGTTGTTTACTTTTAAAAGACCAAAGATAAGTCATTATTTCAGCATAGCTATATTGTATACGTTCTAAATTGCATGCTTTTAAAAGCTTAAAAAAAGTAAAAAAGAATAAGTAGTGAGCAAGAATCTACTTTTTATAGTAGAAATCTTGTTTAAATAGTTCTATATTTGCCATTAAGTAGAAGCAGATTACATTTTATTAATCATATATAGATCATGGAAGTAAAAAAATCGCCCAAAGCGAACTTAGAGCCAAGAAAACTCACTTGGCAACTTCTTGGATTTGTTATGGTTTTAGCATTCTTGTTCGTGGCCTTTGAGTGGTCTCGTCGTGATGTTAAAATTGACACAAGCCAAGCAGTAAGAGACATTGCGTTTGAGGAAGAAATTATGCCGATTACCGAGCAGCTTGAACTCCCTCCACCACCACCACCAGCTGAGGTTCCTACCCAGGTTCCTGAAATTTTGAATGTGGTTGAAGATGATGAGGAAGTAGCAGATGTTAAAATCCAAAGTGATGAGGATTTAGGACAAAAAGTTGAAATTAAAACGTATGTAGCTCCTACAATTATAGAAAAAGGTCCTCAAGAGGACGAAATCTTCATGGTTGTTGAAGATATGCCAGAACCTCCGGGTGGTATTGCTGAATTGATGAAATTCTTAGGTAAAAACATCAAATATCCAACCATTGCTCAAGAAAACGGTATTCAAGGACGTGTAGTTGTTGAATTCGTAGTAAACCGAGACGGTTCGATTGTTGATCCTAAGGTTGTACGTGGAGTTGACCCATCGCTGGACAAAGAAGCAGTTCGTGTGATTATGTCTATGCCGAAGTGGAAACCAGGTAAGCAAGGTGGTAAAACCGTACGTGTAAAATACACTGTTCCTGTAACATTTAGATTAAAATAATCATTGATTATACATTAAAAAGGCTGCCTTTGCAGCCTTTTTTTATTAAGTTTTTGTAGAAATGAAGACTGTACCCGAATTAAAAGCTCTGATAAATGGGCAAATTGCAACGCTAAAGAGTAAAAAAGAGCCTAAAAACTTGTATGAACCGATACATTATGTTCTCTCTATGGGAGGGAAACGTATTCGTCCTTTACTTATGTTGATGACTTATGAACTTTATAAAGATAGTTACAGTGAGGTTTTACCTGCTGCTGCAGCTATTGAAGTATATCATAACTTTACGTTGCTTCACGACGACTTAATGGATAAGTCCGATTTGCGTCGTAATAAGCCGACAGTGCACAATGTTTGGAATGAGAATACAGCCATTCTTTCGGGGGATACGATGCTCATATTATCTTATCATTTACTCGCTAAAGTTCCTGCCGAGCATCTATCTAAAGTGCTTAATGAATTTAACAAGGCAACGCTCGAAATTTGTGAAGGGCAAGAGTATGATATTCAGTTTGAAACGCGTGATAATGTTAAAGCAGAAGAGTATCTTGATATGATTCGCTTAAAAACAGCTGTTTTATTGGCTAGTAGCATGAGAATTGGTGCTGTAGTAGCTGGAGCATCAAGTAAAGATGCTGATCTTCTCTATAAGTTTGGGCTTAATGTAGGTCTAGCTTTTCAGCTGCAAGATGATTATCTTGATGTTTATGGAGATCCTAAGGTTTTCGGAAAGAATACGGGTGATGATATTGCAACCAACAAAAAAACATATATGCTGATTAAGGCTTGTGAGAAAGCTACTGGTGAAAATAAAAGGCTCCTTAATGAGTGGATTCATACAGCGTTTTTTGAGCGTCAAGACAAAATTAAAGCTGTAACAGCAATATATAATGAGTTGGGTATAGATAAGATCTGTAAAGAGAAAATGGATGAATACTATAATGTGGCTATTGAAGCATTGTCCAATGTTTCAGTTGATTCGAAACTAAAAGAACCCTTATTTAAGATTGCCGCTGAACTTATGAACCGTAATATTTAAGCTTAATGCAATTTATTGATTCTCATGCCCATCTTTATGCCCAGGAGTTTGATCTTGATAGATTAGACGTTATTAGTCGTGCCAAAGAGGTTGGTGTGTCAAAAATACTGCTGCCTAATATAGATGTAGAGTCTATCGATCGTATGATGGATACTTATCAGTTAGATACTGATTTTTTCTCTGTAATGATGGGCTTACATCCTACCTCTGTAAAGGCTGATTATCAAGATCAACTTGATGTAATGAAGGACTTACTTGAGTCTGATCCCGATTTATATGTAGCTATTGGTGAAGTTGGGCTTGATTATTATTGGGATAAAACTTTTCAGACTCAACAAATCAGTGCTCTTAAAGAGCAGCTTAGATGGGCCTTATTCTATAATCTTCCCGTAGTTTTACACTGTCGAGATGCTTATTCCGATTTAGCTTCATTACTGAAGAAGCCAGAATATCAAAATCTTACGGGGGTTATTCATAGTTTCTCGGGGAGTGAGCATGAACTTGATCTGTTTTTGCCGTTGGATAATTGGTATATAGGGTTAAATGGAATTATAACATTTAAGAACTCTGGAATGGCTCAATTCATAAAAAAAATCCCTCTTGAACGCTTGTTAATTGAAACAGATTGCCCATATTTAACCCCAGTTCCTTACAGGGGTAAACGCAATGAGAGTGCTTTTTTGTATCATACTCTAAGCAAAATAGCCGTAATCTATGCGAAAAGTGTAGAAAATATGGCTGAAATTACGCTAAATAATACCATAAGGTGTTTTGGGATTTAAATTTGCTATAATAAGCTTTTAAAGTTTATTAATTTATAAGTGAACTGTTACATTAATCATCTAATAATAGGGAGATGATAAAAAAAAAGAATACATTTGTAACTAAATATCTTTTAGTCAGTTTTGGTTATTAGTGTATTAAAAGGAGAGGTGCTCGAGTGGTTGATGAGGCACGCCTGGAAAGCTTGTATACGTGTAAATGTATCGCGGGTTCGAATCCCGCTCTCTCCGCGATTAGGAAACTAAATTAAATCAACAAAAAGTAAATATTAAATTAATTAATCTTAAAAATTAGACACACAATGAAAAAGTTATTTGCAATTGTTGCTGTTATCGGAGCTATGGCTTTTGGCTCAATTCAGCTAGTAAATGCACAAGATGCTGGAGTAAAAGCAACTGAAGCAGCAGTAGAACAAGCTGAAGCGATGCTAGATACTACTTACGAAGTAAACGGTAGCCTTCACAAAGAAATGAAAACTAAGTTTATTGAGGGTGATGCCTTCTTTATGAGTTTAGTAGCTATTGCTTTAGTTATTGGTCTTGCATTCTGTATTGAGAGAATTATTTATCTAAGTTTAGCAGAAATCAACACAAAAAAATTCATGGCTTCAATCGAAGCAGCTCTTGAAAAAGGTGATGTTGAAGAAGCTAAAAATATCGCAAGAGACACTAGAGGTCCAGTTGCGTCAATTTACTACCAAGGTCTTATGAGAATTGACCAAGGAATTGATGTAGTTGAGAAATCTGTAGTATCATATGGTGGTGTTCAAGCTGGTTTCTTGGAAAAAGGTTGTTCTTGGATTACTCTATTTATCGCTATGGCTCCATCACTTGGTTTCTTAGGAACAGTACTTGGTATGGTTATGGCGTTTGATAAAATTCAACAAGTAGGTGATATTTCTCCAACAGTTGTTGCTGGTGGTATGAAAGTTGCTTTGATTACTACAATTTTCGGTCTTGTTGTAGCTCTTATTCTACAATTATTTTACAACTATATCCTTGCTAAAATTGAGTCTATCACAAGTGAAATGGAAGATTCTTCTATCTCTCTACTTGATATGATCATCAAATATAACTTGAAATACAAAAACTAATCAACAATGAAATTATCATATAGAATATCATACTATATCCTATACGCATTGTTTGCTATTATTTTGATTGTTTTAGGTCTATACTACTTTGGTGGTGAAATGGATAGTCCCATTGTTCCTGAGCTTTCAAACCCTGCAAATACTGAGGCTTTGATATTCCTCATGTATGCGTTATTAGGTTTAACTGTAGCTGCTACAGTGATTGCATTCCTAGCACAATTTGTGGCTTCACTAAAAGAAAACCCTGTTAAAGCTATTAAGTCTTTAGCTGGTGTAGTCTTCCTAGTTATTGTATTAGTTGTTTCTTGGGTTTTGGGTAGTGATACTCCGCTAGTATTGCCAGGTTATGAAGGTACTGACAACGTGCCTTTCTGGTTGAAACTAACAGATATGTTTATCTATTCAATTTATTTCTTATTATTTGTTACTATCGCATCAATTTTTGGTAGTAGCATTAAAAAAAGATTTTCTTAAGTATTGCTACTTAAGAAGTAACCTGAAAAATTAAATATTATAACTATGGCAAAAGGAAATAGAAAAGTACCTGAGATTAACTCAAGTTCAACTGCCGATATCGCGTTCCTATTGCTGATTTTCTTCTTGGTTACAACGTCTATGGATACAGACATGGGGCTTGCTAGACAGCTGCCTCCTATGCCTGATGAAAATGAAAAGATAGACGAAGATATTAAGATCAAGGAGAGAAATATTCTTAAGATTATGATTAATAGAAATAACGAAATCATGTACGATGATGAAGTTATTCCACTTAATAAATTGAGAGAAAGAGCAAAGGAATTTGTTGCTAATCCGTACAATGAAGCATCTAAACCAGAGAAAGTATCTGAGCGTGTTCCATTTTTTGGAGACTATTTGGTTACTAAAAACCACGTAATTTCTGTTCAGAATGACGGTGATACATCTTATAAGGTTTATTTTGAAGTTCAAAACGAATTAGTTGCGGCTTATAACGAACTTCGTGATGAGATTTCTAAGGAAAAATGGCAAAAGAACTATGCCGCTTTAACTGATGATCAGCAAGCAGCAGTTCGTGAAATTTATCCACAGAAGATATCCGAAGCTGTACCTAAAACATATGGAGGGAAAAAATAATGGGGAAATTTAATAAAACGGGTAAGAGAGGCATGCCCACTCTTAATACTTCTTCTTTACCTGACTTGATTTTTACTTTATTATTCTTCTTCATGATTGTAACTACAATGCGTGAGGTAACTTTGAAAGTTAAATTTCAAGTTCCTACTGGTACAGAGTTGGAGAAGTTAGAAAAGAAATCACTAGTGACATTTATTTATATCGGACCTCCGACAGACCTAAAGATGGGTACTGCGAGTCGTGTGCAAATCAATGATGATTTTGCTGTAAACGAAGGAGATATTCGTGAATTTGTTACTGCTGAACGTGCAACAATGAGTGAAGAAGATAAACCTTTGATGAGGGTGTCTTTAAAGATTGACGGTGATACTAAGATGGGTATTGTATCAGACGTTAAGAAAGAGTTAAGACAAGCTTCAGCTTTGAAGATTACTTACTCTGCTCGTAAGAAAGATTAAACTACAGCTAGCTTAGTTTATACATAAATAAGGGTCAGAACTTTGATGAGTTCTGACCCTTATTCTTTATTTTAATTACTGCTTTATAGGTTCGGGTTGTGACAAGTGTTGATCGGCCTATTTGGGCTCAGTTCATAAAGTTGGGGATTTAACATATGGTTAATGATA
>NZ_AQWS01000003.1 GCF_000375405.1 Bacteroides propionicifaciens DSM 19291 = JCM 14649 | reverse complement strand
AAGATATTTTAGGTGGTTATAGCACAAGGGTTCCACCTCTTCCCATTCCGAACAGAGAAGTTAAGCCTTGTCACGCCGATGGTACTGCATACCCGTGGGAGAGTAGGTAGCCGCCTTTTTAAGAAGAGAGAGTCATAGGATTAGTCCTAATGACTCTCTCTTTTATTGTTTATATAGGTCATGATAAGCCTTAATATAAATCAATTATTTAGCTGTCTCTTATTATAAAATGGCATTATTATTAAACTATAATACCTAAGCACTTGTTACCTATGATATTAGTGAGATTGTATTACTGAATATTTAAATAGATATATTATGGGTAGAAAAGTAGCTAGTCAACTCGTTGAAAACTTAAAACATGCAGGTATCAAGCATATTTATGCTGTTACTGGCGATAGTCTTAATGAAGTAAATGATGCTGTACGTAAAGATGGCGATGTGAAATGGATTCACGTACGACATGAAGAAGCTGGTGCTTATGCAGCAATGGCTGAAGCAGAGCTTAATGGTATTGGTTGTTGTGCAGGGAGTAGTGGCCCTGGTCACGTTCACCTAATTAATGGTCTGTATGATGCTCAACGTTCTAATGCTTCGGTATTGGCTATTGCATCTACTTGCCCTACATACGAAATAGGTACTTCTTATTTCCAAGAAACTAGTCCTATGAAATTGTTTGAAGATTGCAGTGGCTATAACCAACTTGCTTCTACTCCTCAGCAATTTGCTCGTATGATTCAATCGGCAGTGCAACATGCAATTGCTAAAAAAGAGGTTGCTGTAATCGGTTTACCTGGTGATGTAGCTGCAGATAAAGCTGTGGATAGCTTAACTGCTACTTACTCATTGCCAGTTAAATCAATATTTAGACCTACTGACGATGAACTACAGAAATTAGCTAATCTTATCAATGAATCAAAGAAGGTAACGCTTTATTGTGGTATTGGTGTAGCTGGTGCTCATGCAGAACTCATTCAGTTAGCTGATAAAATCAAATCTCCTATTGGCTATAGCTTTAGAGGTAAGATGGTTGTTCAACACGATAATCCTTATGAGGTGGGTATGACTGGTCTTTTGGGATTACCTTCAGCTTATGCAGCTATGCATGATGCCGATTTATTAGTCTTGATTGGAACGGATTTCCCTTACCAAGGGTTTATGCCAACCAAATGTAAGATTGCCCAGATTGACAATCGCCCAGAGCGAATTGGTCGTCGTGCTAAAGTCGAATTAGGATTAGCTGGAGATTCTAAAGATACTCTTGCTGCCCTACTTCCTTTGATTGAAACTAAATCGGACGATAGCTTCCTTGAAAAACAACTTAAAATATATGCTAAGGTTAAAGAGAATTTAGCCAACGCAGCCGAACATAAAGGTACCGAGAATAATATCTCACCAGAGTTCGTAGCTTCAACAGTAAACAAACTTGCTGATGATGACGCAATCTTCACAGTTGATACTGGTATGTGTTGCGTTTGGGGGGCTCGTTATTTACAAGCTACCGGTAAACGACAAATGCTTGGATCGTTTAGTCATGGTTCTATGGCCAATGCCATGCCTATGTCTATTGGTGCATCAATTGCTCGTCCAAACCAACAAGTAATCGCTTTTTGTGGTGATGGTGGTATCTCCATGTTGCTTGGCGACTTGGCTACTATCGTACAATATAAACTTCCAGTTAAATTAGTAGTTTTCGATAACCGTTCACTCGGTATGGTTAAACTAGAAATGCAAGTTGCTGGTTTACCCGATAGTCAAACACAAATGTTTAACCCTGACTTTGCAGCTGTTGCTCGCGCCATGGGAATGAAAGCTTACGCTGTTTCTCACCCCGATGAATTGGAAGATACCATGAAACGTGCCTTGGAAGAAGAAGGTCCAGTATTGGTGTCTGTAATGACAGATGAAAATGCTTTGGCAATGCCTCCTAAAATTGAATTCGAACAAATGAAAGGCTATGCTGAATCTATGATCAAACTTGTGATGGCAGGTAGAATAGACGATGTCCTTGATACGGCTAAGTCTAACTTAAAGCATTTGCGTGATTTCTTATAATCCTATCTATTGATAGTGGGATACTAATAGACGGTGAGGAAGTATTTCCTCACCGTTCTTATTCTATTTCTGCAGCTCTTGAGTTAGTCTTTATTTTTATTGGTGTTATTGCTTTCTAGAAGTTAAGAGGTTCTTTATCTTTGCAACTATTATGAAACTACCCACTGTTGGATTAATCTCCGTAAGAGATTCTAAATTGCTACTGGCTTATAGCAAAAATAAAAAAGCTTGGTACCTGCCAGGAGGTAAGGTAGATCAAGGCGAATCTTTAGCTGATGCTTTGAAGCGAGAAATAAAAGAAGAATTATCAGTTGCCCTTGATATGGATGATGTAGAATATTACTGTCATATTACAGCACAAGCTTATGGCGAAACTGAAGGAATTATCATGGAGCAAGAGTGTTATCTATATCCTTTAGCTGAGTTTAAAGCTGCTCATGAGATAGGAGGGCTACGGTACTTTAGTTATGATGAGTATAGACAAGAGCCCGTTCAGGTTGTTGGGGTTCTGATGGTTTATGATAATCTTGTAAGAGATAAACTGATATAAAAGATAAAGCTCAAAGTGGAATTTCACTCTGAGCTTTGCTGTTTTAGCGAACTGCTATAACTTCTATTTCAACTAATGCACCTTTAGGCAATGCTTTGACAGCAAAGGCTGATCGTGCAGGGTAAGTACCTTCAAATTGTTGAGTATATACCTCATTCATCTGTGCAAAGTCGTTCATGTCGGCCAGTAGAACGGTCGTTTTTACGATATGTTCTGTGGTAAGCCCTACTTCAGCTAATATGGCTTTAATATTATTGAACGAAGCTTGAGTTTGCTCTTTAATACCACCCGCTGGAAATTCACCTGTTGCCACATCTATGGGTAGTTGCCCCGAGATATAGATTGTGTTATTTACTTCTATGGCTTGGCTATAAGGTCCAATTGCAGCTGGTGCTTTGGGAGTTGAAATAATCTTTTTCATAATTATCCTGTCTAAATAAATTAATAAGCCTAATTTACTTATTATCACCTAGAGTCAAATCATAGAAGCAAGTTTTTTATTGCCTTACCCTCAGATTTTATCGAGATTAGTTCTTTCTAAGCTTGAATAAGAACTCTAAACCACCCTCTTTTCTGTTCTTTGCAATGATAGAGCCTTTGTGAATCTGAATTGCGTTCTTCACAATTGATAGCCCGAGGCCTGTTCCGCCAGTCTTGCGTGTTCTACCACTTGATACGCGATAGAAACGCTCGAACAGTCGTTTTAGGTGAATCTCATCGATAACGCTACTCCCTTCATTGGCATAGGAGAGATAGTAATAAAAATTATCTTCGTTGTACAGGTTAATATGGATATGTGCATTCTCTCCACCATACTTAATTGTATTCTCTACCAAGTTTCTGAATACAGCATAGAGTAGATTCTGATTGCCCTTCATTAGGCAGTTCTCTGGCAGATTATTATAGAAATTAATACCCTTATCAAGTAGGCTTTCCTGATAGTCTTTGTAAACCTGCTGTAGAATTGCATTGAGGTTTACCTCTTCGAAGTCGAACGACTGTGGCACCTCTTCAATAGAAGTAATCATGCTCATATCGTCGATGAGTTGAGTAAGGTTGATTACCTGACTGTAAGCTTTCTCTAAAAAGTATTGATGCTGTTCTGGGGTAAGCTCTTGAGTCTTTACTGTCTCAAGATATCCTCGAATACTGGTGATTGGAGTACGCAGTTCGTGAGCAATATTATTGGTCATCTCTTGTTTGAGTAGTCTAGTTTTCTCTTGATCGGAAATGTCGTTGATGATGATCTCAAAGCTCTTATCTTCAAAAATATTCACGCGTATATTAAACTGCCTGCCTTGTTTAGCAATCTTAGATTCGAAGAAGTTTTGCTCGTTGTTCTCGCTTAAAAAGTCATGAAGTTGTTTGAATTGCGGGTCATGCAGAATAACTCCTGCTCGAGTCGTGTTCTCATCAAGCATAATGTTGAGATAGTGCATGAATAATCCGTTAAAGAATTCCACCTCTCTCGTAGGGGTGAAGAAGCATATTCCCTCTTGAGAAGAGTGTATATGCTGAAGTAGTTTCTCTCGTTCGAGCGCTATTTGAGCTTTGCTATGCTCTAAGTCACGGTAGTTCTCAACGACTTTATAGGCTACTTCACCTAGCTCGTCTTGCGGAAAGCTATTGACTAATTCTTCGTTGAGTTTGCTAGGATGTCGTGTGAAGTCCCGAAGCTCCCGTATGGATTGTGATAATCTCTTAGAGAGTATGTGGATGCTGTATAATGCGATTACAAACAAGACAATGATAAAGTATAGGAAGATATTATCGGTCTTGAGAATCTCCTTTAACTGCATATTGTAGGGCAGTGCTACCCGAATGTAGAACGATTGGTATTGTTTGGCAAAGTAGAGGTATTGCTCTTCGTTGGTCATGGATGTTCGGATGTCTCGCCCTTTGCCACTTTGTGTTGCTTGTATCACTTCGGGTCGTTGGATATGGTTATCCATTTGTGCCGTATCGAGCTGTATATTGTCGTAGGCAACCTGACCGTTGGAGTCTAAAATTGTGATTCGAAGGTTTTGAGGAAACAGAAAGAGCAGGCTATCTATTGAAGCTTTATCAAATCCACCCTTTTTCTGGATGGATCTATAAAGTGTAGTAGCGTAAACATCAAGTTGACCCTCGATAGATTCTACGCGAGCTCGTTTCGATTCTGAAAACTCGAAAAGCACGATGCTTCCAGCAAAAAGAGTTAGTAAGAAGAAAGCGTATAAAAATATCTTACGCTTATAACTTATTTTCATTCATCACTAATATTAAATCGGTAACCATATCCCGATCGGCTTGTAATTAAGCTTGCATGTTCTTTCATCTTTTTACGAAGACGTGTGATGTGCACATCAACCGTTCGCTCAGTAATGTAGGGTGTTTCGACCCAAACTACATTGATGATGTCTTCACGGGAGAATATGCGTGTCGGGTTATTTGCTAGCAAAGCTAATATTTCAAACTCAGTTTTAGTCAGATTTATAAGCTCTTTATCAATAAAAAGTTCTTTACTAGCCAAATCAATCACCAAACTATCAAACTCTAAACTTGTGGCTGTTTTCTCTTTTTTAGTAATCGATTCTGATCGCTTTAGCAAGGCTTTGATTCGTGCAATAACTTCTTTAACCGAGAATGGTTTGGCTATGTAGTCGTCTGCACCAACAGAGAAGCCTGTTAGCATATCATTTTCTGTTCGCTTGGCTGTCAAGAATATAATAGGAATTTGATTGCCTTCGTTTCGGAGCTTTTCAGCCATTTTGTAACCAGACATCCCCTCCATCATTATATCTAAGAGTATTAAGGAGAGGTCGGGTGTGACTAGTTCTAAAGCTTCTTCAGCCGAATATGCTGTTTTGACATCAAGACCTTCGTTGCTGAGGTTGAAGCTTAGAATTTCACATATATCTGGTTCGTCGTCGACAATTAATATTTTTGGCTTAATATTCATAGTTTGATTTTATTGATTCCGATACTAGAGTGAGGTCTATTGTTTATCTACACTCTTTTTGGGGTTGGTGTGCTTAAGAACTTTTGCATCTATATAAAACACAATCTCTTCAACAATGTTGCTGCAATGGTCTCCCATGCGCTCTAACTTACGTAAAATAAGCAATGTCTTTAAGCTATAAACGCCTTTCTCTGGGTTTGCTAGGATGTAGTTTGACAGAATCGGCAATGCATCGTAGTAAAGTTGATCGACCTTATCGTCAGTAGCCAAAATCTTACCTGAAAGCTTTGTATTTTCGGTGTCGAATGCAATATAGCATTCCATCAACATGGTGATTACCGTGTCAAATACGGTCTCTATTTGTAGTTCTTCGGCAAGTGCTGTGTCTATCTTAGGGTAGTCCTCATCCAAAATTTGGCGGGCTATGCTTTCGGCAAAGTCTCCAATGCGCTCCAATGTATTGACAATCTTAAGTAGTGAAAGAATCAAACGCAAATCAATGGCTACAGGAGCATAAAGTGCTATATAGTTTTCGCAATCGCTGTCTATTTTTGAATCGTAAGCGTTGACTCTCTTTTCTCTACTGATGATTTCGAATGCTAATTCTCTATCGTAGCTGAGGTAGCAAAGCTTGGCTTTCTCGATTTGAGATAAAACTAATTTCCACATTTCATCTGTTTCTGTGCGAAGCGCTTGTAATTCTAATTCTGTTGGTTTCATATTCATAAGGTTTATCCAAAACGACCCGTAATGTAGTTTTGAGTCTCTGTTTTAGCCGGGTTAGTAAATAGTTTCTTTGTATCGGCATATTCCACTAATTCGCCCAGCATAAAGAAACCAGTCTTATCGCTAATTCTTGCTGCTTGTTGCATGTTGTGGGTTACAATGACGATGGTATAGTCTTGTTTAAGCTTAAAGATTAGCTCTTCAATCTTAGAGGTTGAAATGGGGTCAAGTGCCGATGTAGGTTCGTCCATAAGTAGGATAGAGGGTGATACAGCAAGGGCTCTAGCAATACAAAGTCGTTGTTGCTGACCTCCAGAAAGTTCGAAAGCCGACTTTTTGAGTTTGTCTTTGACTTCATCCCAAAGTGCTGTGCTTTTTAGTGCCTCTTCGACACGCTCTTCTAAAAACTTCTTATTGTTATTTCCATTTACGCGAAGTCCGTAGGCTACGTTTTCGAAGATTGATTTAGGGAAAGGGTTTGGCTTCTGAAACACCATTCCTATATTCTTGCGTAATTCATCAACCTGGACGGATTTGTCGTAGATATTTTGTCCGTCAATAATGAAATTACCAGTTAGGCGTGTGCCATCAATCAAGTCGTTCATGCGATTGAATAGTCTCAAAAAAGTTGATTTTCCACAACCTGATGGGCCTATAAAAGCTGTAACCGTATTGGGCTCAATTTCCATGCTGATGTTCTTAATCGCTTGGAAGTCGCCGTAGTAGAAATTTATATCTTCTGTCTTTATCATGATTGCTTAGTCTTAATCTTTTTTTACTTTATTGCTTAAATATCTTCTTAGAACATTGGCAAGTAGATTCATTATCAGAACTATTGCGATAAGAACCAAGGCTGTTCCATAGGCTATTGGTCTCGATTTTTCTACATCTGTTCCACTTGTGGCTACCACATATAGGTGGTAGGGAAGTGCCATAACTTGGTCAAAAACAGAGGTCGGTAATTTGGGTAAGAAATAGGCAGCTACTGTAAAAAGAATAGGGGCTGTCTCTCCCGAAACCCGACCAATAGATAGAATCAGACCCGTTATAATGTTTGGAAAAGCCATCGGCAAAACCACCTTTCGTATGGTTTGAAGCTTGCTTGCGCCCAAAGCCAAACTGGCTTGTCTAAAAGAGTCAGGTATAGCTTGAATCGCTTCTTCGGTTGTTCTAATTATAATGGGCAATACAAGTAGCCCTAAGGTCATCGAACCAGCAATAATCGAGTCTCCAAATCCCATGGTATTAACAAACAGTGCCATACCAAAAAGACCAAATACGATTGAAGGTATTCCTGCAAGATTATTAGTCATTACACGGATAAAACGTACTATCCAACCACTACCTGCATATTCGCTGGTGTAGATG
This sequence comes from Bacteroides propionicifaciens DSM 19291 = JCM 14649, assembly GCF_000375405.1. Taxonomy (GTDB): domain Bacteria; phylum Bacteroidota; class Bacteroidia; order Bacteroidales; family Bacteroidaceae; genus Bacteroides_E; species Bacteroides_E propionicifaciens. The sequence goes on along the minus strand of NZ_AQWS01000003.1, from coordinate 113,745 downwards.
GCCGACATGATACCTAAGGGGAATGCAAACACGATGCTTCCAAGCATCAAGCAGAGGGTACCTACGATGGCAGGAAAAATTCCGCCACCCGTCATTCCGTCTTTAGGACCTGTGCTTAAGAACTCCCAGTTAATCACGCCGATGCCGTTAAAGATAATAAATCCTAGTATCCAAAGTAGTATTCCTACAATTAAAACACCCAATAATTTGAATATCGTAAAGGCTATTTTCTGTGTTACTTTTTTATTCATCATTTGTTACTTTAATTTTGAGGATGTCTCTTTGAGATGACCTCTGCTGAAATACTAATGATAAGTGTTAAGAAGAATAAGATACAACCCAACAAGAACAGGGCTTCGTAATGTGCTCCACCCGAAGGTGCTTCACCAAGCTCGGCTGCAATCGTTGCTGGGATTGAACGTATGGGTTCGAATAGGGTAGTTGGCATAACTGCGGCATTACCTGTTACCATCAAAACAGCCATTGTTTCACCTATCGCACGTCCGATACCTAGCACAACAGCTGCTGAAATCCCCGACTTAGCATAAGGTATAATCACTTTGTATATGGTCTGCCATTGTGTTGCACCCAGTGCTAAACTGGCTTCACGCATAGCACGTGGTGTATTTCGCATAGAGTCCTCGGCTACCGTAATAATAGTTGGCAGAGCCATTATAGCCAGAAGTAAACTTCCCGTAAATGCAGTCTCTCCTACAGGGAGGTTGAACCAATCTTGGACAAGTGGAACTAAGACTACCAAACCAAAGAATCCATAGACCACCGAGGGGATACCTGCGAGTAGTTCGATAACAGGTTTTAATATCTTACGAACTCGCTTGCTTGCAAGCTCCGATAGGTAAATGGCTACACCCAGACCCAATGGTAGTGCAATTAGAATTGCTGTTATACTCACCAGAAGTGTTCCAAGGATTAGGGGTAAGATTCCAAACTGTGCAGTTGGTGTTGCTGTTGGCATCCACTCTTTACCGAAAAAGAAATCTACAAATCCAAAGTTTTCTCTAGGTAGTGTACGTATCGATAAATCTTGTGGCACATACTTGGTAGGCATAAAAGCTATGATGTTTGGATCTGCCTTTATAATCTCTGCAATCTTTGCAGGTAATAACTTATACTCTTCGCCAAAGTCGGCTTCGTCATATTGCTCAAATAGGTATTCGAATCGGTAGGGGGTGATGGGGGCATCTGCTCCACCCACCTCTTTCCAATTGGTGATATCTTCGTCAAAAATCTGTTTGATCTGATACGAGCTTAGCTTATCTACCGTATTGCTACTGTTTAAGCATACTTCGTAACCTTTTTCAACTACAGGGCTTTTGAAGAAACCAAATCCTTCTTTGAAAAGGAAAACGATGATTAGCAAGATGATTAATGTTGTTGCCATTCCACTCAAGGTTAGAATACCCTCAACAATCTTCTCTATAATTTTGCGTATTTTTCTCATGCTATTTTACTTTGATAAAACCTAAGTCGGCTACTAGTTGTTGTCCTTCGTCGGATAATACATAATCAAGAAATGGCTTAATTCCAGCTTCTTCCTTCTGGATATAGTAGAAGTAGAGTGGGCGAACAATAGGGTAAATCACATCACTCGTTTCAGTGTTTAAGGGGTTCGAGTAGTTTTTTCCTCCATCAAAAGAGAGTTCCATAGCTTGAACACTTGGGTTAACGTAAGCAAGCCCTACGTAGCCTATAGCTCCTCTAGTTTGGCTAATGGATTGAATTACTGATCCTGTGGCTGGCATACTCATGATGCCGTTCATGTAGTTTTTATATCTTAGGGCACTCTCCTTAAAAAACTCGTAAGTTCCCGATGAGGTTTCTCTTGAATAAGGAATGATTCTTAAATCTTCTCCTCCAAGTTCTTTCCAGTTTTTAATTTTACCTCTAAAGATACCTTCTAGCTGCTCTCTAGTGAGTTTTTTAATTGGGTTTGAGGGGTGTGTAATTACGGCTAGTGCGTCGTAACCTACAATAACTTCAACAACCTCCTTGTCCATGTTCTTAAGTTTGTTTTTTTCGTCAAACTTAATTCGTCTTGAAGATTGTGCGATGTCGGTAGTTCCTTCTAGTAGTGCAGCAATGCCCACTCCACTACCACCTCCAGTAACAGTGACGGTAGCTTCGGGATGTTTTTGCATATATACCTCAGCCTCTTTCTGCGAAAGAGGGAGCACAGTGTCGGAGCCTTTTATCTTTTGGGATAAACTCAGCTGTGGTAGCAAGAAACCAAGAATGATTATACCTAAAATTTTATTCATATTCGTAATTCAATCGACTTCGTATATTATCTTAATAAATACTCAATCTTTTATTCTGAGAGCAAATCTAGAGAGTAGATATTACGAATGAGAATAGAAATTATTACGAATTTGTTAAGGTTTTATTTTGGACTAGATTAGGCTTTTGAGGGTGAGTAAGTGAGATGAGTCTTGTTAATAGCTGGGATGCCCTAAGCGAGTAGGTCGTTTAGGGCATCCCAGTAAGTCATTTTATATTAGCATTATTTCTTTTATTATGCTTGCTCGCTATCGTTGATATTTAGCTTGAAGTCAAGTCCAAAGAAGTTGGCTGCTTTTCTACACAAGAGCATTCGCTGAAGGAAAATCTCAAAATAGTCCATCACAGAGCTAATAGAGGTGTCAATTTTAAGATTCAAAACAATTTCTTTATCCTCTTTATTCATAATAAGTTCTGCTTTCTCTACGGCATAGTTTACTCGGTCATGAATGTCCGAAAATATGGTTTTCTTATCTCTCACTCTGCTACGTCTTACGTCACTTTTATCGGCTATAATAACTGCTGCTGCAATTGCATTGACAGGGTAAGCAGTACCTTCATCGTGGTTCCCTATGGCATTGATAATCATTGCTGTCTCTTCGTAGGGCATACCCATTTTATCTAAAATCCAAAAAGCCATCATAGCTCCACTTTGTGCGTGGTCAACACGGTTTATTACATTACCTATGTCATGCATGAAGGCTGCAATTTTGGCTAGTTCTACTTTTCTGGGTTCATAGTCCAAGTCTTGGAGTAGTTTACCCGCTACTTCAGCACACTTAGTTACATGTGCAAAGCTATGTTCAGTAAGGCCTAAAGCCGCAAGTGAGATATCAGCCTGTTTGATGTAGGCTCTAACCTCTGGTGATTGTTTAATATCTTTATAAGTAATTATTTTCTTGTTATCGTCCATGTTATCTTAATGTTTTGTTCTAGATGTATTTGTAGTAATGAGTTACAAGAAATCGAAAGGTTGGGACAGAAGCTAAAGTAAATCTTAAGGTTGCAGTATAAAAAAGGAGGAAAACTTTAACAAGTTTTCCTCCTTTTGAGTGATCCGTCTGGGGCTCGAACCCAGGACCCCAACATTAAAAGTGTTGTGCTCTACCTGCTGAGCTAACGAATCAATCCTGTTGCTTTTTGATAGCGAGTGCAAATATAAACGAATAATTCTTACATCCCAAATTAATTCTTAATTTTTTCAATTTATATTTACTATCTTTGTTAGCATATAGGCATTAACACACTATTATTTAAAAGTTTATGGCTGACGATAAAAAAGTTATATTTTCAATGGTTGGGGTAAGTAAAGCATTCCAACCCAATAAGTATGTCCTTAAAGACATTTATTTATCTTTCTTTTATGGTGCTAAGATTGGAATCCTGGGTTTAAATGGTTCGGGTAAATCTACACTATTAAAGATCATTGCCGGCGTAGAAAAATCATACGAAGGAGAAGTTGTAATTTCTCCAGGATATTCTGTGGGTTATTTAGAGCAAGAACCAAAGCTAGACAACACCAAAACTGTCAAAGAGGTAGTTATGGAAGGTGTGCAAGAAGTTGTTGACACTCTAAATGAATACGAAGAGATTAACCTTAAGTTTGGCTTGCCCGAGTATTATGAAGATTCCGATAAAATGGATAAGCTGTTTACTCGCCAAGCTCAACTACAAGATATTATTGATGCTTCTGATGCATGGAATCTAGATAGCAAACTCGAACGTGCTATGGATGCACTCCGTTGTCCTCCAGAAGACCAATTGGTTGAAAACCTATCAGGAGGTGAGCGCCGTCGTGTTGCTCTATGTAGATTATTGCTACGCAAACCTGATATTCTTCTTCTTGATGAGCCTACCAACCACTTGGATGCTGAATCTATTGATTGGTTAGAGCAACATCTTCAACAGTATGAGGGAACAGTTATTGCTGTTACCCACGACCGTTACTTCTTAGACCATGTTGCAGGTTGGATCTTGGAGCTTGACCGTGGTGAGGGTATTCCTTGGAAAGGGAACTACTCAAGCTGGTTGGAGCAGAAGACCAAGCGTATGGAAATGGAAGAGAAAACAGAAAGCAAACGTCGTCGTACACTTCAACGTGAGTTGGAGTGGGTAAGGTTGGCTCCTAAAGCTCGTCAAGCTAAGGGTAAAGCTCGTCTTAATGCGTATGATCAATTAATGAATGCTGACGTAAAAGAGAAAGAAGAAAAGCTCGAAATTTTCATACCTAATGGACCTCGATTGGGAAGTAAGGTTATTGAAGTTCAGGGTGTAACTAAGGCTTATGGCGAGAAATTACTCTTTGATAACCTAAACTTTAGTTTACCTCCTAACGGTATTGTAGGTGTTATTGGCCCTAATGGTGCTGGTAAAACTACATTGTTCCGTTTAGTAATGGGGCTTGAGACGCCTGATGCAGGTACTTTTGAAGTTGGAGAAACTGTCAAAACTGCTTATGTTGATCAACAACACAAAGATATAGACCCAACGAAGTCTGTTTACGAAGTAATTTCGGGGGGTAATGATACCATTAAGCTTGGTGGGCGTGACCTTAACGCTCGTGCATATCTTTCTCGCTTTAACTTTGCAGGTTCTGATCAAGAGAAAAAATGTGCTGCTCTTTCGGGTGGTGAGCGTAATCGTCTTCACTTGGCTATGGCACTCAAAGAAGAGGGTAACGTATTATTACTCGATGAGCCTACCAACGATATCGACGTAAATACATTGAGAGCTCTTGAAGAGGGTCTTAATGATTTTGCTGGGTGTGCCGTGGTTATTTCTCACGACCGTTGGTTCTTAGACAGAATTTGTACGCATATTCTTGCCTTTGAGGGAAACTCAAATGTGTTTTTCTTTGAGGGTTCTTACTCTGAATATGAGGAGCACAAGATTAAACGTCTAGGTGATGTTGGACCTCAACGAATTCGCTATAGAAAATTAACAAATGATTAAGTGCTAGCAAGTTATTTATAACTATTTATACTAAAAAGGGGACCTATGGTCCTCTTTTTTTGTGTTATTATATCAAATACTCATTATTAGGGTTAATAAATGTAACATTATCGTAACCATTATATGCTTCATTAAGTGTATCTTTGATAACGATTTAGGTATTCAGTTATTATTAATACAAACTAGAGAATTATGAAAAAGCGTTTATTTCAGCTTCTGTTTGTGACTTGTGCTTTACTTTGCTCGGCGGCAACAGCTGTTGCTCAAAGTACGGTAAAGGGTCAAGTCGTAGATCAAGAAACAGGAGAGCCATTAATTGGAGCATCTGTTACAATTGATGGAACATCAAAAGGTACAATTACCGACATTGATGGGTTCTTTACTCAGTCTGTTCCTACCAACGGAACAATTAAATTTAGTTATATCGGCTATGTCGATTTAAAACAAAAGATAACAAAAAAAGGATCAGTCGATCTTGGCGTTATTCAATTGAAGCAAGATGCTTTTGCTCTTGCCGACGTTACTATTACATCGTCTATTGCAAAAGATAGACAAACTCCAGTAGCTCTATCTACTATCGATCCCGTATTTATAGAAGAAAAGCTAGGAACTCAAGAGTTCCCTGAGATTTTGAAAGCTACACCCGGTGTTTATGCAACCAAACAGGGTGGTGGTTTTGGTGACTCAAAAATCAATATGCGTGGTTTTAAATCCGAAAACATTGCAGTAATGATTAATGGTGTACCGATGAATGATATGGAGTGGGGAGGAGTATACTGGTCGAACTGGGCTGGTCTATCCGATGTTACTCGTTCAATGCAAACTCAACGTGGTATGGGAGCTTCTAAAGTTGCTGCACCTTCTGTTGGGGGATCAATTAATATTATTACGCGTACTATTGATGCTCAAAAAGGTGGTTCTGTGAGCTACGCTATGGGTAATGATGGTTATAACAAAATCTTATTCAATGTTTCAACAGGTCTAACCAAAAGTGGTTGGGCTATGACTCTTCTAGGTGGTAAAACTTGGGGAGATGGTTATATTCAAGGGACAGAGTTCGAGGGATATAATTACTTCTTAAACATTGCCAAACGAATTAATGACGATCACCAATTGTCGTTTACTGCTTTTGGAGCTCCTCAATGGCATAATCAGCGTAATCGTAACGATGGTTTAACTATAGCAGGATGGGAAGAGTTTGGTACACGTTATATGGGCGAAAACGATAAATATAAATATAATCCTACTTACGGTCATGGTATCAATGGTGAGCGCAAGACTTCTCAACGCAATGTATATCACAAGCCTCAACTTTCATTAAACCACTCCTGGCAAATTGATCGCAACTCAAGTTTGAGTACAGCTCTTTATGCTTCTATTGGTAATGGTTATGGTTATAGCGGGCAAGGTTACGGTAAGAATGAAGAATTCAATACAAATAATCGAAACCTTTGGTATGGTACTAGTAATGGGATACTAAATAATTACTTTAGAAAACCGGATGGTACTTTTGCTTATGACGAGGTATATGATTATAATAAGGCAAGTCAGAATGGTTCCTATATGGCGATGTCTAAATCGATAAATAAGCATAACTGGTATGGCTTGCTCTCTACTTATAACACTAAGATAAAAGAGGTATTCGATTTCTTTGGTGGTATTGATTTGAGATATTATAAAGGTATTCATACCAATGAACTTGTTGATCTTTACGGCGGGGAATACTTCTTAGACGAAAATAGAAGAAATATTAGTCCTGCTTTAAATAGCAATGCAGCAAATCCAATGTTTGCAACTCAAAAATTGGGCGTGGGAGATGTTATTTATAGAGATTATGATGGTAATGTCGTACAAGGTGGTGGTTTTGCTCAAATTGAGTACAATACTGATAAATTGAGTGCATTTGTATCGGGCTCTTTATCCAATACTTCTTATTGGAGATATGATCGTTTTTACTACGATAAAGCAAATGCTAAATCTTCTACACTTAACTTCTTAGGCGGAACTGTAAAAGCGGGTTTAAATTACAATATTAATAAATACCATAACGTATTTGCAAATGTCGGATTTATTAGCCGTGCTCCTTATTTTTCAGGAGGTGCTTTTTTACAAAGTACAACGAGTAATGCGACTAACAAAGATGCGTTAAACGAAAAGATTTTGTCTTTTGAACTAGGGTATGGTTTCCGCTCTTCTTTCCTTGCAGCTAATCTTAACATGTATCATACAGAGTGGAAAGATAAAACTATGACTAAAGGGGTTTCAATTACTGATGATAATCGAGTGGAAATTGATAGAGCTACAATCAATATGTCAGGTGTAAATGCTCGTCACCAAGGTATTGAACTTGATTTTACAGCTAAACCATTCCAATGGTTAGATATTACTGGTATGTTCTCTATTGGTGACTGGAAATGGGTAAGCAACCCTAAAGGATATTTCTATAATTCACAAGGACAACCCTTAAAAACATTAGATGGAGGAGTAGTTGCTAGTGGAATTCAAGCTTCTGATCATGCATGGAGTCAGTTGGATTTGAAAGATGTAAAAGTTGGAGGCTCGGCTCAGACGACGGCTGCTTTGGGTGCAACTTTCAAACCTACCAAGGAGCTACGTTTAGGAATTGATTATTTGTTTTATGGTAGAAACTATGCAGATTGGAACTTCAAATCAGGTGACATTATAGCTAACTCTGAAACCTCTTTTGCAACGCCTTGGAGAATTCCTTCGGCAGGAATATTCGACCTTAATGCAAGTTATAGGTTCAAAATAGGAAATATTACTTCTATTTTATCGGGTAATGTAACTAATTTATTTGATCAGGAATACATAACAGATGCAACAGATGCGGGTGGAACTTGGCAGCAAGCTTACGGGGTATTCTACGGATTTGGACGTACATTTAATGTAAGATTGAAGTTAAACTTTTAATAGCTTAATAAGATGAAAAAATATATATATGGTCTGTTGGCTTGCGCTTTAATATTGAGCAGCTGCGACTACAACGATAAACACTTTAAGGGTTTGGAAGATTTAGCTAAGCCTGATAATACTTCTGCAGTAGAGTATACCTTACTCCCAGAAGATTATAGTGCGATTTCCAAAAACAAAGACAATGTAGCTTTTGCCAAAGAGTTAGATGCTAAGGTGGAAACAGAAGATGGTACTCCTTCTGAAATCTATCAGAATGCATTAAAAGCCATAGCTTCTAATGAGTCTTTTGGCGAGTTAATTACTGCAGCTGATTTTGCACCCAACTTTTTGATTACAAAGTGGTATACGAAAGATAATACCGCAGCTATAAAGCTAACTTATAATGAGGATGTAAATAAACCGGAAATCTTAACTAAGCTAGAGCAAGCTCACAACTACACGCTCGATGGCAATGATTATGAGCAAGTATGGGGTGAGGCTGGCATTGAGTATGTAACAGATAAAAAGCCTTTGAATAAATCGATAGATGCTCTGTTAAATGCTAAGTATGTTGATGCTCAAAAAGACCAGTATGCAGTAGTGAATTATAAGTACTCTATTATTGAGCCAGGCCAATCAGGAACTGATCCAATTATATTCTTTGAAGATTTCAATGAATTTAATGATAAGGACGTACCTAGTTGGACTCAACAGAATATTCTTGGGGCACGAGAATGGCAAATAAGAGTTTATAATAATAATTCGTACCTACAGTTCTCGGCTAACGGTTCGAACGCAGAAGAAGAAAACTATATCTTAACTCCAAGTATGAAAGCTCAGAAAGACGCTTTTCTTACTTTTAATTTAAAATTCAGATATTATAATGGTTTACCATTAAGTGTATTGATCTCTGACAGCTACACCGACGATATAACTAAAGCTACTTGGACAGATATTTCCGATTCTTTTGAATTTCCTGTTCCTGAAGATGGAGGTGAAACACCTAATTTTGTTTCGGTAGGAGCTTATAATTTGGCTCCGTATGCTGACAAGAATGTTGTAGTTGCTTTTGTCTATAAAGGAAATGGTATAAAGGAGGTCGCGGGTGCGATTACAACAACAGTTCAAATTGATGAGGTTCAAGTTTCTCTAGAGAAGCCTACGACAAGGTTGTCTACACGTTCTTCTGAATCTACTGTATTCAATAAATCAAATGTTTACAAGTTTAACGGTACTATTTGGTTAGAGGTAAATGATGTAATTACACCAAATGCAAGTGACTATGAAGCGATGGGTATTGATAAATTTGGAAAAGCTAATCCTAAAGAGTACTTACCTAAATATTTATCCGTAAGATATCCTTATGCTCAGGCTGAAGACCTTAAAACATTAGTTTATCTTTATGATGATGGTATGGGATCTGCTCAGTACGAGTACAATGGCAGTTCATGGAGCTTTGTTGAGTCATTTGTGTCTGCGACTAGCCAATTCGTTTTCTCTGACGGCAGTTGGGTATATAATCCTAGTACAGTAGTTAATTTACCTGCTGAGAAGGGGAATGCGGCAGTATCTGCTTTTTATCAGCCAATTACCGATTGGGTTTGGGAAAATATTGATCAAAAAGAGTTGGGTATTACCGAGAAGGGCAAAGGATACGTAACGACGTATGGGAATAATGATTACTATTTTGGTACATCTGCTTTCCAAAACAATGTTGATCTTAGAGTTGGTAAATACACAGAGCAATATGCTAAGGGTTACACCAAAGAAGATGGAACACTTATGTCTAATGCTGAAATTCTTGACCTAGTAATGTCAAGATTACCGCATGCATTTATGATTGGATTGGAAGTAGCTTATCCAGATGCTACCCCTGTAGATAATATGGAAGTTATTTATACGGTCAACTTTGAAGCATATAATAACTCAAATATTGGATATACTATTCAGTATGAGGTTATAGGTAAAGGAGAGTTTAAATATATTGAAGGTTCTCTAAAGTTGAGATAAGCCAAAAAGATACTTGGTAACTAATTAATAGATGGAGAGGAATTGCGTTATAGCAATTCCTCTCCATTTGTTTTATGTCCATTTAGTCAAAAATATTAGTTAAAATAATCTTAGTTATCCTGTGATAAATAAATTACATTTGCTTAGTTGATAAACTAACTAAATATCTATTAGAATATGAGGAAATTAATTCTAGCTGCTGCATCTTTGGCTTGCATGGGCGGAGTGTTATTAAATGCTCAATCAAACAAACGGGGAGGCATCTCGACTAAAATGTTGAGCGAAATTCAGAGTTCTTATACTTACAATACCCAAGACAAGGCAATCCGTAATGCTTTAAATGGTACCGATTTAAATAAACTCGCAGTGAATGCAGATGTAGAACCTATTGATGGAAACTTCTCTATACGAGTAAATTCTAAGGGGATAACTAATCAGTTTTCATCGGGAAGGTGCTGGCTATTTACAGGCTTAAACGTGATGCGTGCCAAAGTGATAGCTCAGTACGATATGGGTGCTTTTGAATATTCAGAAGTATATCCTTTCTTTTGGGATCAGTTAGAAAAATCAAATTTATTCTTACAAGGTATTATTGATACCCGTGACAAAAAGGATAACGATCAGATGGTCGAGTGGCTATTTAAGAACCCACTTAGTGATGGTGGAACATTTGCAGGAGTTGCTGATATTGTAGGTAAGTACGGCTTGGTACCTAGCGAAGTGATGCCCGAAACTATGAGTAGTAAGAATACGGGACCAATGGCTAAGATTATTATATTAAAGCTTCGCGAGTTTGGTATGGAGCTGCGTAAGCAAGCTGCAAATGGAGCTTCTCAGGCCAAACTAATTGAGGATAAAACAGAGATGCTTTCGAGCATTTATAAGATACTTGCCTTAAATTTAGGAAATCCACCTACTGAATTTAGTTGGGATCGTAAAAATGCCAAGGGTGAGGTAGTAGCTACTGAGGAACATACTCCAAAATCATTTTTAGCTAAATACGGTGATGAGTATTTAATTGACAATTACGTTATGCTAATGAATGATCCTAGTCGAGAATATTATCAAACCTATGAAATCGATTACGACCGTCACCAATACGATGGAACTAACTGGACTTATATAAACCTACCAGTCGAAGATATTAAGGAGATGGCGATAACTTCTCTAAAAGACAGTACGATGATGTACTTCTCTTGCGATGTAGGTAAATTCTTGGATTCTGAAAGGGGTGTGTTAGATATTAATAATTACGACTATGCTTCGCTCTTTGACATGAGCTTTACTATGGATAAGAAAGATCGCGTAAAATCTTTCGCAAGTGGCTCTTCACATGCGATGACTTTAATGGCAGTCAATCTAGATGATAAAGGGAATACGAATAAGTGGATGGTCGAGAATAGTTGGGGAGCAAACCACGGTCATAATGGGCATTTGATAATGACAGATGAGTGGTTCAACGAATATATGTTTAGATTAGTAGTAGAAAAGAAATATGTACCGGCTAAAGTAATGAAATTGTTAAATAAAAAACCAATTCGCTTGCCTGCTTGGGATCCTATGTTTATGCATGAAAAGTAAAGACATATGTTTGATATTAAGATGTTTTTGTTATAGATAATGTTATTTATGAATGGTCTGTCGTTTAAAATAAATTATTATTAGCATACTCTTGAGTATTATATATTTAATAAGCCCTCTGGCTTTAATATAGAGAAGCCTTTTAAGGAAATATATCCCTAAAAGGTTTCTCTTTTTCTCTTTATTCAAAGTTTAATTTATTACTTTTGTTAGTAAATAAACAAAATCATTATTTGTAATAACATGGCAAATGTAATAAGGTTACGCAATGGCCTTGATATCTCTCTAAAAGGCAAAGCCGAAGAGGTGTTGTTTACTGTTGAAAATCCGGAGCTGTATGCTTTAGTTCCAGATGATTTTCATGGTGTAACACCAAAAGTGATTGTCAAGCCTGAAGAAGGAGTAAAGGTTGGGACTCCCTTGTTTTATGACAAGAAGAACCCCGAAGTGAAATTTGTTTCACCTGTAAGTGGTGTCGTTACTGCTGTAGAAAGAGGTGCTCGAAGAAAGGTATTGAACGTAACAGTTCGTCCTTCAAAAGAGCAAGAGTTTATAGACTTTGGCAAAAAGGATGTTGATAAACTTTCTAAAGAGGAAGTGAAATCAATCATGCTTGAAACTGGTCTTTTTGGTTTTGTAAAAGAACGTCCTTATGATGTTGTAGCAAACCCAAATAATACTCCTAAAGCTATATTCGTTTCTGGCTTTGATAGCAACCCTCTAGCAGGAAGTTTCGAATTTAAACTTAAAGGTGACGAAAAAAACTTCCAAACTGGTCTTAATGTTTTGGCAAAACTTGCAAAAACATATTTAACTCTTCACGTAAATCAATCGGCTCCCGCTCTTAAGGAGGCTAGAAATGTAGTGTTAAACTACGTTGACGGACCTCACCCTGCAGGAAATGTAGGTGTTCAGATTAACCATATTGATCCTATTAATAAAGGTGAAATTGTTTGGACTGTTAAGGCAGAAGCAGTGATCTTCATTGGTCGCTTATTCAACACAGGTAAGCTTGATTTTACTCGTACAGTAGCTTTTGTTGGCTCTGAAGTTGATAAACCAAGCTATTGTAAACTAATTCTTGGTGCACAACTTACTAAACTATTTAAGGGCAGAGTAACTAAAGATAAGAACCTACGCTATATTAGCGGAAGTGTACTTACAGGTACTCAAATCTCTAAAGATGGTTTCTTAGGTGCTACCGACTCAATTGTATCAGTAATCCCTGAAGGTGACGATGCACATGAATTGTTTGGTTGGATTCTTCCACGTACAGACCAATTTAGTGTGAATCGTTCTTACTTCTCTTGGTTACAAGGAAATAAAGAGTACGCTTTAGATGCTCGTCTTAAAGGAGGAAAACGTCATATGATTTTCTCTAACGAGTACGATAAAGTACTTCCGATGAATATATTCCCTGAATTTCTTATTAAAGCAATCTTAGCAGGTGATATCGACCGTATGGAAGAACTAGGAGTGTATGAAATTGCCCCTGAAGATTTTGCGTTATGTGAATTTGTTTGTTCTTCGAAAGTAGAGCTTCAAAAGATTGTGCGCAACGGTTTAGATATGCTTCGAGCAGAAATGTCTTAATATTTAAAATGTATATAAATAAATGAAAGCGTTAAGAAATTATCTAGATAAGATAAAACCACATTTTCAAGAGGGTGGTAAACTCCACGCATTCCATTCGCTATTCGATGGTTTTGAAACATTTATATTTGTACCCGATACTACTTCTACATCTGGTGCGCATATTCATGATTCTGCTGACAGTAAGCGATTAATGTCTTTTGTGGTTATATCTCTTATTCCAGCTCTTTTGTTCGGTATGTATAATGTTGGTTACCAACATTACATTCATGCAGTTGGCGAGCTAGGAACTTTTTGGGAGATGTTTGGTTACGGTTTTTTAGCCGTATTGCCTAAAATTGTAGTATCATATGGTGTAGGATTGGGTATTGAGTTTATTATTGCTCAATGGAAGAAGGAAGAAATTCAAGAAGGTTTCTTGGTTTCGGGAATTCTGATTCCTATGATTGTTCCTGTTGATTGTCCGTTGTGGATGCTTGCATTGGCTACTGGCTTTGCGGTAATTTTCGCAAAAGAGATTTTCGGAGGAACAGGTATGAATATTTTCAACGTAGCTTTGGTTACTCGTGCCTTCTTATTCTTTGCCTACCCAACTAAAATGTCGGGAGATTCAGTTTGGGTCTCTTCGGAAAGCATTTTCGGTTTAGGTAAAACTGTAGACGGTCTAACCGTAGCGACACCACTTGGAATAGCTTCTACTGGCACAGCCGATCAGGTTCCAGCCTTTACCATGGATATGGTGACTGGCTTAATCCCTGGTTCTATTGCTGAAACTAGTGTTATAGCGATCTTGATTGGTGCTGTAATTCTTTTAATTACAGGTATTGCTAGTTGGAAGATCATGTTCTCTGTATTTGTTGGAGGTGCATTTATGGGTATCGTATTTAATCAATTCGGTCCTGATACTGCAATGGCTCACATGCCTTGGTATGAGCACTTAGCTCTTGGAGGTTTCTGCTTTGGTGCAGTCTTTATGGCTACTGACCCTGTAACTTCAGCGCGTACTGAAACAGGTAAATATATTTTCGGGTTTTTAATTGGTATTATGGCTATCGTTATTCGTGTGCTTAACCCAGGTTATCCTGAAGGTATGATGTTAGCTATCTTATTGATGAACATCTTTGCCCCATTGATCGACTATTACGTAGTTCAATCAAATATTAGTGCTCGTGTTAAACGTGCTATTAACTCTAACAATTAATTAAAACCGAAATAAAATGAATACAAATAGTAATACTTATACTATTATTTATGCTTCGGTAATGGTTGTTATCGTAGCGTTTTTACTCGCGTTCGTCTCAGAATCACTGAAGCCAACGCAAAAGAAGAATGAGGATATTGACAAGATGAAGCAAATCCTTAGTGCTTTGCATATAGATGCAAGTAAGGTTGATGATGTTCAAGCTGAGTATGCTAAATACGTTAAGGCTGATGAAATCATTAATTCGGATGCTCAGGTAATGAGCGAAACTGGCGGTTTTGCTATTGATATGAAGTTTGAGTTGGCTAAGCCTCTGGCTGAGCGCGAACTGCCTTTATATATCTGTGAGGTAAATGGTGAAACCAAATATATTATTCCTGTTTTTGGTAACGGACTTTGGAACATCCTTTGGGGATATGTTGCTTTAAATAGTGATAAGAATACAGTTTATGGTGTTTATTTTGATCATGCAGGTGAGACTCCAGGTTTAGGTGCTGAAATTTCAACACCAATGTTCCAGACACAGTTTGATAATAAAATTGTAATGGAAAATGGGTCAGTTGTCTTGAGCGTCATTAAGAATGGTCAGGTGCAGCATCCAAACTATCAAGTGGATGGTATAACTGGTGGTACGATTACCTCTAATGGTGTCGACAAGATGATTAAAAATAGCATCAGCCAGTATTCAACATTTTTAAAAAATTAAGGGAGGGATAATATATGAGTCAATTATTTTCTAAAAAAAATAGAGAAATATTTAAAGCTCCATTAGGGATCGACAACCCAGTAACTGTTCAGGTGTTAGGTATTTGTTCAGCATTAGCTGTTACCTCTAAGCTTGAGCCTGCTATAGTGATGGGATTATCGGTTACTGTAATTGTAGCTTTTGCCAACGTGATTATTTCTTTAATACGTAAAACGATACCTAATCGTATTCGTATTATTGTTCAGTTGGTTGTTGTTGCTGCTTTAGTAACTGTTGTAAGTGAAATTTTGAAGGCTTATGCATTTGATGTAAGCAAGCAACTTTCAGTTTACATTGGTCTTATTATTACTAACTGTATTTTGATGGGACGTCTTGAGGCATTTGCTATGGCTAATGGTCCTTGGGAATCTTTTCTTGATGGGGTAGGTAATGGTCTTAGTTATGCTAAAATTTTAGTAATTGTAGGGTTTTTCCGTGAACTATTTGGTGCTGGCGAGCTTCTAGGCTTTAAAGTAATTCCTGAGTCTTTCTACGAGTTAGGCTATATGAATAATGGTTTGATGGTAATGCCCCCAATGGCTCTGATTTTATGCGCATGTATCATTTGGTATCAGAGAAGTAAACACAAAGAGTTACAAGAAAATTAATATGCATATTTAACTTGAAGTAAGTTTCTTGTTTCAAGTTTAAATTCTAAAATAATATGGACTATCTAAGTTTATTTGTTAAATCGATTTTTGTCGAGAATATGATCTTTGCATACTTCCTAGGTATGTGTTCATACTTGGCTGTATCGAAGAACGTTAAAACAGCTGTAGGTCTTGGTATTGCAGTAACCTTTGTTTTGGTTGTTACATTACCAATTAACTACTTGCTCGAAAACTATGTACTTAAAGCCAATGCTTTAGTTGAAGGTGTTGATTTGAGTTTCTTGAGTTTTATTCTATTTATCGCCGTAATTGCTGGTATTGTGCAGTTGGTGGAGATGGTTGTTGAAAAATTCAGCCCTTCGCTATATGCTTCATTAGGTATTTTCTTACCTCTAATTGCAGTGAACTGTGCTATCATGGGAGGTTCTCTTTTTATGCAACAAAAAGAGTTCGTTAACGTTGGTGAGGCTACAACATATGCTTTCGGATCAGGTATTGGATGGTTATTAGCGATTGTTGGATTAGCTGCTATACGTGAAAAAATGGCATATTCTGATGTGCCTGCACCTCTTAGAGGTTTGGGTATCACGTTTATTGTGGTAGGTCTGATGGCTATGGCCTTCATGTGTTTCTCAGGACTGAATATTTAATTGATAAAAGAAATAAGACAATGACATCTTTACCTTTAATAATAACAAGTATTTTGGTTTTCCTCGGTGTAATCTTAGCACTTGTTATAATTTTGCTTATTGCAAAAAAATATTTATCCCCATCAGGTGAGGTCAAAATCCTGATAAACGGGAAAAAGGAGTTGGATACTGAGCCAGGTGGTACTGTGCTTGGTACATTGGCTCAGAATGAAGTTTTTTTATCTTCTGCTTGTGGTGGAAAAGGATCTTGCGGGCAGTGTACTTGTCAGGTAGTTGAAGGGGGAGGTGAAATTCTTCCTACTGAAAAAGTACACTTTTCTCGTAAAGAACAAGCTGCACACTGGCGTTTAGCTTGTCAAGTGAAAGTTAAAGAAGATATGAAGCTACAGATTGACGAGTCTGTTCTTGGTGTGAAGAAGTGGGAGTGTGAGGTTATCTCTAACCGTAACGTTGCTACCTTCATCAAAGAGTTCGTAGTGAAATTGCCAGAAGGAGAACATATGGACTTTATTCCTGGTAGCTATGCTCAAATTGACATACCTAAGTTTAATATCCCTTTTAAAGACTTCAAAATTGATGAAAGATTCCACGGAGATTGGGATAAGTTCAAAATGTGGGATCTAAACTGTAAGAATGACGAAGAGACTATTCGTGCTTATTCTATGGCTAACTACCCTGCTGAGGGTGACGTTATCACATTGAACGTACGTATTGCAACTCCTCCATTTGACCCTAAGACAGGTGGCTTCATGAAAGTCAATTCTGGTATTGCTTCATCGTATATCTTCTCGTTAGAGCCTGGAGATAAGGTGATGATGAGTGGTCCTTATGGAGATTTCCATCCAATCCTAACAACTAAAAACGAAATGCTTTATGTTGGTGGTGGTGCTGGTATGGCTCCTCTTCGTGCTCACTTGTTGCACTTGCTTAAGACTCTTAAGATTTCTGATCGTAAGATTTCTTATTGGTATGGTGCTCGTTCTAAAGCAGAAATTTTCTACGAAGAAGATTTTCGTGAACTCGAAAAGCAATTTCCCAACTTTAGCTTCCATATCGCTTTAAGTGCTCCATTGCCTGATGATAACTGGAAAGGTTCTGTAGGATTCATTCACCAAGTTATCTATGATGAGTATCTAAAGGATCATGATGCACCTGAAGATATTGAGTACTACATGTGTGGTCCTGGCCCGATGAGTAATGCTGTTGAAAAAATGCTTTACGATTTGGGTGTACCACGTGAGAACATCTTATTTGACGATTTTGGTGGTTAATTATTAACCTCCGTATTATATAATTAGAGGCCTTGTCAACGAATTTGTTGACAAGGCTTTTTTTGTTCTTTATAGTATAGCGTTTTATAGACTTGTTTTATATGTGTACATGCTCTGATACTTTAAGTGGGTTAGTTTGTTTATTTAGTAACTCATCTTTCTCTGAAGTTAATGTATATTAACTAAGTTTTTGTTCAATAATATTCTTGATAATTCTTTTTCTATAAAAGTATAATTGCAGTTTAACTCTAGTTGTGTTTGATATAACTCTCTATTTCTATACTATTTGCTCTCATTCCCCCGATATGGTGTCTATATGTTCATTTTAGTAACGGAGCTTGTCTGAAATTATTACCTAATCATTATGGTTGTATATACGATTTATATACCATTGATGCCCTGTAGGTACGTCTATATTAGCAATTATATTAAATATAGATGTGATATATTAGCTAAATTTATATGTTATGTCAAAATAAATGCTAAGTTTGTAGTAGAACCTTTAATCTAATTTTAAAACCAATTGCTGCACAATTAGCTATTGGTTTATGGTATACCATTAAGAGTAATATTATCACTACATATTAACTTTAATATACTATTGCTATGAATACAAGAACTGTTGTTACTGGTGTCATTGGTGCCGATGCTCACGCTGTAGGTAATAAAATCATCGCTTTTGCATTAAATGAAGCAGGATTTAAAGTCGTCAATTTAGGCGTAATGGTTTCTCAAGAGGAATTTATTGAAGCTGCTTTAGAAACCAATGCTGATGCTATTTTAGTCTCCTCTTTATATGGTCATGGTGAGATTGACTGCCAAGGTCTCCGTGAAAAATGCAATGAAGCTGGCTTGGAAGGTATTCCTCTCTTAGCAGGTGGTAACTTGGTTGTAGGTAAGCAAAACTTTGAAGATGTTGCTCTGCGGTTTGATAAAATGGGATTTACTCGAATCTATCCTCCAGGAACAACTATTGACACTACGATAGATGAATTGAAGGAAATTTTAAAAATGAACTGATATGATCTACCTCACTGTCGATTTTGGAAGTACTTATACCAAACTTACTGTTATCGATGGTAAAGCAAAAAAAATATTAGGTACTTCTTCTGCTTTTACCACTATATCTAGTGATGTGATGTGTGGTTTTGAAAAAGCTCTATCCACACTGAAACAAAAGATTGGTGAATTTCAATATGATAAATTACTGATTTGTAGTAGCGCAGCTGGCGGCCTTAAGATGGTGGCTCTGGGTTTAGTTCCAGATTTAACAGCCAAAGCTGCTAAAATGGCGGCAGCAAGTGCTGGTGCCAAAGTAATTAAAACCTATGCTTACGAAATATCTAGATCAGAGGCAGAAGAAATCTCCCAAATTCAGCCCGATATTGTGTTGTTGTGTGGTGGTACAGATGGTGGTAATAAAGCCGTTGTTTTAGCTAATGCACACCGTCTAGCCCAAAGCAAAGTTCCTTTTGCTATTATATATGCAGGTAATAAGAGTGCTAGTGATGAGGTGGCTGATATATTTACTGCTGCTAATCGTGACTTTATTATCACAGATAACGTAATGCCTCAATTTAATGTGCTCAACACAGTCCCTGCTAAGGAGTGTATCCATAAGCTATTTATCACTAGAATTATTCAGGCCAAAGGGCTAAGTAGAGTTCAAAACCTCACTGAGTATGAAATAATACCCACTCCCTTGGCTGTTCTTAATGCTTGTGAGCTTTTAAGTCAAGGGACTAATCAGAGCAAAGGTATTGGTGACTTTATGGCTATTGATATTGGTGGTGCAACTACTGATATATATTCTATGTCTAGAGGGTATCCTTCGATAGATAATGTAATGTACAAAGGGCTTCCTGAACCTTACGGTAAGCGAACAGTTGAAGGGGATTTAGGTATGCGTTATAGCCTGACTTCTCTACTTGAAAACATCAATCTAGATCTCCTGTCCAAAACCACAGGCATTCCAGCCACCCAGATTAATGAGTGGGTCGAAGCTTGTGATAAAGAACCTAATCGTATAGCTCCTCCTACAAGTACTGCTGCCATGATAGAGCAGATTCTCGCTCGTCAAGCTGTTCAACTGGCAGTTGAGCGCCATGTAGGGGTTTATACTAAAGCTTTCACACCTATGGGTGAAGTCTATACTTTGTCAGGAAAGGATTTAATTAATATTCCATCTGTCATAGGCATTGGTGGTGTCATCGTAAATAGTCAGAATCCAATATCTATTCTTCGAGGTTGTCTTTATAGTGCTTCAAGCTATGAATATGCCAAACCTAAGAGTCCTCAGTTTTTATGTGATAGTAAATATATTTTTGCTTCTATGGGTTTATTGTCCTTAGTTGATCCAGAGCTCGCATTGTCTTTATTAAAACAAGAAATCAAAATACTAACCTTAGATACTAAACACTATGAAAATTCGAAACAAAAAATTGTCACTAGATGATTTCTTTGCTGAGCGCAAAGAGGTATTATCTCAATGGCCTACAGGGAAGGAGGTCGATTTTGATGAAGCTGTTGCTTATCAAAAATCTATTCCTGATGTTAAACGCTTTGGAACCAAGCTCCAAAGTGCAACAGCTGAAGGAGTAACACTTATTCAACCTCGGGCTGGTGTTGCTCTTTATGATGAACACATTAAGCTTCTTCAGTATCTTGAAGATGAAGGGGAGGCCGATTTATTGCCCACAACTATTGATAGCTATACGCGTTTAAATAGATATGCCGAAGCTGAGGTTGGCATCAATAGAAGTAAGGAGTCGGGAAGATCGATGTTGAATGGTTTTCCTGTTGTAAACTATGGTCTTGAAATTTGTAGAATGGTTACCTCGAGCGTTAAAAGTCCTGTTCAAGTTCGTCATGGTACTCCCGATGCACGTTTGCTTACAGAACTTTCGATTGCTGGCGGTTTCACTTCCTATGAAGGAGGAGGAATATCTTATAACATCCCTTACTCTAAGAACTATTCGTTAGAGAGTACACTTGCCCATTGGCAATACACCGACCGATTAGTTGGTTTGTACGAAGAGGCCGGGGTATCTATCAATAGGGAGCCGTTTGGCCCGTTGACTGGAACACTTATTCCTGCCTGCATCTCTAATAGTGTTGCTGTGATTGAAGCATTGATGGCTGCTGAGCAAGGTGTGAAAGATATAACCGTTGGTTACGGACAATGTGGAAACTTAATTCAAGATGTGGCAGCATTGAGCTCATTACGTGAGGCCACAAAAGAATATTTAGCGGTTTATGGTTTTCATGATGTAAGGATTACCACCGTTTTCCACCAATGGATGGGCGGCTTCCCACAAGATGAATCAAAAGCATTCGGTGTAATTTCTTGGGGTGCTGCAACTGCAGCTTTGGCTAAAGCTTCTAAAGTTATTGTTAAAACACCTCATGAGGCTGCAGGTGTACCTACTAAAGAGGCTAATGCAGCAGGGCTTCGGGCTACCCGACAAGTCATATCTATGCTACGAGATCAAGACTTCACACAGATACCAGCTGTCTTACAAGAGAGTGAGATTATAAAGGCTGAGATGAAGTGCATCTTATCTCATGTTGAGAAGCTTGGCAAGGGAGACTTGGCTTTAGGGTGTATCGCCGCTTTTGAAGCAGGTGTACTTGATATTCCTTTTGCACCTAGTCGTTTTAATGCTGGTAAAGTTATGCCTGCACGTGACAACCAAGGTGCTATTCGTATTCTAGATGCTGGGAACATACCTTTTACTAAAGAGTTGCACGATTTCCATCGTAGTAAGTTAGAAGAGCGTGGAAAGTTTGAAAACAGACCCGTAAACTTCCAAATGGTTATTGATGATGTTTATGCCATCGGTAAAGGATTCTTAGTAGGACGTCCACGTCAACACGATAATACTTAAACCTTATAATCTAAAAGCTATGAAAATATTAAAAATGTTATGTGCACCAGGTAAGACAGGCTTCTATTTCGACGACCAGAAAGCGATAAAGCAAGGTGCCAAAAATGATGGTTGTTTTTATATTGGTGATCCTTTGACCTCTGGGTTTACGTCCGTTAGGCAATCGGGAGAATCGATTTCTATATTGTTTTTGCTCGAAAATGGAGCAATAGCACATGGTGACTGCGCGGCAGTCCAATATTCGGGTGCTTGTGGTCGAGACCCTCTTTTCTTGGCAGAGACTTTTATTCCGTTAATTGAAAAAGAGATAGCTCCTCTTTATGAAGGCAAAGAGATTACTAGTTTTAAGGATTTAGCCAATGAAATAGATCAGGCAATCAGTCCATCTACAGGTAAATTATATCATACCGCTATTCGTTATGGTGTTACTCAAGCTTGTCTTGATGCTGTTGCTAAAGCCAAAGGTACTTATATGGCTAATATCATTGCCGATGAGTATGATCTAAAAATGTCAGATCACATTATTCCAATATTTGCCCAATCGGGTGATGACAGATACAATAATGTCGATAAAATGATAATTAAAGGAGTTGATGTTCTGCCTCATGCACTATTTAATAACGTTGAAACCAAAGTAGGGGCAAATGGAGAGAAAATAAAAGCTTACTTGGAGTGGTTGGTTAAGCGTATTGATACGCATCGACCCTATCCTGGATATAACCCAGTGATTCATATTGATGTTTATGGTACGCTTGGTATAGTTTTCGATAATGATCTCGATCGAATTGCTACTTATTTAGGAGAGTTGGTAGAACTCGTATCACCATTAGAACTCCGTGTTGAGGGGCCTATTGACTTCGATAGCAAGGAAGCACAGATTAAAGCGATGCGAGAGCTTCGTGAGTTGATAGATTTGCAAAATATCCAAGTGAAGATTGTTGCTGATGAATGGTGTAATACACTTCAAGATATTTGTGATTTCACAAAGGCTAAGGCAGGTCACATGATCCAAATTAAAACTCCTGATTTAGGTGGTATCAACAATACGATAGAAGCTGTTGTATTCTGTAACAAAGAGGGTATAGATGCCTATCTAGGTGGGACATGTAATGAGACTTCTCGTTCTTCGGAAGTTTGCAGTCATATTGCGATGGCTACTTCCCCTATTCAGATATTGGCAAAACCTGGTATGGGAGTCGATGAAGGCGTAATGCTTGTCTATAATGAAATGAGCCGAATTCTAGCTCTTAAGAAATATTCCGATAAGTTGAACCTTTAAATACTTAGTATCATGAAAGAATTAAGAATATTATCACCAACTGCAATTTTGGGCTATGGTTTTCCATTAGCCTCTTTCGAAGCAGGTATGGAACGTAAACCTCATGTTATTGCTGTAGATGCTGGTTCAACAGATCCAGGACCTTACTACTTGGGAGCAGGAATATCTTTCACTGATAGAAATTCAGTTAAGCGAGATTTGGAAATTATGATTCCTGCAGGGATTAATGCTAAAATACCGGTAATTATCGGATCTGCAGGTGGAGCTGGTGGAAGACCTCATGTGGAACTAACGCTTGATATTATTAAAGAAATAGCCGAAGAGAAGAAGCTTAATTTTAAACTCGCTGTCATTCAATCAGAATTTGATAAAGACTTTATAAGAAATGAATTTCTTAAAGGTAATATCTCACCTCTCTACCCAGCGGAAGAATTAACAGAAGATGCAATCGATCAAGCTGTACGTATTGTTGCCCAAATGGGTGAAGAGCCTTTTATCGAGGCACTCAATTCTGGTGCAGATGTTATTTTGGCAGGTCGATCGTATGATCCATCCGTATTTGCTTGCCTAGCTGTTCGAGAAGGATTTGACAAAGGATTAGCACTCCATTTGGGTAAAATTCTTGAATGTGCAGCAATAACTTGTATTCCTGGTAGTGGAAGTGATTGTATGTTTGGATACTTGCGTGAAGATGGCTTTATCTTAGAGCCGTTATCTCCTGAACGTAAATGCACGACGCTCTCGGTTGCAGCGCATACGCTTTATGAGAAAACTAACCCTTACGAACTTCCAGGGCCAGGGGGTAAGCTTAATCTTTACAATACGAGTTTTGAGCAAATATCCGATAATAAAGTTTTTGTTGCTGGGACAAAGTTTGAACCCACTGAAGAGTATACTGTAAAACTGGAAGGAGTTCGACGCGTTGGGTTTAGAACTATTTCTTGTGCGGCAACAAAAGATCCTATCATGATAGAAAATATTGATGATATTGTTGCTAATGTTCGCAAGCGTGTTGAAGATAACTTTAAACATTACGATTTGTCGTACTTCTTAGACTTTAAAATCTATGGTAAGAACGGAGTTATGTCGTTGTTCAAAGGATTAAATAATCCCCTAAGTCATGAATTGATGATTATTATTGAGGCTGTTGCCCCAACCCAAGATTTAGCCGATACAATTTGCGGATTTACACGCAGTACAATGTTACACTACGGTTATGAAGGGCGAATATCAACTGCTGGAAACTTAGCTTTTCCATTTTCACCGTCCGACTGTAAAGTTGGAGAAGTTTTTGAGTTTAGCATCTATCATTTATTAAAGGTCGCCGATCCTTTGTTACCTTTCCCTATCGAATACTTAGACATTAAAAATTAAACCAGGAGGATTATACACTATGAAAACAAAATTAATGGATGTGGCAACTGTAATTCGGAGTAAGAATTCGGGCCCATATGAATTGACATTTGATATAATATTCAAAGATTTTGAAACTTATAATCGAGCAAAGGAGGCACAGTTTATCTCCAAATCCACTTTTGCCCCTCTTTATAATATTCCCGAAAAAAACATTATAAGCTTGGTCTATTTTGATCCTGCAAAGGCTGTCAAGATAACTATTGTTCGGCCTATTCCATCAGGGGCTTTAGGTGAAACAGATGTGTATGGTGCACAGCAACATGCACCCCTAATGCAATACGATTTTAATTTATAATTATGCGTAATCTGATTCAAGAGTATTCTGTATCATCTCAATATTATGCTCCTCGTGGTAAAGAGCGGTTGATATTTCTGGGTGAGCAAATTGCTCAGCAACATCTTCATTACAATGATAAGTTAATTGGGATTGTTGGCGATTCAGGATCTGGGAAATCCTCTTTAATAAAGGGGATGTTCCCTGGCCTTGAATTGTCTAACGATGATGATGTGATGAGTCCTCGTAAAATTATGCAAGCGCGTAATATCTTTGAGGATCTAGACGATGCGGCTTCTTATCATATTGATGTGCGATTTGCCATGGCTTTCGTACAGATGTATGAGATTGTAGATTTTATCCAAGAGGTTCTGTCACGTAAAAGGAGAGTAGTCATTGAGCATTTCAATCTTATCTACCCAGCTTTAGGGGTCAATGCAGATATAATTGTGGGGATAGGTGAGGAGATTATTGTTACACGGCCTAGTATTTTCGGTCCTCTTCCTCAGAGTATCTATAAAATAGTTAACCAATCGCAGCGCTATAGAAAGATGGCACACTCTGCCGAAGAATTAACTATGCGTATTTTAGAAGATGAAATGGAGATTAGTCCAGAGTTCTATTATAGTTCGGATATTCGTTGTGGTTTCGTCTTGCGGTTTATACATGATATTGAAATTGATTTTGGCTATTTGGCACATCGTATAGACGAACTTATAGCTGAGGCTTTACCAATATCTTACTGCGATGACGACCATATTCAGATTGGAAAATGGGTTCAAGTATGTGATGGACCAAGAATCCACATGACAAATACCGCAGAAATTGAGGACTTTTATTTAATACGAGGCTTTGTGCATGACAAAAAGACGAATACCTACTGTTTGGTGGGGTTAATTGGTGATACCGAAAGTGACTTATCGAATAGGAATACGATTCATTTCTTTAAACGGAATAGTCTATGAAAACAAGAGTTATTAAGTTGTTTGATGTCATAACTTTGGTTGAACATCTATGCATCGAGGCCAACTGTGTAATGACATCCGATATTAAACGTTGTTTGGAAAAACAAGCAAAGGAAGATAAATCGATGTTGGGGCGAGATATTCTGAATACACTTCTACAAAATGCAGAAATAGCTCAAACAGAATCTTCTCCGATGTGCCAAGATACTGGTATGACCGTGGTTTTTGTTCGGGTAGGTCAAGATGTTATTTTTGATGGTGGCTTCATTGGTGATGCAATTAACCAAGGTGTCCGACAAGGCTATGAAAAGGGTTTTTTGAGAAAATCAGTTGTGTCTGACCCTCTTAAGCGAATAAATACTAACGACAACACACCAGCAGTAATTCATTATGATGTTGTAGCAGGCGATGAATTGACTATTACTGTAGCTCCAAAAGGCTTTGGCAGTGAGAACAAGAGTCAGCTTAAAATGCTAACACCCAGCCAAGGGTTGCAAGGAGTAAAAGACTTTATTCTTGATGTTATATCTGAGGCAGGAGCAAATCCTTGCCCCCCGATTATTGTTGGTGTTGGAATAGGAGGAACTATGGAGCGTTGTGCTTATTTAGCTAAAAAAGCACTCTTGCGTGAGGTCGGGTCTATTAATTCGGATGAGCAATTGGCTAGCCTAGAAAAAGACTTATTGGCTCAAATTAATCAGTTGGGTATTGGTCCTGCTGGTTTTGGAGGGAGTACTACAGCTATGGCTGTCCATATAATCACTGAAGCCACGCATATTGCGGGTTTGCCTGTTGCAGTAAACATTGGCTGCCATGCTACAAGGCACGCTGAAGGAAAATTATAGGAGGAAAATTATGTACGATAAAATTGAACTCAGAATCCCCCTTACCATTGAAGCTGCTGCCAGTTTGCGTGCAGGTGATATGGTTTATCTTACGGGGGAGATTTATACAGCTCGTGATGCTGCGCATCAGCGGCTTTTTGATGATATTCTAGCCGGAAGGCAGTTGCCTTTTGATTTTAATGGAGCTGTGGTATATTATGCAGGGCCTTGTCCGGCAAAGCCTGGTAAGCCTATAGGCTCAGTAGGGCCTACTACAGCAGGTAGAATGGATAAGTTTTCTCCTCTATTAATTGAGCAAGGATTACGATTTATGATTGGTAAAGGATTGCGCGATCAGACAGTAATTGATAAGATGGTTGAACATGGTGGAATCTATTTTGCTGCAATAGGAGGAGCTGCTGCACTAATGGCTAAATGCGTAGTTAATGCAGAGATAATAGCTTATCCAGAGTTGGGTACAGAAGCTGTTCGCAAACTTGAAGTTAAAGATTTTCCTGCTATTGTTGCAATAGACAGTAGAGGAGTAAACTATTATGATATTGGTCGAAAAAAATATGAAGTAGTTTCATAGTTGTGTTGTTTTAAAGTTTAAGACCGTAGGTGTTTATCATTCATTTGTGATAATTGCCTACGGTTTGTTATTCATATAATCTTAGCGAATTAAATGCACATCTAGTTTAAGTGTAATCGCAACTCGTTTTGTATCTTTGCACTACATATGAATAATGATATAATAAAAGATGCTATGCATGCTCTTCAAATAGAGCAGCTAACTCCCTTACAGCAAGAAACTATACGTGTTGCAACTGACATTCGCGACCTAATTGTTTTATCACCTACGGGTTCAGGTAAAACTTTGGCTTATCTTCTTCCTCTTTTAATTCAACTTGAAAATAGAGGCAAATCAAAAGGTATAAGTACGTTGATTCTAGTGCCTTCTAGAGAATTAGCACTTCAGGTTAGTCGTGTTTTTAGCTCTATGAAGTCGGGACATCAAGTACTTTGTGCTTATGGTGGGCATTCACTACTAGATGAAAAGAATGCACTTCTTACAGGTAATCCAGAGATTTTGATTGGTACTCCAGGACGAATTTTAGATCATCTTGATCGAGGTAATATTAATACCGACTCAATAGAATTACTAATTATAGATGAGTTTGATAAGGCTTTGGAGCTTGGTTTTCAAGAAGACATGTCGGCTATTATCGCTTTTATGACCTCTCTTAGACGTCGAATACTTCTTTCTGCAACTGATGCCGATGAAATCCCTAAGTTTACAGGAGTAAATCGTGTGTTAAAGCTAAATTACTTAGACGATAACAAGGATTTGGAAGTTCGCCTAGACTTGCTCAAAGTTGTATCTCCTCAAAAGGATAAACTTGATACCTTACTCAAGCTACTTTGTGTCTTAGGTGCTGAATCTTCTATTGTTTTCTGCAATCATAGAGAGTCTGTAGATCGTACTGTTGAGTTTTTGAAACGTAACGGGGTTGCCTGTGCTGCTTTTCACGGTGGTTTAGAGCAGGATTGGCGTGAACGTTCGTTATTTAAATTTACTAATGGATCAGTCTTTACTCTTGTTGCTACTGATTTGGCTGCACGTGGTTTAGATATTCCCGAAGTAGAACACGTAATTCACTACCATTTACCTCTCGATCAAGATGCATTTACGCATCGTAATGGTCGTACTGCTCGTTGGGAAGCCAAAGGAACATCGTATTTAATACTTCATCAAGAAGAGTCGTTGCCAGATTTTATTGATGCGGAAGTAAAAGAGATGCCTTTACCCCTGTCAACTCCTGCACCAGCTGAGGTGGTTTGGACTACGCTGTACATCGGTAAGGGTAAGAAGGACAAACTTAATGTGATTGATATTGTTGGATATATGCATAAGGTTGCAAAGTTGGAAAAAAACGAACTAGGGAAAATAAGCGTAAAAGACCATCTTTCGTTTGTAGCAGTAAAAGCCGAGGTTGCTCAGCTTGTTTTAAGAAGATGTGCCAACGAAAAAATTAAAGGTATGAAAACTATAATTGAAGAGGCTTATTAATGACTATATGTCTTGCTTGTAATTTATTTACTGTTAATATGGTTTAATTTGAAGCTTAATCAAATCAATTTGAGCAGTAATACTTCGTTATTGAGTCAAATAGATCGTTTTAATTCGGTTTTATTAAAACCTTTTGCTACATTCGCTTTTTACTCTATTTTTTCATTAAACAATAAGACATGGTAAAACATAATTTCTATGCAGGTCCATCAATTTTACCCCGTGAGGTAATCGAATCAACAGCTGATGCTGTTTTGAATTTCAATGATTCAGGTTTGTCTGTGCTTGAGATTAGTCATCGTTCGAAAGACTTTCAAGCAGTAATGGATGAAGCTCGATCGCTATTTCATGAATTATTATCAATTCCTGAAAACTATACTGTTTTGTTATTAGGAGGTGGGGCTAGTATGGAGTTCTGTAGGGTACCATTCAACTTTTTAAAGACTAAAGCTGCTTATCTAGATACAGGGACTTGGGCTCATAAAGCTATTCAAGAAGCTGCAGCTTTTGGAGAAGTTGATGTTATTGGATCATCTAAAGATCAAAAGTATAAATGCCTTCCAAAAGGTTATGTCATTCCTGCTGATGCTGATTATTTACATTATACTACCAATAACACAGTTTATGGAACTGAATTCTTAGAAGATATAGAATCTCCGATCCCTTTGATTGCTGATATGTCTTCAGATATATTCTCTCGTCCTATAGATGTTTCCAAATATATATGTATCTACGGCGGAGCACAAAAAAACTTAGCTCCTTCGGGGTTATCATTTATTATTGTTCGCAACGACGCTTTAGGAAAAATGCAGCGTCATATTCCTACTATACTAGATTATAAAGTACATGTAGATAAAGAGTCGATGTTTCATACTCCACCAGCTTTACCTATTTACTCAGCTCTTCAAACTTTACGCTGGATTAAGAAAGAGGGTGGTGTAAAGGTTATGCAGGATAGAGCTATTGAGAGAGCCGAATTGCTTTACAACGAAATTGAGCGTAACGCTATGTTTGAAGGAACAGTTGTAAAAGAAGATCGTTCAAGAATGAATATTTGCTTTGTCTTTAAACCCGAATATGTGGAATTAGAGAAAGAGTTTCTAGACTTTACTCTAGCTAAAGGAATTGTTGGAATTAAAGGCCATCGTACTACTGGTGGTTTCCGTGCATCGTGCTATAATGCAATGCCAATTAGTGGTGTTCAGGTTTTAGTTGATGCGATGAAAGAATTCGAACAAAAACACGTTAAATAACTAACTGTTAAAAAGATTATTATGAGTAAGATAAAAGTGCTCTTGGCTACACAGAAGCCATTTGCTTCGAGTGCGGTTCAAGCCATGCAAGAAGCTTTAAAATCGGCGGATATCGAGTTAGAGCAATTAATAGGCTATACTGATAAGAATGAGCTGATAGATAAAATTGTAGACTTCGATGGCTTAATTGTCCGAAGTGATATTATAGATAGAGAAATTATTCAGGCAGCGTCAAAGCTAAAGCTGATTGTTCGTGGAGGCTCAGGGTATGATAATATTGACATCAAAGCTGCACATGATGCTGGGGTAGTTGTAATGAATACTCCTGGTCAAAATGCAAATGCTGTTGCAGAGTTGGTTTTTGGAATGCTGATTATGGGTGCCAGAAATGGCTACAATGGAGTTTCAGGGACTGAACTCAAAGGTAAAACCCTCGGTATTCATGCTTTTGGTAATGTAGGTGTAAATGTTGCTAGAATTGCCAAAGGCTTTGGTATGAAAATTCTGGCCTATGACCCTTATACTCCTTCAGTGACTATCTACAGGAATGGAGTTGTTCCTGTTTGTTCAGAAGAAGAACTTTATAGAAAATCTGATATTGTATCTCTTCACTTACCTTATACTCCTATGACTAAAGGTGTAGTTAATGCTGAATTACTTAGCTTGCTACCTGCTGATGGTGCTATAATCAATACTGCCCGTAAGGAGATTCTTGATGAGGAAGCAATGTTAAACATGCTTCAAGAAAAGCCTAACTTTAAGTTTTTGACTGACATAGCTCCTGATAGACTTGCTGAATTTAGCAACTTTTCTCCTCGATTCTTTGCTACTCCTAAGAAAATGGGAGCTCAAACAGTTGAAGCCAATAATAATGCTGCTATTGCTGCAGCTCGCGAATTAATAGATTTCTTCCTATCAGGAAATACTGAGTTTAAAGTCAATTAGTTTTATCTAACTCCTGTATTATTTAGTTTTAAGGTATAAAGCCCCATAACATCGATGTTATGGGGCTTTATTGTAATCATTTATGAATGTTTTATTCTTGCTTAATGTCATCTTAAAGAAATATAGATTACCATATCTGGTTTTATTGTTTAATTACTAGGCAGTATTGTTGAAATATGTGACTTCATGGTGTAATAAGTAATATATTTGAATCGAAATAAATATTAAATAATTAGAAATGAAGAAACAATTCTTTAGTGCATTGACACTGCTTTCTGTGCTTGCATCGTGCTCTGATAAAGTAGAGGAAAATCAGCCTAGTGACAATAATGATTATGTAACACTTAAAACTGTTTTACATAATGGAGAAGAAATTACTGCTAATTCTGAAATAGAAGTTACTAGCCAGACAAAGTCTCACTTTGTTGTAGATGTTGCAAATCAGGGATCTAGTGAGATCGTATGGCTTTTGGATGATGAAGTTGTAGGTCAGGGATCGAATGAATTAACTCTAGAAGGACGTTCGGGAGAATTATCTGTAGGATTAGTAGAGTCAGTTAGTTCGAGCTTGCCCACTACACGTGCAGCTGCTACTTCTTATTCTCAAGTACTCAAAGTAGCGAAACTATCAGGGATATTTAGCAAAGGTGTTTTTGGCTTTACTACCCATTCAAGTACAGGAACTAATGGATCTAAGCATTTAGTGTTTATTGATAATGATTTGGCAACCCCCGATTCGTATGATATTTTGCTGGATCAAAATCCTAATTTGAACGACGAACTTCAGCTTGAAGGTGCCTATGATGATTTGGATATCTATAAGAACAGACTGTATCTAGCACAATCTGCTTACACCAACACTGAAAATTTATCTCGATTGATTGAAATAGATGCTCAAACCCTTAAAGTGCTTAAAATCCACAAAATGCCTAGAGTTGCACTTCATAAGCTTGCTATGCTCGATCGTAATACGATATTAACCTGGTCATCTTTCGACGGATCGTTTACAAAGGGTAATTTACTCACTGGTGAGTGGGATGAGAATTATGCAGTCTTGGGTAATTCTGAAGAATTTTCGGCAGAGAAAGTTTTGAATGCTCCTTTTTATAGATATGAAGATCAGGTAGCTTTTGCTTATGGTTCTAGAATTATTGTATTGAACTCAGATGGAAAAGTAGCCAGAGAAGTTGAAATGGGCGAGGGTTATCGCGTGATTTCGATGATTAAAGATAGCCAACTTAAAAATAATGTGAAAGTAGTGGTTGAAGCTAAAAGTTCAGATTCTAATGAGTTTATTGATATTGATACTTATCCAGCTCGAATTCTGACGTTGAATTCTTCGTTTGATATTATCCGTGAGGTAGAACATAAGCTTCGTTTTGTTAAAGATGGTGTAACCCATGAAGAGAAAAGAGGCTTTGGTGCGTATTATCCTCAGTCTGCTATAGCTGCTGTTTCGACAAAACCTTGTATTGATATTAATAACCGCTTGTTTATTCCTGTGATGGGAGGTGGCTTTAATCAAATTCATATTTACGACCTAAACAATAAAGGTCAGTATATTAATCATATTACTTTTGACTCTTATTACCCTGTAGTTGTACTTGCTGCTGGTACGGATACTAAAGTGAACTAGTTTTCGTTTAGTTTTTTTTGATGTGAATGAAAATAGGCTGTCGAACAATTTTATTGTTTGGCAGCCTATTTGATTATTAGTAATTGTGTATATAAAACTTACTTATTTCTTATTTGGTGAAGAGTATTTAGCATTTAATCCATCAACAATTTCTTGAGTGATGTTGAATGATTTGTTAGCATATAAAAGGCTGTTGTTACCTGTATTGCTAATAATAAAGCTGTACCCTTTATCTTTATTGTATTCTTGAATAAATGAATCAATAGCATCACGAATTTCTAAATCATTTTTTTGTGCCTCAGCAGATAGTTCTTGAGCTAATTTGTTTTGTAGCTCTTCGATATCATTCCTTTTCTTCATCAAACGTGATTGTTCTTGTTCTGCACGCTCACGGCTTAAGAAGGCGTTATTCTCAATCTTTCGTTGAAACTCATTAAACTCCTTTTCTAGTTCTCTAGCCTTTTGATTGATGGTAGCAGACATATCCTCTTGTCTTTTCATCATAGCTTCTGTAACATCATTCCAGAAGTTATAATTCATCAATAAAGTATCCATCTCTACATAGGCAATTTTAATATCACCTGCTGTAGCAGTTAATGAAAGGTTTTCAGAACCAGTCGATGCTGTTTGCGTAGCAGCTCCATCGTTTTTACATTGAACGAAAAGTGCAATTACAGCAAAAGCAAAAAGTCCTTTAATAAGGTAGTTTAATTTCGTCTTCATAAATTAATTTGTGAATTATGCGTTTGTATCAAGTTTAAATTTAATAGGTTTCTAAAACTAGTTATGGGTAGATTCCACAAACTCTTCATATTTAGAATCTTTACGTGCATTTCTATCTTGCGACTGTGCACAGCTAACTTTTGAAGCTTTCATTTTAGGATTACCACTTACATGGGTGTTTGGAAATTTCCCACCCTTCACTAATAGCATCTTAATGCCTAGAAAGGCGAAAGAAAGCGCAAGTATTGCAACGGTTATAAGGATTGTCTCAAACATTTCTATTATTTTTGTGTAATACAAAGATAGACTTTTGAATGAGTTGGACATACATTTTTAGTATGAAAAACATATAAGAAACTACGATAAACGTTTATTTAACTATATTTAGATATTAATAAATGATATGGACTTTGCGCCTTATCTTAATACAATAAATTTTTAATCATGGATATAACTGAACTAAAACCAGCTGGTCTATTTCATTACTTCAATGAAATTTGCCAAATACCACGTCCTTCAAAACATGAAGAGAAAATTCTAGCATACTTAGTGGATTTCGCCAAAAAACACAACTTAGAATATAAGCAAGACAAGATAGGTAATGTTGTTATCTTAAAACCTGCAACTCCAGGATATGAGAATAGACAAACTACTATTCTTCAATCGCACGTTGACATGGTTTGTGAGAAAAACAACGATGTTGAACACGACTTTTTCAAAGATCCTATTGTGACTCTTGTTGAAGGAGATTGGTTAAAGGCTAAAGGTACTACTCTGGGTGCTGATAACGGTATTGGAGTTGCTACTCAATTGGCAATCTTAGCCGATAACTCTTTGGAGCATGGTCCTATTGAGGCTTTATTTACTGTTGATGAAGAAACAGGCTTAACTGGAGCTTTCGAATTGGCTGATAATATGCTTTCTGGTTCAATCTTAATCAATCTTGACTCTGAAGACGAAGGTGAATTGTTTATCGGATGTTCGGGTGGTATTGATTCAGTTGCTGAGTTTACTTACAAAACAGTTGAGGTCCCTCAGGGTTATTTCTTCTTCAAAGTAGATATTAAAGGTCTTAAGGGTGGTCACTCTGGTGGTGATATTCATTTAGGTTTGGGTAATGCAAATAAAATCCTTAACCGCTTCTTACATCTTTTAAATAAGAAGTATGATCTTTACCTCTGCGAAGTAAATGGTGGTAACTTGCGCAACGCTATTGCTCGTGAAGCTATCGCTATCTGTGCTGTACCCGAAAAATTCAAACACGATGTTCGTGCAGACTTAAATATTTTTGCAGCGGAAATCGAGAATGAATTGGGAGCAATTGAGCCTAATATGAAGTTTATCTTAGAGTCAGAAGCTCCACATAAGCTTGCTATTGACAAAATTACCATGGATAAGCTTATCAAAACAATTTATGCTGTGCCTCACGGTGTGCAAGCGATGAGTCTTGATATGCCTGGTTTGGTTGAAACTTCAACTAACCTGGCTTCAATCAAGATGAAACCTGAGCATGTGATTCGTATTGAAACTAGCCAAAGAAGTTCTATCCTTTCGTCTCGTGATGATATTGCAAATACTGTACGTGCTGCATTCGAGCTTGGTGGTGCTAGAGTAAGTCATGGTGATGGTTACCCAGGTTGGAAACCTAATCCGCACTCTGCAATTGTAGAGGCCACTGCTGAGTCTTATAAGCGTCTGTTTAATAAGGACGCTGAAATCAAAGCTATCCATGCAGGTCTTGAGTGTGGTTTATTCCTTGATAAATACCCACATTTAGATATGGTTTCGTTCGGTCCAACAATGCGTGGAGTTCACTCTCCTGATGAGCGTTTACAAATTTCTACTGTTGAGCTATTCTGGGATCATCTAGTTGATGTATTAAAGCATATCCCAGCTACCAAATAAAATATAAATTCTATATATCTCAAAAAGGCAGGCTTTAGGCTTGCCTTTTTTTGTATCAATACCCTCAAAGCTATGCGAATACTTTTAGTCGCAGTTTTTTGCTTAATCTGCTCTCTTGCAAATGCTCAACAGAAATCATCCTTTCAGGTGCTGTTCTGGAATGTTGAAAATTTATTTGATGTTGAGAATGATACTCTCAAAAACGATGAAGATTTTCTCCCTAATTCGCTAAAGCATTGGAACGGTTACCGCTATTATCAGAAGTTACAGCAACTCTCTAAGGCCATTATAGCCTCGGGCGAGTGGAATCCTCCAGCACTTATTGGTTTATGCGAAGTTGAGAATGATTCAGTACTTTACGACTTAGTTCATCGTACAGGGCTACGAAATCTGGATTATCGCTATGTTGTTACCCATTCCGACGACTTTAGAGGTATTGATGTCGCTCTTCTATACCAACCAGACTTATTCAAACTAATAGCTACTGAGTCGATTCCTGTTGGTGAGTTACCTGTTGGGAAGCGTGCAACTAGAGATTTATTGCATATTGTAGGTCAGGTGGTATCAGGGGATACACTTGATTTATTTATTGCACACTTGCCTTCAAGGTTTGGTGGGGCAAAACAATCCGAACCCAACCGTATTCATGTTAGTAAAGTTCTCAGAGCAAAGGCAGACTCTATTCTGACTAATCGAATGTTCCCTAAGGTTATTATTATGGGCGACTTTAACGATTATCCAAAGAATACAAGCATCTCTAAAATCTTATCCGTACAAAACCCAAACGATAAGATAGTTGACCGTAATTATTTATATCATATGTTGGCTTTTTCGGCCGATCGTAAACGGTGTAGAGGGACTTATAAATATAAAAATAGCTGGGATATTCTTGATCACCTTATTGTTAGTGGTGGTTTATTGGATGACAGTTCTTCTTGTCATACTGCCTCCAAAGAGGCGCGTATTGTAAATCTACCCTTTCTGCTTATCAAAGATGAAAAGTTCGGTGGCTTTAAACCTTTCCGAACCTATAATGGAATGCATTATTTGGGTGGATTTAGCGACCACTTACCCATAATCTTAGAGTTGGAACTCACTTATTAATAGCATATTCGGTGGGTAGAAACTCCACATGTTTATTAATATTATTTGCAGTCAACATCCGAAAGGCAGGGTGATTTTTCCGCAGTTGAATTAAACCTTTTATATACTGAAAGAACTCCAGGTGTTTCGCTTTTAAATCCCAATTGATTTGATTGATAGAGTCGCTTAGTTTAGCGCTATTGTATGTACCACCTTTTGAACGTAAAAACTCTTCTCCTGCATAAAGCTGTGGAGTACCTTGTGCAGTCAAAAGGTAGGTGTAGGCTAGCTTGCTGAGTCTTACTTTTTCAATATTATAGAGTGAACTAGTGCTATTCATCTCAAGGTAGTCTCCGAGAATTAGTCCGTCAGAGCTTGAGATAAAATTTATTGCCTGCAGAGGTGTAGTCGTAAATCGAGTCCAGGCATTATCTAAACTGTCTAAGTAGAGTTGAGGGTGCTTTACACCTCCAGTTAACCCCGCTTTAACCTCTTCTACTTGACTTACATCTCCAAGTAGATAGGAATTCATTATGCTGTCGTTTGGGTTTGAACGAAGAGCAGTAGCGAAGCTTTTCATAGATTCAGGAATATCGCCTTTGCTAGCTAGGGGCATTCTTAACGTCTTTTGCTGAGGTGATCCCATTAAGGTTACACCACGGTTACTCTTTCTCAAGGCAGATTCAATATCCTTCAGGGTTTCTGGGTCATAAAGGTCGAATTGGTCAAGAGCAAACCCGTCAATATGGTATTCACTAATCCAATGCATCATCGACTCAATAATAAATTCACGCACCATAGGGCGTTGTGTTGCAAGTTTTGCTTTGCCATTCTGACTTATAATGAAATTGTCTTCTTGGTCTTGTGCAAAGTAGTAACCAGGAAAGGTCTTCTGGAAATTACTGTTTTGTGGATTCGAGTAGGCATACGACACATCAAGAATAACTTTAATACCGGCTTTATGTAAGTTCATCACCAACTCCTTGAACTCTATAATTCGAGAGTAGGGGTTTTTAGGATTATTCGAGTATAGGCCTTCGGGGACATTGAAATTTAATGGATCATATCCCCAAGTATAGCTGCTTGCGTCAGCAATGAGCTCGTCTTTGCCGTTAAAGTCGAATACTGGCATGAGTTTAACATGAGTAACACCCAACTCTTTTAAGTGATTTATTCCTGTTTGAATTGTAGGGTTGTCGTAGTAAGTATCCACTTCGTATAAACCTCGATATTTTCCTTTATTCAAGGTTGATATTCCACTAGACTTGTTTATTGTAAAGTCACGTAGGTGAAGTTCGTAAATTATATTAGCTGATACGTCTTTTGGGGCATGCGGTCTGTCTTGGTTCCATCCCTCAGGATTGGTTTTGCTCCAATCAATAATTGCGGCACGTTTACCGTTTATGCCCACTGCTTTGGCTGTAATTCCTGGCGTATCGCCTTGCCATAAATCGTTAACTTTGATGTTGAAAGTATAGTAGAGCCCCATTAAGTCTCTTTCAACTTCGGCACTCCAAACTCCAGTGGATTCGTCTAAAGTCAGATTATACATTTTCTCAGTATGTCCACTGTCACCGTTCTTGTAGATAAGTACTCTCACTTCGTCTGCGGTAGGTGCCCAAAGCTGAAACTTAGTTTTGTCGGGTGTATAATTCATCTCTTCTACTGCCTGCTCTGGTGTAGGATATAATAGGTATTTATCCTTTGTATCAGTTTGCCCACATGCCGAAGCGAGTAGCAATCCAATTAGCATAAGCAGTTTTATAGAAGGGGGAAAAGATATTCTTGTTTTCATTTGGATACTCTTGTAGGATTTTTAGCAATAAAGTCTTTCCAACTTTTGAATCCTTTAGCTATTTGAGGGCGTCCCATTTGTAGATAATGACAGTAGGCTGCCGCTAATCCATCTGTAGCATCAAGAAATACTGGCATCTCTGATTTGTCGAATCGTAAAATTCGTTGTAGCATATCGGCCACTTGCTCTTTAGAAGCAGCTCCACTTCCTGTAATGGCCATCTTGATTTTTAGTGGGGCATATTCTGTTATGGGAATATCTCGGCTTAAGGCAACAGCCATGGCTACACCTTGTGCTCTACCGAGTTTCAGCATCGACTGAACGTTTTTACCAAAGAAGGGGGCTTCAATAGCTACTTCGTCGGGAAGAAAACTATCAATAAGTCCGTATATTCTTTCGTGAATATGTTTGAGTTTGAGATAATGGTCTTTGATTTTTCGAAGGTCAATAATGCCCATTGCAACCATAGTTGGGGTAGTGCCATTAATTCTAATCACACCGTACCCCATAATAGTTGTTCCTGGGTCAATACCGAGAATGATTTTTTCCTTTACAGGTTGTATCATTAGATTACCTTCATTAAAGTGTCAAAGCTAAGTACCTTTTCTTTGAATATTTTAGTTACTTCTTTTTTAGCGTAGTCGCCATATTCCATATGCCATTTATGAAGCACAGCAGCTGATTCAACTTCCCATTGCAGGGCATAGTTGACTTGGTCGGGCTGGCTATGGCTCAATATCTTGCAGATTCTAGGGTTCTGCAATACTTCTTGTTGGATTACTTCAGGAATAAAGACTTCTTTAACCCAAATCAAAAAATTATCTTCTTCAGCAATGTCAACGTGATATGTTGTATTGTATATAAGCATAATGTAAGCATTAATTTATTTCAGTACAAAAATAGTAATAAATTCAGAATAAGATATTATCTTTGTGATATCAAATTTGGGGTATTAGCTCATCTGGCTAGAGTGCGACACTGGCAGTGTCGAGGTGATCGGTTCGAGTCCGATATACTCCACAATCTGCATTGATTATTAGTTGGCTACAACTAAGCGGGACCAAATCAGGGACTGAAATAGAATTAATTCTGTTTCAGTCCTTTTTATTTTACTACAAGTATGATGTTTTTTATTACATCATTAGCGACATTTCTACAATTTGCCTCCCACACCTTTAAACTTTTCGATAAAGGCACTTATTTTTTGGAATACCGTCTGCTTCTTAGTTAAGTATTGCGGGTTTAGTGGGCTCATTTTTGGTAATATAGCATTGAGTTCTGTACCGTTCTCGGTTGCAAACTCTCTTTTTAGTGAGGATGTGATATATCGCTTTGCTTCCTCCTCATTCAATTTCTCTTCAGCGATTAATGCTGACGCTTCGGTCTTTTGCTTTTCTTGTGCATATTCGAAGAATGATTTGATTATTTCCGCCTTTTCGTGAATGGTATCAAGATCGGTTTCGTTGATAAAATCTACTACCAAGCTCTCTTTTGCTCTGTTGCCGATGCTTGCACGAATGATACGACGTATCTCTTCGACCAAGGTTGTTTTGTCTTTCTCTTTTGTATTCTGATCGAAGATCAATTCCAGAATATAATCTAGGTTGATCTCCTGAGATTTGAGTAGGTCAATTTCGAAAACTACATCATCCCAATCGATATTGGATTCTTCTGCTTCTTTACTGCTTCTCTCATCTCTTAGCCAGTCACGAATGTCATTATAGGTCGAACGGTAATCTTGAATAGCACGTTCGGGTAGCACCTCTACCTCTCGCATGGTCGATATGTCTTCGTCCGTAACGAAATAGTTCTCCTTAAACTGCTCAACAGCCTTTGTATCGTTCGGGTCGATTTTTTGTAAAGCTTTGAGATAGGTAAATTCATCGTAGTTTTGAAGTATGTTTTCTATGCGTAGGTATTCGCCAAAGAGCTTAGAAAACTCTTTCTTATCCTTCTCTGTTGCGATTTCATCGGGGTTGGGGAACTTCTCATTTAAGTCTTTTACTACTTCAATATAACCTCTACGAGCTTCGCCTGTCATAATATCCGTAAAACCTTCAAGATACTCTTTATAGCTTTTTTCGAGCACGACATTTTTGGTATTGCTATCGCCAAACAGCGTAATCGCATCGACTGTAGCTTGCTCCAAATCTCTGAATGTAACAATGTTCCCAAAGCTTTTTGTGGCATTGTGAATTCGGTTGGTACGCGAAAATGCTTGTATCAAACCGTGATACCTAAGGTTTTTATCTACAAATAGCGTGTTGAGTGTAGGTGCATCAAAACCCGTAAGGAACATCCCCACAACAATAACCAAATCTATTTCTTGTTTCTTTACTCGATCAGATAGATCGCGATAATAATTCTGGAACTGGTTGCTATCTACTCCATAGTTCGTTTTGAACATGGTATTGTAGTCGTTGATTGCCTTGACTAAAAATTCTTTTGCACTGACATCTAGAGCTGAAGGCTCAAAGGTTTCATCAGCAATATCTCCTTTGGCATTTTGCTCTTCGTTGGCTGCATAAGAGAAGATAGTTGCAATTCGTAGTGGTTTTTCAACCCCTTTTTGGAGGTTTGTCAATTCATCGTAATAGCATTTGGCTGCATCGACACTACTTACAGCAAACATGGCATTGAAGCCCTTATTGCTGCCCTCGTTGCGGTGCGTTTTGATCTTGAAGTTTTTTAGGATGTATTGCGAAATTTCTTTGATACGAGCAGGGTGGAGGAGTGCTTTCTTATTTTCGGCTGCACTCAGTTCTTGCTCGTTTTGCTCTTCTTCTAGCTTTTTAAATTGTGGGCGGACATTATTATAGTCCACCTTAAATTTGAGCACTTTGTCATCTCGAATGGCATCTGTTAATACGTAAGAGTGCAACTCACGACCAAATACATCGGCAGTGGTTTCAGCTCCTAAAGCATTTTGAGGGAATATTGGTGTTCCTGTAAAACCAAACTGATAGTATTTTTTGAACTTCTTCTTTAGGTTCTTCTGGGCCTCGCCAAACTGAGAGCGATGTGCTTCGTCGAAGATAAAAACCACTTGTTTCTGATAAATTGCCAAATCGTTCTCACTCTTTATCAGGTTGTTTAGTTTTTGAATGGTGGTTACTATAATCTTATTGTCGTCCTTTTCGATGTTTAGCCTTAGGCCTGCGGTGCTCTCCGATCCGTTAACGCTATCGGGTGAAAAACGTTGATACTCTCTTATTGTTTGGTAGTCGAGGTCTTTACGATCGACCACAAAAAATACTTTATCAATAAAATCGAGTTGTGTAGCAAGTCGTGCTGCCTTAAAACTGGTTAAGGTTTTGCCCGACCCAGTGGTGTGCCAAATAAAACCACCACTCTCGGTGTTTGCCCATTTCTTCGATTGGTAAGCACTCTTTATCTTCCACAAAATGCGTTCGGTTGCTGCTATTTGGTAGGGGCGCATAATCAGCAACGTGTTGTTTATATCAAAAACAGAGTAGGTCAGTAAGATATTTAAGAATGTATTTTTCTGAAAAAATGTTGCGGTGAAGTCTTTGAGGTCTTTGATTAATGTGTTGTCGGCTTTTGCCCAATTCATGGTAAAGTCGAAACTGTTTTTGTTTCGTTCCACCGTATTGGCAAAATAACGACTGTCTGTGCCGTTTGAGATAACAAAGATTTGCAAGTATTTGAAGAGTGAGTTTTCACTATTAAAGCTCTCTTTGGTGTAGCGGTGTACTTGATTAAAGGCTTCACGAATGGCAACACCACGCTTTTTGAGTTCTACTTGCACCAAGGGGAGTCCATTGACTAAGATTGTTACGTCGTAGCGGTTTAGTTGAGTTCCTTTTTGCTCGAACTGCGAAATAACCTGCACTTTATTGCGTGTGATATTCCTTTTATCTACCAAATAGATGTTTTGGATATGACCATCGTCGAAAACAAAGTCGTAGATGTAGTCGTCGTGAATTTTCCTTGTTTTATCAATCAGGTTGTCGCTTGGTCTGTCTAGATATTCCTCTAAATAGCGTCTCCACTCGGCATCGGTAAATGTCATGTCATTTAGCGTTTGGAGCTGCAACCTTACGTTGGCTAGCATAGCTGCACCAGTAGTCAGGTTGGTGGGGTTTTCGTAGCCTTGGTTAACGAGGTCTTCAATGAATTCTCGTTCAAGAGCTGCTTCCGATTGATAGACTACAGCGGTTTCACGCGCGATATCTTGTTTGGCATATTCGTCGAGAACAATATAGTTGTTTGACTCGGCTATGGTTTTATATTGTGTCATCTTTCGTTGGTATTAAAGGGTGTTTTCATAGTAAGAGATAAGGTTATGCTTCTAAATTATCTTTCGGAAATGAAAGTAACATCTCACGGTAATATTCATACTGTTTTTTTCTCAATTCTATCTCCTTAGGTAGTCCTTCGCTTAGTGAGGTAGTGAGTGTGTCGAATTTATCGAGAATAGATACAATACGAGCTTGTTCCTCGAGAGAAGGAACAGGAATTAAAATTTTACTCATATCTTTAGCATTTACACGGCGAACCTTTGTTCCTGTAATAAACCGTCTTTTCTGTTTTTGGAATTGCTCTGTTTGAAAGAAATAGGCAACATATTTAGCATTTAGTTTATGAGTATAAAAACAAGCATCACTACTTATTGCAATATCTTCATTTCCTAACCATGCGACAGCTTTGCATACATCTTCATCATTTTCACTTGTAGTTGCTATAACCAAATCTCCTGATTTAGCCATTCGAGCTTTTTTAGCGAACTCTTCTGAAACAAATGTTTTAGTCTCACTAGCGTATGTTCCATAGTGGGTGTATATTTGTCCATAGTGAATACAACCAACTCCAGTTTCTGTAAAATCTTTTTTCTGCAAGCCTCCTCCACGTATGAATTTTCCAATGCTATTATCACCTAGTGCTAAATGTTTTACCTCACCATCTTCAAAACTAAGTAGTTGCTCACGATAATATTCATACTGTTTTTTACGAGCAGTAAGCTCCGCAGTAAGCTCCGCAGTAAGCTCCGCAGTAAGCTCCGTAAAACTATCAAGAATATCTACTATCTTCTGTTGAATTTCGAGGGGTGGGATGGGGATTATATAATTTTCAAGCATTGGTTTTCTAATAGAGGTAGATGTTGCTCCAACACTTTTTGATGCTATGTATTCTTTAAAGGTTTCATTCATGAAATAATATAAAAACTTTGTATCAAAACCGTCATAAACAACTTTTATTCTATAGGCACGTTGGTGTAGAGCATACTTACCATTGACATAGTGAAATATTTCACCTATTCCACCTTCACCAGGGATGATTATTGCAGTTTCATTAAATTGAAAAGTATCTGATTTTAGTATGTTTTTGGAGCGAACATAAAATGGATATTTACCATTGATGGTTTCATCTTTTCGATTCGAATTCCCTGTTCCGATCATTGCAACATCTCCAAGCCTTTTCCACTCCACATCAACCCCATCCAATAATTTATCTAGATAATTCATGCTTCAATCTCCTTTATAATCTCATCAATATCCGCACGAAGTGCATTTATCTTCTCCACTGTTTCGGCAATCTCTTCATTTAGCTCTACAATATCAATAACCTCTCGTGTATCTTCAGCTTCAACATAAGAACTAACCGAAAGGTTATAATCGTTATCTGCTATTTTGGTGTTGTCGATAGACACAGCCACATGATCCACATCCGCCTTGCTATCGAATAGCTGCATAATACTTTCGATATGCTTATCTTCGAGAATATTATTATTCGTAACCTTCTTAAAGAAATTCTCACCACTCGCATCAATAAACTGCGTCTTTGTATCAAGCTTACGCTTAGATAACACCAAGATATTTACAGCAATCGAAGTACCAAAAAATAAATTAGGAGCTAGCGAAATAACTGTCTCTACAAAGTTATTATCAATCAAGTATTTTCGGATTTTCTGCTCAGCACCCCCACGATAAAAAATGCCTGGGAAACAGACTATAGCAGCCCTTCCCTTGCTCGAAAGGTAGTTGAGGGCGTGAAGTACAAACGCAAAATCGGCTTTCGATTTTGGAGCAAGCACCCCAGCAGGAGCAAAACGCTCGTCGTTGATTAGGGTAGGATCATCGCTACCTATCCATTTTA
Source organism: Bacteroides propionicifaciens DSM 19291 = JCM 14649 (assembly GCF_000375405.1). GTDB lineage: Bacteria > Bacteroidota > Bacteroidia > Bacteroidales > Bacteroidaceae > Bacteroides_E > Bacteroides_E propionicifaciens. Next base: position 69,747 of record NZ_AQWS01000003.1, on the reverse strand, counting down.
TCGAATAGGGTGGGTTCGAAACTATCGCATCGAATGGTTTATGGTCTCCTAGCTTGGGGTTCCTAAGCGTATCTCCCAACACAATATTAAACTTGTCGTAATTGATATTATGTAAAAACATATTCATACGAGCAAGGTTATAGGTCGTATGGTTGATCTCTTGTCCAAAGAAGCCCTCTTCGATAATGTGATTATCAAAATGTTTTTTGGCTTGTAGGAGCAAAGACCCCGAACCTGCCGCAGGGTCGTAGATTCTATTTACCGAAGTTTGCTTGTGCATGGCTAACTGAGCAATAAGTTTTGAAACATGCTGTGGTGTAAAAAACTCACCTCCCGATTTACCAGCATTGGCAGCGTAGTTCGAAATGAGATATTCATAAGCATCACCAAACAGGTCAATCTGATTATCCTCAAAACTTCCAAAGTTGAGCTCTTCAACACCCTTAAGCACAGCAGCCAAACGGCTGTTTTTATTTTCGACCGTATTGCCAAGTCTTGTACTGGTCGTATCGAAATCGGCAAATAAACCTTTTATATCTGGTTCGGAGGGGTAGCCATTGGCAGAACTCTCAATAGCATCGAAAACGACCTTTAAGTCGGTATTAAGATTTGGGTTTGTATTGGCACTCTTGGCTAAGTTCACAAAAAGCTGACTAGGATAGATAAAATAGCCTTTGGTCTTAATAGCATCTTCTTTTATCTCGGCAGAGATAACATCGTCAGGCAAATCAGCATAGTGGATACTATCATCACCTGCCTCAATGTAATTAGAGAAATTCTCACTAATAAAACGATAGAATAGCGTTCCCAAAACGAATTGTTTGAAGTCCCATCCGTCAACGGAGCCACGCACATCGTTGGCAATCTTCCATATCTTAGCTTGTAATTCAGCTCTTTGGCTTGTACTTGTCATTATTTAGTCTTTAAAATATTGTTTAGTTCTACTGAGGTTTGTATGAATTTGAGATACTAAGTTAACGGAAATTTTTCTTATAAATTAAAGAAAGTATCTAATCGTGCTTTTTTAAGTTAAATTCAGGCTACTCAATCCCTCCCCACAAACCACTTACTCGCTCCACCCAAACCACTAGGTGGAGCGACTCATGCAACCTACTCATTTTAATTAATAACAAAACTTATTCTAAGAGTGTCTTTTCGAACCAAAATAGGGGTGGATTGTTTCTAGAGTAAGACAAGAATCTTATAACTAAAATTATATTATAATATGACTGACAATATACTTTGGGACGCTATCGAAAACAGACGTTCCATCTATGCCATCGACGATAAAATCAGCCAATCAACTCAGGATATTAAGCAGCTCGTTGACTTTGCTGTGATGCATGTTCCTTCGGCTTTCAATAACCAAACAACACGTACTGTTTTGCTAGTGGGTGCCGAGCACCACAAACTATGGGATATGACTAAGGAGATTCTCCGCAAAATTGTACCTGCTGATAAATTTGTAGAGACTGAAGAAAAAATTGATATTTGTTTCCGTGCAGGATATGGTACCGTACTCTTTTTCATTGATGAGTCGGTAAACCAAGAGTGGCAAGCCAAATTCCCATCTTATGCCGAGAACTTCCCTGTTTGGGCACATCATTCATCGGGCATGCATCAATTTGCTGTTTGGACAATGCTCGAAGAACTAGGCTTAGGTGCAACACTTCAACACTATAATCCGCTGATTGACCAAGTCGTGCAAGAGGAGTGGAAGCTTGATAAAAACTGGCGTTTAATCGCACAAATGCCTTTTGGACGTCCTGTAGCCGCTGCAGGTCCTAAAGAATTTGTCCCAATCGAAAAACGATCACTTTTGTTTGAATAGTTATATAATTGATATCGTTGTTGAGGCTGAGCATACTATGTTGCTCAGCCTCAATTTATTTTATTACCTCTAACGAAAAAGGCGTTCTTATATAGGTATAATTCATAAAGGTTGATTATTTTTGTAAAAAACAAAGTTATATGTCACGCTATAAATCTAATCTTGTTAGTGGTCTGTTTTGGCTACTCTCCATCTGCTTAATAGTTTTTGTAGGACTTGGCTTAAAATCGGGCTTTGAGTTGCTTTATGACTACTATTGGTTGTTTCTTATTCTTTTTCTTGCTTGGTGGATTAGCCTATTTGCCAAGATGAAACAAGACAACCAGAAAAGAAAAGATAGAGTAAAAAACTTCGGTGATCGTATCCGACGGTTTAATAAGTAGAACAAAGTTTTTATATATTCAATCTTCACCTCATATAAAGCCTTAATCCATGTATAGATACACAGTTCTCTTTTTATTTCTCTTCATTTTATCCAATAATGTTAATGCCAAAGTTAAGCTCGATTCATTATTAAATGAGCTTGACAAGGTGGTGCATGACAGATCGGAATATGCAGAGCTTAAGGAGAAGGATATCTCTACACTTAAACATCAGCTTAAAATAGCAGGTTCGAATGAGCAACGCTTTACGCTACTCAAGAACTTGTTCGAGCTTTATGCCAATTATCAAACCGACTCGGCTTATGTTGTGGTAGAACAACGTATCAAACTTGCTGAGATTATAAATACACCACAAGCATTAGCCAGTGCCTATATGAATTTGGCTGAGGTCTATCGTACCACAGGGATGTATAAGGAGACCTTAGAAATTTTGAACTTGGTGCGGTCACAAAACTGGGATAGTTTTGACCCTGCCTATTTCTACCATCTTTACCATTCGCTCTATATGCTTATGGCCGATTATGCTGTGCTCAATACAGAGCGAAAAGCTTATAATAAACTTCTATTCAATTATAAAGATACCTTGTTGCAGACACTCAATCCCGATGATATGAGTTATGCTCTTGTCGAAAGCTCTTACTACACCATGTTGGGCAATTACGATAAGGCATTGGATATTGCACTTGCAGCCTATGCTAAGTTTGGGCAAGGTTCGCCGCTGATAAACTATACACTATCCGAAATTTATCATTATCTGGGGGATATAGAGAAAGAAAAATATTATCTGGCACTTTCTGCTATTGAAGACCTTAAGAGTGGAGTCAAAGAATACATCTCGCTTCACCGACTTGCCGAAATTCTTTTCGATCAAGGTGATATTAGTCGTGCTTACGACTATATGAAATGTGCCATGGAAGATGCAGTGTTTAGTAACTCACGTTTGCGTACCCTTGAGGTATCCGAAATGTTACCCCTGATAAATAAGGCGTACGATACGAAGATGCGAGAGCAACGCTCCAATCTTATATTGGTGCTTACGATAACACTGGTTCTCTTTGTTATTGTCTTAATCTCTATTTATTATATTTATAAGCAGATGAGACAGCTCTCAAAAGCTAGGAGAGAGCAGAGTCTGCTCAACGAGAGTCTGATTCAAATCAATGAAGAACTCAAGACAGTTAATCTGAAACTTTCCGAATCTGACCATGTTAAAGAGGAGTATATTAGTCATCTCTTCAATGTATGTTCTTCGTACATCAGTAAGCTCGAAGACTTTAGACTGCTTGTTAAACGTAACCTACAGACTGGGCAAGCCAAGCAATTATCTCGTATGGTTGACGATAACTCGCTAGTTGCCGATGAGCTTAGAGAGTTTTATAAGCAGTTTGACTCTATATTTTTAAAGATATACCCTTCATTTATTAAAGATTTTAATGAATTGATGACTCCTGAAGGAATTATTACACCTAAAGAAGGGGACCTCTTAACTCCCGAATTACGCATCTTTGCCTTAGTCCGATTGGGCATCAACGACAGCGTCAAAATCGCAGAATTCCTGCACTACTCACCTCAGACAATCTATAACTACCGTCTCAAAGTCCGTAACAAGGCAAAAGCATCGAAGGATGAGTTTTTAGACGAAGTAATCCGTATTGGGCAAATAAAATAGCTCATTTTACCTCCTATGAGGCTATAATAACCTTACTTTTTATTTTAATTACTTGAACATATACTGCTGATAATCAGTTGTATAATAATAGTGTGAGTTTACTTAGTATGCTTACTAGGTATAGGATGCTCTTTTTAGAACAACTAGCTTTGTTGTAAGATAAATTCAGCATGAATGGCTGACTACTCTTATTAATAAAGATGTTTTTTTAATTCTATTGTTAACTATAATACTTTTTAAAATGGTTTATATGCGTAAACATTATGGTCTAAAAGCCTGCCTCTTTTTACTAGTGGCATTCTTGACCAGTATAAATGTTCTTGCACAAAACACGTCAACTGCTGGTAAGATAAAGGTAAGTGGTGTGGTGCTCGATCAGATTGGCCCTATTGCAGGTGCCAATATAATAGTAAAAGGAACAGCAGAGGGTACAATTACCGATCACGATGGTAATTTCACTTTGATGGCTCCCAAAAATTCTACACTAGTAGTTTCTTTTATCGGTTATAAATCACAAGAAATTGTGGCAACCGAAAAGCCCTTTAAAATTAAATTAGTAGATGACACAGAGCTTCTTGATGAAGTTGTGGTTATCGGTTATGGTTCGATTAAAAAAGAAGATTTAACGGGTGCTGTAACCTCTATAAAAGCAGACGATATCAATCGTGGATCAGTAACTAACCCACAAGAACTCATCCAAGGTAAAGTATCGGGTGTATTTGTACAACCACCATCTGGTCAGCCAGGTGGAGCATCAAAACTGCGTATCCGTAGTGGTGCATCACTGAATGCTAGTAATGATCCACTTATCGTAGTGGATGGTGTTCCATTGGCAAATGATGGAGCTCCAGGTATGGCAGATGCTTTGGGTAGTATCAACCCCAATGACATTGAAACTTTTACTGTATTAAAAGATGCTTCAGCAACAGCTATTTATGGATCAAGAGCATCTAATGGTGTTATTATAATTACCACTAAAAAAGGTGGAAAGGATAAGATTAAGGTAGCTTATAATGGTACGTTTAGTATCAATGATCCTTATAAAAAAGTAAAAACGCTAAGTGCTAATCAGTTCAGAGAGGTAGCTACTACAGCTTTCAAGAATACTCCTGCTAATGAGGAAATCATCAACGATTATTTAAATATTTTCCCAGATCAAAGTACTAACTGGCAAGATAAAATATTCCGTACAGCTTTTGGTACAGATAATAACTTGAGTTTATCTGGAACAACATTTAATACTCCTTATCGTGTTTCTTTAGGTTATAACAATGAAGCAGGTACTCTGAAGAGATCTAAATATGAGAGATATACTCTAGATATGAGTGTTAATCCAAAGTTTTTTGATGATCATTTAAGTGTAAATATCAACTTAAAAGGGGTGATCAATGATAATGACTTTGTGGATGCAGGTGTTGTAGGTGGGGCTGCTTTCTTTGATCCTACCAAACCTGTTTATAATGAATCGGGTGCGTATAATGGTTACTGGAACTGGACAAAACCATCTAGCCCAAATGGTGATGGCGATGTGAACGGTGAAGTAGGCGTAAACCCTGTTCAGCTTCTTTATGATCAATTTGATAATAGTAAAACCAAACGTAGTATTGGTAATATTCAGTTTGACTATAAACTTCATCCACTACCAGAGTTGAGATTTAACCTAAACCTAGGTTATGACGTAGCTCGTGGTAAAGGAGATAAAGGTCCTCAGGTAGGTTCATATATGGCTGAAAAAGATGACTTATTTAAAGGGGTAGGTCGTAGATCTCACTGGAACAACTTCCGTAGAAATCAGCTATTGGAATTCTATACTAGTTTTGAAAAAGATTTAGATGCTATTCAGAGCCGTATCAATGCAATGATGGGTTACTCTTACCAGCATTTCTATTATGAAGATTATACTAAAAACTACTCTCCTGTAGTGGCTGGATATCCTGTAAAGCAAGATGATGCTTGGGTTCTAAATGACGCAGAAACTGAATACATACAAGAAGGTTCTTATGCTCATCCTAGTGAAAACTACTTGGTATCCTTCTATGGTCGTTTAAACTATGTATTTAAAAATAGATACCTGCTTACAGGTACTGTTCGTAGAGATGGTTCTTCTCGTTTCCATAAAGACAATCGCTGGGGTACATTTAGCTCAGTTGCAGCTGCTTGGACAATCACAGAAGAAGCCTTTATGAAGAATCAAGATATCCTTTCCAACTTAAAACTCCGTATAGGTTATGGTGCTACTGGTCAGCAAGATTTAGGTAGTGATTTCTATCCTTATTATGCAGCTTACCAAGAAAGTACCAATCAAGAATCTATGTACTTGGGTGAATATCTACTTAAACCAGGAAAATTCAATAAGGATTTGAAGTGGGAAACTACAGATACATACAACCTTGGTTTAGATTTCGGATTCCTGAATAATCGTATCAATGGTTCTTTAGAATATTACAAGAAGAAAACAAAAGACCTTTTAGGTGTTGTAAACGTTCCTGCTGGAACGAACTTTACCAACCGTCTGATAACCAATATTGGTAAGATGGAAAATAAAGGTGTTGAGTTCAACTTGAATGCAGTAGCTATTCAAACAAAAGATTTCAACTGGGATTTAGGTTTTAACTTAACATGGAATAAGAGTAAGATTACCAAACTAGTACAAGGTGATAACGCAAGCTATCCTGGTATTGAAGTAGGTGGTGGTGGTCGTGGTACTGGTTCCAATGTACAGAAGCACATGATGGGTTATGCTCCATTTACGTTCAACGTGTACCAACAAGTGTATGACGAAAAAGGTCATCCTATCGAAGGTGCTTTTGTGGATAGAAATGGCGATGGAGAAATTACCGATGCAGACCGTTACCTAACAAAGAGTCCTATGCCAAAGGTTTACTTGGGTTTCAATTCTTCATTCTCTTATAAAAACTGGGATTTAGGATTTAACTTACGTGCTAATATAGGAAACTATGCTTTTAATGATGTAGCTGCAACTAATTATTCATTAGCCAATGTATATGGTGGTCAGGGATTCCTTACTAACATCCATGAAACTGCATTGAAAACAGGTTTCACACAACCTATTTCATCTACACAAAGTAAATCTGATTACTTCTTAGAAAATGCTTCTTTCTTAAAAATGGATAATATCACTTTAGGTTACCGATTCAATGAATTCTTTGGAACAAAATTATCTGGTCGTCTGTCATTCTCCATGCAGAATGTATTTACCATAACTAACTATTCAGGTTTAGACCCAGAAAATAATGGAGTGGATGGTAATATTTGGCCTCGTCCAAGAACTTATACATTTGGTGTTAATCTTAATTTCTAAAAATCAGAACCATGAAAGTAAAAAATATAATATATAGTCTAGCTCTGTTGCTACCTTTAGCAACTGGATGTGTGAGCGATTTAGATGTATCACCACTAGACCCTAATATAAATACAGCAGATGTAGTTTACTCTAAGCCAGAGAACTATAAAAAAGGATTATTTAAAATATACTCTGTCTTGGCTATGAGTGGGCAAGATGGTTCAGGAAGCTCTGATATTGATGGGCTAGATGCTGGTAATGCTCAGTTTTACCGCTCTATGTGGAACCTTCAAGTAGGTACTACTGATGAATGTATCAACTCTTGGCCAGATCCATGGGTGCCAGAAGTGAATGAGATGAAATGGACGGCTGTAGGAAATGAATCTATAGAAGGTACTTATCAGCGAGCTATGTTTATCGTAGCCTTGGCGAATGAATATCTATCTCAAACTACAGATGGTAATATGAGCTCAAGAGGAATTGAAGAAAGCTTCTTTGAAACCGTTCATGGTTTCCGTTCAGAAGCACGTTTTATGAGAGCTTTGTCTTATTTCTATTTGATGGATATGTATGGAAATCCTCCATTCATTACCGAGTTAAATCATAGTACAGCACCCGGTCAGATTGGTAGAGAGGCTCTATTTAACTGGATTGAGGAAGAGCTTTTAGCAATAAAAAATCTTCTTCCAGAAGCTAAAACGGCCAACTATTATGGACGTGCTGATAAAGGGGTAGTCAATGCACTCCTATCAAGAATGTACTTGAATGCAGAAGTTTATACGGGTTCTGCTCGTTGGGATGATTGTATCAAAGTGAGCAAAGAACTTATCAACGATGGTAACTTTGGTTTAACAGAAGAGTATAGTCATTTATTTATGGCTGACAATAATCGTCCAGAAGTAACTAAAGAAATCATTTTCCCTATTGTCTATGAGGCTACTCGAACTCAGACTTACGGAGGTATGACTTTCTTGATCGCTGCATCAAGAGGTAATGACGAGGTTTCTGTAGAAAACTCTGGAACTAAAAATGGATGGAGTGGTAACCGTGCACTTTCTAACTTAGTAAAGAAGTTTGCTTATAAAAACCAAGATACCCCTAAGGCAGATGAAATCAATGATAAAAGGGGTATTTTCTATGATGCTAATCGTTCAATAGATATTGAAACCTCATACACAAAAACCTTTGAAACAGAAGGCTGGGCAGTATATAAATACACCAATCTAAAATCGGATGGTACTCCAGGTTCAAATGATACTCATCCCGATACCGATATTCCTTTATTCCGTTTGGCAGAAGTGTATCTCAACTATGCTGAAGCAGTGTTGCGTGGTGGTCAAGGAGGTTCCAAAACTGAAGCTCTTCGATTAGTAAATAAACTTCGTGAAAGAGGTTATGGCAGTAATCTTGGTAACATTTCGGAATCAGATCTTACTCTCAACTTTTTATTAAATGAAAGAGCTCTTGAATTATATTGGGAAGGAATTCGTAGAACAGACTTGGTTCGTTATGGATTGTTTACTTCCAATAAATATGTATGGCAGTTTAAAGGTGGAGTAAAGCAAGGTACAGGAATTGAAGAATTCCGTAATGTGTATCCTATTCCTTCAACAGACTTATCTGTAAATACTAGTTTGGAACAAAACAAAGGTTATTAATATCTAATACTGAGAAACAATGAAATTAAGAAAATATATATCTATCCTTACAGTTCTACTCGTAGGTCTCTATGGGTGTTCTGATGATTTGGATAAAGTTACATATCACCCAGGGGATGCAAAACCTAGCGAATTTGCTCCTGTAAAAGGTGATTATGATTTGGATAAAGAAGGAGCCGAAAATATCGTTGATACCTTTAAATGGGGTAAAATGGACTTTGGCTATAATGCTGCAGTTACTTATACTGTAGAAATAGACTTAGCTGGTAAGAACTTTGAAAACCCTAAAGTGGTTACTTCTACTCCAAAGTTAGAAACAGAAATCTTGAACAAGTCTTTGAATACAGCTATGGTAGAGTTGCAAAGAGTTTACGGCTTTATTCATGGTGTAGCTCAAGATATCGAGATTAGAATCAAAGGCTCTATTAGTGAATCGGCTCAGCCTGTTTTTTCCAATATACATCAAGCAAAAGTTGTATCTTACTTTACTTATCCTAAGGTATGGGTAATCGGCGACTATAATGGTTGGAACTTCTCTTTAGCACAATTCCTATTTGGATTTGATGAAGACCAAAAAGATCTTTATTCAGCTTGGATTGGCTTTGATGGCAAGGCAAGCAATGGTTTCAAGATTACGGATAGTGCAGCCTGGGGTAATGGAAACTGGGGTCTGAAAGATGAAAACAAAGACAAAGAAGTTCCAGAATTGAAATTGTTTAATGATGGAGGTTCTCAAAATATAGAAGTATATAGTAAAAACTTCTATAAGTTCTCTTTCAATAAGGCTTCGGAAACATTGGTGAAGATTGCTTCTATGGATTCATTTGGTATTGCTGGCTCTGCTGTGAAAGGAGCTGATGTTCAGTTTGCTTTTGATGGTACAGAGCAAGAGTTCTTCACAACTACTACTCTCGAAAAAGGTGAAATCTATTTCCGTGCCGATGGTAAAGATGGAGACTTAACTTATGGTAAAGGCTCTGCTGAGGGTCAGTTGGCTGCTGGAAATAAAGGCATTGCTGTTGAGGCTGGTGTTTATGTAATCAGAGTAAACATTAATGATGATAATAATTTGAATTACTCTATCGAAGAAGGAGAAGCACTTAATCCTGATAAGATTACCCCTGCTGAATTCATTGATCTAGGTGATATCACACTGAATGCATCTGCTAAAACTACGATTACATGGAGTGCTGCTGATTTTGGTGGTCAAACTCCAACAGCAGTAACCTATATCTTGCAAATGGCTCTAGATACAGAGTTTACTCAAGCAATAGACCTAGTAACTACAAAAGAATTATCGTATACTACTACTGGTACAGACTTACTAGCAAAGATTAATGAACTGAAAGCTGATGCTCAGTTGGGCGATGCTGTTAAATTGAACTGGAGAGTTGTCTCTCAGGTAATGAGTCTTGATAATGTGTTCACTTCAGAGGTAGTTACCAATCAAGTAGCAGTAAAAGAAGATCCAGCTTTCCCTGAAAATCTATATATGATTGGTGATGCATTTGGTAGCTGGGATTGGGCTAGTGAAGGTGTCGTTGAAATGATACCCGTAAATGGTCAAGAAGGTAAGTTCTGGACTATCAAATACATCAAGGCAGGTTCTCCATTCAAATGGAACTCAAAACTTGATTGGGGTGGAGACTTCGTTAACTTAGGTACATCTCATGGATTTGAAGTGAAAGATGGTAATGCTGTTGTAGCAGAAGACGGTCTTTACATGATTTTCATTGATATGGTCAACGACTTAATTAGTATCGAAGTGCCTCAAGTGCATGGTATGGGTGATGCTTTTGGTGGCTGGGATCAAGGTAAAAATCCTTTCGCTGTTGAAGGTGCTACTATGAGTGCAACTACCAAAGCTGATGGTAACCTACGTATCTATGTTACTAATACCTATGCTGAAGGTATAGACTGGTGGAGAATGGAATTAATTGTGCGTGATGGCATTATAGAATATAGAGGTAATGGAGGTGATTTTGAAGACGTTCCTGTACTTGCCAATCAAAAGGTTACCCTAGATTTCTCTAATGATACAGGTTCTGTGCAATAATTAATAATAGATAAGCTAGGCAGGTTTCTGCCTAGCTTGCTTTAAATAAAAGATACGTATGAAAAACAGATTATTACTATTCATATCTATTCTCCCATTATTACTTATCTCTTGTAATAATGACAAAGACAAAAATCCTTGGTTAGGACATAAACCAAAGCCTAGTGGTATTTACGAGGTGGATGGCAAACTCGGTGAACTAAGAGATGGTATTACTAGAATAAATGATGAAACATTAGCTTTTGTACTTTATGCACCTCAAAGAACAGAGGTAAAGCTAGTAGGAGATTTCAATGATTGGAAAGCCGATAATGCTTTTACTCTTCATAAAGAAGGAGATCGCTTTTATATTCATTTATCAGGTTTTGACTCTGCACAGCAATATGCTTGTCAGTACCTCATAGATGGAAAAATACGTATTGCTGATCCCTATGCAACTACTATTCTAGATCCCAATGATAAATACATAGATTCATCTATCTATCCCAATTTAGTGGAGTATCCAGCAGGAGCTAAGAATGAATTGGCAATGCTGGTATCAACTCAGCAAGATGATTACAACTGGAAAGTGCCAACTTTTAAGGTGAAGAATCCTCAGAATATGGTAATTTATGAATTACTGATTCGTGATTTTACCGAAAAAAGAAGCATTCAGGCTGTACAGCAGAAACTCGATTACCTGAAAACTCTAGGGGTTGATGCAATCCAACTGATGCCTTTTAATGAATTTGAAGGAAATGACAGTTGGGGATATAACCCTTCTTACTATTTTGCTACCGACAAAGCTTATGGCACACCCAAAGCCTATAAAGACTTTATAGATGAATGTCACTCCAAAGGTATAGCTGTGATTATGGATATGGTTCTGAATCATGCTTTTGATCAATGTGCTTTGGTGAAATTAGCAAAGGATGATAACGGAAATATCAATCCTACTAATCCATGGTTTAACGTAAAATCACCTAATCCCAAATACCATTGGGGACAAGATTTTAATCATGAAAGCGAAGTTACCCAAGCTTTTGTGGATAGTGTATGCTCTTATTGGATGAGCGAATACAAAGTAGATGGCTTCCGCTTCGACTTTACCAAGGGCTTTACCAATACTCCTGGTGATGGTTGGGCTTATGATGGAGCACGTATTCGCATCTTAAGTCGTATGGCAGATGAGATATGGAAACGTAAAAAAGATGCCGTTGTAATCTTTGAACATTTGACAGATAATGCTGAAGAAAAAGAATTAGCAGAACTTGATATCTACTTGTGGGGAAATATGAACCCTCCTTACAATCAAACTACTATGGGCTATGATCAAAACGATTTAAATGGAACTTCTTATATTCAAAGGGGCTTTTCAACTCCACAGCTGGTGGCTTATATGGAAAGTCATGATGAAGAACGCCTTATGTTTAAGAACTTAGCATACGGTAAAGAAGAAGGAGATTATAGCGTTAAGAATTTAGAAACAGCATTAGACCGAGTTGAGGCTGCTGCTGCTTTTTACTTCACTGTTCCTGGTCCAAAGATGATTTGGCAATTTGGAGAAAGAGGCTACGATATTGAATTAAACGATGATCGTTTAGCTCCCAAACCTCCGCATTGGGAATATATGGAAGAACCAGCTCGTCGTCATCTTTATGATAGGTATGCCGATTTTATTCAGATGCGAAAAGAGATTCCTGCTTTTACTACTAAAGACTATATCATAGATGCAGGAGAGGGATTCATTAAAAAGATTCTTCTAAAGCATGCACAAGGGAATGTATGTGCAGTATCCAATTTTGATGTGAAAGAACATTCTGTAACATTAGATTTAGACGAGGCAGGCAATTGGACGGATTACTTTAGCAATGAGGTTGTAACTACTTCTTCTCAAGTTACCATAAAGTTATTGCCGGGAGAATACAAAATATGGATTCAAAAATAAAGAAATAGTACAAGGATAAAACCAATTAATTAAATTAAGATAACCTATGAAACGATTATGGACTTTAGTTTGTGCTTTAATAGCTATAGGAGGCATTTCTGCACAAAACTTAAAATCGCCAAATGGAGAGCTTACCCTTGACTTCTATGTCAACGATAAGGGTGCTCCAACTTATACGCTAGAGTATAAGGGTACGCAAGTTATCAAGCCTAGTACATTAGGACTTGAGTTAAAACGAGGAATAGATGGTGCTCCTGCATCGTTTGATGACTTCGCTCCTGAGACAAATGCTCAAGAGCATGACAAGCTTACCAATCTCTATGATGGCTTTGAAATAACAAAAACAGTAACTGACGCTTTTGATGAGACCTGGACTCCTGTTTGGGGAGAGTCAAGTAAAATTAGAAATCATTACAATGAGCTATTGGTAACGTTGAACCAACCTAATACTGATCGTTATATTGACATTCGTTTTAGACTGTTTGACGATGGTCTTGGTTTCCGTTATGAGTTTCCTGAGCAAGAAAACTTAGTTTACTTCGTTATCAAAGAAGAAAAAACTCAGTTTGCTATGCACGGTGATCATAAAGCTTTCTGGATTCCAGGAGACTATGATACGCAAGAGTATGACTATACTACCTCGAAGCTTTCTGAAATTAGAGGTTTAATGCCTACAGCAATTACTCCTAATACTTCTCAAACTCCTTTCTCTCCAACAGGTGTGCAAACCTCACTTATGATGAAGAGTGATGAGGGTATTTATATTAACCTTCACGAGGCTGCGCTTGTTAACTACTCTGCTATGCACCTTGATTTGGATGATAAGAATATGATTTTTGAATCACATCTTACTCCTGATGCACTGGGTGATAAAGGGTATATTCAAGCTACAGCTACAACTCCTTGGAGAACTGTTATTGTGAGTGATGATGCTAGAGATATTTTGGCTTCGGACATGACTCTTAACTTGAATGAGCCAACCAAATATGCTGATACCTCTTGGATTAAACCAGTGAAATATATGGGTGTATGGTGGGAAATGATTACTGGTATGAGCTCTTGGGCATATACTGATGATCTATTAAGTGTTCACCTTGGTGAAACAGATTACACCAAAACTAAGCCTAACGGCAAACATGGTGCTACAACCGAAAACGTAAAACGCTATATTGACTTTGCTTCGAAGCACGGTTTTGATGCGCTACTAGTTGAGGGTTGGAACGAAGGCTGGGAAGATTGGTTTGCACGTTCAAAAGACTATGTATTCGACTTTGTAACTCCCTACCCAGACTTTGATGTTGAAGAGATTCGTGACTATGCTAAAGCTAAAGGTATCAAAATGATGATGCACCACGAAACTTCTGGTTCAACAGGCAACTACGAGCGTCATATGGACAAAGCCTACCAATTTATGGTTGATAACGGTTACAACTCTGTAAAGAGTGGTTATGTAGGTAATATTATCCCTCGTGGAGAACATCACTACAGCCAATCGATAGTAAACCATTACCAACACGCTGTTGAGAAAGCTGCTGATTACAAAATCATGGTTAATGCGCACGAAGCTGTTCGTCCTACTGGGCTTAGCCGTACGTACCCTAACTTGATTGGTAACGAGTCTGCTCGTGGAACAGAGTATCAGTCATTTGGAGGTAATAAGCCTAACCACGTAACTGTACTTCCTTTTACTCGTCAGATTGGTGGTCCTATGGATTATACTCCTGGTATCTTCGAAATGGATATAAGCAAATATAACCCAGACAACCACTCTCACTTGAACTCAACACTAGCTAACCAATTGGCTCTATACGTAACGATGTATAGCCCACTTCAAATGGCTGCTGACATCCCTGAGAACTACGAAAAATTTGCTGATGCATTCCAATTCATCAAAGATGTAGCACTCGATTGGGACGAAAGTATCTACCTAGAAGCTGAGCCAGGTGAGTACCTAACTGTTGCTCGTAAAGAGAAAGACGGTACACGTTGGTTCGTAGGTAGTGTAGCTGGCGAAAATGGTTATACTTCGAATATCTCTTTCGACTTCTTGGAGCCAGGAAAGAAATATGAGATGACTATCTATGCTGATGCTAAAGATGCTCACTACAAAACTAATCCTCAAGCTTACGAGATCAAGAAGAAAAAAATTACTTCTAAATCGAAGCTTAAACAAAAACTTGCTCCTGCAGGTGGATATGCTATTAGTATTGTAGAGTTATAATATTAAGCGATTCTAAATATATTTAACCCTCTGTCTGCCTAAATAAAATTAGCTCTCAGAGGGTTCTTTAATCATTAATACGTACGTTTTATGTTTAAAAAGATACATTTACTTCTCTTAGCAGTTTTGCTAAGTTCTGCTTCTACTTTTGCTATGAAAGTGGATCAGGTACAACCTGCTTTCTGGTGGGCTGGAATGAAAGAGACTTCATTGCAAGTTATGCTTTACGGTAAAGATTTGTCAGGTTCGACTGTAACGATTTCATCAAATAAAGTCAAAATCGATGAGGTGGTTAGCCTTGAGAACCCTAACTATCTTTTTCTTTACCTAAATATTGCTGATGCTAGTGCTGAGAATTTTACGATAACCCTAAAAAAGGGTAAGAAGACTCAGCAAATTCCTTATGAGCTTAAATCTCGTAATCAGAAGACAAAAGCCTTAGGTTTTAATTCTTCGGATGTACTTTATCTGATTATGCCCGATCGTTTTGCGAATGGTAATCCTAAAAACGATGTAGTTAAGGGAATGCGTGACCAGAGTTTAGACCGAAATAATCCTGATGGTCGCCACGGTGGTGATATCGCAGGTATTACCAATAACCTCGATTATATCGTTGACCTAGGTGTTACGGCTATTTGGCTTAACCCTGTTCAAGAAAATGATATGACTGGTGGTTCATACCACGGTTATGCTATTACCGACTACTATAATGTAGATCAACGTTTTGGTACGAACGAGGAGTTTGTTGATATGGTAGATAAGTCACACCAAAAAGGCTTAAAGGTGGTTATGGATATGATTTTCAACCACTGTGGTAGTGAGCATATCTTCTTTACGGATAAACCTGCACACGATTGGTTTAACTTTCAAGATAATTTCAAACAAACTTCTTACAAAACAATTCCTCAATTCGATCCTTACGCTTCGCAGTATGATATGAAAGAGGCTGTTGATGGTTGGTTTGTTGAGGTAATGCCCGATCTAAACCAACGCAATCGTCATGTTGCTAAATACCTCACTCAAAATAGTATTTGGTGGATTGAGTATTCGGGTATCGATGGTATCCGTCAAGATACGCACCCTTATGCCGACTTCGACTTTATGTCAAAATGGTGTTTAGATGTTCGTCGTGAATATCCAGATTTCTCAATAGTAGGGGAGACTTGGTTAAATACAAATGTTGCTATTTCGTACTGGCAAGAGAACAGTCGTTTGGCTTATCCTAAAAACTCTCACTTACCTGTAGTTATGGATTTCCCTTTGACTTACATTTTGAATTCGGCTTTTGATGAGGAGACTTCAATGTGGGGAGAGGGAATGTCTAAATTTTATGAGTATTTTGCTGAAGATATAGTATATGCTAACCCCAATAACCTGCTGACTTTCCTTGATAATCACGATACTTCTCGTTTTTATCAGAATGAAGAACAGACCAAAGATTTCAACCGTTACAAACAAGCCTTGGCTTTGATGTTGACTACTCGCGGTATTCCCGAAATCTATTACGGAACAGAGATTATGATGTTTGGTGATAAAGGTAAGGGTGATGGTCATTTGCGTAAAGATTTCCCTGGTGGATGGGAAGGCGATACCACCAATGCGTTCAAAGCTAGCGATCGTACGCCTGCAGAAAACCGTATATTCGATTATACTAAGAAACTGCTTAATTGGAGAAAAGACAATAAGGTAGTGTCAGAAGGTACATTGATGCAATTCTCACCAACTGATCAGATCTATGCGTACCACAGAAGTCACGAGGGTAAAGCTATATTGGTGATTTTTAATGGTAGCAAGAATGAAAAAACCTTCCCTCTTGCTCCTTATGCTGAGGTATTGAAGGGGGTTAAGTCTGGTAAAGATGTTATTTCGGGCAATATGTTCGACCTTAGTGGTGAGAAGTTATCACTCTCTCCCAAAGATGTAGTAATTCTAGAATTAAACTAAGATTTCGTTTTACGTTTAGTGTTTTATAGTTAGTTATGCGGTGCATAGAGTTAAGCTCTTTGCACCGCATTTTTATTATTTTACCACCAACGACGATAACGACGATCGTTCTAGTAATTATTTACTAAGTTTTTCTTGCAAGCTTATTGCCTTTGGAAATAAGATATTGTTTTCGACATGGATATGTAGGTGTAAATTACTTTCGAATTCCGAAAGAATCTGCATTACCAATCTGTACGAATCGCAAGCATATTCTGGGCAACTATACTCTTGGCTAAGTGCTGCTATTTTTCTAAATCGATCGCCCTCATTGCTGTGTTCATGGATCATTACCGATATCGGGTTTTCTATACTTCCGCAATGGAAATTAGGAAGTTGAAGGTTTTCTTTTTCTGTCTTTAATAACTCTTCGATGAAGGGGAACAGAATGATCTCTTCTTTGTCAAGATGCTCGTGAAGATCTACTAATGACTCTTGAAATAACGTGTAAATATCAATCAATTTAGGATTAACATTGCCATGAACCTTAGCTACCTTTTGTAGGAGTATCAACGTTTTAGGGCCTTCTACTCTAATGTAGTTGTGGTGATATTTAACAAGATAGTCGACAAGTAAATCAAGGCTCCAATTGTCAAATTGTAAACCTGGAGTTGATAGCTGTTCGGCATTTGAACTTAGTGCAGTTACAACCTCGTCAAAAGCAATGTTTTTCTCACTGCAAATTTCAGAAAGTAAACGTTCACCTCCGCAGCAAAAATCAATTTCATAATCGTTTAGCACTTTTGCTAAGTTAATATTTGATGCTACTATTTCGCCAACCTTGGTTTGATGTGTAATATTCATAATTCTATTTTTATTAATATTCGACTTTAGACTTTTTTACTTTAGCAAAGTAATGGGTTTAGGATAAGATAAACCGTCGCATATGTGACATGTATCCAAAATAATTTTAAAGCCTCTAGTATCGTAAAGATTCTTCTTAGATCTTTAATGGTGTTGATTATAATTCATATTTTTGTAGTTCACTTTATAAATGATATCATGAAAAATAGAATTCTTGTTACGGGTGGAACTGGATACATAGGATCTCATACCGTCGTAGAACTACAAAACAGTGGTTACGAAGTAATCATCATCGACAACTTGTCGAACTCTAATGCTGATGTGGTTGATAATATCGAAAAAGTATCGGGTATTCGTCCTGAGTTTTTTGAGTTAGACTGCTTAGACTACAACGGGCTTGACCAGTTATTTACAAAAATGAAAGGCATTAAAGCCATCATTCACTTTGCAGCTAGCAAAGCAGTGGGAGAGTCGGTTGAGAAGCCTCTTCTATACTATAAAAACAATTTAGTTTCGTTAATCAACTTGCTCGATCTAATGCCAAAACATGGTATTGAAGGAATTGTTTTTTCTTCTTCATGTACAGTGTATGGTCAGCCAGATGAGTTGCCAGTAACTGAGAATGCTCCAATCAAAAAAGCAGAATCACCTTACGGTAATACAAAACAGATTAACGAAGAGATTATTCGCGACACAGTTGCGTCGGGTGCTCCAATTAAGGCAATTATGCTTCGTTATTTTAATCCTATTGGTGCACATCCTACTGCATTTCTAGGAGAGCTTCCCAATGGTGTGCCTCAAAATTTAGTTCCCTATATTACTCAAACTGCTATCGGTATCCGTGAACAATTGAGTGTGTTTGGTGATGACTACGACACTCCTGATGGAACCTGTATTCGTGACTTTATTAATGTTGTTGACCTTGCAAAAGCACACGTAATAGCGATCAATCGTATCTTGGAGGATAAGCAAAAAGAAAAAGTTGAGGTATTCAATATCGGTACTGGTATCGGTTTGTCTATTCTGGACCTAATTAATGCTTTCGAAAAATCGACAGGTGTTAAGCTGAACTACAAAATTGTAGGTCGTCGTGCTGGAGATATCGAAAAAGTTTGGGCTAATCCAGACTTTGCTAATAATGAACTTGGATGGAAGGCTGGCACGAGCATTGAAGATACATTATTATCTGCTTGGAACTGGCAATTGAAACTCCGCGAGCGAGGAATTCAGTAAGAAATATATGTTAAATATATATTCGCATGAACAAAATAAAACGCGACTTGTTATATGTATGTAAGTCGGTTATAAATTACGCAGAAGGATGAGAAATCTATCACGTAAGATTATGCAAAGGCATAAAATGACCAGGCTTTAATAGTAGTTTTGTCGTGTTTTATTTTGTGTTTGTGTTGGGTAGTACTGCGATGGTAATCGTGGTACTACTTTTTTTTGTCCCTATACCTTTAGTCTTTTGTACAGTTGAGTCTTTTCTCTACACTGTGTTGTGGATAGATAGGTTATATTTTCCCCAATCGGTTTCTTTGTAGCTCCATGCACATTATTATATTCGCTATTTATGCTTTGGCATGCCTTTTGCATATATAGATAGTAAGAGAATCTTGCGAATAGTTTTATCCCGACTTCTTTTAGAGAAGAACAAAGGATTAGATTATGGTAGATTAGTTTAGTTAGTTTTAGAAAGGACTGCCTGTGTTGGTAGTCCTTTTTAGATTTATAGATATAAGAGATACTTGCCCTCTTTCCTGTTGTTCTCTAATAGGTGTGGCTCTTTAAAGAGTCCATAGATTGTTGACCCTGATCCCGACATGGCTGCATAGACTGCACCTTGCTCGTACATCCAATCTTTTAGTTGCTTTAGCTCAGGGAGTAGCTTAAATATAGGCTCTTCAAAATCATTGATCATAAGATCTCTCCACTGCTCAATGGGTAGGTTTAGAATATCTTTTAATGAAACCTTAGGGTGTTTGGGGCTAATATTACTAAAGGCCATCGCTGTAGATATGAAGACCTCTGGTTTAATAAGGTAAAGGTAGTACCCTTTTAATGATAAGTCTATTGGTGTAAATACCTCACCAATCCCTTGTGCAAAGGTTGGGATATTCTGAACGAAGAAGGGGCAATCGGCACCTAGAGTAGTTGCGAGCCCTTCGAGCTTTGTAGTGCTTAATTGTAATTCAAAATAATCGTTGAGTAGTTTGAGCATAAAACTAGCATCGGATGACCCTCCTCCAAGGCCAGCTCCCGAAGGAATAGCTTTATGAAGAAAGATCTGTATCGGTGGCAAGTCGAACTTAGCTTTTAGGAGTTTATAGGCTTTAACAACCAAATTCTTGTCGGCGTTGCTTTCGACTTCCATTCCACTAATGTATAGTTCAAAGTCTGAAGATATATCCTCTGCAGCTTTAATCTCTAAAACATCTTCAAGGGGAATGGGGTAGAAGATAGTCTCTAAATTATGGTATCCATCGGGACGTTTGTCCACAATATTGAGCCCTAAATTTATCTTGGCATTTGGAAATGTTATCATGGCACGCTAAATTTATATTTTGCTAGAAGCTGCAAAGTTAATATACTTTGTTGTTGAGATAGAATGTGTGAGACTTTAAATGTTAGATTTCATAAATGAAGTAGAAAAGCTTCATAGTTCAGTTGATATTTGGTAAATTGAACCCTATCTTTGCAGACCTTTTCAGAAAATATGAAAGGGAAACGGTGCTCTCATTATTGCATAATCCAATATTTCAAATAAACGATACATATATGTCTGACGCAGCTAAGTATAAGCGAAATAATTATAAACAAGAAAACTCTTCGGTTAGTGATTTTGGTAAAATACAACCCCAAGCTCCTGAGCTAGAAGAAGCCGTTCTGGGTGCGTTGATGATTGAAAAAGACGCATACTCGCTAGTGAGTGAGATTCTACGTCCTAATTCGTTTTATGAATATCGTCACCAATTAATTTACAGTGCTATTACGGATTTGGCAATGAATCAGAAGCCTGTGGATATTCTTACTGTCAAAGATCAGCTTGCTAAGCGTGGTGCTCTAGAAGAAGCAGGAGGACCATTCTACATTGCTCAACTTAGTAGTAAGGTTGCTTCATCTGCACATATCGAATATCATGCCCGAATTATTGCTCAAAAGTATTTAGCTCGTGAGCTAATTACTTTTACCAGTCAAATCCAAACCAAAGCATTTGATGAGACTATTGATGTGGATGACTTAATGCAGGAGGCAGAGGGTAATCTATTTGAAATTTCGCAGCAAAACCTAAAGAAAGACTATACACAGATTAATCCTGTAATTGCTGAGGCTTACGAATTGCTGCAAAAAGCGGCAGCTCGTACTGATGGTTTGAGTGGTCTTGAGAGTGGATTCCATAAACTTGATAAGATAACTTCTGGATGGCAGAAATCCGACTTAATCATTATCGCTGCACGTCCTGCGATGGGTAAAACGGCTTTTGTTTTGTCTATGGCCAAGAATATAGCAGTCGATTTAAAAGAACCTGTAGCGTTATTCTCCCTGGAGATGAGTAACGTGCAGCTGATTAATCGTCTGATTGTGAATGTTTGTGAGATTCCTGGTGAAAAGATTAAGAGTGGTCAGTTGGCTGCTTACGAATGGCAACAACTGGACTATAAAATTAAAGATTTATTTGATGCTCCACTTTATGTTGACGATACACCTTCACTTTCTGTTTTCGAGCTTCGTACAAAGGCACGACGTCTTGTTCGTGAACATGGAGTGAAGCTTGTGATTATTGACTATTTGCAGCTTATGAATGCCAACGGTATGAAGTTTGGTAGCCGTCAGGAAGAGGTGAGTACGATATCTCGTTCGTTAAAAGGTTTGTCCAAAGAGCTTAATATCCCCATCATAGCACTATCACAGCTTAATCGTGGTGTTGAGAACCGTGAGGGCATTGAGGGTAAACGTCCTCAGCTAAGTGACCTTCGTGAGTCTGGAGCTATTGAGCAAGATGCCGATATGGTATGCTTTATTCACCGACCAGAGTATTATAAGATAACTCAAGATGAACGTGGTAATGACCTGCGTGGTATGGCTGAGATTATTATTGCAAAACACCGTAATGGTGCAACTGGTGATGTTCTGCTCCGATTTAAAGGAGAGTTCGCTAAGTTCCAGAACCCTGATGATGACATGATAATTCCTACACCCGATGCTCCAACCATGCTAGGTTCTAAAATGAATCAGGGTGCTCCTCATCCAGCAGAAAATATAGAGTCGTTCTCATCGTCTGAAGGACCATTACCGTTCTAACTACTCAAAAAGATATAAAACATCCCCTAATAGTTAAAATAAGCTATTAGGGGATTGTTTTTATAGTTAAAGATTAATTATTGTTCGCTTAAATTGTTTTATATTAAAATAAACCTATATATTGCACATAGATATCCATCTTTTATGAGATATAAGATATGTTTATCTGCATCATGTCTCTTTAGTGAAAGAGATATATAACTGACAACGAAGACGTAATAGATACGTCTGTATAGTTTTATTTCATTAGATTATCTTAATTAAGTTGTTTGTAATGTTTTGTGTAAAGTTACTAACATGGAATACGTTGTTAGTTGTCACAGATTATTCTCTTGCGATAAGATGATCATTTGTGTTGATTAGTAACTTTAAGAGGCTGTATAACATCTCTGTTATACAGCCTCTTATTATTTTATCTCAAAATACTAGCCTTAGCTCTTCGATTTCTATTGTGCAACTCCTAAATCTCCTTTAGTTTTGTTCTCTCTTTGATAGGTTGAACAACTCACGTTTGCTTGAATAAAATATATAAACGTATATAGGGACAAGTAAACCAGATGTGAGGCTTTTTTATTTGTTGACAGTAGCCTTAAATTACAACTTTATCCAACTCTTCGAAACAAGAATTCTTGCTGATAAATTCAGGTACAAGGCTCTTCATTGATGCTACAATAGCCATCTGATCGTAAGAATAGCTGAGTTTAGTTAAGTCTTTGATTTGAGTATTAACATCATCAAATTCATATTTTCTAACATTGGCTATCATGATTTTTTCGTGATAGGTTGGGATGGTAGATTCCTTAACATTGAGCAGTTCTTCGTATAGCTTTTCTCCATGTCGAAGCCCTGTAAATACAATCTTTACGGTGTCTTCGCATCCTGAAAGACTAATCATACGTTTGGCCAAATCTAGAATCTTGACAGGTTCTCCCATATCGAAGATGTAAATCTCTCCACCGTTACCCATGCTACCAGCTTCAAGAACCAAGCGGCAAGCTTCAGGAATAGTCATGAAGTATCGAATGATTTCGGGGTGAGTGACTGTGACAGGGCCACCTTTCTTGATTTGATCTTTAAATCGAGGAATTACTGAGCCGTTTGACCCCAAGACATTACCAAATCGAGTGGTTATGAAATGTACGTGTGCTTCCTTGGTTACCGAGAGTTTTTGTGCAAGAGATTGTACATAGATTTCGGCAATGCGTTTAGAACAGCCCATCACGTTGGTCGGGTTAACTGCTTTATCTGTCGAAATCATAACAAACTTCTCTGCTTTGTATTTTACAGCTAAATCAGCAATGATTTTTGTTCCACCAACATTGACCTGAATTGACTCCGAAACATTGTCCTCCATCATGGGTACGTGCTTGTAGGCAGCGGCATGAAAGATGTATTGAGGTTGGTATTTATTAAAAATAGCCTCCATTCGTGTTGAATTAGTGATGTCAGCTACGATTGTTTCCGAACTAAGATTTCTCCATTTGTCTAGAAGTTCAAGTCTTATGTCGTGTAAAGGGGTTTCTGCCTGATCAATTAAGATAAGGTTGTATGGATTAAACGAAGCAACCTGTCTCATGATTTCGCTACCAATTGAGCCAGCAGCACCTGTGATCATTACGCGTTTGCCTTCTAAGTGTGAAGCAATCTTACGGATATCTACCTCTATAGAATCACGTTGTAGTAGATCTTCAATTTGGATCTCTTTAATTTCATTAGATGAAAGCGTATTTGCATTCCACTCACTAATCGGAGGTACTGTAAGTAGTTTAATTCTATGATTTAATAGTTCATCTGTAAGAATAGAGTTTTTGAGTGCATCTATCTTGTTGGGAGAAACAATAATAGTCGTAACTCTTTTATCAATTAATCTGTCGTAGATGTTTTGATCGTTTGGATAGATATCAACGCCCATCATCACTTTACCAATCAGTTCAGGTTCATCTGCTATAAAAGCTTTCAGTCTATAGTGATCTTTCATTCCTATGCGTATCGCTTTTGCTATATTCACTCCAGCTTCTTTGGCTCCGTAAATAAAGACTCTAGTACTTTTAGATGAATAACTGCCTACCATTTCGAAGAATGTCTTAACAACTATTCTCGAGGTTACCATAAGGGTGGCATTGACTACAAATGCGATTAGTAATACACTTGTCTGAATATTTGAGGCTCCCGTTGTAGTTCTAAGTAAGTATTCCAAAGCTATTAAGGAGCCATATGAAGCTGATAGCGATATTATAATGCGTAGAATATCTATAAATGAGGAAAATCGCAGTACATTGGAGTAAGTCTTGAATACTCTAAAAAAAACAAGATTGATCAAGACTATTATACCAATGTTCTTGATGATTTCAGAAGAGTTTTCTACAAGTATGGGCAGGCTAAATCTGAGGACATAAGCTACGCTAACCGAAAGTATGGTTACAGCTACATCCATAAAGAGTATCATCCAAATCGGCAATACTCTTGGCGATAAGTATCGCTTGATAAAAGATAAGTTCACGTTTACATTTTTTATAGTTCGTCCGGCAAAGATAAAGGTTTATTGTTTAACGTATCGAAAAATGGCTATATTATTTGCAAGAATCCGTTAAATAGGGGCTTGTAAGCAATTTTCGCTAAAGGATATTGCTTGCTAATTCACTTAATTCGCTTCGCTCGCCCTTCACTAAGTTGACGTGGCCAAAAATTGGCTGATCCTTCATCCTATCTATCATGTAAGCCAACCCATTCGACTCAGCATCGAGGTAAGGATGGTCAATTTGTTGGATGTCTCCAGTAAATACCATCTTCGTGTTTTCTCCAGCTCTTGTAATGATCGTTTTAATCTCGTGAGGAGTTAGATTTTGAGCTTCATCCACAATGCAATACATATCACTAAGGCTACGGCCTCTGATAAAAGCAAGTGCTTCGATGACTAACTGACCTGTTTTTAGGTAGTCATCTAGTTTTTTACCCTCTGAGGCTGTAGACTGAAATTGATTTTTAATTACGTTTAAGTTGTCAAAAAGCGGTTGCATGTAAGGTGCTACTTTGTCTTTAGCATCACCAGGAAGGAAGCCTATATCTTTATTCGAAAGTGAAACAATGGGGCGTGCAAGCAGTATTTGCTTGTAATTGCTACTTTGTCGGAGTGCTGCAGCTAAGGCTAAAAGCGTTTTTCCTGTACCAGCTTTACCGGTAATAGCAACCAGTTTCACATTGTCGTCGTTGAGAATATCCAAAGCGAAAGTTTGCTCGGCATTTCGAGGTTCAATGCCAAAGTTCTTAAACTTGTTGACTTTCTGTACCTTCTTTGTAAATGGGTTGTAGCGAGATAATACACTATTCTTATTACTCTTTAGGATAAAGTAATCGTTGGGGCGTAGGGTCATTCCGAACTCGACCTCTTTAATGTCAACTCCCGATTCGTTAGAGTAAATTCGCTCAATGAGGTCACTATCCTCGGTCTCAATGATGTCGTGTTGGCTAGCAAAAAGGTCAATATTGAGCACTTTATCGCTAATATAGTCTTCGGCTTGTAGTTCTAAGGCACGCGCTTTCATGCGAAGATTAACATCCTTGGAGACTAGAATGGTTTGAATCTCGGGCAATTTGAGCGTAATATGCTCTGTAGTCGCAAGAATATAGTTATCGGGGATATGATTTGGAAATGCTTCGTTTGTTTTGGGACAATTCAGCTTGCCCACTACAATAAAGAGTTTGCCAAGACCTTCCCCCAGTGAAACACCTTGTTTGAAAACGTCTCCATTACTCAATAAGTCAAGTTCTCTGATAAACTCTCTTGCATTAAAGTTTATCTGTTCATTACCTTTTTTGAACTTATCAAGTTCTTCTAGGACAACTATTGGGAGATAAATATCATTCTCTTCGAAGCTATTTATGCAGTTATAATCGTGTAGGATAACGTTTGTATCCAAAATAAAATTCTTCTTAGCCATATTTGTTCAATTTTATTTATTCATATTTGCACTCAGATTATGCCGTATACGACAAGTCTTATTGCTTGATATCACTAATTCAATATAGTGATTATAAGTAATAAAGGCTCGAAAAATATATATTATTTGCTTTATGAATTACAAAGAAACTGTAAACTATCTTTTCAACTGTGTTCCCATGTTTCAGAAAGAAGGTAGTACTGCCTACAAAGCTGGGTTGTCTACAACCTTAGCCTTAGATGAACACCTAAATCATCCACACACTCAGTTTAAAACAATACATGTGGGTGGAACTAACGGAAAGGGATCTACTTCTCACACTTTGGCTGCCATACTTCAAGAGGCAGGCTATAAGGTAGGTTTATATACCTCACCTCACTTAATAGATTTTCGTGAAAGGATCCGAATCAATGGGATGCCTATTTCAGAAGAGTTTGTAGTTGACTTTATTGCTGAGTATAGAGCATTCTACGAACCTTTGTCACCTTCCTTCTTTGAACTTACTACAGCAATGGCGTTCGACTATTTCTCGAAGAATCAAATTGATGTTGCTATCATTGAAGTGGGGTTGGGGGGTCGACTTGATTGTACGAATATCATTAGCCCTGACTTATCGATCATTACCAATATTAGTAACGATCATAATCAGTTCTTAGGCAATACACTTGCTGAGATTGCTAGAGAGAAGGGTGGTATTATTAAAGAAAACATTCCCATTGTTATCGGAGAGTTTGTAGCTGAAACACGTCCTATATTTGAGGAAATTGCTGATAAGGTAAATGCTCCTATATATTTCGCCCAAGACAATTCACTTGTTGATGAGGCTGAAAGTAGAGAAATGGCTTCAGGATGGGATTACATGGCCATACCTTACGGACATTTAAAAGGTGAGTTAGGTGGATTATGTCAGTTGATGAATACCAATACTGTTCTTACTGCTTTGCCTTTATTGCTTCAGATGGGTTACAAAATCAGTGAATCTAATATTAGAGCTGGTTTCGAACAAGTTACTAAGCTTACGGGATTAATGGGTAGATGGCAGGAGTTACAGTCTGCTCCACGTATGGTTTGTGATACGGGCCATAATGTGGCTGGTATCTCAACTATTGTTAAGCAACTGTCGCATCAAGACTATAAGAAGCTGCATTTTGTGTTGGGTATGGTTAATGATAAAGATATTCGTGGTGTACTTGCTCTACTCCCTAAAAATGCAACGTACTACTTTACTCAAGCTTCTGTTCAGCGTGCTATGCCAGCCAATGAGTTGGCTGATTTAGCAGGAGAACAAGGTTTGCATGGCACTGTCTACTCTAGTGTAAAAGAGGCGACTTTGGCCACCCTTAAAGATGCTAACCCAGATGATTTTATCTTTATTGGCGGAAGTAGTTTTATCGTAGCCGATTTGCTTAGCTTTTGGTTTTACGAGTAAACATGTACACTACCTTGTGCAGCTGGCAAATAGTTGACACCAACCCAGGTAATCATAAGCAATATAAAAGAGAAGCTTAATAACCATAGTGTGAGCTTAGGATATTTGTTCCTAATGCACAGGTGAATATAGAGTAGATAGCCACAAGAGGTGATAAAAGCCCAGGTCTCTTTTGGGTCCCATGACCAATAATGACCCCAAGCTTCTTTAGCCCAAAGTGCCCCCATAAGCATGCCTAAAAGCAGGAATGCCAAACCGAGATAGACAAGATTATCCATGAGAAGATCGAGATTCTTGTCTATCTTTTTTTGATGGATAAGTCTGAGTTGCATGAAAGAGGTTATTGTGGCAGCCCCAAGCATGGCATAAGAGAGAATATAAACTGTAACATGGGGGATGAACCAATAGCTTTGCAGTGCAGGCATAAGATTGGTCGAATGTATCTCCGGTTTAAGTAGGTTGACGAAGATAAAAACTGTTGCCACGATATTAGAGAACGAAAGTAGCCACGAGTATCGCCAACGGTAATAGGTGATTAACCCCACGACAGATATAAAAAATGAATACCAGAGTCGTGTTTCACCCATAGTTCTTAGGGGAGGTCGGTTTTGTCCTATCCAAAGCCCAATAACGAAGCTAAAGAAAACTAGTATACCCAGACAAGTTAGTAGTTTGGCTAATTTGCGGTAGCTTTGTTTGAAAATAAGCATTGCACTTAGCAACCACAGTAGAATTGTGGGTATTGCATAATAAATAAATTGATCCCAAGTCATTTTTTTGTTCCTTTCTTCTTTTTATTATATCCTTGAAATAGCATCACGACACATCCGATTCCTAAAATATAAATAGAACCAATAACCCAAGGTAGCCAAGGATCATAAACCAATTCAAAAGACGAATAGGTCGACATTTTACCTGCCTCGTTATCGTATCCATATTGGTATATGCTCCAATCACCTACCCTTAATGGGCTATTGACTTTAAGCTCATAAGCAATTTCTTTGCCCTGTTCAGTAAACAAGTCAATTTTGGATATAAAGCTTTTGGGCTCGGGTTGTGTCATGACTAAAGCATAAGTCGAATCTATTGGTAAACTCATATAGAGCTGTGCTCTGTTTCCACCCGAAACCCACCCTTGTGTGAATGTATCTTGATTAGTTAAGCTAACAAGAGCTGCCGGGCTAGCTCCAGGCATAAATACTTGTGCGTATGTGCTATCACTGTTCCTGACTGCTTCGTGAATATATTTCTCTACAGATATATCGTAACGCCAGAGTTTGCCTCGATTACGAAGTGAGTCAAGCTGAAATAAGTCTGGATTGTTTTCGGGTTGTATGGCACCAGTTTTACGGTCGATTATAGCAAGCTTAGGTGGATACTCCTCCATGATAAAATCATTAAGTTGAATTGCCAGCGGCAACTCAAGCATCTCTCCTTGAGCATCATAAACTCGCCACTCTACTTGTCCTTCTTGGACATACATGATGTATCGGGTGATATCCGCAGCCCCAAAACCAGCAAAGAATAAAAACAGCCAAAGTCCGATATGGGTGAGGTGGAAAGCCCAGTCTTGGAGTACCCGCTTACGTAGTCTTCTGGCTATTAATGTCCCAAGACTTAAGAGTAAAAAAAGATAAGTCATAACGAATGGCCACGATGAGGTCATTCTGTCTAGCCCAAGCTGTGAAGCTAAATTGTGTGGTATGCTGTATGGGGAACTGGTTTGAGGAGTTAAGCCCATTAGCAAAGTTAGTACCAATAAAACACCAATCAAACATGAGGCTAAGGTTGAGCCTGATAACCATCTGTAGAATGAGCTTTTACGGGTAAACTGAAGAAGTAGTATACACAGGATAAGTGTACCTCCTAAAATGATGTTAATAGGAGATACCAGCAGATAATAATTGAAGCTCCCCAAACTTAGTTGGAGTGCATACCCCATTATAAGTACGCCTATCACAATGAGAAGGCTCTCTTTAAATCCCCAAGGAAATTGCCAAAATTGTCGTTTCTTCATCTTAATGCTAAAAAAAGAGTGTCAATAGCATAGCTACCTAAACACTCTTTTGATTTATATTCTGTTGATGCAATTTACAGATTAGATAATAACCTACCATTCTCTTTAGCTTCTTTAAGCCAACGAGGAGGTACGGTCTTTATCCATTGCTCTTTAGCCGATTTCAAAGCTTTCATATCGAGACCAATATACTCTTGTGCCTTGTCTTTGGATGAGATGTCAGGCATTTGGAAGTCGGTAATTCCCTTGTCGTGGAATACCTTTTGAAGCTCTAGTTGTGCTTGCAATGATCTATCTAAACTATGAGCTAGCATCCGCTGTGTTTCAACTGGTGCATGGAAAGAAGCTCCGTGTGAGGCTACCGAAAAGTCCCAACGCCATTGTGCTTGGCGAATTAACTTCAGGGCTTGTGCCATCTCTTGATCGGTAGCACCATTATCCCATGCAATTTTTGCCATGATATGAACTTTGGGTAATACCTCTTCGATACGATCGCGTATCTCAAGAACTTTATCTTGATATTCATAGACGTACTCACGTAGGTTCTCTTCACTATCTCGGTGACAAGTCTGACAAGTACTTGTTATGTTTTTAAGTGGACTGACTACTTGATGATCAGAATATTTTATACCTCCTTCAGAACGATAGGGCATATGACAATCAGCACAGCTTAATCCACGCTTAGCATGTGGTCCCATATTGAATATCTCATAATCGGGATGTTGTGCTTTGAGCATAGGTGCTCTGCTGAGGCTGTGAGTCCAGTCGGTAAATTCGATTTCATCGTAGTAGGCTTCAATTTCTTCTACGCTAGAGCCGTTATCCCACGGAAAAGTGAGGTATTTATCATCTCCTTTAAAGTAATATTCTACGTGGCATTGCGCGCAAACAAGACTTCGCATCTCTTGTTGAGTTGCTTTAGTTATATCTCTGCCTTGTCTTTCGAATGCTTCGACAAGTGCAGGACGAGTAATTTTGAGTTGCATCGTCTGTGGGTCATGACAATCGGCGCACCCAATTGGGTTTACTACCTCTGAACCCCAATGACTCCATTTAGCTTTGTAAAACTCCTCAATACCTACCTCATGCATAAGTCGGGGCACATCAGGGCTTTTACATGCCCAACACGTACCAGGCTGCATATCATCAACACCATCTCCTGGTGTACCAGTTCGCAGGGTATTGTGAATATCCTCAATTGCATGCATATGCCCTCTTGGTGCAGTATATTCTCTAGAAAAGGCATAACCAGCCCACATCACAACCATTGAGGGGCGTGCCTCAAGCACATCTGATGGAACATTTCCCATATGCTTGCTGCTAAAGTCCATATCTTGTGTTTTTAGCCAAGTCTGATATTCACGTGGGTAATTAATCCCCCAACGTTCGTTTCTCGACTCGATA
This sequence comes from Bacteroides propionicifaciens DSM 19291 = JCM 14649, assembly GCF_000375405.1. Taxonomy (GTDB): domain Bacteria; phylum Bacteroidota; class Bacteroidia; order Bacteroidales; family Bacteroidaceae; genus Bacteroides_E; species Bacteroides_E propionicifaciens. The sequence goes on along the minus strand of NZ_AQWS01000003.1, from coordinate 38,818 downwards.
CCTTCAATTTCAATCTGTTTGTTATTGAGTAACGTTGCTATTTCAGCCCTTCTTTCCGTTATTGAGGCCGCTAATAGTCCCAATAAAAACACGCCGACCATGACTACTGCGAATAGTATCCAACCAATAGCGGGTCTTTTTTTAATGGATTCACCTAGTTTCTTGAACATATCACTTCGTTTTTTATTGTTTCTGTTTTTTCTTTTTTAAAGACTGCTTTAACCAATTGGGTACTGGCGAACTTGGCAGTGGCACAATTGCATTGGGCGACGATGACAAGTTACTGATTTGAGTGTGAGGAACTTCAGTATGACAATCCCAACACGCTTTCCCTTTGCCCTCTTTGGTATCGGCATAGGAAATCATCCCCGTATTAACAAAGGCTTGATTGAGCTGTGTATGGCAACGAATGCAATTATCCATAATAACCTCATAACTAGCATTTGTTGGTCTGATTACTTGCGGTTCAGCATTTAACGTAAATATGGCAGCATGGTAAAGCCCATCTTTAGCCTTAAAAAAATATTTATTGAATATATTGTTTTGAGGGACATGACAATCGTTACATGTAGCCCACTGTGCATGAGAACTATGTTCCCAAGATTGGTAGTAGGGAGTCATAATGTGGCAGTTAATACATGCAGAGGGGTCATCGGAGAGGTACGAATAGGCTCTTGACATATAAATCGTATAGCCGCCAAGACCAAATATAACACCAATAAGAATAACCAGAGGTGCAATAAACTTTGTAGGAATATGACGTAAAAGAGATTTCATACAAGTTTCAGTTTTAGATTGCTTAGGATAATATGCTCTTATTTTTTTTATATCAGCCTATTAAAAGTACTTAATGATTCGTTTTTAAATATAATGAAATAAATGATATTTTACGTATAATATGCTTTTAAAATTAGCCTCTATTTATGTTAAAGAACCTAGGCTATAGTATTTCGCGATCAGGAGGTACTCTACTCGTTATAGCCTATGCTTTATCTCGAACCATCATAATATGTTCAACCCCTGCATCCATAAAAGTATCACCGTAAGCTTTAAACCCAAAATCTTCGTAGAAGCGTACCAAGTAATATTGTGCTTCAATTCTTATTTTAGGGGAGTGTAGTTTATTCTCAATAACCTCAATAAGCTGTTTAACGAGATTTTTGCCCAAGCCAAGCTTTCGATAAGAGGAGTCGGTTAATACTCGACCAAACGAGGCAGCATCATCAAAAAGAATATCTTGCGGAAAGATTCTTGAATAGGCTACAAGCTTATCTTCAATCCAACCCATCAGGTGAAGCGTTATTTTATCTTTATCATCAAGGTCAGGATATCTGCAACACTGTTCCAAAATGAACACATCTTGTCTTTTTTGCAGTATCTCGTAGAGTTCGTCTGTATTTAGTTCTGAAAAGGTTTTCAGCACCCATTTTACTTTTTGGCTCATATCTAGTTGCTTTAATTGTTTTGAGGGCTCAAATATAATGATTTAGATTATAAGTATAGACATAAAATAGGGTCGCAAGTTAATGCGACCCTATTTCTGTAATATGTAGATTGAGATAGCTTATTGTACTGCAACAGGTCTATCAGCAGGGTTTACTCCAAATTGTGATGGTTTGCTACCCATCTCGAATATTAACTCACCACCGTTACTTATGTCAGTGTGGGTAATATAAGATTTAGTGTAATCTTTACCATTAAGTTTTACACTTTGAATGTAGATGTTTTTTGGGCTATTATTGTTGGCTACAATAGTAAATATTTTATCCTTACCCACTTTAAGTGTGGCCTTGTCAACGATTGGGCTACCAAAGATATAACGTCCTCCAGCAGGCTCTAATTGATAGAAACCTAGAGCAGAAAGCATGTACCAAGCCGACATCTGTCCACAGTCTTCATTACCCGAAAGACCAGCAGGAGCATCAAAGTAGAGAGTTGTCAATACTTGTCTTACACGTTCGGCTGTTTTCCATTGTTGTCCTACAAAAGGATACATATAAAGTACGTGGTGGCTCGGCTCATTTCCTTGAACATACTGGCCAATTAAGCCAGATATGTCAGGAGAAGCTTCTTCACCCATATCTCCGTCTAGGGTAAATAACGTATCCAACTGTTGTATGAATGCATCTTCACCACCTAGTAGTTCTACAAGGCCATTAACGTTTTGTGGAACTAACCATTTGTAGTGCCACGCATTGCCTTCAGTATAATCGTCTTCACGGTGTTTTGAGTGATATGGGTTGATTTCAGTTGGTCTGAATTTACCTTTTGTGTCGACACCTCTCATGAAGTTAGTTGTAGGATCGAAATATTTAGCAAAAGAGTTACTTCGGTTTAAGAAATACTCGTAGTCTTCTTGATTACCTCTTTCTTTAGCCACTTGCGCTACAGCCCAGTCTGCTAGAGCATACTCAAGACCCATAGCTACTGATTCTACTTCACCAGCTTCAGTGTCGAAGGGGATGTAGCCATATTTCTTGTAAACATCTAAAGCTCGGTCGTCACGGAGTGCTGAGTTTTTTAGAGCTTCATATGCCAAATCCTTGTCAAAGCCTTTGAAGCCTCTCAAGTAAGCATCGGCTACAACTGGAATTCCAGGGTTACCTACCATACAATTGGTTTCGTTACCCACTAGATGCCAAACAGGAAGTTTTCCTTGCTCTTTATAGATATTAAGCATAGTGTTAACCATATCCGAAACCTTATCTTGATGAATAAGATTCATAAGAGGGTGTGCAGCTCTATAAGTATCCCAAAGAGAGAATGTAGTATAGGTATTCGAATTTGAGTTAGTATGTACTTGGCCATCAGCTCCACGGTAGTCGTTGTTTACATCCGAGAAAAGTGATGGAGCAATCATGGTATGGTAGTGAGCTGTATAGAAATTGCGCAATACTGAAGGGTCTTTTGACTCTATTACGGCAGATTGAAGCTCGTTATTCCATTTGGAATCGGCTTGTTTTGCAACAGTATCAAAATCCCAATTTGTTAATTCCGCATTCAAATTTAGCTTAGCATTTTCAATGCTCACTGGAGACAATGCTACCTTAACAAGGATCTGTTCCTTATCTTGAGTATCAAAAAGTACTTTCGTATAGATTTTAGTTGAAGTCAGTTCTGTACCATCAATTAAAGTTTCACCATCATAAAGCTCAAGGCTTTTCATTGGTTTAGAGAATTCAGCAGTAAAGAATAGTTTTTGGTCATTAGCCCATCCCTTAGAATATCTGTAACCTGAAATAGAGTTCACACTCTCTTGAGTAATATAACCCTCTACTGTTTCATCCCAGTTTATCGCATCTGCTAGATTGAATACAATCGCAGCATCCGTTGCTTTGGGGAATGTATATCTATGTAGTCCTACACGTTCTGTTGTTGTGAGTTCGGCATTAATATCGTATCTATCTAAGTGTACAGCGTAGTAGCCAGGTTTAGTTACTTCTGTATCTCGATTAAAGAGTGAATACATTCCAGTATCGTACCCAGTCTCTAGAATCTCCTCTGTTACCGTATCTTCTCCCTTTGCTAGCTTAGGGTTACCTGTAATAGGCATCACAAGAATATCAAGCAAGTCACCAATTCCGGTACCGCTTAAGTGTGTATGAGAAAATCCAAAGATTGTAGAATCTGTAAAGTGGTATCCTGAAACCCAATCCCATCCCGCATGGATGTTGGTTGGGCCAAGCTGAACCATACCGTATGGAACACTTGCGCCTACAAACACGTGACCATGATCTCCCGAGCCAATAAGTGGATCGACGAACTGCGTCAAATTAGAAACATCTACTGTAGGCGTCGACTGGCTACAAGCTACCAAACCACCCATAAGTAGGCCCGTTAGTGCACCAAGTCGCATTACTTTTTTCATTGTTTTCATAATAATTTCTCTAATTGCTAAATTTATATTGATTTAAGAGTTGTTAGCTGTGTATCTAGTAGTTTACTAATGTCTTAGGTTTGGTCTTAGTATGGTAACAAAGTAAAACTGTATTTAGTAGAATTCAAATGTTATGGATACTTCGTTTACTGCTTCATGACTATTTCTGTATCAAAGGTTTTGTTTATAACAAATAGAGATTATTAAAATTCTCGTCAGACTGTATTATTGTCTTGTTATTAACATTTATTAGTTAAAGTCTCAATAACTCGACAATGTATTGCATGAACTAATGTAAAACAGAAAACCCCAATGCATTAAATCATGCATTGGGGTTTTCTATATTTTTCTTTGCCTTAGTCAATCATTTGACCCTTATAGAAGTTTAGTATTTTAACTCGGAAGAGGTATTCATACTTCGCCTGAAGATTATCAGACTCTGCCTTCATTAGGTTTACTTTAGCCTCGTTGAATTCGAGGTTGTTGGATTGCCCCAACTCATATTTCTCTTTGATTAAAAGAAAGCTTTCGCTACTTGCACCTAGTGCAGTTTGGCTTGAAAGATGTTTAGTTTCGGCTGCTGTGGCATTGTACCATGCTTGTTGAATTTCCTTATATAAGATTTTCTTTTCATTCTCAAGTTGTAGCAATTGATTGTTTAGTCCCAATCGAGCGTTACGTACTTGATTTCGCGTACTAAATCTGTTGAAAATAGGTACACTCAGTGAGAAACCAATATACTTGTTTAAGTTATCACTAGCTTGCTCTCCAAGATTTTTAGCACTTCTACCTTGAACATAATAGTAGCCTGACCCCATATTTGCATTAAAAGAGAGCTTAGGCATATAACCACTTTGTGCAATGCGAATACTTTTTTGTGCACCTTGATAGCGAAACTGTGCCGCCAAAATCTGTGGCTTGAATAGTAGTGCATTTTGATAGATAATATCGGGTGCTGTTAGTGGTTCAAAAGTTAAGGGTCCGTCCATGGGCACTATACTGAAACCTTCAGGGGTAGTTAACTCAAGCATCTGCGAGAGATCAAGAAGAGCTAAGTTATAATTATTTTTTGTTTCAACATGTCTTAGTTCATCTTGCATTACTCGAGATTTAAGCTCTGCTAGCTCTGCAATCGAAAGTTTACCTACCTTATAAAGTTCAGAACCACGGTTAAGCTGTTCTTTGCTTAAGTCAACTTGTTGTTGTGCAATACCCTCTAATTCTTGATTAAAGAGTACTTGAACATACTGTGAAGTAACGTTAATAGACAAGTCTTCTTTGGCTTTGTTGAGATCTTCGACAGATGCTTTTAAGTCTAATTTGGCTAAAGCATATTGATTAGGAATCTCAAGTCCAGTAAATATAGGAGCAGAAGTAGCTATCGAATAATTAATATTCATTGAACGAACATCCGAATAACTATTATCAATAGGTGAAGGCGAACGACCCCAGCTCCAGTTTTGACCAGCAGATGCATTAAGATCTGGTAGACGTGCCCATTTACGGGTATCTTTGGTTAGCTTGTTTTGCTCGATTTTGTTTTGAGCTTGTTTGATTGCTATATTATTGGCTATAGCATAATCAATACAGTCTTTAAGACTCCATGCAGCATTCTGCCCCATGGCCCAAGCTGAGCACATCAAACAGATCAGTAGTGTCGTGATTTTACTAAGTGTGAAAGTCTTCATTGTTTAAGTTATTTATTTATAGGTAAGCCTTTAAGTTTATCTCCTAGTTGTATGCCCGACTTGATTTGTATATCTATACCGTTGCTTAATCCCACTTCGACAGGTTTACGCTCAAAAGCCTGGTCTTCGCCTGCTATTGTTTCAATCCAAACATAATTGCCCTCGGGAGTCATATCCAATACTCTTTCGGGTACTGTAAGCACATCTTTAACCTCCTCTAGTACGATTGTAGCATTGGCTGAATATCCCGAACGAATAAAAACAGAATCGGGGCGTTGCACAGCTGCTTTGATTTCGAATAGATTTGCACCATTCTCCGATTTAGCTTTGGGTGATATATATTCTAGTCGTGCATCAAAAGTAACATTTTGTAAGGCTCCAATGGTTAATTTAACCATCATATTTTCGTGGATCTTTCCCACTTCGGTCTCATCAATATAACCTTTGAAGATTAAGTCGTCCATATTGGCTATAGTTGCAATCGTTGTTCCATCGTTGAAATTGTTGCTAAGGATCACTGAGTTACCTTTCTTTATAGGAACATCAAGTATCAGTCCATCAATGGTAGAACGGATCAAAGTATTGCTAAGATCAGCTTGACTTTTGGAGTAACCATCTTTAACAATTTCGTAAGAATCTTTGGCCGACTTGAAGTCTTCTGTAGCAGTATCGTAACTTAGTTTGCTTTTTTCGTATTCTTCAGCACTAATAATCCCCTTCTCAAAAAGAGTTGCGATACGATCGAAGTCTTTTTTTGTTTGTAATAAGTTAATCTGAGTCGTTCTCAATCTACTTTCTGTAGTGCTGAGTTGTCCCAATTCAGCTATAACTTTAACACGAGCTATAACCTCGTTTTTCTTGATATTTTGGCCTGCCTCTTTGTAAACTTCATCAATAATTCCCGAAATTTGGGGCTTGATGGCAACTTCATCTCTTGGCTCTACAGTTCCTGTAGCAATAGTCGATTTTTCGATACTCTTCATCTGAGGCTCTACAATTTCATAGAACTCCTTCTTTGGCTGTGACTTTTTGTATAAGAACACAAAGGTTTGGATGAAAAGTAGCCCAATGACTATAAAAACGATGTACTTGATATACTTTTTCATATTTGAATGATATTATAATTGTTTTCTGTGGATTTATTCTTCTCTTATGGCGTCAATTGGTTTAATGGCTAAGGCCCTATAGGCAGGAGCAAGGCCAGCAAAAACACCGAGTAACATCAAAATTATAAATGTACCTATGGCTAAACCAAAAGACACTTGGAAATTAATAGGAGCGGTTTGAGCTTGATTGATTATGGATTCAACACCCGAAAGAGTGAGTACAGCTAGCAATAACCCAACAGTCCCAGCAAGTATTGTGATAACTATGCTTTCTAATATAATTTGACCGAGTACATCTTGGGGGAGGGCTCCAATAGCTCTCCGAATTCCAAACTCAGTGGTACGTTCTTTTACCGTCACCATCATAATATTGCTTACCCCTATGATACCTGCAAACAATGTTCCCAGACCTACCAACCAAATCAGGATATTAATTCCCATTTGCAGGTTGGTTACCATGCCAAACAATGCTTCTGTATTTAGGAAGAAAACGGCTTGCTTATCATCGGGGTTGATGCTATTGGCCGCTTTAATCACTTGCTCTACCTCTGGCTGAAGTTTACTCATGACAGCCCCAGGACTTCCTCCGAGCATGATAATGTTTATTTTATCACGTTCGTTGTAGATGTTTTGCATAGTGGATAGAGGCATAAAAACCTTTTGTCTGCTATTCCCTCCGATGTTGACATTTGAGTTACTGGCATTCAGTACTCCAATTACCTGATAATAAACGCCTTCAATTCCTATGCTTTTTCCCGTAGGGTCTCCTGTACCTTTAAATAAATCATTGTAAACCTGTTCGCCGATGACACATACTTTTCTGTTTTCAGAAACATCTATAGCATTAATAAATCTACCGTATGCTAAATCTTGGGTTTCGAGTTCAGCATATACAGGTAATGTCCCATTAATGATAAATCCTTTACTCGTTAATTCGTTATAGAATACTGATGAACCCCACCTAAATACTACAGGACAAACTTTTTCAATCCCATCGATTTTAAGCAGTAGGCCTAAGTCTTTGTTTTGAAGGTTCCAGGTTCGTCCTTTTTGAAATCCTTTGTAGGGCAAAGAAGTTCGATTGCTACTCAAAAAACTTGTGTTGTGAGCTACACCTTCAAAGTTCCTACTCATAAAGCCTTTAAGACCATTGCCCAATCCTATTAAGACAATGAGCATAAATATGCCCCAGAATACTCCAAATGCAGTGAGCAGGCTTCGTGACTTGTTGCGTGCTAGAGTTATAAAAATCTCTTCCCAACTATTTAAATCAAATCTCATATCTCATCTATTTTGCATTTAAAGCTAATACAGGTTTAATCTTAACTGCTTTACGAGCAGGTATGAACCCTGCAATAGTACCTGCAATAATTAAAGTTAGTGTTGCTTGTATAGCTACGCTAATATCTACTGTAGGATTACTAAACATTGTCGTACTAAAGGCTCCAGCATCTACCGTCTGACTTCCCATATAGGAGTTAAGTAGCTCGGTAGCACCTATGCCAGCTATCATGCCGACATATCCAAAAAAAGTTGTGATAATAATACTTTCGACAAGTACCAGTCTTAGTATGCTAGAGGGTTTTGCTCCAATAGCTTTACGTATTCCAAACTCTTTGGTTCGCTCCTTAACCGTGATAAGCATAATATTGCTCACACCAACAACGCCACTAAGTAGTGTGAAAATACCAATTACCCATATTGCAATAGTTAGGTAGGTTGCAGCATCCAATTGTTGGAGATGTTGTTTCAATTTATTCCAAATCCATAGGGCTCTTTTATCTTCCTTATCAAATTTATGTTGTTGCCCCATGATGGCTCTCAATTTCTGTTCGAGTTCTTCGTTTTGAGCTTCAGATGTGATCTTGTCGCTCAATAAGAATGTGATTCGATCTAGATTGTCTTTGTTATATATGAGCTTCATTGTCTGAATGGGAATATAGAAATCAGTATTACTTCTAAATCCTTTCCCTTCGTATGTGCCTATTACCTGATAGGCAAGGCTATCAATCATCAGCGTTCCTCCAATGGGATTGTCTTTGTCGAACAGGGTTTCGGCAGCATCTTCGTGGATAACAATAACGCGTCGCCTCTGATCAACATCTGCTTGGTTAATATATCGACCGTCTTTGATAATCAAACCTTCTGTGTCTTTGAATGATGGGTAGGTTCCCGAAACATCACCAGCTATATAATCCTTTGAGCTCGATACTGTGCGAGATAGGTTGAAATTTCCCCCACCATTATTAAGGTATTCTCCCAATTGATTCTCTATAACTTCGATGTCTATGTTTTTAAGATCAATGGACCTTTCACGTTGGTAACCATGTGAAGGCATGCTTGTTTTACCTCCATAAAGAGTAATTGAGTTGCTACTCAGACCACCACTGTTTTCTTTGAAGGCATTGAGTAAACCGTTTCCAGCACCCAACAATACAATTAGTATGAATATACCCCAAGCGACTGCGAAGCCCGTTAGTAGAGTTCGCAATTTATTCTTTTTGACTGAGGCATATATTTCTTGTAATAAATCAATCATAGTGCCGTTGCTTTATTTTATGTAACCTTCCATACTGAATGGGCTATCTTTCCGCTCTGCATTTGTTTCAATATTTTGAATCAAACCGTCCTTGATATGAATTATTTTCTCTGTTTGATATGCAATACCACTCTCGTGAGTTACTACAACTATGGTTTGACCTTGCTCGTGAAGCTCTTTGAGAATTCCCATAACCTCAATTGATGTTTTGCTATCTAAGGCGCCTGTAGGCTCATCTGCCAGTAAGATTTGTGGCTTTGTTATCAGTGCTCGAGCTATGGCTACACGTTGTTTTTGTCCACCACTCATTTCATTGGGCATATGGTGTGCCCACTCTTTAAGGCCTAAGCGATCTAGGTATTCCAGCGCCAATGCATTTCTTTTTTTCCTACTTATGCCTTGATAGAATAGGGGGAGTGCTACGTTTTCGACAGCATTCTTAAACGAAATAAGGTTGAAAGATTGGAAGATGAATCCAATCATACGATTGCGATACTCTGCTGCTTTTCGTTCACTCAGGTCTTTAATCAGCGTATTGTCAAGAAAGTATTTCCCCTCATCGTAGGTGTCTAAAATACCCAAGATATTGAGCAGTGTTGATTTACCAGAGCCTGAAGAGCCCATAATAGAAACGAACTCCCCTTTTTCTATGTCTAAATTTACGCCCTTAAGCACATGCAATGGCACAAGCCCTGGGTATGTTTTGTTTATGTTCTCTAGATGTATCACAATGGTTTGTTTTTCTTATTAATCAAAAAACTAAGATAGTATTTTATAATAATACTTGATTAAATTATCATTTTATTACTCAAATATCTATCCTATTGTTATTAACTAATACAAATATATACAAATAATGCTTCTATGCAATACCTAGTACCAAATATAATAATATATTTATTCGTTATCGGATTGAATGGGCTTTCTAATGCCTTGTAGCAAGTGCAAAAAAAGAGTAGGCTCACAAATTTGTGAGCCTACTCTTAAAATATAGATGATCCAAGTAGTGTTTAGTATAAGAATCCAAGTAGAATACCTGCGGCAACAGCCGATCCTATAACACCTGCTACATTGGGACCCATAGCATGCATGAGAAGATAATTAGTTGGGTCGTATTCGCTTCCAACAACTTGTGATATTCGTGCAGAGTCTGGCACAGCCGAAACGCCTGCATTTCCTATTAAAGGATTAATCTTATTACCCTTCTTCAAGAATAGATTAAAAATCTTGACAAACAATACTCCAGCTGTTGTGGCCATAATAAAAGATACAGCACCAAGTCCAAAGATCTTAACTGAGTCGATAGTCAAAAACTCAGAAGCCTGAGTAGATGCACCAACTGTTAAACCAAGAAGTATGGTAATTGTATCAATTAATGGTCCGCTAGCAGTATTGGCCAGTCTCTTTGTTACTCCACTCTCTTTGAGTAAGTTACCAAAGAACAGCATTCCTAGTAAGGGTAATCCCGAGGGTACCAACATGGTAGTCAGTAATAATCCTATGATAGGGAAGACTACTTTTTCGGTGTGTGATACCTGACGAGGGGTCTTCATGCGAATAACTCTCTCTTTTTTAGTGGTCAATAACCTCATGATAGGAGGTTGAATAACCGGAACTAAGGCCATATATGAATATGCCGAAACTGCAATTGCTCCCATTAAGTTGGGGGCTAGTTTGGACGATAAAAATATAGCTGTAGGACCATCAGCTCCACCAATAATACCTATTGCACCTGCTTGGCTTGGGTCAAAACCCATCTGAAGCGCTATGATATAAGCTCCAAATATACCAAATTGTGCAGCAGCTCCAATCAAAAGGAGTTTAGGGTTGGATATAAGTGCAGAGAAATCTGTCATTGCGCCTATACCTAAGAAGATCAGTGGTGGGTACCAACCTGAGGTTACTCCTTGATATAGGATATTGAGAACTGATCCCTCCTCGTAGATACCCACTTGTAGTCCTGCCTCTAAGTTAAAAGGAATATTTCCTATCAAAATACCGAAGCCAATAGGAATAAGAAGCATAGGTTCATATTCTTTGGCAATGGCCAAATAAATAAAAAATAATCCAAAACCCAACATGACTAGATGACCAATGGTTGCATTGGCCATTCCGGTGTAACTCCAGAAGTCAATAAGGTTGTTTCCTAAAAAAGATAAGAAATCCCCCATAATACTTAATTATTACTCAATAATGATAAGGTCAGTACCTTCAAGTACAGAGTCGCCCTTGTTAACTTTAATCGCAGAGACTTTACCGTCTTTTGTAGCGTTGATGGTGTTTTCCATTTTCATCGCTTCAAGGATAAGAACAGTTTGTCCACGTTTAACAGTGTCACCAACGTTTACTTTGATGTCAACAATAACACCAGGCAATGGTGATTGAATGCCAGTGCCTTTGCCACTACCTGCAGAAGGTGCACTTGGTTGTGCTGCTTCTTGAACTGGTGCTGCAACTGGAGCTGGTTTTTCGATTACTGGAGCTACTTGTTTCTCCATTTCAACTTCGTAAGCATTTCCGTTTACCTCAACGCTAGCAATGTTATCTTTGATATCATTGATGACCACTTTAAAGTCTTTTCCGTTGATTTTGTATTTATATTCTTTCATTGTTTTCGTTCTTAACTTGTGATACAATAATTATCTTTTACGTAGGCCAAAAAGTTTCATGCTCCATGGAGAATGGCTTGCACCTACTTCGCTAAAAGTAAGAACCATATTTTCCACGTCATGATCTCCACCAAAGTATTCGTGTAGTGCCATTGATATTGCAACAATATCTTCACTAGCTCCTTTACCTTGTGGGGCTGTCTTTACTGTTGAAGCAGACTTGCTGTCTGCTGCTTTATTTGTTTGTTTCATATCTTTTCTGTTACTCATTGTAATAGCTATTTTACCTGTTAGTTTAAATGCTAGGTAAAGAAGAATCAGACCAGTGAAAACTGTAGACATGGCTATTAGAGACATACCAATGCCCCCAGAGTCATGTTTTTCAAAGTTCTCAATTTTAATATTGGCATGCTCAATCATATTGTTGGTACTCGGAGTGACATAATTGTCTTGAGTTCCATCTTTAATGATCCACTGGCTCACACCATCTTCAACCCTTGCATAAGATTGGTCAGTTGTGATTGAAGCGGGGATATTAATCTGGTCAATGAGTGTCTTGCCATTAGAGTCGTAAAGAGCAATGTAATTATCCTTGCCAGCTTCAAGTTTGAAGTTTAGGTGGAAGGTACCTCTTTGCGGTCTGTCATCAGCCCAAAACAAGATGTGTTGTCTGGGTTTGATTATTGTCAAAACATCCCCTCGGGGTATTAAATACTTCTTGGGGTTACTCTTGTCGTTGGTTAAATAGCATCCTCCTATATTAATTGAAGAGAAAGAACTGTTCCAAATTTCGATCCAACCATTATGTTGGCCGTAATCATCTACAAAGTTATCCTCGTTGGTCACTAAGACCTCATTTATTCTTAGGCTTGATCTGCTTTGTGCATTGGATCCAATGACAAAGCAGATTGTAAAGAATAGGATTAAGCCAATATTCTTCTGATTCATAAACTATAAAGTTAGAACATTATAATGGTATGTTACCGTGTTTTTTAGCTGGGTTAGTTTGACGTTTAGTCTTCAACTGCTCCAATGCTTTGATTACGCGGAAACGAGTATTACGTGGCTCAATAACATCATCAATGTAGCCAAAACGAGCTGCATTGTATGGGTTAGCAAATAGTTTAGTGTATTCGTCTTCTTTTTCAGCAAGGAAAGCTTTTGGATTTTCTTGATCTTTAGCTTCTCTTCCATAAAGAACAGCAACAGCACCTGCACCACCCATAACTGCAATTTCAGCGGTTGGCCAAGCGTAGTTAATGTCTCCACGAAGTTGTTTACAGCTCATAACGATATGTGAACCACCGTAAGATTTTCTTAATGTTACAGTAACTTTAGGAACAGTTGCTTCACCGTAAGCATAAAGTAGTTTTGCACCGTGGTGAATAACTGCGTTATATTCTTGACCAGTACCAGGAAGGAATCCAGGAACGTCAACAAGTGTAACTAAAGGAATATTGAAAGCATCACAGAAGCGTACGAAACGAGCAGCCTTACGAGAAGCGTTGCTGTCTAGTACACCAGCTAAGAATTTTGGTTGGTTAGCAACAACACCTACTGAACGGCCGTTGAAGCGAGCGAAACCAATAATAATATTTTTAGCAAAGTCTTTTTGTACTTCTAGGAATTCACCATTATCGATAAGTGCACCAATTACTTCGTACATATCGTATGGTTTGTTTGGATTATCAGGAATGATTTCATTCAATAGGTCATCCATACGGTCGATTGGGTCAGTACACTCTTTGAAAGGAGCTTCTTCCAAGTTGTTCGAAGGCATGAAGCTAAGAAGTTGTTGGATTGTTTTGATACCTTCTTCTTCAGTAGCTGATGTAAAGTGAGTAACGCCCGATTTAGTCGAGTGAACACTAGCACCACCTAGGTCTTCTTGGCTAACGTCTTCACCAGTTACAGTTTTTACTACTTTAGGACCAGTCAAGAACATATAAGATGTTCCTTCTGTCATAAGTGTAAAGTCTGTTAGTGCTGGAGAATATACTGCACCACCTGCGCAAGGGCCGAAGATTCCTGAAATTTGAGGAACAACACCTGAAGCTTCAATGTTACGTTGGAAAATTTCCGCATAACCTGCTAGAGCGTTGATACCTTCTTGGATACGAGCACCACCCGAATCATTGATTCCGATAACAGGTGCACCCATTTTCATGGCTAAATCCATTACTTTACAGATTTTAAGAGCCATTGTTTCAGACAATGATCCACCCCAAACTGTGAAGTCTTGTGCAAACACATATACTAGACGGCCATCAACAGTACCGTAACCGGTTACTACACCGTCACCTAGATAGTGTTTTTTATCTTGTCCAAAGTTTGTACATCTGTGTTTAACGAATGTATCCATCTCTTCGAAGCTACCTTCGTCAAGAAGCATATTGATACGCTCACGTGCAGTGTATTTTCCTCTGGCGTGTTGTTTCTCAATAGCTTTCTCACCACCGCCAAGACGAGCTTGAGCGCGTAGCTCTACTAGCTCTTTAATTTTTGCAAGCTGGTTACTCATAATTTATTATTTAATAGAATTAATATCGGGTTAATATTTGCGTTTATTTTTCACAAAGTTCTGTCAAAACACCTTCAGTAGATTTGGGGTGAAGGAAAGCAATTGTAAGACCTTCAGCGCCTTTGCGAGGAGCTTTATCAATCAATCTTACGCCTTTTGATTCTGCTTCAACAAGTGCATTTTGAACACCATCTTGAATTGAATAAGCAACATGGTGAACACCAGGGCCCTTTTTCTCCAAGAATTTAGCGATAGGGCTATCAGGAGATGTTGGCTCCAAAAGTTCAATTTTAGTATCGCCTACTTTTAAGAATGCAGTTTTAACTTTTTGGTCTTCAACAGTTTCAATGTTATAACATTTTAAACCTAAAACGTCTTCGTAAAATGGAAGAGACTCTTCAATGCTGTTTACAGCAATGCCTAAATGCTCAATGTGCGAAATTTTCATAATGATTATTATTTTTTAAGAGTGACAAATGTCTTTCTATTTTTATTTAGATATGGACAAAGTAAGTTAATTTCATATTAATAATGAAATATTTCAGCAATTAAAATCTTCATGCTAGTTCTTTGTTCTTATCCAGTAAATTTATTGAAAACTCATTAGTACAACTCAAGTTAATTATAAAATATTTATTATTCATATAGTTTGCGAAATAGTTTATTTAACCATTTCCATCTAAATCTAAACCAACGGCGTGTACTACTTTGGCTCCCACCAAATCGCAATACAAACTCTCGATAGCTGTGGCGCTTAAAGGGTAGCCCCACATCCATAAACTCGAAACTCTCAAATCCTTGTTCTTTAGCATCTTTAAGAGCAGCCCAAACGGCCAAAACTCCAGGGTATTGTTTTACATAGGTTTTACGCATTCCTCCAGAGAACCATAAATAAGCTTTATTATCTGAAAATGCGCAAGCAGAACCACCTATGATTTTGTTTTTGTATTTAACAATGTAGATGGCACTTAATTTTTGTCCTGCAGTATTAAAAGTCTTTATAAGGTGTTGGAAGAACTCAATGCTTGGGTAGTGTTTGCGGATATGAGCTGAGTATATTTTATGGAGCATACGAGCAAACTGCTCTACTTCTTGGGGTGTTGTGGCCTCCATAACCTGTGCTCCATTTTTGAGGGCTTTACGAATTTGACGAATTCTAGATTGGCTAAAATCCTGCTCTATAGGCTTGCCTTTCTCAAACTTGTTACGAACGCGTAACCAGTTTATAGCAAAATATTTGTTCTCTTTGAAATAGCGATATCCGATAAGAGAGTTGCCTAAATTACGAAACTCCATCAAGAAACACTTGCGTATAGTCTCTGCTGTGAGGTGTTCTATGAGCATTCCGAATAAGCTTTCTTGTTGCTCCTTAGCACAAAAATATTCTCCCGACCCATACACCTCACATTTTTTGATCATGTTTGGGAAGAAGATGCCTACTGTATTTCTTCGGATTGCTGCGAGCAGTTTGCCAAGTACAATCTTTCCATCAGTTGCTACTATAAGTATGGGTATATAGCCTTTCGTGTTCTCGTAAACAACGAATAGTTCTTTAGAGTGGAAAAAGTTGTTACCAGGTAAGCTGGGAATGTTTTCCGAGCAATAATATGTGGTTAATCTTATCGCCATATAATACAAAAATACAGATTTAAATCTACACTTATTCTCTAGATCTGCTAAAATATTAGTTTTGCTCAGAAGTAGCACTCCTCTAGGCTTGACTGCTAGTGCATTATCCGTGAGTTTGCTTGCTCCGATATGGAGAATATAAGTTAGTTGTAATTGTTAGTTTATTCTAAAGATAATTTTTAAATCCATATTTGACCTTTACTATGCTTAAAAACGAGTTTTAGTGGTTTAAAACATTTTGAGTTCATTATTTTTTCAATTCATATCCTTACGCTATTATACGTGATTAAATGAGTTAGTCGTTAGGGCTAAACCAGTAATTGATTCCACCATAAGTACCTAGTCATTTTAGCTTTCATTCCCGACAGACGGATGTGTTTAGCAAGATTGGTGTTAGGTACTATAAATGTTAATTAAAGGTCGGTTATTTAGTTTAGTTTTCCTTTTATTTACTAAAACTAAGGAGATATTCGTCAAGACAGAGAGGTATATTTTATTATCTTTGTCCAAATCTAAAGTCTAAAATAAGATATTTTGTATATGGAAAATTTCACAGAATTATTGAAGCGTAGACGCAGTATACGTAAATTTACTTCTGAAAAAATAAGTGAAGATCAGGTGGTCGAACTTATGAAAGCTGCCCTGATGTCACCCTCTTCTAAACGATCAACCCCTTGGGAGTTTGTTTTGGTTGATGACCTCGAAAAGCTCGAAAAGCTAGCCGTTTGTAAGGAACGAGGTGCTGGTCTAATAGCCAAAGCCCCACTAGCTATTGTTATTCTAGCTAATCCGTTGAGTTCGGATGTGTGGATAGAAGATGTTTCAATTGCAGCAACTCTTATTCAATTGCAAGCTGAAAGCCTTGGGTTGGGGAGCTGTTGGGTACAAGTAAGAGAACGCACCGATGCTTCTGGCATTTCAGCTGAAGAAAATGTCCGTGAGATTCTAGATATCCCCTTGCAGTTTCAGGTTTCTGCTATTATTGCAGTAGGACATAAGGCTGAGGAGAAAGAGCCTTTTGATGATGATAAACTGAAATGGGAAAAAATTCATCTTAATAAATTCGGAGGACAAGAATAGTGCTAAGAGATTATCATATAGTCATGATTGGAGCTGGAAATCTAGCAACCCAATTGGCTAAAGCTTTTTATAATAAGGGTTTTTGTGTAGATCAGGTATATAGCCGTACTCTGGAGGCTGCAAAAGGATTGGCAACACAGGTTAGAGCCAGTCATACCACACAGTGGGATCAGATTGATTCGGGCAAAGATCTTTATATTGTGGCTCTATCTGATGAAGCTTTAATGGAGAATTTACCTGATATCATTGGATTACGTACCGATTCTCTTGTAGTTCATACGGCAGGTAGTGTACCAATGGAGATATTTGAATCTCATGCCAAGCGATATGGTGTATTTTATCCTATGCAAACTTTCAGCAAAGCTCGTGATGTAGAGTTTGACAATATACCTCTGTTTATCGAGGCAAATAGTGAGGCCGACAAAAGAACCTTACTTGATATCGCTTCGGTATTGAGTAAGAAGGTTCATCAGGCAGATTCAGAACAGCGAAAAAAGCTACATTTAGCTGCGGTGTTTTCGTGTAATTTTGTGAATCATATGTATTCGCTCTCAGCTGAGATTTTAGAAAGATATAACTTACCATTCGATGTAATGCTTTCTTTAATCGATGAGACTACCCGCAAGATTCACGAAGTAGAGCCACATGCAGCTCAAACAGGACCAGCAATTAGAAACGATCAAGATGTCATGAACAGACATTTAAGTATGCTTGCTGCCTATCCCGATGTGCAAGAAGTTTATCGCTTGCTAAGTAAAAATATATCGAAACATAAAATAGACAAATAGTGAGTACAATAAATTACGATTTAACGAAAATAAAAGCGCTAGTATTTGATGTTGATGGCGTGCTAAGTAGTGAAATGATTCCTCTGCATCCTTCGGGAGAGCCTATGAGGATGGTCAACACAAAAGATGGCTATGCTCTACAACTGGCAGTGAAGCAAGGCTTATGTGTAGCTATTATTAGTGGAGGAAAAACGGATGCTGTTCGTATCCGTTATCAAGGCTTGGGTTCTAAGGATATTTACTTGGGGTCTTCATTGAAGATTAAAGATTACAATGACCTTAAAGCGAAGTATAATTTTTCGGACGAAGAGATTCTCTATATGGGAGATGATATCCCTGACTTAGAGGTTATGCGAAACTGTGGACTTCCTTGTTGTCCAAAAGACGCTGTTCCCGAAGTAAAAGACCTTTCACTCTATATTTCGAATAAAGACGGAGGTCATGGATGTGCAAGAGATGTGGTTGAGCAGGTATTAAAAGCTCAAGGTACTTGGATGGCTGATGAAGCTTTTGGTTGGTAATAGAAGAGAATTATGTTAGAAAATCTAAGAAATTACAAAATAACCCTTGCTTCAAATTCACCTCGTCGTCACGAACTACTCAAGGGGTTGGGGATAGATTTTACTATTAAAACCCTAGAGAATGTTGATGAGTCTTATCCTTTAACTCTGGCTCCAGTAGATGTGGCAAAGCATATAGCTCAAAAAAAGGCTGATGCTTATAAAGAGTTGATAGGGGAGGATGAATTACTAATTACAGCGGATACTGTGGTTGTCGCAAATGACGAAATCTTGGGTAAGCCCAAAGATAGAGTTGATGCACAGCGTATGCTGAGTTTGTTGTCGGGTATTACACATGAGGTAGTTACAGGTGTTTGTATAGTGACCAAGGAGAAAACAATCTTGTTCGACTCTAAAACAGAGGTTACGTTTTCTAAGTTGAGCGAGAGTGAAATAAACTATTATATTGACACTTTTGCACCTTATGACAAAGCAGGAGCCTATGGAATCCAAGAATGGATTGGTTTTGTAGCTGTAGAATCAATGGCAGGAAGCTATTTTAATGTAATGGGACTCCCCATACAGAGACTGTACAGGGAGCTATTAAAAGTGTAAAGTTAATTACTTTATTCTGCTAATTTAATAAGTCAATAAGCAATGGAATATCTCTCTGGGGTATTCCTTGCTCTATTAAATGAGGTTTATCTTTCAAGAGTAGTTCGATAAATTTGTCTTTATCTTGATATAAGCTCAAAGCTTGATTGTACATTGCAACAGCTTGTTTAATATTGCCTAAACTCCATTCTACATGGCCTGCATTTAGGTAATCGATGGCGGAGGGTTTGTTTTCGAGTACCTTCATGTAATAGTTTTGAGATTGCTCTAGTTTGCCCGAGATGAACGAGCACCAACCGATAGCTCGCCAAGCTCTTTTGCTGTTCTGCTTTAGGAAGTCCATCTTAAAGAAGTATTGTAGCGCCTCTTCGTATTTCCCCATAGCTGTATAACACATCCCGATGTAGAAAAGTATTGAAAGGTTATTGGGTTGTGCTTTCTCTACTGCCAAATAATAAAACAAGGCTTTCTCATGCTCACCACTAGCTCGATAGGAATAAGCCAGGTGTCGGTTTGTCCAAACATTATCCGGCTTTAAGGTGTCCGCTTTAATATAAGATTCGATAGCTAACTCGTACTGATTAGTCATTTGGTAGCAGTATCCTTTCTTCTGAAAGAGTTCAAAGCTGACATTCTTATTGTCTTTGAGTAATTCATACATCTCAATTGCTCGCTCATAATGCTCATTCTTCAAGAATACCTTAGCTAGATCGTTTAAGTAACCCGAATCTTTCTTTATAAAGTCAAATTGCTCTATCTCGTGGAAATTAATATGTGAGCTAAATATATCGGGAAAGTCGTTCTTGAATCTAAAGAGCTTAAAGAATCGATAAAGGTCGTGTACGTATTGGTTAGTTATCACACTAGGTTTTTCGGTAAGCTCTTGGAGTTTAGCCATCTTTTGCTCCTCCTCAAGTCCTCCCATTTGTTGTTCGGTTAGCTGACTTAGCATAGCATCTCTTTGAGATTTAGGGATATGTTGAAACGTAAAGCATAGCGAATACTTATCACTGTTGCAAAATAGTCCCGAATTCAAGATCAGATCGACAATAGAACCTTTTTCGTCTTGGTCGCCAAACTCATAATAAACGGTTGAGTGACGCTTTTCAAAGGGGTAAAACCAGTTTTGGATAGAGTAGAAAAAGGGGTAGCCTTTTAGTGTTGAGAAAGAGCTCATATAAACATCAGCTCCTTGCATTTGCAGCTCATTGATTTCTCTGATTTTATCACCCATACCCGATTTTTCCATTGCTTCTTGCCAATCAGGGTTATGACCCTCTTCGTCTTCTGCCTCTTCGAAGCCAAGTTTTAGGTCTTGCATGCTTGAAGCATTCTTCATCATTTCAGGGATGATCTCTTCACGCATCTTCTTATCTATCTTCTCGGTTTCTTGGCTTTGTAAGAATTGCAGATAGATGTCGTTAACTAAGTCTGTTGTTTTTTTATCTTCGAATAGGAACGAAAGTTGAGCATTTAGCTCAGGGTAGTAGGCTAATCGGTTCTTTTGATGGTTGATAACCATAACTAAACCCACTAGAGCACGGGGACTAGCAAATACAAAGTTTTTTTTGTAGGCTTCTATGAGCCATGCAAATTTCCTAGCATCAAATAAAGACAAAAGACCAAGAGTAACAGCACTTATAAAAAGAGAAAGATCGTTTTCGCTCAGTAATTTAGATTCTAAAAACTGGTTTGCCTCTTCTCTTTCAGCAAGCGTCCAAGAGTTCGAAAGCCACGCTTTAGGGAATAAATCAGCCAGGGCTTTTTCGTGTCGAGCAAGTACATGGTTGATGTTTTCTTTATCCTCGACCAAATTACTTACGGCTAATTCGTCGTTAAAACCTTCTAGAGTAGCCAAAAGACTGCCATAGGTAACATTGTCTAGTCGGGGTTTATCCGTTCTTCTACGTTGGTGGTAAATTCTGTTTGAAATTCCATCAAAAGCTTCGATAAAATACTTGTCGCTTAGTTCAAGTGTTTCTTGAATAAGTTTATCGTGTAGTTTATATCTTTCGGGATCTTTGACACCATCAAGCATATATTTTAGCATATACTCATATGTAGTTTTGATAGTATTAATTTCTGTCTCTGGTTTATTCCAGAAAATACGCTCCAGTTCATCAACAGCTTCTTTAAGTCGTCTCCCTTGCAAAAGAGATAAAATAAATTGTTGTTTTTCGTTCAATATCTTTACTTCCATGCTCTTAAATCTTAGTCTTTAGCTTTTCTTAGTTGTCGTCTTTATTCCTATTATATAGTAACAAATACAATGCCATAATTGATTTTACTCAATCTATGACATTCAGAATGTCTATAGTAATAGTATAGTGAATATTTTACAATTCTCACTTGCTTTTAAGTAATTCATCCATTCTCATTTGAAAATGACTCTCTCATTGCTCTTTATAGCTCCTTATGAGTAGTTTTAGTGGTTGACAATTGTCCGGCTGACGTGAAATTATACCGAAGGCAGATAATTTAGAAACTCTAAAGAGTGTGCCATCTGTGTCAGTAATTTAGATTTCACCTAAGCTTTTGAGTTCAAAGAAGCATTTTACAGTTGCTTCTACATCAGCAGAAGCGTTGTGGGCGTTACCAAAACCCAGCCCAAAGAGAGTTGAGTGTAGTTGCTGTAGCGTAGGCCATTTATAACCATAAGGACCTTTGATTTTACAATAGTCTGTGCTCGATTTCATTGTGCATATTTTAGTAGCATTCTCAAAGAGATCTTGCATACCATTTCTAAGAAGTTCTGCACCCATAATCTTTTCGTCGAAAGCTATATTATGTGCAACTAAGTAGTCTGCTTGCTTTAGGGCATTTGTAAATTGTGCTAAAGCTAATTTTAGATCTACTCCACTTGTTATAGCTTTTTCGGTTGTTATTCCGTGTACTTTACTCACCTCGGGAGGGATTGTAAAGCCTTCAGGTTTTATAATTTGATTTACTTGGAGAATCTCACTACCGTCTTCACGATGTAGTGCATAGGCTAGCTGTACAAGTCTTGGCCAATTATTTAGATCGGAGGCAGGAGCATTATAGTTTAGTGGTAGGCCAGTGGTTTCGGTATCAAAAAATAGATATATATTTTCTTTCATGATTTAGTCTTTAGTTTTAACTCAGTTTGTAAATATCGTAATTTAACTCATAGTATTTAGCGATATTTATAATAAGAATAGGGTACATCAAAATATTTTTGTGTACCCTACCTATAACTTTGTAAAAAGTGAAAATGTTCGCTTAGAAAATACTTTCTTCGGTTTTTGTAGTTAGTAGTTCGAGCGCTTTCATTCCCATAACTGAGTTCCCTTTTTTATTTAGCCTTGGGCTCCAGACAGCAATGGCATATTTACGTGGACAAATAGCAGCTATTCCTCCACCAACTCCACTTTTGCCAGGAAGTCCAACCTTGAAACTAAAATCTCCAGCTTCATCGTAAAAGCCGCATGTCTGCATAATAGCATTTATACGTTTAACTTGAGAGCCAGTTAGGCTAGTTTGAAAGTATTCAAATTTCTTTTTATGGTTGGCAAATGCCATGAACGCTGAAGCAAGTTGTTGGCAATTCATGGTCAGCGAGCATTGACGGAAATAGAAGCGAAGCACGCGTTCTATATCGTTTTCAATATTACCATAGTACTTTAGCATATTGGCTATAGCAGCGTTTAAAAAACCATTTTCACGCTCCGAAACAGCCATACTCTCGTTATATCGGATGTCTGAGTCGCCACAAAGTTCTTGTACAAACTTAAGAAACTGTTCTTCGGGATAATCGAGTTCAGAAAGTAGGATATCCGAGATTACTAAGGCTCCAGCATTGATAAGTGGATTACGCGGAATACCTTTTTCCATCTCTAGTTGGATTACTGAGTTAAATGCGCTTCCAGAAGGTTCAACACCAACTCTTTCCCATAAACGTTCCCCTTTGATATGAAAGGCCATAGCTAAGGCAAAAACCTTTGCTATACTTTGTATAGCAAAGGCCTCTTGACTATCCCCTACACAGTATGTCTTCCCTTCTAAAGTCTTAAGGCAGATCCCGTATTGATTGGGATTAACTTTCCTAAGTTCAGGAATATACGATGCAGGTTCACCTATATGTGATAACTGTAGAGTTTCGTTATAAATATATTGAAGGATTTCTTGATAACCCATTTTGATAAATGCTATGCTATTTTTATTCTTAAAATCCGATTTGAAGTTGTGCCATTAGAGCTGAACCATTCTTCTCAACGTGACACTGATTGTATAGGTATTGTACTTGTACTCTACATTTAGGATAGAACCAATATTGTAAACCTGCGATGTAGTTGTTTTGGATTTCTCCACGTAGTGTGTCATCAAAAGTGTTTTCGGGTTTAGCTTCACCCGAATACTCGGCTGTAAAATCTCTTGTATTGAAGTAGTCGTAAGAGAGAATAGCATCAAGCTTTGATGTTATATGGAATGCTGAAGTAACATAGCAACCACGACTTTTGTATTTATTATCTTTTCCAGCTAAATACTCTGAGGTTAAACTAAATAGGTCTGATTTGTATTTGATACCAGCAGCCCAGCGGTTTCTCGTGTAGTTATCATCTTCTTCAACTCCTAAAGCAGGATTGGCTTTAACGGCATTTCCTTTACCCAAAATGAACGAACCACCAAGAGTCAGATTATCTCCTAAGTTCATATTTAGGCTACCAATGAAGTCTTTGTGGTTGTTGCGGTCAGTCACATTATAGCCTTGACCATTCATTATGGCAAGACCATAATTGAATACACCATAGAGAAAGTCTCCATAAATCATAAGACCAATATCACGTCCTCCATTGCTAGAATTAAGAATATCACTACCATCTGATGAGGTTAAGTAACGTACGGCCTGTGATCCTCCATTAATGAGGTTTATTACCGAAGCTGAAAGTTGATTTTCAAATGAGTAGGGATTCTTGAATTGTCCAAATTTAACTTTCAGATAAGGCAACATTGCATAGTTCGCGTAGAAATCATTCGCTTTACCATTTTTGGGGTCAATGTCAATGGTTGCGGAGATGTTGTGTGTAATCTGTGCATTAAGACATAATGAAATTCGGGTCAATTCAAAACTATTCTCTTTTTCGTAGCGGTTGGTGTATTTATAACCTGCTTGCGCATAGCCCGAAAACGTTAAGCGCTCAGCTACAGTATTTACTACTTCACCAAAGTTTTGGGCATAGATACCTGTAGCCAGAAAAAGGCTAAGTCCCAGAGTGGATAATCGTTTCATAATATATAAATAATTAGTTGAGATAAATTTAAACTAAAATTTGCATTTCTTAAACAAAAAAGGCAACTCTTTTTCAGAGTTGCCTTATATATTTAAGAAATATTTACTTTTCGATAGCTGCAATTCCAGGAAGAACCTTTCCTTCGATTGCCTCCAAAAGTGCACCACCACCCGTTGATACGTATGATACACCATTTGCAAGGCCAAATTTATTGACACATGCAACTGAGTCACCACCACCAACAAGAGAGAAAGCACCTTTCTTAGTTGCTTCAACAATAGCTTCACCTAGAGCTTGAGATCCGTGTGAAAAATTGTCAAATTCGAAAACTCCTGTAGGACCATTCCAAAGAATAGTTTTTGAGTTTTTGATCACTTCAGCATAGATTTTTTCTGTTTCAGGACCCACATCAAGACCACTCCAACCGTCAGGAATTTCATTGATTGATACGATCTGTGTATTTGCGTCGTTTGCGAACTTATCAGCAATCTTAGCATCAACAGGAAGTATTAGGTTTACGCCATTAGCTTTTGCTTTAGCTTCAATGCTACGTGCTAGGTCTAGTTTATCGTCTTCACATAGAGAATTACCGATTTTACCGCCTTGCGCTTTAGCAAAAGTAAATGCCATACCACCAGTAATAATCAAGTTGTCTACCTTATTTAATAGGTTTTCGATGATCTCGATTTTTGAAGAAACCTTAGACCCACCCATGATAGCTGTAAATGGTCTTTTGATATCTTTCATAACTTTCTCAACAGCCTTTACCTCTTTTTCCATTAGGTAACCAAACATTTTGCTATCTACATCGAAGTAGTCTGCAATTAATGCTGTAGAAGCATGGGCACGGTGAGCAGTACCAAATGCGTCGTTAACATAGCAATCAGCGTATGAAGCTAGTTTCTTAGTAAAGTCTGCTTGTTTTGTTTTAACAGCTTTTTTAGCAGCAGCTTTTTCTTCGTCAGTAGCATCATCAGCCAAGAAAGGTTTGCCTTGCTCTTCTTCGTAGAAACGTAGGTTTTCTAGAACAAGAACTTCACCTGGTTTAAGAGCTGCTGTTTTTTCTTCAGCTTCTTTGCCCATACAGTCGTTAGCAAATAGAACTTCTGTACCACCAAGTAATTCGGAAAGGTGTTTTGTGATATGTTTCAATGAAAACTTATCTGCAGGACCTTTAGGGCGACCAAGGTGTGAACCAATAATTACACTACCGCCGTCGGCTAATATTTTTTTCAAAGTGGGTAATGCTGCACGCATACGTGTATCGTCTGTAATATTGAAATTTTCATCCAATGGCACGTTGAAATCCACTCTAACAAATGCTCTTTTACCAGCAAAGTTGAATTTTTCGATTGATTGCATAATACTCTATTAAAAAAGTTAATATATAAATGATAATTTTATCTCTATTTAATGCTTGCAAAGTTAGTATTTATTTCTTTTTTTCCTTAAATTAAACACTTAAAATATAACTTTGGTTTTAGGAAATTAAACTTGGCTTATATTTTTTAGAAAAATACTTACAGTATAACTTTAAACCACAGCTTTCGCATTTGGGTTTACGTGCTTGGCAAGTATAGCGTCCGTGAAGGATAAGCCAGTGGTGTGCTGTTGCAATATATTCGGTTGGGATGTGTTTAACGAGCTCCTTCTCTGTTTCTAGGGGAGTCTTTGAGTTGTTCGTCAGACCAATGCGATTGGCTACCCTAAAAACGTGAGTGTCAACTGCCATAGCTGGTTTGTCGAAAACAACTGACAAAATAACGTTGGCAGTTTTGCGTCCTACACCAGGTAATTTTATCAGTTCTTTCATCTCACCGGGTACCTGACTATTATAGTCTTCTGCAAGCATTTTTGCCATGCCGACCAAGTGTTTAGCTTTGTTGTTGGGGAAAGAGATGCTCTTGATATATTCAAATATAACATCAGGAGTTGTACTTGCTAGTGCCTCAGGGGTAGGGAAATCCATAAACAGGGCTGGTGTTTCCATGTTAACCCGTTTGTCGGTGCATTGAGCCGAAAGTATGACCGCCACTAATAGCTCGTAGGGGTTCGAATAGTGCAGTTCGGTCTCTGCTACCGGCATATGTTCCAGGAACCAATCTATAACGTTCTTATATCTTTCTTTTTTTGTCATTAATATTCTCTATAAATAGTTTCAACTAACTAATCAAATTTACTGCTATTTAACGTGGAAATCAATTAAAGGTTCATCAAACTTGAGCGAGCTACTCGTTTACTGGCGATGACCTACTGGTACCTAATTTTCACCCTAATGGTTTTATGTGGGCGCGTATAAACAAAAAAACAGATTTGAGTTTATAAGCTCAAATCTGTTTTATTTATTTTGATAGTCTTTTTAGTCTTTAAGAAGTTTTACTGCATCTACATATTGAGCAATGCCACTAGCAACTAGTTTTGCATCTTTCATGGCCAAAACCACGGTTTGCGGTTGGTGCACTACATCACCTCCTGCAAAGACCCCTTTACGTGTTGTCATTCCGTAGGGTTTCTCTTTGGCGATAACATAACCTGTGTCATCTACGTCGATGCCAGTTGTAGTGGATACAATTTTGTTAGCAGGTCTAGACCCTATAGCCAGTAGGATGCGGTCGAACTTGTATATTTTTTCTCCCTCAGGTGTGTTGGCGCGAATACCTCCAACGTATTCCGAAGATTCATCACTGATAAACTCTCGAGTATCTGTCTGCCAAAGAAAATTAGCTCCTTCCTTTACAGCAAAATCATATTCAAATTGATTTGCTGGCATCTTGTCTATGGTCTCATTAGATATTATTGTGACTTTTTTTGCCCCCATGCGGATAGCAGTTCTTGCAGCATCCATAGCTACATTGCCACAACCAACAATACCGATATGTTCACCTTCACGTGCAGGCACCTCATCTCTCTCGACATTGCCTGTACTATATAGGCTAGCCATTCGCAGGAAATAGGAAGATTGTAGGATACCCTTTAATTTGCTTCCAGGAATATCTAGTGCTTTAGGAATAGCAGTTCCCGAACCAATAAACACAGCGTCGTAGCCTTGATCGAAAAGTGTATCGACAGTTAAGTCTTCGCCCACGGCTTGGTTGGTAAGGAAGGTTACTCCCAGGTTTTCTATTTTTTTAATCTCTTTACGAACTACTTTTTTGGGAAGTCTGTATTCGGGTATACCATACATAAGTACGCCTCCAGCCTCTCCTTGGCGTTCGACAACCGTTAATTAAAACCGCTTCTGGCTAAGTCACCAGCAACGGTTAACCCTGCAGGTCCTGAACCGATGACTGCAACCTTACCTCTTGTTTTCTGAGGGAGTCGGTCTCGGATTAGATCCATATCAGCGTCAAAATCAGCAATAAAACGCTCTAGCTTACCTATATGAATACTTTCTCCCTTTTTTTGTAAAATGCAGTGACCTTCACATTGCTTTTCGTGAGGGCATACTCGTCCACAAATAGCGGGTAGATTGCTTTTTTCATTAATGATCTTCATGGCAGCTCCCATATTTCCCATCGATAACTGATATATAAAATCGGGAATATCGTTGGCTATAGGACATCCTTTAATGCAGGATGGTTTCTTACAATTTAGGCATCTCTTTGCCTCATTAATTGCTTCCTTCATGCTGTAGCCAGCATCATCTTCTTTAAATCTTATATTCTTAGAGCTCATTTTGAGTGAATTATTATTTATTAGACAGTTTAGGAGTTAAAAGTAAGGTTTAAATTGCTATCTGTACATAGCACTTTGGTTAATTTAATAAAATTAAATATGGACTGCATCCAAAGTGCTCATTTCAGTGGTAACCCAAGTTCCTTAATACAATACTATTACCTTAAACAGGGCTTCGTAGGGGATATGAGATAGCGTCAATCAGCCTGATAAGCTTTATTTGTGTTAAATATACTACTATGTGTTGCATAGTAGTTTGGGATTATATATATTTGTCGATATATTAATTAATGATCTATGAAAGTTGAAAAAGTAAAATCTCAGATGCGTCGAGGCCTACTCGAATATTGCATTTTGTTATTGCTTGATAGAGAGGCTGCTTATTCTTCCGATATAATTGACAAGTTGAGAGAAGCTAAACTTATTGTGGTAGAAGGTACTTTGTATCCTTTACTCACAAGGTTAAAGAACGACGGCTTGCTTAGTTATGAATGGCAAGAATCTACACAAGGACCACCAAGAAAATATTATGCCTTAACTGCTGAGGGAAAAGTGTTTTTAGGTGAATTAGAAGAGTCGTGGAGAGAGTTGAACAACTCGGTTGAATATATAGCTAGTAGAAAATCTAAAACCGAATAATAATATGAAAAAGACGGTAACAGTAAATTTAGGGGGAGTAGTTTTTTATATTGATGAGGATGCTTATCAGTTGCTAAAGGAATATTTAGATAATATTAGAGTTTACTTTAAGAATCATCACGACCATACAGAGATTGTTGCAGATATCGAAGCTCGATTTTCCGAACTTTTATCTCAAGATATTAGTCGTCAGAATCAGTCAATTGTGATTAGTCAGGTTGAGGCTGTGATTAAGCGCATTGGTAACCCTGAAGATTTTGATACTCAATCTGAAGAAAATGAATCTGAGGATGTCGAGTCTAGCTCTAGTTCAGATAAGAAACAGCGTTCAGCTTATGATTTTACGGATTTTCAGCGTCGAAAGTTGTTTAGAAATCCTGATGACAAGATAATAGGAGGGGTTGCAGGAGGTTTAGCGGCTTATTTTAGAATTGACAGCACTATTGTTCGTTTAATTTTAGTGGCACTGATGTTTGTTACCCTCGGGACGACTTGTGTAGCTTACGTTGTGATGTGGATTCTTGTACCTCAAGCTGATACTGCGATTGACAAACTCAATATGTATGGAGAGGATGTCACGGTAGAGAATATCGGAAAGCGTGTTAGTGAAGAGGCTAGTGATGGAAAAAAAAAAGACACAAATATAGGAAGTAATGCTGCAGGAAGTCGGCCAATAGATAGGGTTCTAAATGCCTTCGGTGTTTTACTAAAAGTGTGTTTTGTGTTTCTTATGATAGTCCTTGCTCCAGCTTGGATCTTAGTTATACTAATATTTTTAGCTGTAATTATAGGACTTATTGCTGGCGGTTCGGCTTTGCTAGCAAATATTGGTGGCCCCTTTATCTATTTTAGTGAGGGTATATCTTTGCTAACAGCTTCTGCTGGTTTGATTGTATTGATTATCCCAATGGGTATCGTACTATATTTGCTGTTAAAGAACTTAATGAAGTTCAAACCTGCAAGTAAGGGGCTAAAATGGGGAATTTTCATAGTGTGGTTTGTTGCCTTAGTTCTATTTATAATTGGAACTGCAGCTTATCAATGGCCGATGGCATCGTTTGTTTCTATCGAAATATAAGGCATTATTAGTTTTTTATCATACTTTTTGTTTGCAAATGTAAATGGCTCTACTTGTGAAAGCAGAGCCATTTTTCATGTTCTATAAAGAGTTTGATTTTACTTTAGCCATTTATCTAGCCAGCTAAAGAATGTACGCTGCCATAGAATACCATTTTGAGGCTGTAGCACCCAGTGATTCTCGTCAGGGTAAACAAGTAGCTCAGCTGGCACACCTCTAATTACAGCGGCATTGAAGGCTGCCATACCTTGGCTTGCTAAGATACGATAGTCTTTTTCGCCATGGATACAAAGGATAGGAGTATCCCACTTATCTACAAATTTATGTGGAGAGTTGGCAAATGTTCTTTGGGCAATAGCGTTGTTTTTGTCCCAGTAGGCACCGCCCATATCCCATTGTGCAAACCACATCTCTTCAGTTTCAAGATATTGCATCTCCATATTGAAGATACCATCGTGAGCAATGAAAGCTTTGAAGCGTTTGTCGTGATGACCTGCTAACCAATATACAGAATAGCCTCCAAAGCTTGCACCAACACAGCCCAATCTATCAGCGTCAACAAATGGTTCTTTAGCAACTTCATCGATAGCAGCAAAGTAGTCTTTCATTACCTGACCACCATAATCGCCACTAATTGCTTCGTTCCATTCTAAACCGAATCCTGGTAATCCTCTACGATTAGGTGCAACAATAATGTAGTCGTTTGCTGCCATAAGTTGAGGGTTCCAACGATAAGACCAGAATTGGCTTACGGGGCTTTGAGGTCCACCTTGGCAATAAAGTAGGGTCGGGTATTTCTTGTTTGGATCGAAGTGAGGAGGATAAATCACCCAAGCAAGCATTTGCTTATTGTCTGAGGTTTTGATCCATCTTTGTTCTACGCGTCCCATATCTATTTGGTCGTAGATGTGCTTATTTTCAAAAGTTAACTGAGTCGCCACTCCGTCTTCTTTAGCTACAGCGAAGATTTCATCTCCTGAGCTCAATGAATGACGTTTGGCAATGAGCTGATCTCCTAGTAGTGCTACCGACGCATAGTCGTGCATTCCTTCCGTTATTTGTTTCAAGTCTGTTGACTTAACTTCAACTTGATATATCTGAGATGTTGCATGCCATACACCGATAAAATAGATCGATTGGCCGTTTTGAGCCCATACATAATCATCAACATTTGAATCAAACTTTTTGGATATAAAGTTCTTGTTGCCAGTTGCGAGGTCCATTACGAATAAACGATTTTGGTCGGCTTCATAGCCATCTCTTTCCATGCTTAACCAAGCAATCTTATCACCTTGGGGAGAGTATTGAGGGTTTGTGTCGTAACCCATCATTCCTTCGGTGATGTTTTTGGTTGTTTTTTTATTTAGGTCGTAGATATAGATATCTGAGTTGGTCGAAAAGGCATACTCTTTGCCAGTCTTTTTACGTGAAGTGTAAGCGATATTATCGGATGTATTGTTCCAAGCAAGTTGCTCAGTTCCTCCAAATGGTCGTAGTGGTGCTTCGTAGGGTTCACCAGCCATTATATCTGTTAGGTTAGTAACTTGGTTACCATCAAAATCTCCGACGAAAGGGTGAGGTACTTCAGTCTTCCATTCATCCCAATGTTTGTACATTAAATCGTTAACTACAACTCCTGTTGCTTTAGGCAAGTCTGGATAACGCTCAGCAGTGCTTTCCACAACTCTTACAGTCGATATAAGAACAACTTTCTTTTCATCGGGTGAGAATAGAAAGCCTTCAATGCCATTCTCAACATTAGAGAGTTGCTTCTTATTGCTGCCGTCTGGATTCATTTCCCAAAGTTGTGGTGAGCCCGACTCGGCACTCATATAAGCAATCTTTGTTCCTTGTTTAATCCATACTGCACTGTTCTCACTAAATGGACTATGGGTGATTTGCTGATGATCACTTCCATCTGCATTCATGGTAAAGAGTTCTGTGTTGCTCTTATTTTGTGGTACACTGTAATAACTTACAGAATAAACAAACTGTTTAGAATCGGGTGATACAGTAAGCCCACCAATTCTTCCCATGCTCCACAATGCTTCGGGAGTGAGTTCTCGATCGTTGATCTGAATGGATGATCTGCCAATCAAGTCTTGCTTATCTTGATCGCTATCTTGTGTCGTTCCACACGAGGTAAGTGCAGCAGATGCAGCCATAATTAATAATTTTGATTTCATTGTAACTATAATTATGATAGATTTATTTTAAAACAAAGATATCTATTTAAGTCTATAGTTTCCTCTTCTAAGCGTGAAATGCTAGTAAATTACTTGATTTGGCTTACATAGTGGTATCTTGGATAGAATAAAAAAAGGAGAAACTTAATTTAGTTTCTCCTTTTCTGACTTGCACTATAATCTTATTTTCGATTTTGTGGTCCTTGTTGTTTCATTTGTTCTTGTTTTTCTTGCATCGCTTGAAGGCGAGCTGCGAATCCAGATGTTTTCTTCTTCGTGTTCTTATTAGCATTTAATTGTGCTAGCAAAACATCATCATTAGTGGTTCTACGCAATACAATCATAGTTATAATACTTATCAATGTTGATAGGAAGTAATAATAACATAATCCTGAAGGGTAGTCATTAAGGATGAATAAGAACATCACTGGCATCAAATACATCATCCATTTCATAGCAGCCATTTGTGGTTGTGCTCCTGTGCTTTGTTGAGCCATAGTGTATTTTGTATTAATAACGTTAGTTATCGTCATTAATAGACAGAATAGACTCAAATGGTTACCTAAGAAAGGAATAGTAAATGGGAAACGAATTACCGCATCGTAGGTTGATAAATCAGATGCCCATAAGAAGCTTTCTTGTCTTAGTTCGATTGCACTAGGAACAAACATGAACAATGCCATCAAAATAGGGAACTGCAGAAGCATTGGTAAGCATCCTCCCATTGGGCTGACACCATACTGACTATAGAGGCCCATGACTTCCTGTTGCTTTTTCATTGCATCAGATTGGTCTGGATATTTAGCATTGATTTCGTCTACCTGAGGTTTAAGTACTCGCATTTTAGCAGACGACATATAGGTCTTCTTTGTTGCAGGATAAACCAAAAGCTTAACCAAAATAGTCATGATCGATAATACGATCCCCATGGTTATACCTAACGTGCTCAACCAGTCGAATACGTTAATGGTAAACCAGCGGTTGATCTGTTTTACAACAGGGAAGCCAAGATAAACAATTGAGTTTAACTCCCAATCGTAACCTTTCTCTGAGTCGAATGCTTTAAGTGTCTTGTATCGGTTTGGACCAAGATACCAATACATCTGAGTAACTTCTTTGCCTAGTGGGTCAAAGAAGGTTTTAACGTCAGCTTTGTAATCTTTGATATAGCCTGTACCTTCTTCTTTTGGTGTAGAACCTAAAGTAGCCGATTCAAAACCTTGGTCACTAATAAGGATTGTAGAGAAGAATTGACTTCTAAAAGCAATCCAATTTAGTCTTTCCTCAGGAGTTTCAGTAACAGGACTTGACTCAGATAGTCGCTCAGTATCGTCTTTAAACGTTCGGTAGGTCAGACGTGATAAACGGTTCTCAAATACAAAACCCTTTTCATGCTGAGGAGTAAGTTGTTCCCAATCAACATCTATATAGTTATTGTTAGCAATCTTACCAGCCATACCGTTGGCTTTGATTTGAAAATCAACCAAATAATTTTCTGGATCTTGAGCATCTAGATTGTAAATGAAATCGATATAGCTGTTTTCGTCAGCTGCTAATCGCATTGTTAACCCAGAATCAGTAACATTTATAGGGGTGAAGAAATAGTTTTTAGTTTGTATAACCTCATTTTGATTGTAGAAGTTAATATTGAACTTGTTTTCTTTATCCTTAAATAGAACTAAGTCTTTTTTGTTATTGCCTTCAGCATCTCCTTGGTCTTTATACTTTTTTAGGGTAGCTGAATAAACTCTACCTCCTAGGTTTGAAAAAGTAACTTTCATTACTTCATTTTCTAGGGTAATAAGTTCTTCAGCACCTTTGCTAGCCTGAAAAAAGAGTGAAGTAGAGTCAATTACAGCAGGAGCTGCCACATCTTGGGCTAGGGCTTCTGCTTGTTTTTTCTCTAAAACATCTTGATTAGCCTGAATAGCTGCTATTGAATCATTTTGCTGTTGAATTGCAGCCATCTGTTCTGCATCAGGTCGGGTAAAATAGCCAAATCCTACTAATAATAGACCTATAAGTACAAAGCCAGTTACGGTGTTTCTATCCATGAATATTTGCGTTGATTGTTTATTATTTTTCTCTTCTGTCTGTTTCTTTATTTAGAGATACATGCATTAATAAATGATAAGAATAATGGGTGAGTGTTTAGTACAGTACTGCCATACTCAGGGTGGAATTGTACACCGATGTACCATTTATGAGTTGGAATTTCGATAATTTCGACCAACTCAGACTCGGGATTAACTCCGACGCACTCCATACCATTTTTAGCGAATTCATCAAGGTATACGTTGTTAAACTCATAACGGTGACGATGACGTTCTTGGATATGTTCTGTCTGATACGCTTCGTATGCCTTACTGTCTTTCTTAACGAAACACTCATAAGCACCAAGTCTCATGGTACCACCCATACTTGTGATTGCCTTTTGCTCTTCCATTATGTCGATAACATTGTGTTTGGTGTTTTCATTGAACTCTGTTGAGTTGGCATCTTTATAACCCAAAACATTACGAGCAAATTCGACAGCCATACACTGCATACCTAGACATATTCCAAAGGTAGGGATATTATTTCTTCTAGTATATTCTGCTGCAATATATTTACCCTCAATACCTCTTTCACCAAAACCTGGGCAAACTATAATTCCGTCAACTTTGCTTAGTTTCTCACTAACGTTTTCGGTTGTTATGTTACCTGACTGAATAAATTCGATATTTAGTTTGCGATCGTTGTATGTTGAAGCTTGTGAAAGCGCTTCTAGAATTGACTTGTAAGCATCAGGAAGTTCTACATATTTACCTACTAGGCCAATAGTAACTTCTTCTGTTGCATTCTCTCTGCGTTCAAGGAATTTTCTCCAAGGTAAAAGCTCTGGATCGTTTCCTGTAGGGAGATTCATCTTCTTAAGGATTGTCTTATCCAGATTTTGAGCCTGCATAAGCAAAGGTACTTCGTAAATGGTTGGAGCATCGATTGATTGTACTACAGCACCTTCTTCGACATTACAGAATAAAGCAACTTTCTTACGTAGGTTATTGCTTAACTCATGCTCTGCTCTAAGAACAAGAATGTCTGGCTGAACACCTAACGATTGTAAAGTCTTAACAGAGTGTTGTGTTGGTTTTGTTTTTAATTCTTTAGCTGCCGCCAAATAGGGAACATATGTAAGGTGAACACATACAGCATTCGATCCCATTTCCCATTTTAATTGACGTATACTTTCGATATAAGGTAATGACTCAATATCTCCAACGGTGCCACCAATTTCGGTAATTACGAAGTCAAGATTAAATTTCTTTCCCAATAATTTAACGTTACGCTTAATTTCGTCCGTAATATGTGGGATAACCTGAACTGTTTTACCTAAGTAGTCACCTCTACGCTCTTTGTCTATAACGCTTTTATAGATACGTCCTGTAGTAATGTTATTCGCTTTAGTAGTCTCAATTCCTAGAAAACGCTCATAATGTCCTAAATCTAAATCCGCTTCGTGTCCGTCAACAGTAACATAACACTCTCCATGTTCGTAAGGGTTAAGTGTACCTGGATCAATATTGATATACGGATCAAACTTTTGAATGCTTACCGAGTAACCTCTAGCTTGTAGAAGTTTACCTATTGATGAAGAAATGATTCCTTTACCCAATGAAGAGGCAACCCCACCTGTTACGAAAATATACTTTGTTTCTCCCACAACTAATGTAGTTTTATATGATTATTTACTTAGAATGCGATCTTTTACGAATAAGATCCAAAATGGTGCAAAATTAAAAAAAAAGAAGAACAAAGACTCTTTTGTGATGAACAAATTATAATAAAAAGGATAATTACGTAGTTACTCTCTGTATATCGGTCTATTATCCCTGTAGTTTTGATCCATAATAGATTGTTATTGATGTTCTGAATGTGGTTATTGTATAATCCTGCTTTATTGTTTCGTAATACATGAATAATCATTTATGCCTGTCTTTTGTCAATAAATATTTATAGGTTTATTCATAAGATATTTTATATTTGTTTAAACCATACTAAACTTTGACGACATGAATATAATTTCCCAACCCTAGATAATAAAGTTAATGCTCCTACTAATACTGATTCACAATATTTTTCTTGCTTAGATATTCTTAACGGAATCTCAAGATTAACCTATCGTAATGTGAGTGTATTAGACTTATCTTTGAATCAGTTTTTGTATATTTCTGAGAATTGTTATTCTGTAGCTGGAATATCTCCAGATGACATAATTAGTAAAGGTGATGGATTCTTAACTGAGTATGTTCCCCAAGCAGACCTTAGTTATATCCAAACAGCAAGGCAAGCGGCACGGTATTTTTATAGTCGCCCAGAGGTTAACCCTTCGGATTATGTATTGACCTTTGATTTCCATATCGAAAATGCAAAAACAAGCTTTACCAGTTTAATACATCACCAGTTTACTCCCATTCAGGTTGCACCAGATAAGAGTATTCGTTTGCTATTGTGTTTGACTTCTATGTCTCCATATCCTAAAATGGGAACCATCGAGATGGCTCATAAGAACAATAAAGAACTTTGGACATACGACAGACAAGAGATGAAGTGGTTATTACAACCCAATGTTGAGCTAAAAGATATTGAAAAGGAGGTCATTCGCCTCTCTGCACAAGGCTTTACGATTAGTTCTATTGCAAAAAAACTCAACAAATCATTTGATACAATAAAGTTCTATCGAAAGTCAATATTCAAAAAGTTAGATGTCGAAAGTATCACGGAAGCTATATCTGTAGTCATATCTAAGAAGCTGCTTTAGTTTTATTTCTTCGTGTTTTTATTTATTTTGTAGCGTGTTGTCGTAATGCTACATTGTGACAACATTCTTGCGTATTTGATTACCTAAAACGTGGTTATTCTCTGATATTGCTGTACATTTGTAGAGTTGTATTATTGTAGTTATATGAAAAATAAATTGAAAAGGTTAAGTTGCTTGAGTCTAATCCTTCTTTGTGTGGGGATTACAAATGTTTATGGTGCTTCTAATAATGATAATTACGAAGCAGCCTTTACTTCTATTCATGCATCTGATACTTTACCCTCTAATTTAAATAAATACCTATTTGTACGTTTGAATATGCAGCTAGATACTCCACGGATAGATACTATTTCTTATTTGTATAATCAGTATATAGGGGAGTTAGAATATTTAAATGATGAGTCTGTACCTCCACGTTATATTGCCCCTAATCCTTTTTATTATAAGCTGCAATTGCCTTTGGCTTATTATAATTCACCAATTAAACAGTTAGGACTACCGGAGCTAAAGCCTTATAATCCTTTTGTGTCGTCAGATCAGCCTAAAAATATACCCCCATTAAATCTTAGTAAGTGGGAGGTATTAAATCGAGCAAACAAACTCGTTGATAAAGCCCTTCTTTCTATGTATCTCAATGATATTAGTCTGGCTGTTACAACTGAAGACCGTATAATGGGGCAGAAGATTTACTTTTCTGAAGTTGAAAAAGATAAAGATATACCTAAAAAGAGTGTAACACCTTTTTTTAGAGCTGATGAGGACTTAAAAGAGGATCTTTCGATGGTTAAGAGTCTTATAAAGAAGCCCAACTGGTGGTTAACGGGTGGTGATGGCTCTCTTCAGATCACACAAAACTATATTTCAGAAAACTGGTATAAAGGAGGGGAGAGCACCAATTCAATGTTGGCTAGTTTGCGTTTGTTTGCCAACTATAACGATAGGGAGAAAATACAATTTGAGAATTTAGCCGAGGCCAAATTTGGGTTTAATACGGCATCTTCAGATACTATTCGTAAATACCGTATTAATACTGACCTTATTCGTTTGACATCGAAACTAGGTTTGCAGGCTGCTAAGAAGTGGTACTATACCCTTGCAGCCGAAATTAATACACAGTTCTCGCCAAGCTATAAGAAGAATTCAACGGATATGGTTTCAGCCTTTCTTTCGCCGATGAACTTCATTGTCAGTTTAGGTATGGACTATAAGCTTGAAAAACCTAAGGTTAAACTCTCTCTGATGTTATTGCCTGCCGATTATAACCTGCGTTATGTACGTCGTAAAGATGTTGATGAGACTCAGTTCGGTGTTGACGAGGGTAAGTCTGTCAGACATGAGGTTGGTTCGAGGTTCAAGTATATTATGGAGTGGAAAATAATTAATACTGTTACTTGGGCAACGCGTTTAGAGTATTTTACTAGTTACGACAAAGTTGAAGCTGAGTGGGAAAATACTTTTAACTTTATCTTAAATAGATACTTATCGACAAAGATATTTGTTCATGCACGGTTTGATGATAATGTAAAAAAGATCCCTGGTCGAAGCTACTTTCAACTCAAGGAGCTGTTGAGTTTTGGGATAAACTATAAATGGTAGTGGCCTACTGATTTACTAAATATTATATATAAGGAGAGTAATTTTATTGCTCTCCTTTTTAATTTAAAAACGACTTACTCACTTTCTGGTTGCCACTAGGTTGCTTTAGCTAAACGAGTAAGTCGTTCAGCTATTCTAACTAAGGTTAGTTATTATTTATTGCAAAATTCTAGAGTTGTTTTGGATTAAGATATGTTATGCAACACATTACTGGGTGATAATGTATAATGTAGGTTTGTATAAGTGTAAGTTAATCAGCGTATTTAAATGGTTTCAGGGTTGTGAGGCTGATTTTTAAGTGAAAACTTCCTTTCTTATTCAATATAAAAAATAGAATATACTCCGTAAGTTCGCAAATATTACTTAAATTTGTTCGAATTTGTAAAGTATAGTTTGCAATTATGACGAACACTATCCAACATCAAGGAATTGTAGAAAGCATTGAAGGTGCGGAAATTAAAGTACGCATTGTTCAGACAACTGCCTGCGCATCATGTAGTGCTAAGGGGCACTGTTCCTCTTCGGAAAGTAAGGAAAAGTTTATTGATGTCACCGAGCCCAATAACTCTTATAAAGTGGGAGATGTAGTGCTTTTGGAAGCTCAAACGTCGATGGGTCTTAAAGCAGTCTTGCTTGCTTTTG
>NZ_AQWS01000002.1 GCF_000375405.1 Bacteroides propionicifaciens DSM 19291 = JCM 14649 | reverse complement strand
TAAAATTTTCTGCTCTTGACTCTTAGGCATATTACTGGGTGTTTGATTCTCCCAGTCAAATTTACCATATTTTCTGAGCCAACAAACAATTGTTGAACGAGATTGAATACCATATTTACGTTGTGCACTAGTGGCAGAGAGTTCTCCACGTTCAATCTCAGAAACAAGGGACAATTTAAAGGACATACTATAATCCTTTTGAGTACGTTTTACATACTGATCTTTAGACTCTTCCATAACATTACATGTATTGTGTAACGCTATATTAGGACGAGACATAAGCTATCTACCGAAGATATTTGAGCAATTGTTTGCCCTGGAGATAAGAAATTTCCTTCTTGGAGTCCTATGAACTGCACAATATTTCCTGAAATCGGTGCAGTGATTACATATTGAGATTGGCGATTCTTGTTTTGCTGAATCTCTGATTTAATATTATCATTATCCTGCTTAAGTCTAGTCCTTTCGGTCTCCCACCTGTTTCTGTATTGCTCTTCAATAAGATTAAGTTGAGATTTTTCAGTAAGAAGTCTATTTTCAATCTGTTGATAATTAAATTCTGATTCTAGATTTTTTTCAAATAAAGTCTTTGAGATTGTATATTCTTTTTGAATTTTATCTAGGTTGAGTTTCTTTTCTGCCAAAATAGCTTTGTATTCAGCAAGCTCAGTTCTATACTTTGGTGTATTGGCTATCAAACGCCCCCTTACTAAATTAGATAAGTCAACTATAAATGCCTCATTTTCTAGGATTCTTTGACCAGACCTAAGCAATTGCTCATTGAGCTCATCTGTACGAAGCCAAATCAGTGTATCTCCAGCTTCAACATGCTTGTTTTCATAAAGATCAATTTTAGTGACCTCACTATACAAAGCCGATTGAATGGAGTTGTTCTCATTTACACTTCTCATAACTACTCTACTCTGACTCGTTATATCGGCATAAATAAAGGGCAATAAGGAAAAAAAGACAATAATAATAAAGAGAATTATCCAGTAAATCACCTTTGAAGTAGTGTATTTCTTTACAAAATAACTTTGGATTGTGTTCTCCTGTATTTCAATTGGGAATAGTTTTTTCATTGGGTTTTGTTGTGTTCAAGTTATAGCTGTAAAGTTTCAAACAAGTTGTTTTGATAATAAATCCAAACTTTATATGAAAATTTACAAATCGTCCAAAGTTAACAAAAATAGGGTATCATGGATTGAAAGAAAAGCTTATCCAGTCCCATTTGTATCAAATAAAGGTCATAGACTTATATATTAAAGCTAGATATTACAATACAGTTTACTTTATGTAATACACAAACCCACTAAGCTATCAAAGACTAGCCAAAGCAATTGGTTAACTATCGAGGATAACCCTAGCCATACAGCTCTTACGCAAAAGGCTGCTACACGATACATTGGAGTTTCCAACTAAAAAAGGTTGAAGCTATTCCTTACAGAACAGCTTCAACCTTTACATCATTAATAATTACTGAATAAACCTACAATCCGTGAACCACTTTCATTAGTTGTTCACCTAGCCCAACAGTATAACCTTGAGATACAAAAACCACACGGTTAAAGGTATCAGCCATAATAAAAACTGGGAGTGAACTCGAATTCAACCTCATTGCTTGGGTTATTTCCTTCTGGATACGGTTATCCACATCTACACCATAGCTAATAGTCGAAGGTAAGTCAGTGAATTCTTTATCGTTGTACTTACTAGCACTTTTTTGATTAGGAAAAAGTAGAACAATTTTCTTACCCCAAGCTTCAAGATCTTTGCTTACTGCACCAATATCACGTAAAGCATGGTTCGTTGGCTCTTGACCCACACCTAAAACACCGACAACAAAGTAACCTCGCCCCGTAGTCTGCAAGATACTTTGCTCTTGGTTG
The DNA here is from genome assembly GCF_000375405.1 of Bacteroides propionicifaciens DSM 19291 = JCM 14649. Taxonomy (GTDB): domain Bacteria; phylum Bacteroidota; class Bacteroidia; order Bacteroidales; family Bacteroidaceae; genus Bacteroides_E; species Bacteroides_E propionicifaciens. Next base: position 134,723 of record NZ_AQWS01000002.1, on the reverse strand, counting down.
GCACCTAAGGGTAAGTAGCGTGACTCTGAGTTAAAATCACCAATTACTTGGACAGCATCGGAGCTTTGTCGCATGACTAAGTCAATTTTTGTGTTTTCACCCTCTTCGACCATAAAGAAATTGATCTGAGAAAGCACTGCACCACTAGCCATACGTGTACCACTTACAAGCATATAACTACCTTCGTCAAGTTTTAAACCTTTTTTAAGCAGATTTGACCAAGTAGCACCCTCACCCATATCGTTGTCACCATCATTAAAACTCAGTAACTTGTATACACCATTATCGTATTTTGAAATCGTAAAATGAGTATAGTATTTAGGATCAGGGAGAGATTTGATCGCATTATATTTTGCAGTAACCGTTCCCTGTGGGGCTCTATGCTCTTGAGCTAAAGCAAAGTCAACGTCGTAAACCTCATTCGATTTAAGATTGCGGTATTGAACCTTACCCGTTACTGCATCTTTCCATGCTGGGATACCTAAGCTACGCGCAACAGAAACAAAGAAAATATCACGAGAAAGGTCATCCGTAACACAAGATTCCCACACGCCTTTTGGAGACATACGAATATGTTGCGCATTGAGTTCATTGAATATTGTCAGTTCATCATTGCACCAATTCACTAATTCAAGTGGATTCTCTCTAAAACGCAATGCATCTTCTTCTTCAATACACTCTTGGAAATAAGCTTTATAGGGAGTGATCATCTCGTACTCAACACGAGGATTAAGCAGCTCTTTATAAACTTGAGCATTTAGCTCTTTAGGAAGAAGTGTATTGTATAGGTGATCGTTCAGAACATCCAAAGAGACATCACGAAGGTCTTTCAGGGAAATTACACCTAGAAGTTCTAGGGCTAAATCTCCTTGATCCTCTTCAACAGCTTCGTTGAGGAAAGCTACCAATGTATCGTGATTTCCACGAGAATCAATTAAGTATTTCACTACACGAGCGGAATTCAACTCCCATCCCTGAGCTAAAACTTTAGCTTGATCTTCACTGATGAATGTTGCTGTATATTTCTTACGAATGGCATCTTCCTCGGCCAATCGTTTGTCATTTATAGCTATTTGATCAGCGGTAACCTCAGGTAAACCCGCACTTTCAACGGGTGGAACCATATCTATATCAACGGCATAAGCACTGCTCTGATCAAGATTTAGCATAATTTTAACGACATCATCTTTTCCAAACGAGCATTTGGCGTAGCCAAATTTGCCTCCTTTGGAAGCCCAAATCAGTAAATCACCTTTTCCAGCAGTAAGGAATGTTTCCCCTTCTCCATTTGTAAATTTGCTTGCAATAGTATAAAATTGAGCATAATTATAAAGAGTAAAATCCACCTTTGCTCCTGACACGGGTTGATCATTCTCATCCACAACCAATACCTCGGCCTTAGCTGTAGGAGCATAATTGCCAATAACATTGATCTCGGTATAATTCATACTTTCACTCATGATCTCCTCACCACCCATGTACTTACCAAAAACTTTGGTATGCATCAACATACCCCTACTGGCAGGTGAATTAAACCAGCCCAAATTCAATACAGGTTCAGGCTCACAAGCACCTAAGAAATACCACTGTCCATCAGCCCAAGCCTCAACCCAAGCATGATTATTGTCTGTATGTGCCCAACGTGGGGTATACACCTGACGTGCAGGAATTCCAACCGATCGAAGTGCTGCTACTGTGAAGGTTGACTCCTCACCACATCTGCCAAATGCAGTTTTAACAGTAGCCAAAGGAGCACTTGTACGTGCATCAGTTGGCTGATAAACCACCTTTTCGTGACACCAGTGGTTAACCTCTAAAATAGCTTCTTTCATAGATAGGTTTTTCACTCTATCTTTGAGCTCATTAAAAAACACAACACGAGCTGTATCGAGGTTTTCATTGTTTACACGTATAGGCAAAACAAAATGACGAACCACATCTTCAGGAATAACCTTTCCCCAAGGCATCTCTTTTTGAGCCTGCATGGTTAGACGTACATTATCGAGGAAATAAGATGCTGGATAATCCGTTATATCAGAAGAGGGCATATAAGCATATAAAAACATCATTGCCTCTTGCTCAGCCTTATCCATTTCCAAACGACGTATGTCATCAAAGTATTCCCCTTTTTGCATAGAACGTTCCTTGGCTTGGAAGTCTAAGACCACTTGTTCTAGATAAGGAGCGTTATTGATAAACTTGGATTGATTACACCCCAATAGTAGCAGAGGTACAAGGAGCCAGCACCATTTGAAATTCTTCATCATTTATTTATATGTTTTAGTTTCTCACTAGTTTTTAATTGTCTTACATCCCTAAAAAAGCATGCAAAAGATCAATAGACGCCTCAATATAATCAAAAAACTCTGCTTAGAACCTATCTCAAAATTGTTCTTGGTCAGAACTCACTAAAAATTAAATAGGGGAACTGCTAATACTACAATCCCCCTATTCATCTTCATGCTTATTTTTTCTTATCTTTTACTTCAAACTGTAATCGGCCGCCATGAACAAGCTCGTCATGAGATATCCGATATTTATCTAGCTTTTTACCTCCCAACTCCATCTTATCAATATAGATATCCTCGGGTTTCTCACGCTTGGTCTCAATAATAAGTTCGCTAGCCTGGTACCATTTGGGATCTAACTTAATAGTAACCTTATCAAAGGTGGGTGTAGTCAGCGTATATTCAGGAAGTCCTGGGCAATCGGGATAGAATCCCATCATATTGAATATTGCCCAAGCAGAAAGTGTTCCTGTATCGTCATTTCCAGGAATACCGTCAGTCTCTATGCTGTAATATTTATTCAACAAACGATTGATCTCATACTGAGTCCTCCACTCTTCACCCTTAAAGTAAGAAAATAGATAAGGATAAGCAATATCAGGCTCATTTGCTGGATCATAGTAGTCTTTATCAAACACCATTTGGAGTTTTTCGATAAATTTTTTCTTTCCATCCATCAGCTTGGCAAGGCCATAGACATCATGAGGCACATAGAATGTGTAGTTCCAAGCATTACCTTCATGAAACCCAGGATTAGGTTCAAAATCTGCACCCTGCAAAGGATTGAATGGAGAGTAGAACGATCCATCTTCAAGTCGAGGACGGAAGGTACCAAACTCTTTGCTATAATAGTTTTTGTAATTTAATGAGCGATTATAGAACATCTTAGCATCCTCTTTCTTGCCTAGAGCTTTTGCAAATTCAGAAAGTGCATAATCTGCAATATAATATTCTAGAGCATGTGATACAGAGTTATCAAACTCTTCTCTTAAAGGCACATAACCTAAGTTTAGATAGTCGTCATTATCAGGGCGCATTAGGTTTCTAGCTCCAGGAGCAGTGGCCGATTTATACATAGCTTGATAAGCTAACTCTACATCGAAATCACGAAGCCCTTTCATCCAGCTATCTACAATAACAGGAATACTTGGGTCACCCTCCATAGTTAGTGTTTCACGACCATAAAGCTCCCACTTAGGTAACCATCCGTGTTCTCTATACATATTGAGCATCGTTTGAACCATTTCCATCTGACGTTCTGGGTAAACCAGTGTCAAAAGTTGATGTACGTTTCGGTAAGTATCCCATAAAGAAAAAACCGTATAACGATTACCTGTAGTTGTAAGAATTTGTTCACTCTCCATTGCTGGATACTGACCATTAACGTCTTGAAGAATATTGGGGTGTATTAATAAATGATAAAGAGCCGTATAGAAAATAGTTTTTTGTTCCTGAGTTCCACCTTCTACTAGAATACGAGAAAGATCACTCTCCCAACTATTACGAGCCTGTTGATGAATCTGAGCAAAATGATTATCTTTTTGTTCTACTTCCAAGTTCTCACGAGCATTTTCTATGCTTACAAAGGATACTCCCATTTGTACCTCTATCTGTTCGTCAGCCTGAGTATCGAACGTAAAATAGACACCGATATCATCACCTGCTATTTCTTTTGCATATTTGACATAGCGCTTGATTTTACCAGCATCAGCATCCCACTCAGCCTCAGCGCCCATAGGGCGTTGCTGTTTCCAATAACCAGTCTCTTTTGGAACTTTACTTACTCGCATGACAAAATAGATTGGAAACACTGCTTGCGAATTATAACAGAAAGTACCTAGTAATTTCATACCCTCATACTCACGCTCATTCACTCGTTTTACCATGGCGGCCGACTCGTTGGTCAACCCCTCGCCCAAGTTAAGCAAGATATTACTCTCACCCTTAGGGAATGTAAAACGAGATAGTCCCGTTCTAGGTGTAGCGGTAACCTCGGTCTTAATACCGTATTTGGTTAAGAAATTACTATAGTACCCAGGAGATGCCACCTCGCTTTTATACTTACTTCCGTATTGGATATAGTCTAGATTAAGCTCGCCTGTAGTAGGCATAAGCAGCAACGATCCCAAATCGGGGCAACCCACTCCACTTAAGCTAACATGAGCAAAACCTGTAAAATAAGTATTTGTATTCTCATAAGGAGTTGACCACCATCTAGAGTCTTTATCGTATTTATTATCTTCAGAGCCCATTACATTGAAGGGTACTACAGACATCATCCCATTGGGTGTTACAGCTCCTGGATTAGTTGTTCCAAAATTGGTTGTCCCAATAAAAGGGTTAACATAATCCACTAGGTTATTCTGTGAGTTTTGTGCTCCCACAGAAAGTCCCAAAGAGAGAAATAGCAGAGAGAAAAGCATCTTCTTCATAAAACCATTACTTTAATATATTCGTCCGTTTTGTGAACTCTATAATTTCATCAATATACCCGAAAGCCAAACTAGTCACTGTATCAGCACAACCGTAGTAAACTGCAATACGCCCTGTTTTAGGATCGTGTATAGAGGCACAAGGGAAACAAACATTGGGTACATCGCCCACACACTCATAATCTTTTTGAGGTGAGATTAGGTATGCTCCCGAGCGGTATTTCACCTTCCACGGTTCATCTAAATCAAGCAGTGCCGAACCAAAACTGTAAACAAAACCATTACAAGAAGCAAGTACACCATGATAAATCATCAACCAACCCTCTGAGGTTTCAATAGGGATTGGACCTGCTCCAATTTTGGTACATTGCCAAGCACTTACTTCAAATGCAGAAGGAGACATAACATGACGGTGTCTTCCCCAATACTCTAAATCTGGAGATTCGCTATAAAAAATGTCTCCAAAAGGGGTATGACCATTATCACTCGGACGACTTACCATCGCAAAGTTTCCATTTATCTTGCGTGGAAACATCACTCCATTACGGTTGAATGGTAAAAAAGCATTTTCGAGTTGTGTAAAAGTCTTGAAATCGAAAGTGTATGCTACTCCAATAGTGGGCCCATGATAACCATTACACCAAGTGATGTAGTAACGGTCTTCGATAAAGCACACGCGAGGGTCATAACCATAAACCCATTCTCCAATCTCTTTGTCTTCACAATCAAATTTTAGAGGCTCATGCTCAATATTCCAATCAATGGCATTGTCACTAAAGCCGACATGCAAACGCATTCTACGATTAGTATCATCACAACGGAAAACTCCTGCGTATCCATCACCAAAGGGTACAACAGCACTATTAAAGATGCTATTCGATGTTGGTAACAAGTCACGAGAAATAATGGGGTTATTTGAATAACGCCACATGGTCGTTTTACAATCCGCTGGTTTCTCTTCCCAAGGCATGTTGGGCTGATTATCACCCATGATTTTAATGTTCTTCATAATTTTATTTTATTTTTTCAACGTCTACATTATAAGTAAAAGGAACTAATGCGGTAACAACAAATGCGGGTATTGCTGCTACCAATACAATGGTAAAGAAAGCTTCATATCCAAACTGATCGGCCAAATAACCACTAACTGCTCCTGGTATAAGAACTCCAAGATTCATAATACCCGATGCAAAAGCATAGTGGGCCATTTGGTGTTTGCCTGGCGCAACTTGTTGCATCATAAAAAGAGTTAAACCCACAAATCCAAAGCCGTAACCAAACCATTCAAAAGTAACTCCTGCTCCGATAGTGACCAAAGACGAGGGTTGATAAATAGCAAAGAGCAAATAAATAATAAAGGGTATATTGAATGCGCAACAAAGAGAGAATAGGGTTTTCTTAAGTCCAAACTTACTGATATAATAACCTCCCAATATGGATCCAGTAACAAAAGCTAGTGCTCCACAAATACCATTAACAATACCGATTTGCTCAGTGAGCAAACCAAGCCCACCTGCTTCTCTAGAGTCACCAAGAAAAAGAGGAAGTACCTTCATGGCCAAACCCTCAGCTGATCGATATAAAACAATAAAAAGGATATAGAACCACACATGCTTTTTTCGAAAGAAAGATACAATAATCTCGACTAGTTCTTGGTAGGTCTCTTTTGCAGAACCTGTACGCTCGGCTCTTTTTTTCTCTTTGGGCAAAGAGGTCATGTGATAAAAAGAAGCACCAATCATAATAGCTGCAAAAATAAGCATGATAATAGTCCATGCATTTAGAGCACCCATACTGTTTTTTAACATGCCTGCTACATATACAAGCCTTCCATATGAAAGTAGTTTTGCTGCATTATAAAAAGCTCCTTGCCACCCTATATATTGAGCTTGAACCTTATCCGAAAGTGCAGTTAAATAGATTCCATCAAGTGCAATATCATGGGTTGCACCACTAATGGCTACAAACCCCATTAGGGCAATTGAAACTTGAAAAAAGTCGGGCAAATGCAAACTAAAAGCAATGAGGGTAAAGGTTAAACCCGTAATCATCTGTGTAAGGATTACAAAAAAACGTTTGGTCTTAAAGAGTTCTAGAAATGGACTTCAAATTGGTTTCAATGTCCAAGGTAGGGTAATTAAAGAGAGCCAAAAAGTAATCTGAGTTTTAGAAACACCTAAGTCTTGATACATCAAAACCGATACCAAACTAAGCACTATAAAGGGTAACCCCATAGCAAAGTAGGCTGTAGGAATCCATTTTAATGGACTTGAAGTGGTTGTGTTTTCTTTCATTATATTATTCTACTGGTTAGATTTGAGTTTTAGATAATCAATGGTTGAAACAGAATGACTGCCTTAATAAAAGAATAGAACCTAGTCGCTCAAGGCATATACCCTAGTGGTTTGGGGTAAACGAGTAAGTGGTTTAAAAACAGCTCAGAGAATCCATAATGAGAGGACCACCTGAGCTGAAGTTTATTTATTGTATTGTTCGTAGATCAGTTCACCAAATAGTGTATTAGCCCATGCAAACCAAGTACGTGTAAAGTCGTTGGCGTCGTTAATATTAAAACTTTCGTGCATAAAACCAGTTCCACCATCGGTATTTCGAAGTACCTCAATGCTTTGATCAATCTCTTCTTGCGAGGTTGAAGTCAGCGCTTTCATGATAATACTCATTGGCCATACAAAGTCGAAACCAATATGAGGACCACCAATACCTTCAGCTACAGAGCCTTTGAAGAAATAAGGATTCGAATTACTCCAAACCAACTTACGTGTTTGAAGGTAAACAGGATCATCATTAGAAATAAATGAGCACAAGTAAGGTAGTGCAAGCAAGCTAGGTACATTGGCATCGTCCATACAAATATAATTACCAAAACCATCTACTTCGTAGGCATATACCTTTCCGAATTTGGGGTGATCAACAATACCATAGTCTTGAACTGCTTGATGAACCTCTTTAGCTAGAGCTGTGCACTCATCGGCCAAGGCTTGATTGTTTCGTACTGTTGACAAAATTTCAGCCATTTGGGTGAGTGACTCAACAGCAAAAAGGTTTGAGGGAATTAGGAAACCCAATAGTGTAGCATCATCAGAGGGTCTAAAAGAAGAGCAGATAAGCCCAACTGGATTCAACGGACTACCAAGCCCACCATTAAGAAGCGTATCTCCTTGTCTGTCGGTCATTCTGTAGAATGAATAGGGACCATGACCATCTTTGCGTTGTTGCTCTTTGAAGGTTGTTAAGATTGCCTGTGCCGCTTTTTCCCAAAGTGCATCAAATACACTAGAATCACCTGTTGCTTTCCAATAAGCATAAGCTAAACGAATGGGGTAACAAAGTGAGTCAATCTCCCATTTACGCTCATAAACTTCATCCGGGAAATATGGAGTAACGTCCGACTCTTGCCATTTACTTCCTGTTGCTTCCTTATTAAATGCATTGGCATAGGGATCAACAAGAATTTGTGAGGTTTAACGACGAATAACACCCTCAACCAGCAATTTAAGTTTGCCGTCTTCTTTTACAAACTTAAGGTATGGATAAACTTGTGCTGAAGAGTCTCTCAGCCACATGGCATGAATATCCCCTGTAATTACAAAGGTATCGGGTTTACCATCAACCATTTCAAATTCAACTGTAGTGTCTAAGGTATTTGGGAAGCAGTTTTCGAACATCCAAGCTAACTTTGGGTCTTTTATATTCTTTTTGACCGATTTTATAGCTTTTTCAATAGCTGGAGATACAAAATTTCTTTCTGCTAGAGGAGGACGTTGTGATACATACTCACTGGTTGCTTTTTTGGTAGCTTTACCACTAGCCAAAAGTGTTGCGGGAGTTATCACCAGACAAGCTAAAGCTAGCCCACCAATTTTCAAAATATTACGCATTGTAATCATAGGTATTATGTTTTAAGGTCTGATATAAAAATACGATTATATAAATTATACGGAACAGATTCTATACATTTAACAATCCAAAACCATCAGATACGCAACCATTTATATTAATCTTGACTAAGTAAGTCAAAATATTAAGCGATTTCAACTACTTTTGCACTAAAACCTCAATAAATATGAAGAAATCGAAGCATCTTAATATTAACAAACAATTTATGGTAGGTAACGGAATTTTAGCTTTTGCTGTGATTTTCATTACTGTTCTTTTTGTGTATATGAGTTTGCGCACACAAAGCAAACAAGAAAATTCTTTCGAGGGGATATATGAGATAACTCTTGTTGAGGGGTTTGGGAAAGAGCCAATTGAACTTCACCTCAACGATAGTGTTATTTTTGAAGGTGCTATTCCTACTGAGCCTTATACTTTATCAATCAAACAGTTTGCTGAGCAAGGTGCTCTTATATTTGTTGATACCCAAACTCATGATATTTCAATTTTTAATCTCAGCGAAAAGGGAGGAACTTATAACTTTAAGAAAGAAGGAGAGAAAACACATCTAATTATAGATTAAAAAGCGAGGTTTTATATTTTTTAAGCTCAGCGTTAAGTTCAAGAGCCTGATTATTAGTCAGCAGATCAAGTCTGTTCCAGAAATGCTCACTGTGATCCATATGATCAATATGAGCCAACTCATGTAATAGAACATAATCAATAAGGTGTTCGGGAAGAAGAACTAAATAGGCTGACAGGTTGATACTCTTTTTCTGAGAACAACTTCCCCATCGACCTTTACTGGTATTAATTCGCACACGATCGTAGGTAATATTATTTCTTTTTGCCAACATATACAGCCTTGGCGGAAGGATTATTTTAGCATTACGACGAAGAGCCTCAATAATAACCTTCTTCAGCCACTCTTGCAGATCCTTATTCTCAAAATCAACCTCTGCTGGAGCTGCAATTACCATACTACCCAACTCCGATTGAGCTAAGAACTGCTTTCCGGTTCCTTGCTTAATTTGAAGCTTAAAGTAAGTAGTGTCTATTTTGTAATTCAGATCAATTAAGGGTTCAGCACTGCGATCCAACAAGCTTTGTAGCTCATTAAACATCGTATCGATCGCTTTTAGCTGCTCCCGAGTAGTGGAATATCGTGGAGCGGTCATGACCAACTCATTGTCCTTAACTCGAAATACAAACCGCTTAGCACGGGAGTTATATCGAACACGAATTTGACCTAGGCCCTCCACAAACAAGGATTGATCTTTAGAGTTAGGCATAAACTAAAATCTTAGTCCAATGAAATTGAGGTTCCACCCGAAGCTCCTAGATGCTCAGCAGAGGTAATAACAACTTCCTGTACACCTTTTTTTAGAGATTCAAAAGCATTTTCAAGCTTGGGAATCATACCTCCTTCAATTACACCATTGGCAACATGCTCCTCAAAAAGTGTTGGATTAATAATAGGTATAACACTATCGTCATCAGAAGGGTTGCTAAGTACACCTTTTTTCTCGAAGCAATAGATAAGCTTCACATCAAAGAGTTCAGCCATGCCTGTGGCACAAGCAGCGGCAATAGTATCAGCATTAGTATTGAGTAGTGAACCTTTACCATCGTGTGTCAAAGGTGCTATAATAGGAACTAACTTACTATAAAGAAGCTGACTCAAAAATAAACTATTAATCTGATCGACATCACCAACAAAGCCATAATCAACGTCTTTAACCTCTCTCTTGTGCGAACGTATCAAGTTAGCATCTGCACCCGTAAGTCCAATAGCCGAAATCCCCTGGCCTTGAAGTTGAGCAACAATATTTTTGTTAACCATACCTCCATAAACCATAGTGACAACCTGAAGCATAGCCTCATCTGTTACTCTCCGTCCATCAACCATAACTGTTTTAAGACCCAACTTATTTGCCATTTGCGTGGCCGAACGTCCGCCACCATGCACCAAAACCTTAGGGATGGGAACTTGCTTGAATTGTTGGATAAAGTCTGCCAATGCCGTAGGATCTTCAACGATCTTACCTCCAACTTTTACTATTGTTAATTGCTCTTTCATAAATTCAGTAATAAAAACATAGCCTATCTGTAAGCAAGAACTTACAGATAGGCTAATTATAATATTATTATTTAAAACTCAATTAATCTTGCTCTAAATAGGTATATCCATATAGCCCAGAGCGGTAATTAGCCAAAAACTCTTTACCTTCTTCGAGTGATATCTTGCCTGCCTTAACAGACTTAGCTACCCAAATCTCTAATGAACGAACAAGTTTCTTAGGGTTATACTCAACATACTCCAAGACTTCTGCTACAGTTTCACCATCAATAATCTGGTCAATAACATGGGTTTTCTCATTTACAGAAACATGAACAACATTGGTATCCCCAAACAAGTTGTGCAAATCACCCAATATCTCTTGATAAGCTCCCACTAAGAACACACCAATATAGTATGATTCTTTATTAGTCTTGACAGGATGTACTGGCAAATGATGCGATACACCACGTGAGGATATAAAGTTGGCTATTTTACCATCCGAATCGCAAGTAACATCTTGAAGAGTCGCCAGACGTGAAGGCTTTTCATCCAAGCGTTGGATTGGTAATATAGGGAATATTTGGTCAATAGCCCAAGAATCTGGTAAAGACTGAAATAGTGAGAAGTTACAGAAATATTTATCTGCAAGCAATTTTGATAAACCAGAAAGCTCTTCGGGTATATGCTTAAGACCAGAAGAAATCTGCTGAATCTCACGAGTGATGCTCCAATATAAGCGTTCAATCTGTGCTCTGGTTTTCAAATCAACTATTCCGTGACTAAATAAGTCAAGACCCTCTTCACGAATATGTTGGGCATCGTGCCAAGACTCCAGCATAGAGTTTTGGTTAAGAGAATCCCAAATATCATAAAGTTCACGAACAAGTTCATGTTCGTCTTCAGTTACCTTCATGTCATCTTCCCACTCGGGTAGAGTTCCTGTTTCTAAAACCTCAAAAATCAGTACAGAGTGATGTGCAGTAAGTGCACGCCCACTCTCAGTAATGATATTAGGGTGTGGTAACCCGTTCTTATCACTAGCATCTACTAACGAGAAGATAGAGTCGTTTACATATTCCTGAAGTGTATAGTTGATGCTACTACCAGTTGTAGCCGAACGTGTACCATCATAATCAACGCCTAGACCACCACCAACATCAACGAATTCAATATTAAAGCCCAACTTATGAAGTTGAACGTAGAACTGTGAAGCTTCACGCAACGCAGTTTTAATGCGACGAATTTTGGTCACTTGGCTTCCAATGTGGAAGTGAATCAGTTTCAAGCAATCTTGAAGCTCTTTACGCTCTAGATAATCAAGTGCCTCAAGAAGCTCACTTGATGTCAATCCAAACTTACTTGCATCACCACCAGAATCTTCCCATTTACCACTACCCGAAGATGCTAGCTTAATGCGAATTCCAATATTAGGACGCACATTAAGTTTCTTAGCAATCTTAGCAATTAGTTTAAGCTCATTAAGCTTTTCAACCACTAGGAATATTCTCTTACCCATCTTCTGAGCAAGAAGTGCTAACTCAATATAGCTTTCATCTTTGTATCCGTTACAGATAATCAAAGAGTCAGCATCTGTATTGATAGCAATAACCGCATGCAATTCAGGCTTAGATCCTGCTTCGAGACCCAAGTTAAACTTCTTACCATGACTGATAATCTCACTTACCACCGGTTGCATTTGGTTTACCTTGATCGGATATATAATAAAGTTTTGAGCTTTATAGTCGTACTCTTGTGAAGCTTTTTCAAAACTTTGAGCAATACTCTCAATACGGTGATCCAAAATATCAGGAAAGCGGACCAACAAAGGAGTCGAAATATCTTTCAGCTGCATTTCATCTATCAACTCTCTCAAATCAACAGCAGCATTGTTTTCACGTGGTGCCACCTCTACATTACCTTTCTCGTTTACACGAAAATAAGGGTTGCCCCAACCAGTGATATTATACAACTCCTCAGAATCTTCAATTTTCCATTTTCTCATATTTACAAAACCTTATTAAAATTAAATAAGTAAACAATTTGGGTCGCAAAAATAGATATTAATCTAGACTAAACAACCTCTTATTGATACAAATAAAAGTTAAACTATTTGTACTAACCAAACAAGGGAAATCACATATAGTTCAAAATACTTTCTTTTTGCAGATAACCGCGTGATAACTTGACTTGTAAGGCAATTAATCAGAAAAACACCACAAAACTTAAATGCATGAATATTAGCAATATATAAATTAGATTGAGTCCGCCTTTTTTTGTCGAATATGCTTAACCAACTCAGCTGTTGTCTGGGCAATTTCTGCAACACTATGGAGTGTATCGGCTTTAAAGTGAATATCGCTTTGAAGATAATGCTTAAGACGAAGAACCAAGCCGTTTTCAATAACCTCCAACAACTCTTCATCAGTTTTATTTTTGAGTTTAGGACGTTTATGCTTTCCTAACTTAAGGCGCTGAAACAATATAGCTGTCTCAACTTCAAGATAAATTGTAAGTCCGCGCTCTTGCATAAACTTCATGTTGTCGTAAAAACAAGGAGTACCTCCTCCTGTTGATATAATAACATCTTCGAATGTTGCAACCTCATGAAGAACCTTGCGTTCTATTTCACGAAAAGCGGATTCGCCATATTTATCGAACAACTCATTGACAGTCTTATGATAGCGCTGCTCAATAAACTTATCCAAATCTATAAAACTTAAATTCAAAGCTTCTGCTAAAGGAGCTCCCAAAGTAGTTTTACCTGCCCCCATATATCCTATTAAAAATATTCTTCGCATGGCTTGTCTTTACATTTAAGAAACAAAGTTAAGAAGATTTTGATTTCTGATATCTAGTTCTTTAGTTTATATTTCAAGAGAATTCAACAGACGCATTTTATCTTGTTAAGAGATAGTTGTAACTTTATCAGCAAATAAGAAACATGTCAAAGAAAAAAGCGCCAAAATACTACGTGGTATGGAAGGGAGTAAACCCCGGTATATACGATTCATGGACCGAATGTCAACTTCAAACTAAAGGTTATGAAGGGGCAATATATAAATCATTTCCATCAAGAAATGAGGCTGAGAATGCTTATAACTCTTCAGCTCACCTATACTTTAGTACCAAGAAGCCAACAAAAGAGAGTAACACCACTGAAAAATCACTTGCCACATTACCTCCAGAAGTATTACCAAATAGCCTTTGTGTTGATGCAGCGTGCAGCGGCAATCCTGGCCCCATGGAGTATCGTGGAGTCTATACGGCAACTGGTCAACAACTGTTTCATTACGGACCCACGCAAGGAACTAATAATATTGGAGAATTCCTAGCCCTAGTTCATGGCTTGGCATTTTTAAAACAGCAAGGATGGGATATGCCAATCTATAGTGACAGTCGAAATGCAATACTCTGGATTAAGAATAAGAAGTGCAAGACTAAGCTAGAGAGAAACAACAAAACAGCCACCGTTCATGACCTTATTGAAAGGGCTGAAAAGTGGCTGCAATCTAATTCATATACCACCCCCATCTACAAGTGGGAAACAAGAGATTGGGGTGAAATTCCTGCCGATTTTGGCAGAAAGTAACCTATAAGCTCTGCATATCGTGTAGACGCTTGTAGTATCCGTTCTTCGCAATAAGCTGATCATGTTTACCACGCTCCACAATTACACCCTCATAAAGGACACAAATCTCATCGGCATTCTTAATGGTCGATAAGCGGTGAGCGATGGCGATCGTTGTTCTTGATTTCATCAGGTGCTCAAGAGCTTCTTGAACAGAGCGCTCCGATTCGGTATCAAGAGCTGAGGTAGCCTCATCCAGAATAAGAATTGGCGGGTTCTTAAGTATAGCACGAGCAATACTAATACGTTGACGCTGTCCGCCCGAAAGTTTGCTACCACGGTCACCAATATTCGATTCATAACCACCTTCGGTTTCGATAATAAACTCGTGTGCATTGGCTATTTTTGCCGCTTCAATGACTTGTTCCATTGTAGCGCTTTCTACACCAAAAGCAATATTATTAAAGAACGTATCATTAAACAAGATTGCATCTTGGTTTACATTACCGATAAGTGAACGTAGGTCGTGAATCTTCAGATCACGCACATCCTTATCATCTATGCAAATTGCTCCCTTGGTTACATCATGATAACGAGGCAATAGATCAACTAATGTCGACTTACCCGACCCTGACTGACCAACTAGGGCTATGGTCTGCCCTTTCTTAACGGTCAGCTCAATATCTTTAAGGACGTCACGCGTACCGTCATAGCTAAAGAATACGTTCTTGAAGTCAATTTTTTGATTAAAATCGGTCAAAGACTCCGCATTCTCCTTCTCTACAATTGAGCTCTCAGCAAGAAGTATCTTGTCGATACGCTCCATAGAAGCTAGCCCTTTTGGGATACTATATCCCGCTTTAGAGAACTCTTTCAAGGGATTTATCAAACTATATAACATGGCAATATAGACCATGAAAGAAGGAGCACTAATCGAAGAGTGGTTACTCAAAATCAAAGTACCACCAAACCAAAGCACAACTACAATTAGAATTGTCCCTAGGAACTCACTAACAGGATGTGCCAAAGACTGACGAATAGCTACACGGTTGATAGCATTTCTATAGTCGTTGCTAGAGTCTAGGAAGCGCTTCGACATTTTACCTTCAGCAACAAATGCCTTAATAATACGAAGTCCACCCAAAGTTTCTTCCATCTGAGACATGGAGTTGCTCCATTTCTCTTGAGCATCGAGAGATTGCCTCTTGAGTTTTCGGCCAATTATGCCCATTAACCAGCCCATAAAAGGAAGTACAACTATAGTAAACAAAGTAAGCTCCCAGCTAATAAAGAGTAGAGTCGAAAAATATACTACAATAAGAATAGGGTTCTTCAGTAGCATATCGAGGGAACTTGTTACAGAGTTTTCAACCTCCGATACATCACCACTCATACGAGTGATAATATCACCCTTACGTTCTTCCGAAAAGAATCCTATAGGCAGTGCTAAGACTTTATTATAAAGACTAACACGAATATCACGTACAATACCTGTTCGCAAAGGAATCATGACTGCCGAAGAGGCAAAGTAACACGAAGTCTTAAACAGTGTCATCACCGCCAAAAACATACCCAAGATCATCAGTGTAGATGATGCTCCATAAGTATTAATCAGATCGGTTACATAATAGTAAGCATTATTATAGATTAAGTCTTTCACGCTAACGCCTTCAGTTCCCCAAGGAATAAAGGTGTATACAGCTTTCTCTGCTTCAAACAAAATCGATAAAATAGGTGCTATTAAGGAGAATGAAAAAATATTAAGCACCGCTGACAAAAGGTTAAGAACCGATGCCCATATCACATACGATTTATAAGGAGGCACAAACCTTCTTAAAATCCTCAGGAATTCTTTCATAAGTAAGTAATTAGTTTAATCGTTCTTTGGTGAGTCTTCTTTCCAGTTTTTATCTTGCTCTTCTTCTCTTTGTAAAGCAGCAGTGATAATCTGTGAAGCACTCTCTAGAATTTTCTTTTTAATAGTCGTTGTACTGATTCCTTCGGTATAGGGGAAATAAACCACCTCTTTACCTGGCTGAAGTTTCATCCAGTCCAATCCTTCTAAATATTTATCTTTCCAATCGTCTCCGATAGTAACAACATCTATTTGTTCATGTTCAAGCTGAGCAATCTCGGTAAGCTTGACCTGTTTTACTACTTTGGTTACACATTTGATGTTCTGAATAATTCGGAATCTTTGGTCAAAAGGAATAATAGGCTTCATGCCCTTGTATTCTTCAATAAGCTCATCGGTACTAACACCAACAATTAACTCATCGCCCAAAGCAGCCGATTTCTCCAAGATATTGAGATGTCCGATATGAAATAAATCGAAGCTACCAGATGTAAAAACTCTAACTTTTTTATTTTCCATGTTTATCATTTTTCTCCGTTTTCAATCGCCATAATTGCTTGAGCTAAACTCATCAAATCCTCTTTAGATTGAACACCTAAGTGCGAAACTCTAAAATAATTTGGAACACCTCCCGGCATAATTGTAAATCCACTATCCATTAGTTTTGAGAACAAGACATCACCATTTTTAGGTAAGAAAAATCCTGTAATACAATTTGATGGATTTTCTGCTAAGGATGACCACCCATTCTGTTGACACAATTCTCTAAATAATAAAGCTTTATCACGGACAGAAGCTATAATATTATCGAGTCCCTCTTTGGACATTCTCACTAAGCGCTCATGCATCTGAAGGAACAGACTAGTTGCAGGACTGTATGGGGTTTGGCCTCGAGTGAGGTTCTTTAGGTTTTCTTTAAAGTCAAAATAGTAATTGGTACTAGTAAATGGATAATTAATTAGCCTTTCAGACAAAGCAATCACTGAGATGCCAGGAAGAATATTCAAACCTTTCTGACTACTTGTGATGCAGATGTCAATTCCAAATTCATCCATACTCAATGGATCAGCTAAGAAAGAGCTAATAACATCAACAACCAAAGAGATATTGTACTTTTTGCAAAGATCACCGATACGCTTCACATCAAAACACTGACCCGAAGAGGTTTCGTGCTGTTGACAAAGAAGCACCTCAGGCTTCTCTCGAGAGAGATTTTCTTCGAGTTTTATATAATCTAAATCTTTACCAAACTCTACATTGCTTACAACATGTGGCAAATTATAGTAGGTACAGAGGTCTTCCCATCTTTTGCCGAAAGAACCTCCTACAATAATAAAAGCTTTACTTTTGGTCGAAACGTAATTGGCCACTACGGCATCCATAGCGCCTGTTCCTGAAGCTGTCAGAAAAATTGCTCGTCCTTTGGGGCAACCCATCAAACTTAATATCATCTCTTGCGATTCCTTTACAATTTGAGAAAAGAATGGAGTACGCATATAAGGCAACTGTTGTGCTCCAATTGCTAAAATATCATCTTCGATATTTCCTGGAAATACAAATAGCTTCATAAATTATTTTTTTATACGCCCAAAGGTCTTAATACTTGTGTACTTGCGCCAAAGGTTTAACTTCCTCTTTTTAGGCACACCGTTTCTGCAAATATAGTCATTTACGGCTTCAAACATACGTTGACAAACCAATCCATCCATATAAGGATCATAATTATCAACTACCCACTTCCGTTTTGCAATAGCCTCAGGATCATGAAACACTTCATAATAGGCTTTTGGTAGATCATCGGGGGAACTAATATTCGTCCAATATATATCTTTAGCAATCGA
Source organism: Bacteroides propionicifaciens DSM 19291 = JCM 14649 (assembly GCF_000375405.1). Lineage (GTDB taxonomy): Bacteria > Bacteroidota > Bacteroidia > Bacteroidales > Bacteroidaceae > Bacteroides_E > Bacteroides_E propionicifaciens. The sequence goes on along the minus strand of NZ_AQWS01000002.1, from coordinate 116,780 downwards.
ATTAAGCGTGATTACAGGCTTATCGAGCAATAAAAACTCATAGACAGTAGACGATGTATCGCTAATCATAAGATCAGCCATCAACTCATATTTGGTTATGTTATTATCTTTTGCCCAAACAATATTCTTCGTTTGACGAGCCAATTCTTTGTATTCGTCAAGCCAAATGGGGTTAGTCAGTGGATGAGGCTTAATCATGAGCACGATATTTTCTTGCTCGACCAAATCGACTAAAGCCTGCTTAATTAAGGGTAATGAAGTAAGCTTAGGCGAAAATGTTGGTGCATAAAGCACCATTTTTTCTTTTCCATGCTCAGTAAGTATTTTGGCCTTTTCGGTATCAAAAGAGTGCAAGTGCTGTTTTATCCAATCTTGTTTGGTCCAGCCAGTTTCTACAACCTCAAAGTCTTTGTATTCTAAAGACAGCTCTTTAAACTTTCGAGTAAAATATGGTCCTTGAGTCAAGTAAAGATCAAAATATCTTCGGATTATCCAATGGTCTTTCTTTTCGGCAGCATAGCCGTGAAAGACCTGGGCCTTAACCCCTGATAGATAGTAGGGAACAATATTTCCAGGGACAAAAACAACATCTGGACAAAAGTCGTAAAGCTTTTGAATGGATGTAGTATAGTGATCTGGCATAGCCATTTCTACCTCACTCAGCTGAATTTTAGGCAAGTGAATATACCATAAAACTTCCATGTCATTATCCAATGCATAACTGTATAATGGCTGTAATATACCTAAGGCATATTTGTTTTCACAGAAAAGAGCTACTTTCATGCTTAATATTTTAAGTCGTATTTGATGGTCTTACGTTTCGAAAAACTTTTCCAGAACTTGGTTCTGTAATAGAATACACACTCTATACACCATTCTACGTCCGCTCCTCTGTCTTTAGCATAAGCCTCTGCAATATATCTAAAGAATGAAGGCTGCCCCCATAACCGAGCAAAATTAGCACATCCTTCTTCTAAAGTAACTTCGCCAAAACGCATACGGTTAATATCAACCAAGCAGAAGTCGGGTCTACCATCTTTAGTGCCACACAGGATATTGCCTGGCGAATAATCTTTATGGTAGATTCCTTTTTTATGCATATCGGAAGTAAAGAGAGCTAAAGCATGAGCCAACTCCTTTATCTCTTCTACTTCAAGGTTACCTATTTCATACAAATAGGCTTTATAAGAAGATTGTAAACTAACAAAGTAAGAGTAACCTATCAACCCACCTTTTCGCTCCTCAATGTAAGCTATAGGTTCGGGCGTATTGACTCCAGCCTTTAGTAAAATTGAAGGGTATGTGTAGGCTCTCAGCCCTTTGGGCTTACGGAGATATGAATATACAACTCTATTGATAAAAAAGGGGATTCCATATCGCTTAACATTAACCTTGAGGCCATCAACATCAAAAACCTTTATAAGGTTTCGACCCGTGTAAATAGTTTCACCATTGTCCTCAAATATATAGGGAAGTGAATCTACAAAAGGCTTAAGGGCATTGAATTTAGAATTGATTATCCTTTTATACATAGGCTAAAATTATACTTCTTGGTCTGCTCTAGCAATTACAAGCTAAAATCTCGCTCAATACGATCAATTATAGTTGTGGGAGCTATTTGATTCAAACATGCATAATCTTTTCTGTAACAAGGCTTTTGACCATAAACAGAACAAGGTCTACAGGTTAAGTCTTCGATTTGAATGGTGTTAATGGGCAGTTGCTTCCAACCCAAGAACCCTGCATAAGGATGTGTTGCACCCCAAATAGAGAGTACAGGAGTATTTACAAGAGAAGCCAAATGCATATTAGACGAATCCATAGACAACATTAGGTCAAGGTAACTCATCAGAATTAGTTCTTTCTCCATGTTCAGCTTACCAATCATTGACATAACTGAAGGATATTTCGCCACCAAGTCATCAAATATCACTTGTTCGTGCTGACCACCTCCAAACAAGAATATACGTACACGAGGGTCTTTTGAAAAATGTGCAATGACTTGCTCCATTTTATCCATTGGATATATTTTGCCCTTATGCAGTGCAAATGGGGCGATACCCAACCATTTCTCCTGTTTTAGCCCAACTACATCTTGAATTTGAGAGAAGTCTCCTTTCCCCTTTCCAAAGATAGAATCGAAATTGGCAGATATAGGTAAGCCAAGAGTTTCCAAAACATCTGTATAGCGTTGGAATAAGCTCTTTTGACGAACAAACACTTTATTGGTTCGACGAACCAGTTTGCGCTTGCCTGTACGTCCTTTATCTATTTTGGCAACCTTGACTCCTTTAAGTCGGAATCTTAAGTCTAAGTATTGCGTTCTTAATACGTTATGAAAGTCGGCAACTGCATCAAATTTATGGGCAGCAAGCTCTGAGAAAAGCTTGTTTAAACCCGAAATACCATGATGCTTGCCTTTAAGGTCTGCACCTATAAAGCGTACATTAGAGGGCATTTCTTTAAAGATTGGTCTTAAAGCCTCTCTACTTAGCATGGTAATCTCCAAATCTGGATATTGCACAGCCAAGGAATGAACAATAGGGACTGTCATGGCGACATCCCCTATTGCAGAAAATCGTATAATTAGAATACGCTTCATCTTATTTCTTTGCATATAATACTGGGTTCAAAGCAGGGTCATTATACATTTTCATTTGTTTATAAACTTTCATGTATTTATTACCAGCTTCAATATCTTCTAGTAGTTGATCAATTGCAGAACAAAGATCTTTTTGTTGCTCCAAAAGAACGTTTAGCTTCTCAAGACATTTGTCGTGATGCTCTTTCGAAGTATCTTTTCGATCTACCTCTTCTTGCATATGATAAATCTTAAGAGTCAGAATAGACAATCTATCTATAGCCCAAGCAGGACTTTCAGTATTGATCGTTGCATCAGATTTAACCTTAACCTCTTTAGATTTGTCTAAGAAGTAGCTATCAATAAGCTCTACTAAGTCGGTACGATCTTGATTCGATTTGTCAATACGACGTTTTAGCTTCAAAGCCTCAACGGGATCAATATTAGGATCACGGATGATATCTTCGAAGTGCCACTGAACAGCATCAATCCAATTCTTCAAATACAAGTAGTATTCGATAGTTTTAAACTCATAAGGATTGTTTATCGTTGCATCAACACTATTTTCAATATGATAGTCTTTTGTCGATTGCAAGAAAATTTTATTACAAAGGTTGCTAAAGCTCATAAATTTCAATTTTTAAATTAGTACTAGGTTTGAGGTTTACGCTTTGTGCATCTACATTTATACAATATAGATACCAAGAACAATTCAGCAAAAATAGATAATTCTTTAATGTCAGCCAATTTAATGCTGTATAATTAAAAAAGCTCCTTCGATGAAGGAGCTTTTTAATTTTCTTAACAAGCTTAGATGAATTATCGTCTAAGTTTAAGAGCTTTAATGATATTACGGTATCTTTCGATCTCGTTATCTTTAAGATAATCAAGTAAACCACGACGTTTACCTACTAATCTTGTTAATGCTCTTTCTGTGCTATAATCTTTTCTGTTGAGCTTCATGTGCTCAGTTAAGTGCGAAATACGGTACGAAAACAAAGCTATCTGGGCCTCAGCTGAGCCAGTATCAGTGTTAGACTTTCCGTGTTCGGCAAAGATTTCTTGTTTTTTAGTTGCGTCTAAATACATAATTTTTAGCGTTTTTATATAACTATTCTATGAGCTTGCAAAGATAGACATAGTTTTTAATATATTAGCATGATTATCAGAATATATTCAAAACATTACCCCCATTTATCAGATCGCTTTTTGTATCTTTGCAACAAATTATAGGTATTATATGCAGAATATTAGAAATATTGCAATTATTGCCCATGTCGATCATGGAAAAACCACATTAGTGGATCGTATGTTATCTGCGGGTCAGCTTTTTAGAGATAATCAGTCTAGTGGAGAATTAATTCTAGACAATAATGATCTCGAGCGTGAACGCGGAATAACCATTCTTTCAAAAAACGTATCTATCAACTACAAAGGTACAAAAATCAATGTTATTGATACTCCTGGTCACAGTGACTTTGGAGGTGAAGTAGAGCGTGTTCTTAATATGGCCGATGGCTGTATCCTACTCGCTGACGCTTTTGAAGGTCCGATGCCACAAACTCGCTTTGTATTGCAGAAAGCACTTGAAATAGGACTGAAACCAATTGTTGTTATCAACAAAGTGGACAAGCAAAACTGTCGCCCAGACGAGGTAAACGAAATGGTCTTTGACCTAATGTTTAATCTTGATGCTACAGAAGACCAGTTGAGCTTCCCAACCCTTTACGGCTCTGCCAAAAATGGCTGGATGAACACCGACTGGAAAACTCCAACCGAAACCATCGAACCACTACTTGATTGCATTATTGAGACTATTCCTGCACCAGAAATACTTGAGGGAACTCCTCAGATGCTTATCACTTCACTAGACTACTCTTCATACACAGGTCGTATTGCTATTGGTCGCGTCCATAGAGGTACACTTAGAGAAGGTATGAACATCACACTTGCTAAACGCGATGGTGAGTTTGTGAAGACCAAGATTAAAGAACTACACGTTTTCGAAGGCCTAGGCCGTATTAAAACAAAAGAAGTTTCTTCGGGAGATATTTGTGCAGTTGTCGGTATTGACGGTTTCGAAATTGGTGATACTGTTTGTGATTACGAAAATCCAGAAGCACTAATACCAATCAAGATTGACGAACCAACTATGAGCATGCTATTTGCTATCAATGACTCACCATTCTTTGGTCGTGATGGTAAATTTGTAACCTCAAGACATATTCACGATCGTTTGATGAAAGAGCTTGATAAGAACTTAGCACTTCGCGTAGCCAAAAGTGACGAAGATGGTAAGTGGATCGTATCTGGTCGTGGTGTACTCCACCTTTCAGTTTTGATTGAAACTATGCGCCGTGAAGGTTATGAGCTACAAGTAGGACAGCCTCAGGTTATCTTCAAGGAAATTGACGACAAAAAACATGAGCCAATTGAAGAACTTACAATCAATGTACCCGAAGAGTATTCTAGCCGTATCATTGATATGGTAACGCGTAGAAAAGGCGAAATGACTCAAATGGAAAACACTGGTGAACGTATCAACCTTCAGTTCGATATGCCATCACGTGGTATCATTGGTCTACGTACTAACGTACTTACAGCTTCTGCTGGTGAAGCAATCATGGCTCACCGTTTCAAAGAATACCAACCTTTCAAAGGCCCAATCGAAAGACGTTCTAACGGCTCAATGATTGCTATGGAGGGTGGAACAGCATTTGCTTATGCAATTGATAAACTACAAGATCGTGGTAAATTCTTTATCTTCCCACAAGACGACGTTTATGTAGGACAAGTTGTTGGTGAGCATATTCACGACAAAGACCTCGTTATCAACGTAACTAAATCTAAGAAGCTTACCAATATGCGTGCTTCAGGATCGGATGATAAAGCAAGTCTTACACCTCCAGTACAATTCTCATTAGAGGAAGCACTAGAATACATCAAAGAAGATGAATACGTAGAGGTTACACCTAACCATATGCGTATGCGTAAGATTATACTAGACGAATCAGAACGTAAGAGATCAAATAAGAAATAAGAACTCCTTACATCGCAATATATAAGAAAGCCGTGTCGAGACTATCAGGTCAAGACACGGCTTTTTATTTTAAAACTCAACAAGAGGATTCTCTTAGTGAGTCTCTTTATTTTGAAGAGAATGCCATAAGCTTGCTTTCAGATTGTTTAAACCATTTATTATACGACCACAAAACAACTCCATAAATAGGAAATGCTGTAACCCATCCCGCAAACACATCTATCAGGTAGTGGGCTTGGATATAAACCGTTGCTCCACAAAGCAGCACATAAAAAGGAAATAATGCACCAAATGTGGTTCTGCTTATTCTCCAAATCAAAATCATAATAATGGTCGATATCCCCACATGAGAGCTGGGGAATGCTGCTGTTGGACGCTCTCCTGCTGCCTGAGAAGACTCCACCAACTCATAAAATATCCCTTGATCACAACCCGTATTGGGCAATAATTCTTGGCTATGGTCGAAATAATCACCAACTGCGGGGAATACACCATTCAATACATTATCAAAACCGATTGCAGGGAAATAATACTGAGGCCCTACCACTGGCAAGAAGATATAGATAAAATAATAAAGAAAGAAAGCCCCTACAAGGATATAAGCCACTTTAGTAAATTCCTGAAATCGTTTAAAGAAATACATAAATACAACTAAGCCTATCATGGGGTAATAGGCAAAATAACCCAGGTTAAAGGCCTCACTCCAAGAAATATCAGAGAAATTAACCCTAAATGTAATAGCAGGCTGAAAGCCAATCAAGCTCTGTTCCCAAGAAGCAAAAACATGGTCTAAGTTATCGAATAGACGATTGAATTCATAAGTATCAGGGTACCAATAAGATAGTAAACTCATCTGAAAAGCCACCCGAACAAGTGTCGTAAACTTGGAAGGCCACCACGAACCAATAAATACAAGAGCTAAGGTAATCCCCACTATAGCCAATCGTTCAACGAGCATTTGCATGGGATGATCCATACGAGGGTAAAGGCAAACAATTAAGATCGCAGTTAAAAAACTATAGATCAAAGAGATCTTTTCAACACCAAGTAATCGTTTATTAAGAAGAACTTTTTTTGTCAGCGCTATATCCATTTTTCATCTTTATACCAAGAAACAGCCTCTTTCACTCCCCTATCAAGTTTGTATTTGGGCACGTAACCCAGCTCTTCGACAGTTGGAGAGATATCACATTGCCAGTTTCTTTGTTTCATAATTTTGTATTTATCTGAGTTTAGAGTACTTGTCTTCTTCATCAAACCCGATAAAAATTCAGCGCACAAAGATATTACTTTTAATACGAAAAGTGGACTTTTTATATGAATAACAAAAGGATCGCCTAACTCATGCTGTATTAAGTCGGAGAAAGATCGACTACTATACACCTGGCCATCAGACACAAAATAGGCTCTGCGATTAACCTTTTTGTCGATAGCCAAAAAGATGGCTTGAACCAAATCCTTCACATAGACAAAGGTTATGTCTTGACGTTTATAACCAACCGAAAAGTCAACATGACCTTTAATAGACTTTATCATCAAGAAGTAATCGCCTTCACGCGGGCCATAAACCCCAGTAGGTCGAAAAATCACATAAGGGAAATCCGGCATCTGCTCAAGGTATTGCTCAGATTTTAGCTTACTAAGTCCATATGCCGTATTGGGTTGGCGTTGGTCAGATTCGGCAATGGGCTGATAGGTCTGTTCGTAAATTGGTCCAAAGACACTCAATGTACTAATATAAATAAATTGCTTAGGAACCATTTCGAGCTCTGATAGTGAGTCTACAAAATTCTTGGTTTGGAGGTAGTTGACCTCAATAAACTCCTCTTTATTGATGCATTTAGTTACCCCTGCACAGTGAATGATATAATCAAAACTGCCGTTATCACGTTTAAAATTGGATAAAGCCTCAACTATGGACTGCTTGCTAGAAAAGTCAATCTCTAAAAAGTTAATTCGCTCATCTTGAAGATAACGTCGGCTACTGCTTCTACGCACTCCAGCATAGGTCTTATAGCCTTGGGATAGGGCTTCCTCAACGATAAAACTACCGATAAAACCACTAGCTCCGGTGATTAATATTTTTGTCATGTTCTAAAAAAGGTTCTATATGAATGCTTATGTATGTGTTCTGTCCAAATGACTTTCTGAGTCTGTCTTCAAGTTCATCCGTATATTGATGAGCCACCTTAACGGTGGTATTCTGATCTATATATATAAGGAAGGATATTGCATAATAATTGCCTATTCTACGGGTACGTAGTTCATCAAAACCCTTGATTGGTTCAACCGACTCAATAATAGCAATAATTTCCTTCGCTGTTTCGGTAGGCAAAGAACGCTCTAAAAGCTCATTTAAAGAAGATTTTAGCAATTTAAATCCTTCATAAATAATCCAGAAGCTCATCAATACTGCTACCAAGGGGTCGAGTATGCTCCATGAGTGACCCAGCAAAATAGCCCCACCAATACCTACAGCAGCACCTACAGAAGACAGAGCATCACTCCGATGGTGCCATGCATTAGCCATAACAGCCTGCGAATTCATTCGTTTGCCTTCAGCATAGGTATAACGAAACAACAATTCTTTTGCAATAATTGAAACTACGGCTGCAACGAAAGCTATGAGTTTAGGAGAGGGTAAAACATCTTTGAGAACTAGTGAGCGATATATATCAATTGATCCGTTACAAAAAATCCCCACACCGACTATAAAAAGGAAAACACTTATAAGTAAGGTGGCAAGCGTCTCGTACTTACCATGGCCGTAGTCGTGGTTATCGTCTTCGGGCTTACTGGATATCCGTACAAAAACAAGCACAATCAAATCGGTTATCAAGTCCGAGAGTGAGTGCACAGCATCGGCTATCATAGCAGAGCTACGACCAAAAATTCCTGCTGCAAGCTTAAAAAGTGTCAGCAGTACATTGACAACACTCCCTTGGAGGGTCACCTTATATATTCCTCTTTCTCGAGAAGTAACTCTGGATTTCATACTAATAAAACAGATTAAGGGAGATTATGTTACAATATAAACATAAGTTTTGTAAACTTAATTAGGTTTTTTATGATTTACAGCCCTATGCTAGCCTATAATAAGCGACCGATACTATTTTAAGCTCAGACTTATTCGCACTACCCAAACGACTAACTCGTTTGCTTCAGGCGAGTAAGTCCTTTTAAATAATGTCTAAAAACAGCACTGTAGCTTTAACTAGGCGACTTACAACAACAGGTCATCAAATTATTCTTTCATTATAAATGGTGAAACTATTTTATTTGCTTACTTTGTTGTGATTAACTAAGAAAACAAGATTTAAAAGATCGAACTAAAATATATGGGTAAGAAAAAATTTCCAAAAGCTAAAAAGACAATTTCGAAACGGGATTTATCAGAACGTCTGATTAAGTTGCTCGAAAGAAACACCAAAGAAAAACTAACTTTCAAGCAAATATGTACTGAGCTGAGCCTAAAGACTCACCCAGCTAAAATGCTATGTAAAGATATCTTGGGTGCAATGATTAGTGATGATTACGTATTCGAATCGGCCAAAGGCAAGTACACACTCAACCACCGAGGTACAGAGATGACGGGTACTTTCAGACGTAAAAGTAACGGAAAGAACTCTTTCATCCCCGATGAAGGTGGAGATCCTATTCTTATCTCGGAGTTCAACTCGGGCCATGCAATGAACAACGACAAGGTTAAAATTGCATTTTTTGCCAAACGCAAGAATCAAGACCCTGAAGGCGAAGTAGTAGAGATTTTGGAACGCGCTAACGACACTTTTGTTGGTACGCTTGAGGTTTCAAAATCGTATGCCTTTTTAGTTACAGAAAACAGAACATTATCCAACGATATATTTATCCCTACCGAGAAACTTAAAGGTGGAAAATCGGGAGATAAAGCGGTTGTTAAGGTTACTGAGTGGCCAGACAAAGCAAAGAACCCTATTGGTGAGGTAATCGACATTTTGGGTAAAGCAGGAGACAATAACACAGAGATGCATGCCATCTTAGCTGAGTTTGGCCTACCTTATGTATATCCCAAAGAGGTCGAAGAGTATGCTAACAGCATCCCTACCGATATCACAGCCGAAGAGATTGCTAAAAGAGAAGATTTTAGAAAGATTACGACTTTCACCATCGACCCCAAAGACGCAAAAGACTTTGACGATGCACTCTCTATCCGCCAATTAGAGAATAAAAACTGGGAAATTGGAGTACATATTGCAGATGTGACTCATTATGTAAGACCTGATGACATTATAGATAGAGAGGCTCAAAAAAGAGCAACATCAATCTACTTGGTCGACAGAACCATCCCGATGCTTCCCGAACGACTTTGTAATTTCATTTGCTCGCTACGTCCTGATGAGGAAAAACTAGCCTACTCGGCTATCTTTGAGATGAACGAGCAGGGTGAAGTTCTTCATTCTAGAATTGTACATACCATAATTAAATCGGATAGACGATTTGCTTATGAAGAGGCTCAAGAGGTTATTGAGACAAAACAAGGCGAGTATGCTACCGAAATCTTAATGCTTAACGAACTTGCAGGCAAACTAAGAGCTGCTCGCTTTGCTGACGGTGCTCTAAACTTTGATCGTGTAGAAGTTCGCTTCGACATTGATGCAACGGGTAAACCCATTGGAGTATTCTTTAAAGAGTCAAAAGAAGCCAATAAGCTAATTGAAGAGTTTATGCTACTGGCCAACCGTACGGTTGCCGAAAAAATAGGCAAAGTGGGACATAGCAAAAAGGCGAAAGTTCTTCCTTACCGTATTCACGACCTACCCGACCCTGAAAAACTAGACACACTAGCTCAATTTATTGCTCGTTTTGGTTACAAGATTAGAACTAGTGGCAATAAAGACACCGTATCAAAGTCTATTAATGCTTTACTAACGGAGGTTCAAGGTAAGAAAGAGGCTAATTTAATTGAGACGGTATCAATCAGAGCAATGCAAAAAGCGAGATACTCAACACATAATATTGGGCACTACGGTCTTTCGTTCGACTACTATACGCACTTCACCTCTCCTATCCGCCGTTACCCAGATATGATGGTACATCGTTTGGTTACAGCCTACTTGGAAGAGAATGCACCAAGTGCATCTGAAGAAAAGTATGAAGAGTTATGTGACCACAGTTCTCAAATGGAACTTATCGCTTCGAATGCTGAACGAGCTTCAATCAAATACAAACAGGTTGAATTTATGGCAGACAAACTTGGGCAGGAGTTTGAGGGTGTCGTTTCGGGTGTTACTGAATGGGGGCTTTACGTAGAGCTTAACGAGAACAAATGCGAAGGAATGATTCCTGTACGCGACCTTGACGACGACTACTACGAGTTCGACGAAAAGAACTACCGCTTGATTGGGCGACGCACACATAAGGTTTTCTCACTAGGCGACCCCATACGAATCCAAGTTGCTAGAGCAAATCTAGAAAAGAAACAGTTAGACTTCACCTTGGTAGACGAGTCGCCTAAAAGCAAAAAATAGATGAAAACTGAGGTTCTCACTGATCTAGAGCAAATTGAGTCGGTTATCAAAACCTGCTCAGTTTGCTATGTAGGTCTGATAGACTCCGATGGTTCCCCCTATGTAATCCCCATGAACTTTGGCTATTACAAAAACATAATATACCTGCATTCAGCTCCAACAGGCAATTTGGTAGATAAGGTCAAAAATGACAATCGGATCTGCATCACTTTTTGTAGTGATGGTGAGTTGGTCTATCAACACCCCGATGTGGCTTGCAGTTATAGAATGAAGGCCGAAAGTATTGTTTGCAAGGGAAAGGTAGGGTTTGTCGACGATTTCGATAAGAAAGTAGAGATTTTAAACATCATAATGAAGCAGTATGTCAAAGACAAAAGCTTCAACTATTCAAAACCAGCAGTTGAGAATGTACTTATCTGGGAGGTCCCCATTGAAAAGGCTACAGGAAAGTCTTTTGGAGTACCACACGCTGGACCACAAATAATAAGAGGAGGTAAATAATTACCTCCTCTTATTATTAAATTAGAACCTTAGTATAGCATTAGTCCAGCTGACACAGTTAATACATAATTTTTCAATAAATAAGTGCCGCTTGAGATTAGAATACAGTGATTATTATAGAAATGCACATGATGAAATATACTTTTGAGAACGTTATAGGAATAATAAAAAAACATTTGGAGTTAATAGACTGGGAGAAAGAAAAATTTAGCTGCGAACCATTTTATAAAACGGAATATGATAATGACATAATTGTTAAGTACGAAAATAAAGAGTTTGTACGTTTTGGATTTTATATATCAAATGTTTTTACTCCAGATGGACGAAGACAAATAAGAGGCAGCATTACTATTGAACTATTCAACTACTCCAAATGGTATCATATAGGTAACATATCAGTAAATGTTGATGAATTTCTTACATGTGGACATAATAATGGGAAATCTATTATGTTAGATGATGAGTTAAATAGAGTATTACCAATCTCTAACAGCGATGAGGTAACCAAAATTAAAGACCAATTTCAAAAGGAATCTATAAGTAATCTTGAAATAAAATTTGACACTCTTAATAAACGCTATATCATTTTGGGGGATTTATCATTATTATTGATTGATGGAGGAGAAACCAGTGGCCAAGAGGATAAAAACACTTTATATCTTTATAAATACATGTCATTGGACACGTATTATAGCATGCTAAACAATAATAGCTTTAGGATGAACTCTATAGTAGCTATGAATGACGAAAGTGAATCATTTTTCTTAGATGACGGAATTACGAATATTTATGATGGTGAGGGTAAAGATGAGAAGTATTTAAAAACTGTTGAAAACAGCAGAATATTAATTACTTCTTTTACTGACCAACATGATAGTGCTTTAATGTGGCGACTGTATGGAGACTCAGGTAGAGGTGTATGTTTAAGCTTTATTGTACCTAAAAACAAAGTAAAAAAGATTCATTACGTAAACACAAGATCAGAGGGTTATCAAAAATTAAAGAGATGTGTTGACAATCTAAAGAAAGAAGGCATCAGTCTTTATTTTAAAGATTTTGACAACTTTAAGTATTATGCTAAAAGTGACGGGTTTAAATACGAAGACGAGTATAGGTTATCTTATCGCTGCACTGAAGAAGATTTAAAATGGGCAAAGTATGGCAATCTGTTAAGCCCATACAAAGATTTCAACATAAGTAATCAGGAGATTAAGGAGATAGATATTAAATTAAGTTGGCTAATAATTGGAGCAAAGTTACCCAATTTTAGTGTAAATTATCCCTTACTAGTAGATATGACAAATAGAAAATTTGGTATTAGCGTGATAAATATTAGCGAGCATGATAAATTTAGGGAGTAGGTTAAAGCGGTAACTTAAGCCCTTGTTCTGAAGAACAGCTATAAAATAAAGGACTTTAGCTTTTAAAACTCAATTTACTATTATACAGAAGAACGACTTGAGTAATAAACTTACTCAAGTCGTTCTTAAAAAAGTTAGATAGTGCCTTAAGTCAAAATGTCACAGACAAAGCTCTTAACTTATGAACTAGTCATTATAATGGATAAGAGTCAAAAGCATACAAATCTGTCGATAGATAGCGTTCGCCCGTGTCAGGTAGAAGCACTACAATGTTTTTACCTGCATTCTCAGGGCGTTGAGCCAACTTAGTTGCAGCAGCAACAGCAGCCCCAGAAGAGATTCCTACAAGTAGTCCTTCTTTGGTTGACAACTCACGTCCTACGCGAATAGCCTCATCGTTTTCAATCTGAACTACCTCGTCAACAACACTAGCATCGTAGTTTTTGGGCACAAAACCTGCACCAATACCTTGAATTTTGTGAGGGCCTGGCTTGCCGCCCGAAAGTACAGGAGAGCTTGCGGGTTCAACAGCTATAATCTTAATCGATGGGTTTTTAGCTTTTAGTGCAGAACCTACTCCACTAACTGTACCACCAGTACCAACACCAGCAACAAACATGTCAACCTTACCATCGGTAGCACTCCATATTTCAGGACCAGTAGTGCGTTTGTGAACTTCAGGGTTAGCCGGATTTTCAAACTGTTGCAAAACTACCGAACCTTCAATTTCTGTTTGAAGAGCCATAGCCTTAGCTATAGCACCCTTCATTCCATCGGCTCCAGGAGTCAGATGCAATTCAGCACCCAGAGCTTTTAATAAGTTTCTACGCTCTACACTCATGGTCTCGGGCATGGTAAGAATTAGTCTATAGCCTTTTGATGCAGCTACAAGCGCCAACCCTACACCGGTATTACCACTAGTAGGTTCAATAATAGTTCCTGACTTTTTAAGCGTTCCCTTGGCTTCGGCATCTTCTACCATAGCTAGGGCAATACGATCTTTAACACTACCTGCTGGATTGAAATATTCTAATTTAGCAATCACTTTCGCTTTAAGCCCCTTGGCAGCATTATAGTTAGTCAGCTCTAGCAATGGAGTTGAGCCGATCAAATCTGTTAGTTTACTTGAAATTTTACTCATAACATCTATTTTTTAAGTGTATGTATTTCTAAATATAAAATAAAGATTTTGATTAACACTTTTGTATAGCCTTTTTTATGTTTTTTATTCGCACTTTTATAACTATCTTTGCAGACTATATCACTTCATTTTAAGCGTATTCAAATGAACCCTTTAGACCATACACTCTGTCTTACTCAGGTCGTAGACCAGTTATCAAATAGCAATTCTTATCAAGAGCTGTTTCATGAGCAAAGAGATGGAGAACTACTCCCTTCCGCTAAAGAGCTCAATACGATTATTGAACTATGTCGAACAATCTTATTTCCTGGGTATTTCGGAAATTCAAGTATAAACAGTAGAACCATCAAATATCACATTGGAGTTAATGTAGAAAGTCTGCTAGAACTTCTTACCGACCAGATATTTGCAGGCTTATGCTTCACTCGCAGACACAATGATCAAGATTGCAGAGAGGTAAAACGTCAAGAAGCAGCCCAAAAGGCTATTTCTTTTATTACGAAACTTCCCGAAATGCGTCATACGCTTGCAACCGATGTAAAAGCAGCTTATATAAGTGATCCTGCTGCGCAAAGTGTTGGAGAAGTTATTTGTTGTTACCCAGCGATACGAGCTATTAGCAATTACCGAATAGCACACGAACTACTACTACTTGGAGCACCTTTGATTCCACGTATGATAACCGAAATGGCACATAGCGAAACAGGAATAGACATTCATCCTGGCGCGCAAATTGGTGGTTTCTTTACCATTGATCACGGTACTGGTGTTGTTATTGGAGCTACAACCATTATTGGAAACAACGTAAAACTATATCAAGGGGTAACCCTTGGAGCCAAGAGTTTTCCTTTAGACGAAAACAACCAACCCATTAAAGGCATCTTAAGACATCCCATCATCGAAGACGATGTCATCATATATTCCAATGCAACGATACTCGGAAGAATCCGTATAGGTAAGGGAGCTGTCATTGGTGGTAATATTTGGGTTACTGAAGATGTAGAATCAAATTCAAGAATAGTACAGCGAAAAGTTTAAAACAAAGATTAATATTATATATTTTAATGAATAAAAACTATGCAATGATTGCTAAAACATTCCAAGGATTGGAAGAGGTTTTAGCAGAAGAGTTAACAGTACTAGGGGCTAGTGATGTACAGATTGGTCGCCGTATGGTATCATTCTCTGGTGATAAAGAGATGATGTACCGAGCCAACTTTTGTCTGCGAACTGCTACTCGTATACTTAAGCCCATCAAAGAATTTACCGCAAAAAATGCTGATGAGGTATATGATGCCATCAAAAACATAGTTTGGGAAGACTACATGGATGTGAATAACACATTTGCTATTGACTCAGTTGTCTTTAGCAACGAGTTTAGACACTCTATGTTCGTTTCTTATAAGGTTAAAGATGCTATTGTTGACTATTTTAGAGATAAAACAGGAAAACGACCATCGGTACGTATTCACAGACCTGACATTTCGCTTAACATCCATATTGCTGAGACGCGATGCACGCTATCGTTAGACTCATCGGGTGAATCGTTACACCGTCGCGGTTACCGCCAAGAAGCTGTTGAGGCCCCTCTGAACGAGGTTCTTGCAGCAGGTATGATTCTACAAGCAGGATGGAAAGGTGAAACCGACTTTATCGACCCCATGTGTGGATCTGGTACTATTCCTATTGAAGCGGCTCTTATTGCAAGAAACATCGCTCCTGGGCTTTTCAGAAAAGAGTTTGCCTTCGAAAGATGGGTTGACTTTGATAAAGAGCTTTTTGAAGAGGTTTATAATGACGACAGCCAAGAGAGAGAGTTCAACCATAAAATTTATGCAAACGATAATAACCCCAATGCTATTGAAATTGCGAGTCGCAACATCAAAGCTGCAGGTGTATCAAAAGACATTGAGTTGGCACTCAAACCTATTCAGCGTTTAGAGCAACCAACTGAGCCAACACTGATGATTACCAACCCACCGTATGGTGAGCGTATCTCTACAGACGATATTCTTGGTTTATACGAAGTAATTGGTGAGAGACTTAAACATGCTTTTTTAGGCAATACGGCTTGGATTCTATCGTATAGAGAAGAGTGCTTTGTGAAAATCGGTTTAAGACCGAGCTTAAAACTACCTCTATTCAACGGCCCACTTGAGTGTGAAATTAGAAAGTATGAGATTTTTGATGGCAAAATGAAGGTTTTCAAAGCAGAAAACCCTAGTGAGCATAGAAAAGACAAACCAAGAGACTCTTCAAAACCACGTGTAAGAACTCCCAAAACCATTGTGCGTGTAAAAGAGGGAGATGCTCCAAAGTTTGAGCGTAAACCTTCAGCAGACTCCTCAACAGGATCTTCAGATAGAGAGCGCTATAAACAACACTACGAAAGAAAAGTTGAGTATCAAAAAAGACTAGAAGAAGGAACGGAGGCTTCCGAAAACTCAGCTACTGAAAATTAAATAAAAGCCCTAAGCACTTTGCTAACTAAGAAGAACATGAGACACAAACTTTACTTACTATTAAGTCTATTTTTTTTAAGTAATACACTTTTTGCTCAAGACACATTAAAAGACCTCACCCTAGAGCATCTTATGCCAGGTGGAAACAGTTATATTTTCCCCGAAAACAGGTATGGATTAAGCTGGTGGGGGGATCAATGTGTGCAAAAAGAGATGGATAACCTTAAACTAATAAACACTAAGAACGGTAAAGAGAAGGTCTTACTGACACGCACCGAGGTCAATCAAATTCTTAGTCAGCAAGGCGTTTCTGAGCTTACAACGTTTTATCAAGCTCAACTTCCTTGGGCAAACCAAAATAGGTTCTACTTCGAACAAGGAGATGAGTATGTTTTAGTGGATTGGGAGGCTAAAACAGCCTCCATTCTCCATAAGACAGCACCCGAAGCCGAAAATAACGATTTTAACCCTATCTCTAAAAATCTTGCCTACACGGTAGGTAATAATTTATGGGTTAACGACAGGCAAATTACAGACAATCCTGAAGGAATAGTTGCGGGTCAAACCGTACACCGCAGTGAGTTTGGAATTCGAAAGGGTACGTTTTGGAGTTCGAAAGGCGACTTACTCGCTTTTTACCTCAAAGACGAGACCATGGTGAGTCAATATCCCCTTGTAGATATTACAAGCAGAGTAGCCTCACTTGAAAATGTACGCTACCCTATGGCAGGCATGGAAAGTCATAAGGTTAAAGTTGGTATATACAACCCAGCAAACCAAAAGACAGTTTACTTAAATACAGGAGATCCGACCAATCGATTCTTTACAAATATCAGCTGGTCACCTGACGACAAGTCAATTTATCTGATTGAGGTAAACAGAGATCAAAATCAATCAAAGCTTTGCCGCTATAACAGTGCAAGTGGAGAACTTGAGATGGTTTTATACGAAGAATCACACCCCTACTACGTAGAACCTCAAACCCCCATTGTATTCTTACCTTGGAATTCAAACCAATTCGTACTCCAAAGTCAAAGAGATGGCTTTAATCATCTCTACCTGATGAATGCCCAAGGGGAAATCATTAAACAACTTACAAGTGGACATTGGTTAGTGCAAGAGCTAGTAGGTTTTAACCCTTCTAGAAAAGAAATTATCCTTACAGCTACAAAACAATCTCCTCTACAGAGTAATATTTTAGCTCTGTCGGTTAACTCAGGTAAATTGCGTGAAATTGACAACCTTGAAGGAGTTCATAGCCCCCTACTTAGCGGCTCAGGAACTTACCTTATAGATAGTTACAGCTCACCAAACTTACCTCGAGTTGTTGATATAGTCAATATTGATAAAGAGACTAGAATCAACTTACTCAAAGCTGAAGACCCCTATAAAGAATATAAACAACCCCATATCCAAGTAGGTACAATCAAAGCCGCTGATGGACAAACAGACCTGTATTATCGATTGGTTACTCCAAGTAAATTAGACAAAGACAAGAAATACCCAGTAATCGTTTATGTTTATGGTGGGCCTCATGCTCAAATGATAAATGGTGGTTGGAACTACGGTGTCAGGGGCTGGGACATATACATGGCAAACAAAGGCTATATTGTTTTTACCTTAGACAATAGGGGTAGTGCAAACCGAGGCCTGGAGTTCGAGAACTGTACTTTCCGCGAACTCGGAATAAAAGAGGGAGAAGACCAAGTTGAAGGTATCAAGTTCCTAAGTACTCTAGATTACGTAGATACAGATAGAATCGGAGTACATGGTTGGAGCTTCGGTGGACACATGACCACAGCACTTATGCTACGCTACCCTCAGATTTTTAAGGTAGGTGTTTCGGGAGGCGCAGTAATGAATTGGGCTCTATACGAGATTATGTATGGTGAGCGCTACATGGATACTCCGCAAACCAACCCCGAAGGATACAAAAAGACAGATCTAACCAATTATGCTAACCTGCTCGAGGGAAGATTGCTGCTTATTCACGACGATCACGACACAACTTGCGTGCCTCAACATACACTCTCTTTTCTTAAAGCGTGTATAAATGCGCGCACTTATCCCGATTTATTTATATATCCTAACCATGCTCATAATGTGCAAGGCCGAGATAGAGTACATTTGTACGAAAAGATAACAAGATATTTTGAAGACTTTTTATAAACTTATTTCTGAATAAAATGAAGCTATTATTATTGGGTTCTGGTGGTAGAGAGCATGCACTGGGATGGAAAATTGCACAAAGTCCGTTAATCGAACAACTTTATATTGCTCCGGGCAATGTGGGGACTCAAACCTTAGGACAAAACATAGCTATTGACCCTTGTGACTTTACAGCCTTGAAAGAGTTTTGCTGCAAGAACGAAGTTACGGTAGTAGTTGTAGGCCCCGAAGCTCCTTTGGTTCAAGGTGTTTACGACTCTTTCAAAGCCGATGATTCGACCAAACACATTACGGTTATTGGCCCATCAAAGAAAGGTGCTCAACTCGAGGGTAGCAAAGAGTTTGCTAAGGCGTTCATGCAGAAATACAATATTCCTACGGCCAAATACAAAAGCATCACACAAAACAATATAGAAGAAGGGTTTGAATTCTTAGAAAGCCTCAAAGCACCTTACGTATTAAAGGCTGACGGTCTTTGTGCTGGTAAAGGTGTGCTAATTTTAGATTCACTAGATGAGGCTAAAAGCGAACTTCAAGAGATGCTTTCGGGTCGTTTTGGACAAGCAAGCACCACGGTTGTTATTGAGGAATTCCTTAGTGGAATAGAGTGCTCTGTTTTTGTACTTACTGACGGAATTGATTATAAGATTCTTCCTGTTGCCAAAGACTATAAGAGAATTGGTGAGGGCGATACAGGGCTAAATACGGGTGGAATGGGTAGTATATCACCAGTTCATTTTGCAGATGAGGTTTTTATGGAAAAAGTAAGAACTCGAATTGTAGAACCCACTGTACACGGAATTCAAAAAGAAAACATTGATTACTTAGGTTTCATCTTTGTGGGTGTAATTTCGGTAGACAATGAGCCCATGGTTATTGAGTATAATGTGCGAATGGGTGACCCTGAAACTGAAAGTGTTATGCTACGCATAAAAAGCGACCTGGTAGAACTATTCCAAGGAATACAAGATGGAACTCTTCAAGACAAAAAGCTAGTAGAAGACCAGCGACATGCAGCTTGTGTAGTCATGGTTAGCGGTGGATATCCTGAAGAATTCAAAAACGGTTATGAAATAACAGGCACTGAGTCGACCAATCCTGATACCCTTGTTTTTCACTCGGGTACAAAAAGTCAGGGAGAGACTATACTCACCAATGGCGGTAGAGTTTTAGCTGTATCTTCTTATGGCAAGACCATGCAGGAAGCATTAAATAACAGCTATCAAAAAGCTAAAGAAATCAATTTTAAAGACAAATACTTCAGAACTGATCTTGGTTTTGATTTAAAATAAATGAGAGATAACTCAATACAGAATAGATACACAACAGGTAGATTTACGCTACCTATTGTGTATATTGCTTGTACAGTAGGCTGGATTATTTCAGCCTACTATACCCCTAGCAACCAATACCCTTTCCCGAGTGATAATCCTATCTGGAATATAATCTCACTCCAGAATTTACCTGCTTGGATTAGCCAATTGGGTACTTACGCTATTTTAAGCTTGGTGGGATACCTACTTATTCAGCTGAACAATCAGTTTACCATTATTACACAAAGAGCAACAGTACAGTCAACCCTGTTTTTACTCTTCATAACAGCCATACCACAGCTACACATCATTCAGCCCAGTATTATTATTGGGTTTTGCTTTGTCTGCAGCACTTATTTCTTATTCCTATCTTATAAAGAGTGGGATTCGATGCGCCAACAGTTCTTTGCGGGAGTATCGATGGCAATAATCTTCTTTATGGAGCCCAAAACGATATTACTATTCCCTATATTCTTGCTAAGTAGAATCACATTCAACTGCATGAATTTAAGGACACTTTGCGCTACACTGTTGGGATTTTGCATGCCGATTTGGTTCTTATTAGCACACGCCATTTGGCACGAGCAGATAGAACTATTTTACTTTCCTTTTACCGATCTATTTAGTGGGCACGATCTGTTCAATTACCATACACTGAGCTGGGATCAGTTGGCTACATGGGGTTATATGGTTTTTATTTCGTTATTGGCTGGAGGATATTTAGTATTCTCACGTACCAAGATGAGAACCCGTACCCGCCAAATGGTAAACCACTTCAATAGAATAGCAATTTACTCGATTGCACTAACACTACTTTACCCCAATATCCTCAGAGAGATTATTCCCATTTGGTTAATCTCAATAAGCTTTACTTACGGCTATGCCTTAATGAGCAATCGGGATAAACTCTCCAATTATCTATTCATGTTTTCAATCTCACTGCTAATCACCTTATTCTGCTTCAACGTATGGATGCTATAATACAATTTCTTATTGACTGGGGTTACCTCGGTATGTTTATTTCAGCCCTTCTTGCCGGAAGTGCCATCCCCTTTAGTTCAGAAGCAGTACTTGCCGCTTTAGTACACCCATCCACAGGACTTGATCCGTGGATTTGTCTTCTAGCAGCATCTGCTGGCAATATTTTGGGCAGTTGCACCTGCTTTGTTATCGGACGTATGGGCCATATGGATTGGTTGGAAAAATACTTCAACATGAAGCCCGAGAAGATTGTAAGGATGCAACATCAACTCAATAAACGCAGTGGTCTGATGGCCTTCTTTGCTTTTATTCCAATTGTTGGTACTGTGATAGTTGTGGCATTGGGGTTTCTGCGAAGCAATTTCCTAGTGGTACTCGTAAGTATGTCAATTGGAAAAGTGCTACGCTACCTATTGGTTATTTACGCAGCTCTAGGTATCTTTAATTATTTTTAAACGATGGACGAACTCATTCTAGAAAAGACAGAGGATGGCAGCGATACGTTGTTTATCCCAGAGATGGACGAGCACTACCACTCAACGAAGGGTGCCCTAACCGAAACAAATTATATTTTTATTGAGAAAGGCTTACTAGCCTCAACTCAAAAAGAAGTTAAAGTGCTCGAGATAGGATTTGGGACAGGATTAAATGCTATTCAAACACTTAAAGCAGCTCAAGAGAATAATATTAAAGTTGCTTTTCATACGCTAGAACTCTACCCTCTAACTTGGGGTAAACTGGAGTCGCTTAGCTATGCAGAACAACCCTATTATAAAGAGATTCACCTTGCACCTTGGGAAAATTTAGTTGAAATTACACCCGAGTTTACCATACATAAGCACCAGTTCGACTTTACAACTTTGCCCACAAAAGATATAGGATCAGCATTTAATGTAATCTATTTCGATGCGTTTGCCCCCGAAAAACAACCAAACATGTGGACTCAACAACTTTTTAACCACCTTTTTGGTTTATTATCTGACGGAGGAATCCTGACCACCTATTGTGCAAAAGGAGTAATCAGAAGAATGCTTCAAGAGGCTGGATTTAAGGTAGAACGACTGCCTGGACCTCCCAATGGTAAACGAGAAATATTAAGAGCAACAAAATTCTAAATTCATGAAACTAAGATATTATATACTCATTCTTTTAACACTGGTTCTAAGCAGCTGTGGACAATCCCAAAAGTCGGATAAAGCCATCATTACAGTTACAATAGAACCCTTACGCTTTTTTACTGAAGCCATAGTAGGCGATCACTTCTCGGTTGTGAGCATGGTTCCCAACGGGACTAGCCCAGAGACCTACGACCCTACTCCACAACAACTGGTTAATCTAGCCAATAGTGCTGCCTACATTAAAATAGGCTATATCGGGTTTGAACTCAGTTGGATGGATAAGATTCAGGAGAATGCCAAGCACCTTGCCATATTTGATAGTTCTAAAGGTTTAGACCTAATTTATGCCGATGGGCATCAACACGGAGATCACTACCATGCAGGAGGAGTTGAACCACATACTTGGAACTCAACGAGGAATGCTAGAATAATAGCCAAGAACATACTCAATGCTGTAACTCAGCTCGATTCTATCAATATTCAGGCCTACAAAGCAAATTACGAATCACTTATTGAACTGATAGATACGACCGAAGATACTATACAGTTGATGCTCAATAATAATCCGCATGCCAAGGGTTTTATGATTTATCATCCTGCCCTATCTTACTATGCTAGAGACTACGACTTAGAGCAAATCAGCATTGAGGAAGAGGGAAAAGAGCCCACTCCAGCGCATCTTAAGAAGCTGATTGAAAAGTGTATGAGCGATAATATACATACGATCTTTATTCAACCAGAGTTTGATCAGAAGAATGCTGAAGTCATCGCCACTCAAACCGATAGCAAAATAGTGGGCATCAATCCGCTCTCCTTTTATTGGCAAGATGAGATGGTTCACATCACTAAAGCTTTAATAGAAAATCAGTAAGCAGAACCCATAACTCGAACTAGAATATGCAACCTATTATTAAGATAAAAGATTTAGCAGCAAGTTACGATCAAAAACAAGTTCTGACCGACATTACCTTAGAGGTATGCAATAATGACTTTTTGGGCATAATTGGCCCCAACGGAGGTGGCAAAACGACACTTATCAAGTGCATCTTGGGTCTCAAAGCCTATGATCGTGGCAACATTAGCTACTTCAAAAATGGGAATGCTGTCAAAAATATAAAAATGGGATACCTACCTCAGTACAACCTAATCGATCGAAAATTCCCAATCTCTGTTCGTGAGGTTATTCTCTCGGGCTTAAGAAGAGAGAGAGGCTTGATTCTTAGACATAACAAACAAGAAATCCAGCATGCTCAGTTAATCATTGAGCGCATGGGATTGGAGACTTTAGAAGATCGTCCAATAGGTCAACTCAGCGGAGGACAACTCCAACGTGCTTTACTTGGAAGAGCCATAATTTCGGATCCTGAAGTGCTCATTCTCGACGAACCAAATACCTATATCGATAAAAGATTTCAAGATAAGCTATATGACCTACTCGAGGACATCCAAAAGGAGTGTGCTATAATTTTGGTCAGCCATGACATCAGTACCGTACTCAAAAAAGTACAGAAAGTAGCCTATGTAAACCAAACTCTAAAGTATTACCCTGATGCTCAAGTCTTATCTACGGCTAGTGTGCAAGATATTTTTTAATTTATTGATTAACTCAACTGTTTTATTTAGTAAAATAAAGAAACGAAAACATATAGCTTGAGTTATATCATTAATATTTAGCTTCTTAAAATAGTTTAATCATTAAATTTCTATCGGCTCACACAATTTACTTATATTTGCAGCTTTAACATTGCAATTAAAATCATTAATTTCTATTGGATGAAACACTATAAAGCAATCAATAACCTCACAGGGTTTATTGTTTTTTTCATAGCGGCACTCGTTTATGGCTTGACTATAGAGCCCACAGCCAGTTTTTGGGACTGTGGAGAATTTATTCTTTCGGCTTTTAAACTTGAAGTTGGTCACCCACCTGGCGCCCCTTTCTTTATGCTAACAGCGAATTTCTTTTCGCTATTTGTAAGTGACCCAACGAAAGTTGCCATGATGGTAAACCTTATGAGTGCACTGATGAGTGCAGCTTGTATCATGTTTCTCTATTGGACTATAACTTACCTCACTCAAAAACTAATCAACGTTACAGACGGATTTAAACGAAGCTCTCAAATGATTACGGTCATTGGTAGTGGTCTTGTTGGTGCATTTGTTTACATGTTTAGCGACACCTTTTGGTTTAGTGCTGTTGAAGGTGAGGTTTATGCCTATTCATCTCTATTTACAGCCGTTGTATTCTGGCTCATCTTAAAATGGGATGCCGATGAAGACTCACCAGCAGCCGATAGATGGCTTATTTTAATTGCATACCTAACAGGTTTAAGTATTGGAGTCCATTTGCTGAATTTACTCTGCATTCCTGCTATTGTGATGGTTTATTACTTCAAGAAAAGACCTGAAGCAAAGTTAAAAGACTCACTTATCGTATTAACTCTATCAGGAATACTTGTAGGCTTGGTGCTTTATGGACTTGTTCCTGGGGTTATCAAGGTTGGAGGTGCTTTTGAACTATTCTTTGTTAACACGCTAGGATTTAGCTTCAACACAGGTATTATGGTCTATATGATGGCCTTAATCTTGATTTTAGCTTGGGGAATATATGAGTCCATACACTTAAAAAGTGGCAAAAGACTACTTATCTCTTTTTTAGCTACTATAGCTATTGTAGGGATTCCGTTCTTTGGAGAGGGCACAACAAGCCTACTTGTTGGCATAGTAGTTCTTGTAGCCATAGGCTTTGCCGTTCAAAGGTTTAAGAAAGTATTCAATTCGCGTGTAATCAATACTGTTGTGCTTTGCATTACATTTATCATGGTAGGTTATTCTAGCTATACACTAATTGTGATGCGTTCGATTGCCAACACGCCAATGGATCAAAACTCACCCGAAGATATCTTTACCTTGGGTAGCTATTTGGGTAGAGAGCAATACGGTTCTCGTCCACTATTCTATGGTGAAACCTTTAATTCTATTCCTAAAACAAATGCAGATGGTACGTTTGCTCGTGAAAAAGCATCGCACACCTATATTCCTAAAACAAAATTAAGCCCTAATGAGCCCGACTCTTACGAGGTATCGCCAAAACCAGCCGACTATATTTTTGAGCAAAACATGCTATTTCCACGTATGTACAGCCAGGGACATGCTCAAGCTTATGAGCAATGGGTAGATATTGAGGGCAATCAAGTGCCCTACTACTATAATGGTCAGGTCGTACCTGTAACCATTCCTACTCAGTGGGAAAATGTTCAGTTCTTCTTGAAATATCAAGTAGGATACATGTATTGGAGGTACTTCTTATGGAACTTTGTAGGCCGCCAAAACGACCTTCAGGGTCAGGGCGATCTCGATAAAGGCAATTGGATAACGGGTATCCCTTTTATTGATAATATGGCCTATGGAGATCAAGACAAGCTTCCTGACTCCCTTAAACAGAATAAAGGACATAATGTATTTTATGGTCTTCCACTATTGCTGGGTATTCTTGGACTACTTTGGCAACTCAATAAGGGTAGAAAAGGGACAAAGCAGTTTAGCATTGTTTTCCTACTCTTCTTTATGACAGGTTTAGCAATTATCTTATACCTAAACCAGACACCAATGCAGGTGCGTGAGCGTGATTATGCCTATGCAGGATCGTTCTATGCCTTTGCCATCTGGGTCGGCATGGGAGTAGCAGGAATTGTTCGACTCATAAAAGACATTACCAACAAGGAAACCCCAGCCATAGCAGGACTTGTTACTGGGCTATGTATACTTGTGCCCATCCAAATGGGTTGCCAGACTTGGGATGATCACGATCGTTCTCACCGCTATTTTGCAAGAGATTTTGGTCAAAACTACCTAAACAGTACGCAAGTAGAGGGTGCTCCTATCCTATTCAATAACGGCGATAACGATACTTTCCCTCTTTGGTACAATCAAGAGGTTGAGGGTGTTCGTTTAGATACACGTACTTGTAATTTTAGCTATATCAATACCGATTGGTATATCGACCAAATGAAGAGACCTGCTTACCAAAGCCCTAGTCTACCGATTACTTGGCCTGAAAAGTACTATGCTCACAACACAAATAACGGTGTTGAAGTGCGTCCAGAGATGAAAGAACTTATCCTGAGCGAGCAAAGAAAAGCAAAACAGAAAGCTGCTGAAGGTGATGATAAGCTCTTGAAACTATTCAACATGAAGTATGGTGAAGATCCGTTCAGCGTACAAAACGTATTCGAAAAATGGGTGATGTCTGACGATCCTAAGCTAAGAGTAATCCCAACCGATACGCTGACAATCCCTGTTGACAAAGCTGCCGTGTTAGCTTCGGGCATGATGATTCCCCAGGGAATGGAAGATAGTATCCCTGATAAGATGTATATCTCACTCAAAAACACGCGTGTCTTAACAAAGGGAAATATGATGTTCCTTGAAATTTTAGCGCGCTCTAACTGGGAACGCCCCGTTTACGTAGCTGTATCTGTTGGAGGTAACGAATACCTGAACCTAGACAAATACTTAGTACAAGAGGGATTAGCTTATCGCTTCACACCATTTAATTGGGAAGAAATCAGAAAGCAAAAACTGACTGAGAAATATCCTGAGATCGATCCTGCAAAGATTCCTTTTGAGATAACTATTGATACCGACAAGATGTACGATAACATCATGAACCGATTCAAGTTTGGTGGTATGAACGTTGAGGGTATCTATATTGATGAGAATGCGATGCGTATGTGTCTTACGCATAGAAGAATCATGGTTCAGCTTGCCGATCAACTGATCGAAGAGGGTGAAAATGACAAAGCACTTGAGGTATTAGACTTCTGTGAAGAACAGATTCCTGCCAAGAATGTCCCTCACGACTTCCAAAGCTATTCACATATTATGGCTGAGAATTATTACACCTTAGGTAAACAAGACAAAGGTGACCAAATAGCTAGAGCACTGGCTGACGATGCTGTGGCCTATATCGACTGGAGTCTGTCGCTATCTGATGCACAATTACCAAATGTGCTCTCTTCATTGAGTTACCATTTTAGTTTAATGCGCAATGCTATCGGACTAATGAGTCAAAACGACTCAACTTATGCCGACGAATACATGCAAAAGCAACAAAGTCTAGCTAAGGTTTTGGATAAAAGGATCCAAAAACTTAGAAATAACCAATAAAATTCGATCTTTGAAAAGAAGGAGAAGTTAGAATCTTCTCCTTTCTTTCATTTCAAGATGATGATATGTTAATAGAACAACCACCCAAGTTTTTTAGAGCGCTATACCCTAGTGCCATCTTTAGAATGGACCCAAACGAACATTCTATTTACTTGACCTTTGATGATGGCCCGATTCCTGAGGTTACACCCTGGGTGCTTGATATCTTAAACAAGTATAATGTAAAAGCTACCTTCTTTATGGTGGGTGATAATATCCACAAATACCCAGAGATTTTTCAACGTGTAGTTGATCAAGGACATAAACTGGGTAACCACACCTATAACCATATTCGTGGATTTGAATATTGGAGCAATAAGTATCTCAAGAATGCTAAGAAGGCTGACGAATATATGCATACCGATCTCTTTAGACCCCCACACGGACATATGAGATGGATGCAGTACCGACTGCTCAAAAAGTATTATAAGATTATCATGTGGGATGTCGTTACCCGTGATTATAGTACAAAATTAAGAGGACCACAGGTTTTAGCCAATGTAATGAAATATACGCGCAACGGCTCAATCATTACATTTCACGACTCACTAAAATCGTGGAAAAATGGCAACCTACAATATGCTCTTCCCCGATCCATTGAATTCCTAATCGAAGAAGGTTATGAATTTAAACTACTCTAAAACAGAGCTCACAGAACTCATAAAAGAAAAAGCCTACTTGCTAGGCTTTACTGCTATTGGTATGGCTTTGGCTGAACCCATTGATCAAAAGGATTTAGAAGCCTACAAAGAGTGGATAGAAAAAGGCTATCACAGTCAGATGGGCTACCTAGCCAATAATCTAGAGAAAAGAATTGACCCCACACTCCTCGAAGATGGGACAAAAACCATCATTTCACTGGCGTATAACTATTACCCATCCCAATTTATCGCTCCCGATCAATACCAACTTGCTTGGTATAGCTACGCCAAAGACTACCATTACATAGTAAAGGATAAACTCACCGAATTATTCAATTACATCAATCAGATTCAACCCATTAATGGCCGTGTATTTTGTGATACTGCGCCTGTGCTTGAACGCTATTGGGCTTGGAAATCGGGGCTGGGCTGGATTGGAAAGAATACACAATTGATAATCCCTAAAGCGGGTTCTACCTTCTTTTTAGGTGAACTTTTTATCGATATTGAGCTCGACTACGACACACCTCAACGCAACCGATGCGGCACATGCCGAAGATGCCTTCAGGCCTGCCCAACAAATGCACTAGAGGCTCCATTTCTGCTCAATGCCAACAAATGTATCTCCTACCAAACCATAGAGAATAAGGGTGAAATAGATAAAGACATCATCTCCCATTTAGGCGATAAAATTTACGGTTGTGACGACTGCATCAAGGCCTGTCCATGGACTCGTTTTGCTAAGCCATCTCTAGAACCTGCCTTTAGAATCTCCGACGAGCTACTTAACATGAAAAAAGAAGACTGGCATGAGCTTTCCGAAAAGCAATATCAGGAATTATTTAGAAAATCAGCCGTTAAAAGAGCCAAGTTTACCGGGCTAGTCCGAAACATTCGGGCAACTAAAGACTAACCATAGGCTGACTCACAAGTTCCCACTTACTCGCACTACCCAAACGAGCTGCTCGCTTAACATACTCATTTAGTCAAAACAGTATATCCTATTCTACAGGCTAGACAACGGTTTTTATCGCAGTACTCTTTCTGAAGTTGAATCAGGGCTTGACTATCACCTGCATGATCAACTCCAACGTGTGCGGCACGCCAAAGCCGAGTAATGTAATTATTTTCAGGTTTTATCTGATTTAAAAGCTCAATAGCCAACTCCATTTTCGGCTGGCTGTTTTGATGCTTAGCATAGGCATACAAAA
This sequence comes from Bacteroides propionicifaciens DSM 19291 = JCM 14649, assembly GCF_000375405.1. Taxonomy (GTDB): domain Bacteria; phylum Bacteroidota; class Bacteroidia; order Bacteroidales; family Bacteroidaceae; genus Bacteroides_E; species Bacteroides_E propionicifaciens. Next base: position 87,546 of record NZ_AQWS01000002.1, on the reverse strand, counting down.
ATGGAGATACACTGTTAATGATTAAGAGATCTTTGGCCTGCCGAGTCAAGACCTTATCACGTGAAGCGATCTCTTTACCAAAAATTACATGAGTCTGCCAATAAGGACTAGTCTTAAAGTCAAGTGCTTTATAAACATCGTCTATACGGGTAGAATCCAAAAGGTTGGAGAGTTGTGTTCTCTGACAGCTATAAAACCAAGCGAGCTGAGCTAAACGAACATGGGGATAATTGCCTGGTTTGAACTGCCTAGCTATCCAAGGGTAATCTGCTACATTAAGATTGAACTTTACACTCAAAAAGGCAAACTCATCTTGAAGCTCACGCATATATCGGTCAGATGGATCTGTCTGTAATAAACCAGCGAGACCAAAAAAGATTGCCTCAACCTGAAATAACGAATCCTTATGCTTATCAAGTGCACGATAGGGTAAACTCTTTGCCCACCGCTCAAAAACATCACCCCGGATACCAAACCCGAAATTACGAGCTAGTGCAATAAAGAATATATCTTCCCATAGATAATTTTGGGATTCAAATAGCTCTTGAAGACGGGTTTGCTTGGTTTCGAGTCGTTCTACACGAAGGGCTTCGAACCACAAATGAAGTCGCAGCTTATCTACTAGCAACAAAGACTTTGAGCAATGTGGCTGGTATCGAGTATCCCTAAGCCTGACGTATCTATCGATTAGTTCAGGGGGTAAAGACAAAATTAGTTTTGGGATAGCATCATCTGTGGCGCACAAATCAGACTTGGCTGACTCCACCTGAGCATAAACTTCAAGAATAACTGAATCTTGAAGCAAAGATTTAGTGGAAAGATCAGCAGGAGCACCACTATGATGCCCATGTACCAGAATATTGCCCACCCAAAGGGTGTGATCAATTATTAACTTTGCATTTAAAAAAGTAGGACCTACACTGTAGTTTCTAAGTCCTGAGTCGATTACCTCTACGGGAAGATGATTAGTGGTCTCTAGAGGTGAGCTGGTGAACAGTTTGTACTGCCACACGTAATATAAAAGCTCCTCCATATGAACAAGTTGTGTTTCTCAACTATCAAATATAATAAAAATATTATCTTTGTATTAGTACGGAATAAAAAATTCACACAAACTTTTGAAGATTATGAAGATAGCACTTATAGGATATGGAAAGATGGGGAAAGAGATTGAGCGTATAGCCAAAACCAGAGGTCACGAAATCGTCTCCATAATTGACCACGATAATCGCGGTGATTTTGAAAGTGAAGCTTTTAAATCGGCTGATGTTGCCATTGAGTTTACAAATCCTAGTTCAGCTTACGATAACTATATTCAAGCTTTTAAGGCTGGCGTTAAAGTTGTTTCGGGCACTACAGGCTGGCTCGAAGAGCATGAGGAAGAGATAAATAGTCTTTGTCAGAACCAAGGTAAAACACTATTTTGGTCTTCAAACTTTAGCCTAGGTGTAGCTATATTTTCATCAGTAAATAAGTACCTCGCCAAGATAATGAACGATTTTCCTGCTTATGATGTCAAAATGAGTGAAACTCACCATATCCATAAGCTTGATGCACCGAGTGGTACTGCTATTACGCTTGCCGAAGGAGTGCTGGAGAATATCAATCGCAAAACAGAATGGGTAAATGACCCATCAGTCAAAAGCGAAGACTTATATATTGAATCAATCCGTGAGGGAGAAGTTCCCGGTATACATACCATAAGCTACGAATCGGAAGCAGATACAATAACCATCACTCACAATGCTAAGAACCGTTCAGGCTTTGCTCTTGGAGCTGTTATTGCAGCTGAATTCACTGCAAAAAACGATGGTTGGTTGCAAATGTCAGACCTATTTACCTTCCTTAAATAAGATTATATGCAAAAGAGACAGATTAAAGGCATTATATTTATCGTTCTATACCTCCTTTTCCTTGTATGGGTTAAAAGCTGGTTAGGGCTGATTTTGCTACCTCTCCTAATCGATATCTACTTTACAAGGTTTATCCCTTGGGGATTTTGGCGTAAATACACCAACCCCATAGCCAAAACATTGTTTAGCTGGTTTGATGCCATCCTTTTTGCACTAGTTGCGGTATATTTCGTCAACATATTTGTGTTCCAAAACTACCAAATCCCTACTTCTTCTCTTGAGAAATCACTATTAGTGGGTGATCACCTATTTGTTAGTAAACTTAGTTACGGACCACGCATACCCAATACACCAATTGCACTACCTATTGCACACAACACACTCCCTAGCGGTGGTAAATCTTATTTTGACTCACCTCATTGGGACTATAAACGTGTAAAAGGACTTGGAGAGATTCAAAGAAATGACATTGTTGTTTTCAACTATCCTGCAGGTGATACTGTTGCCTCAGACCTGACCAATGTAGACTTCTACAGACTGGCCTACGAAATTGGCTACAATGTCAACAAAAACATGCCTTTGCTCGACAGCATGTCAACCCAAGAACAACGAAACTACTTTGAGAGCATTTATACCGAAGGCCGTAAGGTTGTCGAAACTTTGCCTCAATATTATGGTGAGATCATAAGTCGCCCAGTTGACCGAAGAGATAACTATGTAAAACGTTGTTTAGCACTACCAGGAGACACTTTACAGATCATTGATAGTAAAGTCTATATTGATGGTAAATTAAACCCCGATGCCCCCGATGTACAGTTTAACTACTACGTACAGACTACAGGCCCTAGAATTCCTGAAAAGGTGTTTAAAGAGCTTGGTGTTAATAACGACGATAAATACCTATTCCGAAGAGATGTTCGAGTTGAAGACAGAGCGAGCAATAATCAAATTGTTTATCATGCAGAAGGTCTGAATAACGAAGATTTAGAGAAAGTTATAAATAAGTATTCCAACTCGGCAAGATATGCGGTATTGGTCATCAATGGTGCTGAAGCAAACTTCTTAAACCAAGAAGGATTTGACTCAAATGGTTTTAGAGCTGACGATAAGTTTATCTATAAGATTCCTTTGACCAAGGAGATGTATCAAACCCTTAAGGTTAATACAGCTTTAATCTCAAAAATTATTCAAGAGCCAAACACGGCACGCATAGCCGATGCTAACTATCAGAAGCTCCTAATCTACCCACTTAGCGGTTATACCAAGTGGGACAAAAACGACTATGGGCCTATTTGGGTGCCAAAAAAAGGAGAAACAATAGAGCTTAGTCTAGAAAACCTGCCAATTTATGAAAGATGTATCGCTGTTTATGAGGGCAATAAGCTCGAAGTAAAAGACGGTAAGATTTATATCAATGGAGAGCAAACAGACAAGTATACCTTCAAGATGAGTTATTACTGGATGATGGGTGATAATAGAGACAACTCGCTCGACTCCAGATATTGGGGATTTGTGCCTGAAGACCATATTGTGGGTAAACCTCTATTTATTTGGCTATCTTTAGAGAAAGACAACGGATGGTTTGATGGAAAAATTCGTTGGAACCGCTTCTTTAAATGGGTTAAGTAAAAAAGTTCTTGAGCATGAGAAAACTAAAAAAATGGATAGCAATTACAGTTGGAGTACTCCTCATTGCAGGAATACTTCGACTGTTGCTATTTACCTCATGCTATATCCCTAATCAGGGTATGGAAGATAGCCTTAAGCAAGGCGATCATATCATAATCAATAAGACCAGCTATGGCTTTACAACACCTTTTAGCAACAAAGTAATAGGTGACAGAAGCCCCAAGCAAGGAGATATTGTACTCTTCTACAATCCTGCAAATACGCAAGCTCCACTACACCAAAAAGAGATATACACTAGCCGCTGTATGGGACTTCCTGGAGATACCTTATTGGTCAATGCTCAGTTTGAAATAGAACAAGAGGATCTATTCTTCAGCCCCGATCAAAAAAAACAATACAGTTACAGCAGTCGATACAAAGCAACTATTGACTCCGTTATAAACCTACTAGAAATAACAGTAAACCCTGCTTCTGAGCGAAACGACTCCTTAGTACAAAGTCTGAGTAGCTACGAATATTACCTAATAGCCCAAAAGCTAGGAAGAGAAGATAGCATAACGGTCAAAGACCTAAGTGACAACTTGGAATATCATTTTGTTATACCTAAAAAAGGTGAAAGTATCAAAGTAGAACCTTGGAACATAGCCTTGATACATAACACCATACTGCTTCACGAGAGAAAAACAACAACCGTTAAGAGTAATAAATTATGGGTTGAGAACCAGCCTGTAGAGAGCTATAGATTCGGACAAGATTATTACTGGATGGTAGCTGGAAACAGTAAAAACACGGTGGATTCAAGGCAGTTCGGCTTAGTACCTCAAAGCCATATCATCGGAAAGGCTAGCTTTATCTGGTTCTCCAAAGATCCCAACCAAGGACTCTTTTCGGGCTACCGTTGGAACAGAATTTTTCAGCCCATCTATTAAACGAAAATGAATAAAACGCTTTACTTAAGTTCGGCCTACATGGCTCCAATTCAGTATTATCAAAAACTAGTGTCTAACCCCAACACTGTTATTGAACAATACGATAATTATACCAAACAAACTTACCGAAACCGATGCCATATAGTGGGTGCCGAGGGTGTCCAAAACCTTACGATTCCTACCGTTAAGGCAAGTACACCGAAGATTTCAATGAAGGATGTAGAGATTTCACAACATGGAAATTGGAAACATATCCATTGGAATGCTATAGTATCAGCCTATAATAATAGCCCCTATTTTGAGTTTTATGCTGACGAGTTTGCCCCCTACTACCACGACAAAGATTTTAAATACCTACTAGACCTCAACGAGTCACTACAAGAACTAATTTTGGAACTTTTAGACTGCCAGAAGAGCTATAGCTATTCATCAGAATACAAAATGGATTTTGAGGGGAATGAGTTGGATTTAAGAGAGGTGATTCACCCCAAGAAGAGCTACCTGGAGATAGACCCAAACTTTGATGTTGTAGCTTATCACCAAGTCTTTAAGCAGAAACACGGCTTTATACCGAATCTAAGCATTATTGATTTACTGTTCAATAAAGGCCCAGAGTCGGTATTCTACCTCGATTTATCATTTATAGATAAGATAAAATAACTTATCTTCATCAAATATTTCGTTAGCAACATTCAATAGGTCTACAGCAGTAAGTGAGGTAATCTTATTGTAGATGGTTTCGAAGCTATCGCATTTACGGTGGTGTAGATATGTTTTACCCATTCCGAGTGCCAAACTTTCACTACTATCTGAAGCTACACCAATTTGACCAAGTAATTGCTTCTTAGCCATAGATAGCTTTAAGCTAGTCAATCTAGTTTCTCGGAATTCTTTCAGCTCTTTAAGCACTAAGTCAATACAGCGATCAGCATCGGAGTCATCGGTACCAAAATAGATTGAAAACACTCCAGCATCGGTATACGAGGTCAAATTAGACTCAACAGAATAGACCAAACCGTTACGTTCACGAAGCGAAAGATTAAGCTTATTATTCATCCCTGGTCCGCCCAAGATATTATTGAGTAGGTATTGTGCATCACGATTTTTATCCAACTGATAAAAAGACCGAGAACCAATCATTACATGCGACTGATGGGTATCTTTTAGCTCAATTTTTTTTGTTGGGGGTATTATAACTGGAGATTCACGGAAAAGAGGTATAACATCCGATGGGATGCCTTTAGTAAAGTTTTCTAGGGTATTAACAACTCGTTTAAGTGAGAGATTTCCTCGAACAAAAAACACCATGTTATTGGGTCGGTAAAATCGAGAAGTAAAATTGTGTACATCCTCAGATCTGTAGGTTTTAAGCTTCGAGGCTTCACCAAGAATATCACGCCCTAAGGGATGATCCTGGAATACTTGGTTCTCAAACTCATCAAAAATTAGCTCAGAAGGGCTGTCCTTATAAGAGACAATCTCCTCTGCAATAACTTCAACTTCCTTTTCAAGCTCGTCCTGTGGGTAGGTCGAATGAAAAACAATATCTGTCAAAAGATCAACAGCTCTACTGAAATGTTCGACTAAGAAAGCTGAATAGATGACGGTTTCCTCTTTGCTAGTATAAGCATTTAAATCACCACCAACATTCTCCATCCTGTTTAGGATATGCCATGCTTTACGATGCTTAGTCCCCTTGAATAATAAGTGTTCAACCAAATGAGCCATACCCGATTCAGTGTATAATTCGTCTCGGGTTCCTGCATTTACAGCATAACCACAATAAGCTACTTTCGACTCTGTTCGATCAAGTATAACTCGTAATCCATTGGATAATTCATATTCTAAGTAACTCACGCTGACCTCTCTTTATTATGTTAAGGCTACAAAACTAAGCAAAAGATATGGTCATTAATAAATATTTGTGGATATTTGCAAAAGAACTAATCACTTTTAAGTATGAATAGTATTGGCGTTTTTTGCTCAGCTTCATCCAATATAGATGTAATCTACACAGATAATGCAGCATCTTTTGGAAAATGGCTTGGAGAAAATAAGAAAACCCTAATATATGGCGGGGTTGATAGAGGTCTAATGGAAATTATTGGCAAGGCAGCCCATCTGGCTGGAGGCAAAGTAATCGGAATCGTTCCTACAAAACTACAAAACCATGCGAGTCAATATCTGGATGAAAAAATGATAACAGAGAGTCTTAGCGATAGAAAAGATAATATCTTAAAGCTATCTGATAAGCTCATCGCTTTTCCTGGTGGTATTGGTACGTTAGATGAGGTGTTTCATGTATTGGCATCACTTTACATTGGTAGTCACGACAAGAAAATCATCTTCTACAATATCAACGGCTACTATTCTAGTTTACTAACCTGCTTGGCCGACTACAAAAGAAAGGGATTTATAAGTTCTAATTTATCTGACCTCTATGAGGTTGCAAATACAGATACAGAACTCAAAACACTATTAAAATAACAACCATACTACAATGATTGAGGCTATTAAAGCATTATTAAAACAAGAAGCTGAAGCTATTTCAAATATTCCAGTTACTAGCGAATACGAAAAAGCAGTTGAGCTAATTGTTAAGCAGATACACCAAAAGAAAGGTAAACTAGTAACCTCAGGAATGGGGAAAGCTGGTCAAATAGCAATGAATATTGCTACTACATTTTGCTCTACGGGTATCCCCGCTGTATTTTTACACCCCAGTGAAGCCCAACACGGCGACCTTGGTGTATTACAAGAGAACGATTTATTTCTGATGATTTCGAACTCAGGAAAAACGAGAGAGATTGTTGAGTTGGCACGACTTTCTCGCCAATTATTACCCAATATACAATTTATTGTGATCACAGGAAATCTCGATAGCCCACTAGCCAAGGAAGCGACTATCGCACTTAGCACAGGCAACCCTAAAGAGGTTTGTGAGCTTGGAATGACTCCTACAACTTCTACAACAGCGATGACTGTTATTGGAGATATACTAGTTGTTGAAACCATGAAATGTACTCAGTTCACCATCGAAGAATATTCTAAGAGACACCACGGTGGATATTTAGGCGAAAAGTCAAGAAGTCTATGTTCTGATCTATAATCAACAAAAGACATTTTAAATAACACATAAATGGGTGACTTCCCAGGGCGATAAAAGCCCTTATGGGTAGGTTACCCATTTTTATTTAATCAATATAGAGTCACTTATCAAACTAGAAGTGAATAAAGAGCTACTTACAAAGCCTACAAAGCATTTTTAGAAGCATACCTACCAGAATAGGAAATCATGACTAAAACCACCTGTTAAACAGATGGTTAAGGAGTATAATTAGTCTTAAAAAAATATATACTTTATCTATTTAAAAGAACAACATACCAAATATTCCAAATTAACACCTATCTTTGCATCACCTTACACTGGTAGTGATATGCTTATAAGACATTTATTCAGGACATTTATTCTCTTTTTATTGTTTACATCTTGCTCAAAGTCTTCATCACAAATATCCATTACTTGTGAAGAAAATCAAGTTGGTAACAATATCATTGTTTGGGAAACAACCCCCATTAAAGAAGGTATTGTACGAGTATTTGCAGGTAATTCTCCCTATAACATTGTCGAAGACACCCCTATTGCAATGGCTAATATTGGAGATCAACGTCTAGTTATAATCAATAATAACCCTTCTGTTCGCAATTTCTACAAAGTTGTTTTCAACAACGAAGAGCGAATAGTAGTAGGAAGCCGAAACATAAACATTCCTAATGTTCAAAACTTTAGAGATTTAGGTGGATATCCAATCCACTCTACTAAAAAGAGAACAAAATGGGGAATGGTTTATCGTACAGGAAACCTTGACAATATTGACGCAAAAGGAATTGCACGACTTAAAAACCTAAACATTAAAACAGTTATAGATTTAAGACCGCTTAACGAGCAAAAGCAAAACCAACTACTAGACAATAACTTTAAAACAATTTCAATTCCAGTATCTTGTAGAGATACTGAAGACCTAATTAATCAAATAGGGAATAAAGAGATAACACGTAAGGAGTTAAGAGCATATATGCAATGCATCTATACTCAACTTACTAAAGAGAATAACGAACAATATAAACAAATATTCGACTTGCTTTTGGACAAAGCAAACTACCCTATCGTTTACCAATGCGCTGCTGGAAAAAGGCAAAGTGGTATAGTATCATACATACTACTGAGCATATTAAACGTTAATGAGGATATTATCAAAACAGATTATAAACGATCAAATAACTTTATAGATATCTCGGAGGCATACGTCTATGCTTCTAATCTATCGAATAATGCCCAAGAAGCTTTAACTGCATTACTTTTAACTCAAGATGAGTATTTAGATGCAGCAATCCAAGAGGTTAAGTCAAGTTACGGGAATATTGACTCCTTCATGACCGAAGGGCTTGGATTTACAGACAACGATCTTAAAAAGCTTCAATCTATGCTGCTGGAATAATTAAAGACAGTCCTTCTCCCAAATTTTTGCTATTCTGTCACATAGCACAAGACCGTAACAAACGTATACAAAAGATTATTTAAATTGATGAAAAATTTTCAAGAGCTTGGTGTATCTGCAGAGATCATCAAAGCAATCCAAGAATTAGGGTACGAACACCCTATGCCAGTACAAGAAGAAGTAGTTCCTTATTTACTAGGTGAAAACAACGATGTCGTAGCTTTAGCTCAAACAGGAACAGGTAAAACAGCAGCATTTGGATTACCTATTATTCAAAAAGTAAATGTAGATTTCAATTCTCCTCAGTCTTTGGTACTTTGCCCAACGCGTGAGCTTTGTTTGCAAATTGCTGATGACTTACACAACTATTCTAAATATATCAAAGGACTAAAGGTATTACCTGTTTATGGTGGATCATCTATTGAGAGCCAAATCAGAAGCCTTAAAAGAGGTGTTCACATTATTGTGGCAACTCCAGGTCGTCTTTTAGACCTTATGAAGCGTGGTACAGTGTCATTATCAACCATTCAAAACGTGGTAATGGATGAAGCTGACGAAATGCTAAATATGGGCTTTACCGAAAGTATCAATGCAATTCTTGCTGATGTTCCAAAGAACAGAAACACGCTATTATTCTCGGCTACAATGAGCCCTGAGGTAGCTAGAATCGCTAAGAAATACCTTCAAAACCCAAAAGAAATTACCATCGGTCGTAAGAACGAAAGTACAGCTAATGTTAATCACGTTGCTTACAAAGTTCACGCTAAAGATAAATACGCAGCTCTTAAGAGAATTGCCGATTTTAATCCTAAGATTTATGGTATTATCTTCTGTAGAACTCGTAGAGAGACTCAAGAGATTGCCGACCTATTAGTAAAAGACGGTTATAGCGCAGACTCACTTCACGGTGATTTATCACAAATCCAACGTGATGCAGTAATGCAAAAATTCCGTGTCAAAAGCGTACAACTGCTTGTAGCTACAGACGTAGCTGCACGTGGACTTGACGTAGATGATCTATCTCACGTTATCAACTACGGTCTTCCTGATGATGCTGAAAGCTATACTCATCGTACAGGTCGTACTGGTCGTGCTGGTAAAACAGGTACTGCTATTGCAATTATGAACCTTAGAGAAAAAAGCAAACAACGCGAAATCGAACGCATCATTGGTAAGAAATTCGAAGAGGGTAAACTACCAACAGGTGAAGAAATTTGCGGTAAGCAAATCATCAAGGTTATCGATGATATCGAAAAAGTAAAAGTGAACGAAGAAGAAATCGAGCACTTCTTACCTGAGATCTATCGTAAACTCGATTGGTTAACCAAAGAAGATGTTATCAAACGTATGGTTTCAATTGAGTTTAACCGCTTCTTAGAATACTACCAAGGTAGAAAAGATATCGAAAACGCACAAGATGGTGACAGAAGAGATCGTGATCGCTCAGATCGTGGTGATCGTGGAGATCGCAATGACCGCAGCCGCAACAGACGTGAAGAAGGTTCTCGTAGCCCTAGACAAGCCGACGCAGGTTACTCTAGACTATTTATCAACTTGGGTAAAACAGACAACTTCTATCCTAGCGAACTAATTGAACTACTCAACAAAAACACTTCTAAACGAGTGGATTTAGGTCGAATCGACTTAATGAGAAACTTCTCGTTTTTCGAGGTTGAAGAGAGAGAAGCTCGCATGGTACTTGATAGTTTGAATAACAAATCGTGGGGTGACCGCAAAATTGTTGTAGAACTAGCTGGTGACGATAGCAATAAATCTTCATCAAGAAAAAGACCAGATAGAGAAAATAGAGAAAGAAGACCAAAAAACAAATACGGTAAATCTAACCGCTAGTTTAAGGTTATCTGAAAAAAGGTGCTAGTTTAGCCCTAATCATATAAAAGCCCCGTCGTTACATTAAGTTGTAGCGACGGGGTTTTGCTTTATGTTTTTCTTAATCTATCGAAAATCCTACCTCTTGGTAGAACTCAGCAATATACTCTTGCATAAATTGATGTCGCTTATTTGCTATAATTCTAGCAGATTGGGTATTCATCTTGTCTTTCAGTTTAAACAGCTTGTCGTAGAAGTGCTGAATACTAGAATTGATCTGTTCATACTTATGAGGACTGAACAGAATGCGGTTCTTGCTTCCTCCATAAGCAAAGCAGCGAGCAATACCAATTGCACCAATAGCATCTAGCCGATCGGCATCCTGCACAATCTCAGCTTCTATAGAGTAGGGTGTATTCCCCTTACTAAAAGAGACCTGGGATACCACCTCAACAATCCGGTCGATTACCTGCTGTTCAACGTCCAGTGAGCTAAGAAAGTCATTAATTAACTCTTCGGACTTGTCAACCCCATCGTGTAATTTATGATCTCCCAAATCGTGTAGCCAGGCAGCAAGCTCTACAACAAAGCTATCGGCTGGTTCGGTAATCAAAATCTTTCGGGCATTGATTACCACTCGCTGTATATGATAATAGTCGTGACCTGTGCTTTCGGTTAAGAAAACCTCTCGTATATGTTCTTGCGCTCGAATCAGAATCTCAGCTTTACTTATCATTTTTATTATTCTAAATTTTACGATACTTACAGTTAGCATACGCCAGTAAAGACCTATTTACAGGTTTCTAGACGCAATATATTATGATAAAGATAAATGAAGTTTTCATTAAACGAAGATTCTGATCAATAAACCAGCTAAGAAACTCACGCAAATTTGCCTATCTTTACACCCAAATCATCTTGATTATTAAAGACATGAATAGAAATACCATCACAGGATTCCTTTTCGGAATCTTGTCCTCTTCAACCTTCGGGCTAATTCCACTCTTCACCCTACCGCTAATAGCTGAAGGATTGCAATTCCCATCCATACTGATGTATAGATTCATTTTCGCCTGCCTCGTACTGGCTAGCCTACTCTTAGTAAAGGGAGTTTCACTCCGACTAACCCGAAAAGAAATCCGTGGATTAATCCTTTTGGCTGTTCTCTACGATATCTCATCACTATTCCTTTTCTGGGGATTTCACCTTATTTCGAGTGGCGTTGCCGTAGCCATACACTTTATTTACCCCGTCTTTACTACTCTATTAATGATGATTTTCTTCAAAGAAAAGAAGTCGTTTTGGCGGATATTTGCCATACTTACTGCCATACTTGGAGTAGCTCTACTGTCAATTAATGGTGGTGACACTCAGCTCTCCATTTGGGGTATCATTATTGTCCTTATATCAGGGTTTGGCTATGGAGCTTATCTTGTAGCCTTAAACCAACTCAACCTAAAGATGAATCCTCTTAAGTTGACCTTTTACGTTTTCTTATTTGGAGGACTAATTCTTTTTGCGGGTATTACCTCTTTCTCTGAGATACAAGTCATTCCCTCATGGCGATCATTTGGTTTTTTAAGCCTACTAGCCATCGTGCCAACCATACTATCGAATCTAGCATTAATTAAAGCTGTAAAAGCCATAGGATCGACCATAACATCAGTGCTAGGTGCCATGGAGCCTGTCACAGCATTAGCCATCGAAATGTTATTCTTTGGTGAGGTATTTACACTTCAAATAGGGTTTGGTATAGCACTAATCCTGACTGGTGTAATGCTCATCATCCTAAAGAGATAATACAATAGATAAAGAATTCAAAAAAGCGAGACTACCAACAAATCGGATAGTCTCGCTTTTTAAATATTAAGAAACTTACAAGCTTAGCAAAGCTGCTTATTTATCTAGAATGATTTTCAACTTCTTAGCTTTCACTCGGGTTTTAAGCCAATCTTGAAGCTTTATTCTCTCCTCGGAAGTAAAGTCTCTATCAGTTCTTAGTACGGCCAACATTACAGTATCCGACTTCATGGTTTTGGTATCTACCTCTGTGGCTTCGAATATGGAGAACTTCTCTACCGAAGGATAAAGTACAGTCAGTTCAGGAGCAATCGTACTACTCATTTGGCTGTACTCTTTGTAGCGTTGTACGGTCGATTCTAAGAGCTTGATTTGTTCCTCATTCGACTGGATTTTCATTCGGCTCTCCTTGTAAAAATCTTCCATAAGTGAGGCTTTAATGGTGCTTAAGTCGGGAGTATTGCTATCACCTAATCCTTGAATAACGACAAGTCGTGTATCTTTAAGATTGTACTTTGGTAGTTTTTGACGCGCCACATTGATCGCTGCTTCGGGAACTTCTGCTCCAACCAAGACAACTCGAATCTCACGCTCTTTATTAGAATCGTTCAGGTGAATCGTTTTATCGATAATCTGAGTATTATCAAATTGAAGCTCCTCGGCTATAAAACGGCTAGCAGAGTTCTTGAACACAGTCTCTTTAATAATACCCGTGGTTAAGTAAATGGCAGGCACCATAGTTAAAATAACAATCAGTACAATATATTTACGAACCTTCATCTCACGAGTTTTGTCAACAAACTCTTTGGGCCTGAACTTCATTACTCGAACACCAATAAAGGTAGCTACGGCAATAAATACAGAGTTGATAAAGTAGAGGTAAAAAGCACCTAAGAAAAAGGCGAGGTTGCCTGTTGCCAGTCCATAACCTGCTGTACAAAGAGGAGGCATAAGAGCAGTGGCAATCGCCACACCTGGAATCACATTTCCCTTCTCTTTTGTAGAGAGTGCAACTACACCTGCCAAGCCCCCAAAGAGTGCAATCAAAACATCGTAAATATTGGGTGAAGTACGAGCCAAAAGTTCTGACTGCGCTTCAGCCAAAGGAGAGATTAAGAAGAATATGGTAGAGGTAACCACACTAAAAGCCGTAGTGATTAAGAAACTCTTAAATGAACGCTTTACCAAGTCGAAATCACTAACACCTACAGCCAAACCAATACCCATAATTGGGCCCATTAGCGGCGAAATTAACATCGCACCAATGATTACGGCTGTCGAGTTAACATTGAGCCCTAACGAGGCCATAAAGGTGGCAAAAATAAGAATCCAAAGATTAGCACCTTTGAAAACAACACCTTTTCGAATAGAGTCTACCGCAAGACTCTCGTCATCTTTGTCTTTGTGAAGATCTAGATACTCACTCAAAAATGAGCGTATAGCAAATACATTTCTTTTGTCTGTTTTCATTCTGCTATGATTTAGTTAATCGGTTTAGAAGAGGAATCTTCCGCAGTGGCAAATCTTTTTTTAGTACATAAGCCACATAGATTATTAATAAAACTGTTCTGTAAGTCAATCGTAAATATAAGTTAGATATCTCTACTTGTGTACCCAGAAGGTATAAAAAGAGTGTCAGAAAAACATAACCAGCAATACGCTTCATGTCGTAAGGGATGGGGTTTTTCATTTGCCCTACAATATAAGAGAGCAAGGTCATTAACGCATAACCCACCAAACCTGCATAAGCTGCTCCCATATAACTATACTTAGGTATCCACAAGATATTCAAAGTTATAATAACACCGCAACCTATGATCGAAAAATATGCTCCCCACTTGGTTTGTTCTGTGAGCTTATACCAATAGGAAAGATTAAAATAGACACCAATCAAAATTTCGGTAAGCATAACAATGGGTACAACGATTAAACCTACGCGATATTCAGACTGAATAATATACTGAATCACGTCTAGATAGAAGACGACTCCAAGAAAGCCCAAAAGCGTGAAGATGATGAAAAACTTCATCACATCGGCATAGGTTTTTCGGCCATCACCCTGACGGTTTTTATTAAAAACAAAGGGCTCGTAAGCATAACGAAAGGCTTGCGTACTCATCCCCATGATCATGGCAATCTTACTGGTCGCTCCATAAATGCTCAGCTGAGATAAACCCTCTGCCTCATTTGGATAAACAATGGGGAATATTATCTTATCAAATGTTTGACTCAACACCCCTGCAACACCCAAAATTAGGATTGGGAATGAATACTTGAACACGCGCTTAAAGAGCGGTAAATCGAAGATATACTTCATACGTCTTAGCTCAGGCACAAAGAACAACAGCTGCAAACAGGTTGCTATAAGATTGGCCACAAAAACATACCCCGCCAAATCCTCTACATTGAACCAAGCAAATAGGGATGGCATAGACTTTTTCAGGTCGGGAGCCAAAACCAAGAAGAATAAGTTTAGTGCAATATTGCTAACAATAAAGAATATCTTGATTGAAGCAAACTTTATGGGCCGCTTCATGTAGCGTAAGTAAGCAAATAAGATGCTCATAAAAGCATCGAGTGCAACTACAATAATCATCATACCCAGATATTCGGGGTGCTGCCCATATTCGAGCAATTGAGCTATTGAGCCTAAATTAAGCAAGCATAAAAACACAAATAATAGCGAGCTCACTCCTACTGAAATCAAAATTGTAGAAAATACACGGCTAGGATTCTCCGTCTTTTTATTGGCAAAATAGAAAAAACCCGTCTCCATACCATAGGTCAGAATCACCAACAGTAAAGCAATAATCGCATACATATTGGTAACCACACCGTAACTTCCACTCTCCACAGTCATCTTGTAAGAGTATAGCGGAACAAGTAGATAGTTTAAAAAACGACCTACGATGCTACTCGCACCATAGATCATTATATCTTTTACTAATCGCTTACTCTCCCCTGCTGAGGTTTGTTTATTGCTGGTCATAGTTGAGAGATTAAAATAGATTTTGCTGTTTAGACTCGGGGGTTCTACCCAAATGGGTATAAGCCAATGGGGTGACTTCACGTCCTCGAGGAGTACGCTTAATGAATCCTTCTTTGATTAAGAAGGGTTCATAAACCTCTTCGATAGTACCTGTATCTTCACCCAAAGCTGTAGCGATGGTAGTAATCCCGACAGGACCACCGCCAAACTTATCTATAATGATGCAAAGTATCTTATTGTCGATTTCATCCAGGCCGTAACGGTCAATGTTTAATGCCTCAAGTGCATACTTAGCAATTGCTACATCAATCGTTCCATCACCTTTTACTTGAGCAAAATCACGAACACGCCGAAGCAATGCATTACAAATACGAGGTGTACCCCTACTTCGAGATGCAATTTCTTCAGCCGCTTGAATCTGGCACGGAACATCTAAGATATCAGCCGAACGGTTAATAATACGGGTCAACACATCGTCGTCGTAATATTCTAGGTGCAAGTTAATACCAAATCGAGCACGAAGTGGAGCTGTCAACAAACCACTTCGGGTCGTTGCTCCCACCAAGGTAAAAGGATTTAGTTCGAGCTGAATGCTTCGAGCCGAAGGCCCTTTGTCGATCATGATATCTATTCGGTAGTCTTCCATAGCCGAATAAAGGTACTCCTCGACTACGGGCGAAAGACGATGAATCTCATCAATAAACAATACATCATTGGGCTCAAGACTCGTCAACACACCAGCCAAATCACCTGGCTTGTCGAGCACAGGCCCAGAGGTTACTTTAAAGCCCACCTGAAGTTCGTTAGCAATGATGTTCGATAATGTCGTTTTGCCCAGACCTGGAGGCCCATGCAACAACACATGATCGAGTGCTTCACCTCGTAAGCGTGCAGCTTTAACAAATATAGTAAGGTTCTCAACCACCTTTTCTTGCCCATTAAAATCGTCAAACGATAAAGGACGCAACGCATTCTCGAATTCAGTTTCGCGAGTGGTTAATTGGTGGTCTCGGATATCAAAATTATCTTCCATTATATAAACTATTTCACAAACAAAGGTAATAAAAAGAATCAGCCAGCACCCTCAGTATTCAGCATAAAAGATGGCCCATACTCAGGGAGTCAAATCGAGTAAGTGGTTTGCTTGCTCCGACTAGGTACTTTACTACAAATGACCTAGTCGTTTTGGGCTATCAATGGCCCACATGAAGGTCAAGACCAACTAATTATGCCTTATACTTGTATAGGTAGACACATTTCGGGTTTAATCACTAACTAAGTAGACATAATCTTTATACGCATACTGAATAAATAGTCATATTTGATTCTACTGCATTAAAGGAACTCTACTTAGTTTTTCATTTTGTTTTTAAAGTTAAATAATTCACTCAGTATTGTGCAGGGTAAGCCCTATTCTTTTTATATACCTTTAGCTTCCATAATTTTACTTGGTTGCCCTCTTGTAAATGGGCTACATCTGGAGTTTGCATTTTTAAACTCATATGGGGACGCCTTTTGTTATAATACTCGGGTGAAGTTAAACAGTTTTGTCTTGAGCTCTTTAAAGTCTTTAAACTGCTTCTGCCTGTAAATTAGCTCCTGCTTAATAATACCATTTACTCTTTCTGCTATTGCATTATCTGTGGGTTTAGAGTCTTGTGTCATACTAATGCTAATATTATAATTATTAAGTTCTTTCACATAATCAGTACTACAGTATTGTTTTCCTCGATCTGAATGGTGGATTAAGCCCTCTAATGAGTTTTCTTTAGTATAGTCGATAGCCATTCTAAGAGCATCTATGCTGTGGACTGCTTTTAGAGAGTTTGCTAACTTCCAACCCATTATCCGACGAGAGTATGCATCAGTTATTAAGTGTAGATAGCTAAAACTTTCCGCCGTGTCAATGTAAGTTATATCACTAACCCATAACTCATTAGCCTTAGTTATTTTAAGATCTTTAATCAAGTTTTTATATTTACGAAAGCTATGATTTGAGTTTGTTGTTCGTCGAGGTTTGGGTGCTGGTAACACCAAAGCATGCTTTCTCAATAGTCCAATAAAGGCATCTCTACCAATCATGAAGTCCTGCCCAAAGATATCCCTGAGTTGTATGTGAAGCTTTACAGAACCAACCCCTGGAGCCTCTGATCGAATCTCTTTAGCTGCAACGATAAGTTGTTTTTCACGAGTTAACCTCTCTAAATAATCTGTTTTGAGTTGATAATATGCTTGTCTACAGTGGCCAAACAATCCACAAGCAGTTGTAATATGCAAGCCATGCTGCTTGTGGAGTACTGTTACTGCTTGGCCCCAGATTTTTTTCGGATGCGAATACCCTCATGCTCCTCAGCTACATCTATTAGAGTGTTTAGAGCAAGCGTCTCTAATTTTGAATAAGCCAAAGCCTTTTCCAACTCTTTTACTCTTGCTTCCAAGAGCTCTTGAGCCTCACTAGTCTGAGGTTTCTTTTTCATATCTTGACTATATTTACAGTCAGAAGATAATTCTAATTCTTCAAAGCTAAACCTCTCTATCCAAGAATTTATCAAAGTAGGAGTTCCTAACTTGAATTTTCTTGCTGTTCCAATACGGCTAGATCCTGACTCAAAGTGGTCACGTAAGATATCCAGTCTCTCCAAGTCTGTATATCTATTCTTCTTCTTTGTTTTCATTAATTATTATAATTAATGAAATGTGTCTACCTTTTTCAGGAAAAGTCACATTACACACTAGCTTTAAAAATCATACAGAATTCCTTGTGATTAGAATCTGCAGCCTATTTCTACTTACGTGTCAATTTGCTTTTCAAACCCATATGTTTCATACATTTAGCTACTATTGATCTTAACTCCTAGCTCTCGCCTTTGTTCCACTAAGATAAAGATGGTTTTATCTCTTAACCACTTCTGCTGATAAAGTTAGCAAGGCTAATTTTTCAAAACACCACTCCCCATAAACAAAAAAACTCGTCTAGAGCTACCTTAGTTAGCTACAAGACGAGTTTATGATTACAAAATATTATTTTACTCTAACACGAACCTAACTTTACTCTTTATGTTGGTAGAAGAGTTACCAATGTGTGCGATAAAATCACCAGGTTCTGCCACCCATTCATGTTTTATATCGTCAAAGAACGAGAGATCCTCTTTGCTTAAAGTCATTGATACAACCTGCTCTTCGCCTGGTTCTAGCCAAACTTTACGGAAGCTCTTTAACTCTTTTATTGGGCGTGGAAGAGACGATTTAACATCTTCAACATAAAGCTGAATAACTTCGGCACCAGCAACACTACCTGTGTTTTTTACAGAAACCTTAAACTCAATTGTATCGTCGATCTGCATTGTTTTCTTATCAGCAATAGCCTTGCCAAAACTAAATGAGGTATAACTCAAGCCGTGACCAAAGCTAAATAGTGGTTTGATGTTATGTTTATCCAACCATCTGTAACCTACAAAAAGCCCCTCTTTATACTCTACATCATCACCTCCAGGATACGCATTCAAGGCGTGTGCACCATTATCATCTAGTTGTGCATAGAAAGAGAAGGGGAGTTTTCCACTAGGATTAGTATCGCCAAAAATAACCGAAGCCAATGCATTACCAGCCTCTGTACCCAAGAACCAACCTTGTAAAATAGCTGGCACAGATTTTACCCAAGGCATAGACACAGCATTACCAGAGATGTTTACCACCAACAAATTAGAATTTGCTTTAACAAGTGCCTCAATCAAATCGTCTTGACCATAAGGCAGACCTAAACTAGCTCTGTCGTTGCTTTCACTATCCTGACCACTACTCTTGTTTAAACCACCCACAAAGATAACTACATCGGCATCTTTTGCTGCCGATACGGCTTCGGATATTAACTCCTCTTTAGAACGATTGTCCGATAGGTCGGTACTACTTCTCAGACCATCTTGAACCGTCAAAACATCACCTACATATCCTCTTGCAAAGGTTACTTTAGCATTATCTCCTACTCGAGCTTTGATTCCGTCTAGTGGAGAAACCTCGTACTTAGCCTTGAGAGAAGAGCTACCTCCACCCACAGTCATCGGTTTAATAGCATTCTCACCCACTACTAAAATATGAGTGCCAATGCTGATGTTGAATGGCAGTGTTTTTTTATCATTCTTAAGTAGTACAATACCCTCTTCAGCTATTTGGCGACCCACAAGAGCATGCTCTTCTGTGCCAAAACTACCCAAAGGACGATGTGGATTTAAGTTTGTTCGGTAAATAAGACGTAAAATATTACGTGCTTTCTCATTAACAACATCTTCACTGAGCTCGCCAGATTGCAACATCTTTAAAAATGGCTGAGCCAGATAATAGCTATCATACGCATTACTAAGTCCCTCTGTTAACCCGTCTGTCCAAGTTCCGAACTCCATATCTAGCCCATAAAGAGCAGCTTCCCGAGTATCCATAACACCACCCCAGTCAGAGACAACAACACCATCAAAACCCCACTCTTTACGAAGAATGTCATTGAGAAGGTAGTCGTTGTGGCAGCAATATTGATTGCGATACTTGTTATAGGCACCCATTATGGCCCACGCACCACCCTCTTGTACTGAGGCTTTAAAGGCTGGTAGATAAATTTCATATAGCGTACGATCGTCCACTATAACATTTACACCATGACGATTAATCTCCTGATTATTGAGTGCAAAGTGTTTTACACAAGCGGCAACACCGTTAGATTGTACCCCTTTAATATAAGGAACGACCATGCGAGAAGCCAAGAAAGGGTCTTCCCCCATGTACTCAAAATTGCGTCCATTAAGTGGTGTACGATAGATGTTTACACCTGGTCCTAGCAGTACATTTTTATTACGATATCGAGCTTCTTCACCAATGGCTTTACCATAAATTTGGCTCATATGCTCATTCCATGTGGCTGCCAAACAGGTTAATGCAGGAAAAGCAATACACGAATCGTTCGTCCAGCTTGCCTGATCCCATTCGTCCCATAAAACTTCTGGACGAATACCATGAGGTCCGTCGGTCATCCAGTTTTCTGGAATACCCAAACGTGGAACACCTGCCGAACTAAATTTACTCTGAGCGTGACAAAGTGCCACCTTCTCTTGCAAAGTAAGCTGCTCTAGCACACGCTCTATTTTACTCTCCATATCTTTATCCCAGCCATCGGGAAACCTATGTAGCGACTGAGCCATTGCATTTACAGCAAGAAAACTTATCACTAACATTAGCATTTTTCTCATATCTAATTCTGTTTTTTATCTATTACTTAATTTCAAAATCAGTACCTAGTGTAGCACTGCTATCCGTACCAACCCATATCTTAAAATCACCTGATTCGATTAACTTATCTCCTTTGGCATTGTAAAAGCCAAGCTCTTCTGCGGGAATGGTAAAGGTTACTTGACGACTCTCGCCAGCCTTTAATTCCACTTTCTTAAATCGCTTCAACTCCTTAACTGGACGAACCACACTACCGACTAAATCTCTCACATAGACCTGAACCACCTCTTTACCATCTCGATTACCGTTATTGGTTAAAGTTACAGAGACGTTCAATACTCCATCTTTAGCCAACTCCTTTGGATAGATATTTAAGTCAGTGTAGCTGAAAGTGGTATAGGAGAGCCCATAGCCAAATGGGAATAACGGATCACGACCAGAATCTAAATAAAAAGAGGTGTTTCCTAGTGAAGTTTGACCTGCCTCAAGTGCAATGTCTTTTAAAGTCATAACCTGACTAGGAGCAGGACGGCCCGTATTGTTGTGGTTATAGTACATCGGAATTTGTCCTACCTCACGCACAAAGGTTGTAGGGAGTTTTCCACTTGGATTCTCCTTACCAAACAATAAATCTAAGATTGCAGGACCACCCATTGTACCTGGATGAAAATTATACAACACGGCATCGGCATGAGCCAAATCCCGCTCAATGGTAAGTGGCCTACCCGCCATAACAACCATAACAACGGGCTTACCCACGCTCTTTACAGCTGCTAAAAGATCTGATTGTTTACCGATAAGATTGATATCAGAGAGTGAGTGTGCCTCGCCCGAGAGGATAGATTCTTCGCCTACAAAAACAACGGCAACATCCGACTCACGAACTGCTGCTTTTGCTGCTTCAAACTGGCTCGTATTCTCATCTCTAGAGTATCTTAATGCAGGCTCATAAACATAATTAATAGCCGAATGTGTGCTCTGAAGAGCTTTTAGAGGAGTTACAGTACGCTCTTTCTCTCCATCAAATACCCAAGTACCCATTTGATCGTGTGGCGCATCGGCCATTGGTCCGATAATTGCTACTTTAGTACCCTTTGCTAAAGGGAGCGTATTACCCTCATTTTTCAAGAGTACAGCCGATTCTACTGCGGCCCTTTCTGCAGCATCTAAATGGCTGTCGGCATACATTACTGAGGCCTTTTCGATATCTACATAGGGGTTATCAAATAGACCTAAATCGAACTTTAAACGTAAAATATTCGTAACCATACCATCAATATCAGACTCTTTAACCTTGCCTTCTTTAACCAACTCTGGTAGATGATTGAGGTAAACTTGAGAGACCATATCAATGTCTAAAAGTGCATTGGCTGATAGTTCTGCTGCATGTTTGGTGTCTTTAGAAAAACCATGGGCAATCATTTCTGCAATAGAGGCCCAGTCAGATACTACAACTCCTTTAAAACCCCATTTTCCACGAAGTACTTCATCCAATAAATAACCATTCCCTGAAGAGGGAATACCATCGTTATCATTGAAAGAGGTCATCAGCGTTGCTGCACCACTCTTTATAGTGGTCTCAAAAGGAGAGAGATAGACATTGTGCATCAAGGCTGCAGGAATATTGGTGCTGTTATAGTCTCGACCACCCTCAGAGGCACCGTAACCAACAAAGTGTTTGACACAAGCTGCCATTGCTGCATCGGAAGATAAATTCCCTTTTCCCTGAAAACCATCGACCATAGCAACACCCATAACAGAGGTTAGATAAGGATCTTCACCGAAAGATTCCGCTATTCTACCCCATCGTGCGTCACGAGAGATATCTAGCATCGGAGCAAAAGTCCACTGTACACCAACCGAACGTGCCTCTTTTGCAGCGACCTGTCCACCCTCTTCTACAAGGTCTGGATTAAATGAGGCTGCTTGACCCAACGGAATTGGGAAGATTGTTTTATATCCATGAATAACATCACGTGCAATGATTAAAGGGATGCCCAAACGGCTATCCTCTACCGCAGCACGCTGAATACGGTTAACCAAAACAGGATCGACCACGTTGAGTAAACTACCCACTTCGCCACGACGTATCGGAGCGAGTACGGCTTTGTCAAACTCCATATCGTTAGCAGAGACAACTAGCTTAACCTTTTTGGCATGGCTCATTTTCTGAATCTTGGCTGGGTTATGCCCTAACTTTTGCAACCAATCATCAAGTTCTTTATCGGCTAAAGTTGTTATCTGCTTTGTATCTAATCCGAAGTAACTATTTTGGTTCATCTGACCTATTTTCTCTTCTAAGGTCATTTCTTTTACCAAATTAGCAACCTTCTCATCCGTAGTCTGTTGGCCAAAAGCTAAAAGACTACTACCCAATAGGAGTGTTATACTTAGTAAACGTTTTATTTTCATAAATTATATTCGTTATTAGAGTTATCCATCAAGTCTTTAAAATAGTATGGCGGCCCTAAACAGAGCCTCCATACTAAAATTTAACACATACTAAATCTCTTTTACCGTAAGAACTACTTTATCTAATCCTGCAGTAACATCTACCGTAAATTGGTAGGTACTACCCACAGTTAGAGACTTATCTTCTATAATTCCTAAATTACCACTGTCACGACCATTATCGCCATTGCCCACAAAAACAAGGTCACTATCTGTAGAGAGTGCGTCCGAACCAAACTCACTTCCCCACTCTTTTTGATAGAAGAACTTGAAGTCAATAGAGTCTTCGGATACATTTTTACCTGCAACTAGTGTAACCCTATACTTGCCCTTCTCTATTGGAGCCATGCAGACTGCATTACCAGGGTTCCATCCTGTTGTATTTGCCAAAGAAGGTTTACCAATATTGTCTCCAATAATCCAGATTGCTCCAGAACCATCGGGCTGTAACGTAGCTAATTCACCGTTATCAAGCACTTCAACACGTAGGTATTCAAGTTCAAAGTTTGCTGTAATTCTGTACTCCCCCTCTATTGGTTTAAAAATCAGCTTATCCTCTTCTTTCGAGAAGAAGTCTTGATCTATCCACCAAGTATCAAAGCCATCTATACCATCTACAACCACCTCATTTCCTGGTTCTAAATTTAGGTCGATGCTAAAGTTGTTCTCATCTGCTCTATTCATAGGCTCACCATTAATGGTGTAGCCAATAATAAATGGAGCAGCATTGTAGGTCAGTGTATTGAACGATATTTTATACTCTCCCGCAGAAGAATTTGAGAAAGGAATAGGCCTAGTAGTTTCCTCTTTCACCTGATCGGCATCCCAGCCAAATGTCATCACATTTCCTCTATCTGTCAGCGTTGGAGTTTTAATATACCCAGGCACTTTGCTAGGGAAACTCTCTTCAGCCACGTACTCATAGTTTGTAGTAGGCAGTAATTTATATTCCTTATCTGCAGTAACCAATGTTAAGTAAGGATATTCTGGTCTGGTAAGGGGTAATTCAAACTCTTGCTCTGTAATACCTAGATTAATATTCTGTAGTACAAAGACCAAAGTGGCTGTACCATTCGGAATATCTTTCAAGAATGGAATGTATATTTTACCCTCATATTCGTCATATGTTTTGGTACGTATCACTGTTTCGGACACCATTTCGTCACTGAAAAACAGACGTGCCTTTAGTGTAGATAGTGGTACATTATCTGCATCAGCAACACCTATATTAAAAGATAGGCTATCGCCAAACATCACATTTTCTAACTCAACTGCATCTAATTCGATCGTAATTACAGGGTTTCCTGGACCTTTATCGTCGTCGGAACAACTATATAAGAACAGGCTAAGAAACAAGCCCATAAGGGTATATATGTGTTTTTTCATAATTCTAATCTTTTATTTTTTCCACTGATAAGAAGTAACAGCCTTAGCAGGAACGGTATATGTAAAGTTTTTCGTACCGTCGTTTACTGTTACTTTTTTAACTTCGCTTGTATTGTTCAATAACACAAATGCATAACTACCATCATTATTGTCGAAAGCACTGTAAGTAACGCCCTCTGCTGTGTATCCAGTTGTGCCGATACGAGTAGCATCTGGTTTTACTACCGATGATAAGTGACCAATGATGTAGTAGTGCGAGTTTCTTGTAATGGTTTTATAATCTCCTTTATCAAGCGTTACTGCCCCGTAACAAGTTTGGCAACCTCCATCTCTATTAGGTCCTTTTTCAGAATCCAACATCAAGTTCCAGACAACAACAGCCTTACACCAGTTATTAACAGTACCAAGAGCCACTTCTGCCATATCTTCCATCAGTCTTTTACTTAGGTTTTTACCATCGTTCCACTCTCCTATTGAGGTCTCTGTAAAGATTAACTCTTTATTTGGATAGCTATCGTGTACACGATTAAGCTCTTCACGATTTCCACCGTAATTATGAAATGCAGCACCTGCAACATAGCTTTCAGCCTCTTTGTCTTTGTAGATTTTACCCACGTAGTCTTGCTCAGAACTGATGTTATCGTAGTTGTAATTGTGGTCAAACAGGTATATTTTTACTTGATCTAATCCACTCTCTTTGAACTTAGGCCCTAAAGCCGATTTAATAAAGTCTCTTTGCTCTTCCCAGCTCATGTACATAGATGCCGAATTTCCTCTATTTAATGGCTCATTTTGAACTGTAATACCATAGATATTAATACCATTTGCTTGCATTGCATTTACCCATTTCACGAAGTAAAGTGCATAGTCTTGGTAATATTTAAGATTAAGCTGGCCATCTGTCCAAGAGTTAAAAGGTTTAAGATCTGTTAAGTTATTCACCTTCATCCATCTTGGTGGAGTCCATGGAGAACCTAAAATCTTCACCTCTGGATTGATGGATAGAATTTCTTTTAGAATTGGAATAACATAATCTAGCTCTTCACTTTGAAGTGCGAAATTCTCAATTCCTGGTGTATCACAACAAGTATATTCACTCAGGGAGAAATCCGAACAACCAATAGATATACGGATGTAGCTATACCCCATTCCTTCTGTTGTAGAAAAGGTCTCTTTTAAGAACTTAGTTCTATCAGCAGGAGCCATCTTTAGCAGGTTATAACAAGTAGAACCCGTTACAGCTGCCCCAAAGCCATCCATATTTTGGAATCTTTGAGACGGATCTAGCGTAATTGTAGTTGGCGACATGCTAGGCCTTTTATTGAAATCTACTGCAAAAGCTTTGAAATCTGCCGTTCGGTCGTTGGTTGTAACATAACCCGTAACATCGCCCGTAACGTCAGGCTTCGGCGGATTGATAATATTCTCCTCTTCGCTGCTGTTACCGCACCCTGTGCACGCCATTACAACAAGTAAATAGCTTAGCAGAATCATTCTATTCTTTATATTCATCTTTATTTGTTTATATTTCATTGATTAAGATTAATAACCTGGGTTTTGAGATAACTTAGAGTTTTCATCAATTGCATTCTGAGGAATAGGAAGCAGATACGAATCTTTCGAGAAGTTGTATTCTAAAGTCTTACGCCCAGAATCATTGCTAAAGACATCGTTCATCACCTCTTCAACTTTGTCAAGTCTTACCAAGTCGAACCAACGCTGACCCTCAAAAGCCAATTCCATACGTCTCTCTTTAAGCAGGGCATCAAGTAGTACATTCTTATCGGCCTTATCTGTACCTTTCAGTTTAGGCAGCTTAGCACGAGTACGTATCTGGTCAATAATTGTTGCAGCCTCTGCCAATTGTGGAGTGTCAGACAGGATGAGTGCCTCCGCTTTTAGTAGTAAAATATCAGCATAACGATATTTAATAATACTGCTGTATGCTGAACGACATTTATACATAAACGGATAATTATCTGCTGGGTAATAGATGCTCCAGCTCGCTTTATAATAAACAACAGACTCTTCAAAACGAACCTTATCTCCTTCTGATGTATAAAGCTTAATCAGGTCTCTAGATGGTGTAATCCACTTAGCCCAAGTAAAGTTGGTGTTCCAGTTTACAAGGTCTCTACCATACATCCATGTACACCAGTTTCCATTACCTGGGAAGAACTGTGCCTCAAGGATAGACTCTTTTGTATTTCTTTGTTTAGCATCAGTAACCGCTTCGTTCATACCAAATAGATTACTAAAGTCGGGCTCTAAATCAAAACCATCAGCAGCCAATTCGTCTGCATATTGAATCACTTTATTGTAATCTCTCAATGGTTTTTCAGCATATACTTTTGCAAGAAGTGCCTTTGCTACCGATTTTGTGAATAGTGTTTTATCCGCAGGGTTATTCTTTGAAGCATCTTCTATACCCTCCAGCAAATCTTTCTCTATCTGTCTATAAACCTCTATTTCTTCATTTTGCTCTGGAAAATATTGATCGTATATCTCTCCTATATTTTCCGAAGTAATGTCTCCTGCAACACTTGTAATTACAGGTACTCTACCCCACATCCTAACCATATCAAAATAGATGATGGCACGGTAAATTTTAGCCTCAGCTTTAAATTGTCTCTTTTCAGCATCAGATAGAGCGGGATCGGTCACCTCGTCAATATTACAAATTAACTTATTAGCTAATCCTACATTAGCAAGATGCCTGTTCCAGTCACGATCCATTACCGAGTTTGAACCTTCAATACTATTGTTTTCAAACGGAACGACCTCTGCACCAGTCGTACCAGCGTAAGCATTGTCGGAGTGCGACTCTGCTACCAGTAAAAGGTCAAGATACCAATGCTCTTGTCCATCTCTAAGTGTTTTATAGATAGATTGTCGGTGGTTAACCACTGCCTCTTTATCTTTAAATACCACCTCTTTATCTTTGTCCTGTACACCCTCTGTAACATCAGAATAGGTATCAATAGGGTTATAGCCGAGTGAGCAAGATGAGAGTATCATTACTCCACCTAGCATCATGCCACCAAATATGTTTTTGAATTTCATAATTTTAGATTTTTAGAATTGAACATTAAGGCCCATAACAAAAGATCTACTGTGTGGGTAAGTCCCCCAGTCTATTCCTTGCACCGCACCACTATTACCCCATTGATTCACTTCTGGATCCATGCCCGAATAGTTTGTCCAAGTATATAAGTTTGATATAGATAGATAAGGCTGGAAACGGCTAATACCCAGTTTTTCTAAAAGTTTAGCCTTTACATCATACGATAATGAGATGTTCTTTATCTTCAGATAACTACCGTTTTCAATAAAGTAAGAAGAGTTCTTTATGTTGTAATTGGCACGAGGTACACTTGTGATTTGTCCAGGTACTCTCCATCTGTCTAACACTTTTCTTAATTGATTTTTACCGTCATACATACCCTCTGTTTCAATACGAGAAGCATTGTAGATGTCATTACCATGAGAACCTTGAATAAAGATGCTTAGGTTGAAGTTTTTCCAGGAGAAGTTGTTCGTCAATCCATATGTAAAGTCTGGATTCGGATCACCAATGAAAGTACGGTCTGTAGATGTTATTTTACCATCTCCATTTATATCGCGATAAATCATATCACCTGTTTCTGGATCAACTCCATCGCTAATGTATCCGTAGAAACCACCTAAAGATCTACCTGGTTGATTTCTTACCACAGGTTCGTGAAGTACATCAGCAGTCCAACCGTCTGTATAAATCTGTTTTAGCTCTAGTTTGTTCAGTTTATTTTTATTGAATGATATGTTAAAATCAGTGTCCCATGCAAAATCTCCGACAAGATTTTTAGAGCTTACACTAAACTCAATCCCCTTGTTGGTCATCTCACCCTCGTTACGCTGAATTGTATTGGCCGCAGCAGCACCTGTAGGTAACGATACCCACATCAGCATATCCTTTGTTCTCTTGTAGTAGTAATCTACATTTACCGTTAAACGGCTTTTAAAAGCAGTAAAGTCAAAGCCTAAGTTTGTTTGGGTAGTTGTTTCCCATTTCAAATCTTTAGTTCTTAAGTTGGCCTGTGTAAGAATAGGTAGTGAGTTTCCTGCACCTGCTTCAAACCACTCTACCCGACGTAGATTATAGCGTTGTAGATACGCATAATCACCAATACCAGATTGGTTACCTGTCTGTCCCCATCCTCCACGAATTTTCAAATCATCTAGCCAATCTAGGCTTTCCATAAACTTTTCGGAAGAGATTCTCCAGGCAGCAGAGAACGATGGGAAAGTACCCCATCTATGATCTGGATGAAGTTTTGAAGAACCATCTGCACGCAAATTGGCAGTTAGTAAGTATTTGCTCTCATAATTGTAAGATGCACGTCCAAAGTAAGACATGATCCCCCATTGAGATGCACCACTACCTGTTCCGTCCCATGATATCTTATTAGCTGCATTTACAGTCTGTATCGCATCTGATAAGAAGTGAGAGCCATTAATCCAGTTGTTATTGTAATCTGAATCTGTCCAAGAACTACCAGCCATAACATCCAGATTATGCTTATTAAAACTCTTGTTGTAGGTAACAATATTATCAAATGTAATCACCGTATTGGTATTTCTATTGTCCCACGCATTACCCCAATCGTCTCTATCCTCTGCATGTACAGGAGGTACAAAACCTTTCGAGTGCGCATTCCGTCTATCTAATGTGATAGATGTTCTAAAATCCAATTCTGGCAGAATAGTAATAGTAGCATTACCTGATGCAATCAGACGGTTTTCTTTATTCTTATTGTTCTTATCATTCTCAATATTCTCCACTGGATTGGCTATGTTCATTCCATAGAAAGAGCGATTATACAAACCCGTTGTGGCATCTTTAATACCTATAGTAGTTGGTAGGTTTACGACTGATAAGACAACACCACCACGGTTTGAGCCCTGTCCTGTTGTAATACCATTCGATGTATTGTCCGAGTACGATATATTAGCACTTACCTTCAACCATTTACGAATTTGGTTGTCAATATTTGCTCTAAAGTTATAGCGTTTAAACATGGCTGCATCTAGCACTCCTTTTTCATCTAAATATCCTGCTGATAAGAAGTATTTCAACTTTTCTGTTCCGTCGGATACCGATACTTGGTAACTCTGTGTTAATCCTGTTTGGTACACCTCGTCAAACCAGTTAATAACATCTGTAGTACCCTCTGGCACATTAATAATCTTAATCTCGTCTTGCAACTCTTTATATTCTGCCGCATTCAAAGATTTCATTTTATTAGATACCCTATTCATGGTAAGCTGTGCATTGAAATCAATCTTTGCATTGCCCGCTTGGCCCTTCTTTGTAGTAACCAGAACTACACCATTTGCAGCTCTAGAACCGTATATGGCAGCAGAAGAGGCATCTTTTAAAATCTGAATATCAGCAATATCATTAGGAGACAAAAAATTTAAATTATCTACAGGCACACCATCCACGACATACAGCGGGTCATTACTACCGTTGAAAGAGGTTGTACCACGCACACGAATAACCATCTCGCCACCTGGAGCACCATTTGGCTGTGAAACCGATACCCCTGCAGCTTTACCTTGAATGGCTTGTCCAGCAGATATTAAGGGCCTTTTATCAATGTCTTTGGTAGATACAGAAGAGATGGCAGTTGTTACATCTTTACGTTTTGCCGTACCGTAACCAATAACCACAACCTCGTCTAAAAATTCGGTAAATTCGCTCATCTTGATAACAAGATTCAATCCTGCTGCTACTTCAACAGATTCGTAGCCAATGTATGAGCATTGAAGAAGTGTTCCTTTTGGAACTTGCAGTGTAAATTCACCATCCATATTGGTGATGGTGCCCACTGATTTGTCTTTCTTAGACACAATAGATACACCAATTAATGTATCATTCGTATTGGCATCTAAAACTTTACCTTTTACTTGTATAACTTCTTGTGCATATGTTGGTATGGTAATACACAACAAAAACAGAAGCGAACAAGTCTTTAAAAGGAAGCATCCTTTTTTAAAGTGTTTCATCATAATAGTACGTATTAAATTTATTGTTTAAGTATGAAGTAATCACAAAAATGAATGCTTCATGCTTAAACATAAAAGTACATCTATTATGAACTCAAATATTTTCAAGGACTTAAAAAGTACCCAACCAAAATATCAATACATTGATAAACAGATGATTAATACTTATAAAAGAGCGTAAAAAGTACTTGATTTATATCAAATACAGGTGCTATCTTGTGCTTTTAAGCCCTATTTTCTTTACATAGTCTTCAAAATCGCCTCTTGTAACAGCTGATTTGTTCCTTACTTTCGTGCGGTAATTGTAAACAGTTCTTAAAGAATAGCGTAAGAAACTAGCTATCTTATTACTATCTGTAATACCCAATCTTATCAAGGCATAGATACGCAACTCTGTCGTTAGCAATTCATCTTGCTTCGGATAGATACGCTCTTCGGGCACCAATAGATTGTTGAACTCCTTGATAAAGTCGGGGTATATATTTAAGAATATAGAGTCAAACTTAGCATATAACTCCATCAACTCGGCCTCAACAATAGCTTTAGACTTCAACATTCTGAAGAGGTCATCCAGCTGATTATTCTTGGCTTTTCGATTCAGTTCTTTACGGTAGTTCTCAATTTTTTCAATATACTCCGAGCATTGATCAAAGAATCTGCCAATATATTCCTCTTTCACGTGGTTTGCCTCTTCCAGATGGATGTTAGACATCTGCAGCTCATCATTTAGCTCAGTTAGTTGTTTATTGGTCTTCTTAAGCTGATTTTTAATCCGAGCCAATTTCTTCATCTGTTTATATATATAAACCATCACCACGATAAGAAGCAATGAGAGTAAACTTATCAGTAGCAAAGAAAACTGTAATGTCTCCTTTTGAGAAGCCTCTTTGGCTTGAAAAGCTGAATTTATAATCGGATAAAACTCGGAACTCTCTATTGTTCTGTACCGCACATTGCAGAATACAGCATCATTCATGGCCGATTGAATGTATCGATATGCATTATCAATCTCACCCAATTCGTAACAAGTTAGCGCTAAGTTCTGAAACGAAGCATTGTCTTTAATACTATTTATAACATCACAAATAGCCGATATGGAGAAGTATTTCTTCTGCAAAGCCAAATTACTCTTACGCTTATAAGTGTATCCTAAAAAATAGGCTATGCTAGCACGTTCTGGATTGGTGTCGTCCGCTTGGCTCAGCAACTTTTCAAAAGCAGCTATCGCCTCATCTTCTTTGTAAGAGTAGAGCAGTTTTTTAGTATTTTCCAACTGATATTCAAAAGAGTTTTGATCTAAAATATTCAGAAGCGAATCCCTATACAGTTCACTCTCCATATAATATTTATTATCGTTGTTACTCAATCCGTAATGCGAATAAAAATCGTTATAGGTACGGTAATAAGAGCAAAGTAGGTCGAAGGTTAGTTTTTTCTTATCTATGTTTTGTAAAATATCGTTCGCTTCAATGTATTTCCCCTTCGTAGAATATAACCACGCCAGGTTAAGTTGGGCATTAATCAGTAAAGTATCGTTTTCACTCTTTTGGGACAACGAAATATTTTCAAGCATATAGTGTACGGCCGAATCTGTTTTAAACTTACTATACTCTTGGTACATTTTTTCATTCAGCTCATACTTCTGCATATCTGTTAAGCTAGCCAAGGAAAGCACCTCTCTAAAACTAGATATTCGTTTCTCTTTCTCCTTGACATAAATTTCTTTCTGATTCAGAGCCTCATTCAGTTGAAAAGCAATAGAGTCGGGCAACATTGCATAAGAGATGCTGTTTGTCAATAAAAAAATAGAGAAAAGCAGTAATATAATTCGTTTCATAGTAACTCCAATCAAGTAAATTTTATAGAATAGGATTAGTGTCAAAGATAGCACACCCATTTAAAGAGGGGATCTAATAGAGAAAGATATCAAATTTGGCGCACCAACAGATGGATGCTATATCTATTGAATTGTGCATTTTATGTTATCTGTCTGGAGCTTCACCTTCAAAGGAGCGCTGTTTACAACGCCTCCTCCTACTGAATGTATAGCTTATAACAAATCTAAAAATAATAATCTAATTCTAGCACATACAACCAAGTTATATACCAGAAGTATAAATCCATTAGCAAGGTATTCACACAAATACAACACTGGACTGACTACTTTGCCTACACAAGTAGTTAGGGGATAGAACTACCTTTATCCAATAAAATAAAAAAGTATACAACCAAAAGTTTAAAGAAAACACAGTCAAACTCAGTTTGCTCGTGAGTTATGCAAATTCCACAACTTTTCAGGAAAAGTCATTAAACCACCTAGGTGTTATTTTGCACTAAGTAAGAGATGATTAAAGCAAATTTAGTTAAAAAGCAAGTACATCCGAAAAGTTATTCCTAAATTTGTGCGAAAACAAATGAGATAAGACAATCTATCTTAGAGCTTGTTTTCGTTAAAATTGTATTTATCTCTATGATTATTACTTACCATACCGATGGGGTTGAAATGCCCCAACTTGACGAAAACTTTATTCAACTATGGATAAAGAAAATAGCTTCTAAATATAATCGAAGAGTGGGAGAAATCACGTATATCTTTTGCTCCGATGAAAAAATATTAGAGGTAAATAAAGCTTATTTACAACACGACTACTACACCGATATTATTACTTTTGACTACTGTAAGGGCGACCTTATTGCGGGCGATTTATTTATTAGCTTGGATACAGTCAAAAGCAATTCAGAGCAATTAAGCACCCCCTATACTGAAGAGTTCCTACGAACCGTTATTCACGGCATTCTTCACTTGTGTGGAATCAATGATAAAGGGCCTGGAGAACGCGAAATTATGGAACAACAAGAAAATGAAGCTCTTGCCGAATACAAGCTTATCGCCAATACGCCCAGCTTATAATGACGAAACAATATTTTAGATTGGTACCCTTCGAGTACCTTAATTTAAATTTGACTTCCAATGAAATTCAACTATGATGTAATTGTTATTGGTGCAGGACATGCCGGTTGTGAAGCTGCTGTTGCTGCTGCACGATTGGGATCTAAAACCTGCCTGATAACAATGGATATGAATAAGATTGCACAGATGAGTTGCAATCCAGCCATTGGCGGTATAGCCAAAGGCCAAATCGTTCGTGAGATAGACGCCCTTGGTGGTGAGATGGGATTAATAACCGACCGCACCGCCATACAGTTTAGAATGCTTAACCGTTCTAAGGGGCCTGCAATGTGGAGCCCTCGAGCACAAAGTGATCGCAATAAATATATTTGGGAATGGAGAGAAATACTCGACAGAACCGACAACTTGGAGATTTGGCAAGACAGCGTAAAAGAGCTGATTGTTGAAGATGGTGTTGTTGTGGGCTTAACCACACTCTGGGAGGTAACCTTCAATGCAAAATGCATAATCATCACTGCGGGTACTTTCCTTAATGGATTGATGCACGTGGGTAAAGTTCAACTTCCTGGAGGAAGAATGGCTGAGCCTGCTAGCTACTTTCTAACCGAGTCAATCACGAAGCACGGTATCCATACCGACAGAATGAAGACCGGAACTCCCGTAAGAATTGATGCCCGAAGTGTTGACTTCAGCCTGATGGAGCCCCAAGATGGAGAGAGTGATTTTCACAAATTCTCATTCTTAGATACAGGCGAGAAAAGACTAGATCCTCTACCCTGCTGGACTTGTTATACCACGCCTGAATGTCACGATGTATTGAGAAAAGGTCTTGAAGACTCACCACTATACAACGGACAAATTCAAAGTATAGGCCCACGCTATTGCCCAAGTGTAGAGACTAAAATTGTCAACTTCCCCGATAAAGACAAACATCAATTGTTTCTCGAACCCGAAGGAACTGACACCAACGAAATGTACCTAAATGGATTTTCGTCATCACTCCCTATGGATATCCAATTGGAGGCTTTAAGAAAAGTCCCAGCCTTTAGAGATGTAAAAGTTTATCGGCCTGGCTATGCCATAGAGTACGATTTCTTTGACCCAACACAACTCACCCATACCCTAGAGTCGAAGCTAGTAAAGAACTTATTCTTTGCAGGGCAAGTCAACGGTACCACAGGTTATGAAGAGGCCGCAGCCCAGGGTTTGATGGCTGGGATTAATGCTCACATGAACTGTGTAGGCGGCCAGGAGTTTGTGCTCGGCAGAGATGAAGCTTATATCGGGGTGCTAATTGACGACTTGGTTACAAAAGGTGTTGATGAACCTTATCGTATGTTTACCTCTCGAGCTGAGTACAGAATATTACTCCGTATGGATGATGCCGATATGCGTTTAACACCAAAAGGTAGAGCAATAGGATTGGTTAGTGATGAACGCTTTGCACTTTACGAAAGCAAAAAAGCACATATAGAGCGACTCATGGACTTTGCTACAAACTATTCTATCAAGGGAGAACAGGTTAACGCTACACTCGAAAGCCTTGGAACAACTCCCCTAAAACACGGTTGCAAACTAATTGACTTGTTAACCCGTCCACAGATTAGTTTTGCCAACATACAAGATGCCCTTCCTAAGTTCAAAGAAGAGATCGACAAAATAGAGAATCGCAAAGAAGAGATAGTAGAAGCAGTCGAGATTTTAATCAAATATAGTGGCTACATTGAAAGAGAAAGCCAGATTGCAGAAAAGACAAAGCGACTAGAGAATATCAAGATCCGAGGCAAATTCGATTACAGCAAACTTCCATCACTCTCTTACGAAGCCAGAGAGAAACTACAGAAAATAGACCCTGAGAACATTGCACAAGCAAGCCGAATTCCAGGCGTATCGCCTAGCGATATCAATGTATTGCTAGTACTAATAAGAAAGTAATTGTTACACGTGGAACATTCGATTATAACAAATAAAGAAATGACTAGAGAAGAATTAATCAAAGAAATCAGAACGGTTAAAGACTTCCCAATAGAAGGGATTTTATTTTATGATATAACCACCCTATTTAAAAATGCAGAAGCACTCAAACAACTTGGCGACACCTTGTATGAGATGTACAAAGATAAAGGAATAACAAAGGTTATAGGAATAGAATCAAGAGGCTTTATCATGGGCCCTATCTTAGCAACAAAACTTGGAGCAGGATTTGTCACGATTAGAAAGCCTGGGAAACTACCAGCCGACACAATCGAGGAATCCTACGAAAAAGAGTATGGCATAGATACCATCCAAATGCACAGAGATGCAATCACCGAAGACGACGTAGTGCTAATTCACGATGACCTACTAGCGACAGGAGGAACTATGAAAGCTGCAATAAAACTAGTCAACCAACTCAAGCCAAAAAACGTTCTAGTCAACTTTATTATAGAGCTCAAACAGCTCGATGGACGAAAAGAGTTTTCAGAAGAGACACCAGTAGACAGTGTACTGAAGCTATAGAATATAACACACAGAAGAAACGCCGCAATTATCGCGGCGTTTCTTTATATTTGTACTGTTCAGTATTTTAAACCAACTATGTTACACGTGGAACAATGAGCAAGGAGAACAGAAATAAGAAAGATGATTACAAGCTACACTTAAGCACAATCGTAGGTAGCTTGCCTGAGACACCTGGCATATACCAGTACTTCGACGATAACGACAAAATAATCTACGTAGGTAAAGCAAAGAACTTAAAGAAGCGAGTCTCCTCCTATTTCAACAAAGACCACAAGTCGAACAAGACAACCGTACTCGTTCGACGAATAAGGAATATAAAATACATTATTGTTAATAGCGAACAAGATGCACTACTGCTTGAAAACAACCTGATAAAAGAGCACCAACCACGCTACAACGTACTACTCAAAGATGATAAGACCTATCCATCAATATGTGTGCAAAACGAATATTTCCCAAGAGTATTCAGAACACGGAAGATCATCAAAAATGGTTCAACATACTTTGGCCCATACACGCATCTTCCTGCAATGCACAACCTACTAAGCATAATAAAAAAGATATACCCCATACGAACTTGTAAGCATCTCTTATCACCCGATAACATAAGTGCAGGAAAGTTCAAAGTCTGCTTGGAATACCATATCAAAAACTGCTTAGGTCCATGCGAAGGATTACAGTCGCAAGAAGATTACCTCAAGGACATAGAGGAGGTTAAGCAAATACTCAAAGGGAATACACGAGAAATAGCAGATAAACTCAAAGAGCAAATGCACCATTACGCAGAACAAATGGATTATGAAAAGGCACAAGAGTACAAACAAAAACTGACCTTACTGGAAAGCTACAGAAACAAATCCGAGGTAGTAAGTACACTTATCCACAACATCGATGTATTTACAATAGAAGAAGATGGCGAACGATCAGCCTACATAAACTACCTACACATCGAGAATGGAGCCATAAATCAGGCCTACACTTTTGAGTATAGGAAACGACTCAGCGAATCAAAAGAGGACCTACTAATCATGGGTATCGTAGAGATGAGGAACAGGTTTGGCAGCCAAGCCAAAGAGATTGTAACACCCATGGAGCTAGATATAGAACTCAAAGAGATTAAGTTTACCGTACCTCAACGAGGTGAAAAGAAAAAGCTTCTAGACCTTTCTCAACTCAATGCAAAGCAATATAAAGCCGATCGACTAAAACAAGCTGAGAAGCTCAACCCTGCACAGCGAAGCATGCGACTGCTTCGAGAAATACAAGAAAAGCTACAACTCAAAAAGCTACCCATGCACATTGAGAGTTTTGATAACTCAAACATTCAAGGGAGTGATGCCGTAGCTGCCTGTATAGTTTTCAAACAAGGTAAACCTTCAAAAGACGACTACAGGAAATACAATATTAAGACCGTTGAGGGTCCCGACGATTATGCTTCGATGCACGAGGTTGTACTCAGAAGATACAAGCGACTAATAGAAACAGAGCAATCCCTACCCGACCTGATAATAACTGACGGTGGTAAAGGGCAAATAGAAGTAGTTCGAAAAGCTTTGGAAGAACTCAATATCAACATACCTATAGCAGGTCTAGCAAAGGATAAAAAACACCGTACGTCAGAACTGTTATTTGGATTTCCTGCAATGACAATAGGAATGGAACCGAGCAGTGCATTATTCAAATTTATGGAGAGACTCCAGGATGAGGTACACCGTTTCGCCATCAAGTTCCACCGCGACAAAAGAAGCAAAAGACAAGTACAATCTGAGCTTGATACAATAAAGGGTATAGGGCCTAAAACAAAAGAGCAATTGCTCAAGGAGTATAAGAGTATCAAAAGAGTCAAAGAAGCAACGATAGAAGAACTAACACAATCGGTTGGAAAAACAAAAGCAACTCTACTATGGGAGAGCTTTCATAAAAAAGATTAAGTAGTTATAGATATCTTTTATATTTATAACTTTGTAGTAAAATACAAAAGCTATGAGAATTGTTATACAAAGAGTATCGGAGTCAGCCGTAAGAATAGACAATGAAATCAAAGCAGAAATAACTAAGGGACTGCTTATCTTACTCGGCATA
This sequence comes from Bacteroides propionicifaciens DSM 19291 = JCM 14649, assembly GCF_000375405.1. Taxonomy (GTDB): domain Bacteria; phylum Bacteroidota; class Bacteroidia; order Bacteroidales; family Bacteroidaceae; genus Bacteroides_E; species Bacteroides_E propionicifaciens. The sequence continues at coordinate 49,423 of NZ_AQWS01000002.1, read as the reverse complement.
GAAGATTCAGATAATCAGGAAGATATTGAGTGGCTATCAAATAAAATTGTTAACTTAAGAATCTTTGATGATCAAGATGGCGTAATGAATAAATCAATCCAAGATATTGGTGGTGACATCTTATTAATAAGTCAATTTACATTGCATGCCTCTACGAAAAAAGGTAATAGACCTTCATACATTAAGGCTGCTAAGCCCGATATAGCCATACCGCTCTATCAGGCATTTATAGAGACGATAGAGTTAAAACTAGGCAAACCCATAGGGACAGGAGAGTTTGGCGCAGACATGAAGGTAAGCCTAGTAAACGATGGACCTGTAACCATATGCATGGACACCAAAAACAAAGAGTAATGAGCATAGACGAGGCACAGCAAATGGTAGATCTATGGATTAAGACCACTGGAGTAAGATATTTCAACGAGCTAACAAACATGACTATACTAACCGAGGAAGTTGGAGAATTGGCTCGTGTAATGGCTAGAAAGTATGGAGAGCAATCGTTTAAAGCAGGAGAAAAAGACAATATTAGCGAAGAGTTAGCTGACATACTCTGGGTGTTACTTTGCCTAGCAAACCAAACAGATGTAAATTTAACTCAGGCTCTAAAAGATAGTTTTGAAAAGAAGACTAAGCGAGATAAAGAAAGACATATCCAAAATGCTAAATTAAAATAATTATGGCTGACAAAGATTTAACTAAGTATGAACTTGCACTTAGCAAGTACAACACCGATATCAAAGATTCAGATGTAAAGAGTAGTTTAGAAAAACTACTTGAAAAGAATCTAGAAAAAAACGACACACAGGAAGTAAAGAAGCTGCTATTCAACTGTGTTGATTTGACAACACTTCAAACAACAGATAGTCAAGAAAGTGTTCTCAAATTTACCGAGAAAGTAAATCAATTTGACGACGAATATCCAGAATTAGGACATGTTGCAGCCATCTGTGTTTATCCCAACTTTGCCAAGATTGTGAGTCAAACTCTAGAGGTAGATGATGTACAGGTTACCTGTGTATCTGGAGGATTCCCCTCGTCACAAACCTATATCGAAGTTAAAATTGCAGAGACATCAATGGCGCTATATGAGGGAGCAACTGAAATTGACATTGTGATTAATGTTGGAAGCTTCTTAAGCGGAGACTACGAATCGATGTGCGAAGAGGTTGAAGAACTTAAAGAGGTTTGCAAAGACCACCACATGAAAGTTATTCTTGAGACAGGAGCTCTAAAAACAGCAGCAAACATCAAGAAAGCATCTATCTTATCAATGTATAGTGGCGCCGACTTCATCAAAACCTCAACAGGTAAATTAGAACCAGCTGCAACACCAGAAGCTGCATATGTAATGTGTCAAGCCATAAAAGAATACTACCTAGAAACAGGCCGAAAAGTTGGATTTAAACCAGCAGGTGGATTATCGACAGTAAAGGATGCATTAATCTATTATACTATAGTAAAAGAGATTCTAGGCGAGGAGTGGTTAAACAACAAACTGTTCAGACTAGGAACAAGTAGACTAACCAACCTCCTACTATCGGAAATTAAAGGTACAGAGATCAATTTCTTTTAAGTAAGAGATAAACATAAACCACAAAGTAGCCTCTTTGATAGTATCAATTATCAAAGAGGCTACTTTATTTAAGGCAAACCCTAGAGATAAAAAAGCAGAACAAGTTTTAAAACTAATTCTGCTAAATCATAATTTAATATTACTTCAATCCGAGTCCTATTTCTTGCGGAGAACAACATAATCTAAATAGCGGATCAAAGATTGACGCGCATCATTATCGGGGAAGTCAGAGAGAATATCCAACGCTTTTTGACGATAAGAAAGCATCGTTTCTTCGGCATATTCAATTCCTCCATTGGCTAAAACAAAATCAATAAACTGATTAATCTCTTCAGATGTAGCATCTCCACCTTTGATACGATAAGCTGCATCAATAACTTCCGCAGTTGCTTTATTATTTAAGACATAAAGCGATGGTAAAGTAAGTTTTCCTTCAAGCATATCGTTACCCGTTGGCTTCCCAATATCTGAAGAAGCATAATAGTCGAAAATATCATCGCGAATTTGGAAACAGATTCCCATGTATTCACCAAACTTAGTAGCCAAATCAACCTCCTGGTCCGAAGCTCCAGCAGACAAAGCAGCAACACGAGTACAAGCAGCAAAAAGAGCCGCTGTTTTTTTATAAATAACACTGAAGTATACCTCTTCTGAGAATTCTCTATTTGCAATATTAGACAATTGGAGTATCTCACCATCTGCCAATTGCTGCCCTAGTTTAGCAACAACATCAATGATACGATAGTCACGAGAAAGGCTCACTTGAACAAGGCTAGTTGCAAGTAAAAAGTCACCAACAAGTACAGATACCTTATTATTGAAAAGTGCATTAACAGAGAGTTGACCTCTACGTTGGTCGCTTTCATCAACAACATCGTCGTGCACCAAACTTGCAGTATGAAGTAATTCTAAAGATACAGCTGAATGAATAGCTTGGTTACTAACAGAACCATAGAGTTTGGCCAAAAGTAGTACAAGTAAAGGACGCATCATTTTACCGTTCCGCTTACGAATATGATCAATAGCTCCCATCAATAAAGGGTTCGAGCTTGTAAGCGACTCATCGAAAGTCACTTGAAACTGAGCAAGCTCTTGCTCAATAGGTTTGCGTATTTCTGATAGTAAACTCATCTGCATTCGGGTTTGGATACAAAAGTAACAATAAAAGCATTAATACCTTATTTTTTGCTACTTTTACATGTAAAATTAGTATTTATATGGAACAAACAACTAAACTTTTTCTATTGGATGCCTATGCTTTGATTTACAGAGCATATTATGCATTTATAAGAAATCCAAGGGTCAATTCGAAGGGATTAAACACCTCAGCGATACTCGGATTTGTAAACACATTAGAAGAGGTCTTAAATAAGGAACAGCCAACCCATATTGGTATAGCATTTGATCCTGCCGGACCAACCTTCAGACATAAAGCCTTCGAAGATTATAAAGCACAGAGAGAAGCTACACCCGAGGATATTAAGCTAGCTGTGCCAATAATTAAGGAGATAATCAAAGCTTACCATATCCCCATCTTAGAAGTTGCAGGATATGAAGCGGATGATGTTATCGGGACACTTGCAAAACAAGCACATGAGCAAGGCATAACAACCTATATGATGACCCCCGATAAAGATTATGCTCAACTTGTAGATACTAACATATTCATGTACCGACCCAAATATGGCGATAGAGATTTTGAAGTCTTGGGTCCAAAAGAGATTATCGAAAAATATGAGATTGAGCACCAATCACAGATTATAGATTTACTTGGACTAATGGGTGATGCCTCCGATAATATTCCTGGCTGCCCGGGTGTGGGAATTAAAACTGCACAAAAACTTATTGCAGAATTTGGCTCTATTGAAAATCTTATAGAAAACACAGACAAGTTAAAAGGTGCAATCAAGAAAAAGGTTGAAGAAAATATTGAGCAAATTAAATTCTCTAAATTTTTAGCTACAATCAAAGTTGATGTACCCATAGAGCTAAAATTGGAAAACCTTAAAAGAGAAACTATTGACAAAGTCAAAATCAGATCTCTCTTCGAAGAACTAGAGTTTAGAGCTTTGGCCGAAAGAATTCTAAAAGAGACAGAAGCTCCTACCCTATCAGCAAAATCTGGTCCAATTCAGGGCAATTTATTTGATGAAAATCCGCACTTCCCCACAGTGAGTTCAAAAGAAACGAAAAATACGGCAGTTGAAAGCATTAACAAAACGTACGAACTAGTTGATAACCTGATAGATATAGCCAAATTAGTCAAAAAACTAAGTAGCTATAAAGAAATTGCTCTAGATACCGAAACCACAGGTATAGAGGCAATGGAGGCAGAAATTGTTGGAATTAGCTTTTCGGTCAAAAAACACGAAGCATTCTATGTCCCATTTCCTGAAGATAAGGAGGAAACTCAAAAAAGGCTAGAACTCTTAAGACCAATCTTAGAAAATAAAGATTCGCTCAAAATTGGACAAAATATAAAGTATGATCTACTTATACTTAAAAACTACAACATCAATGTTGGAGGTCCACTTTTCGACACCATGATTGCTCACTATGTCGTTCAACCCGAATTAAGACATAATATGGATTACTTGGCAGAAATTTATTTAGGCCACACAACAATCCCTATTGAAGATCTAATTGGTCCAAAAGGTAAGAACCAGAAAAGTATGCGAGACCTGGATCCGAAAGATATCTATATCTACGGATGCGAAGATGCAGATATAACCTTGCAACTAAAAGAGAAGCTCGAAGAAGATCTAAAGAACAATAATGCCGACGAACTTTTCTATACCATAGAGATGCCACTTGTACCAGTATTGGTAGATATGGAGTTTGACGGTGTCCTTATAGACAAGGTTGCACTAAAAGCACTATCGACCGAATTCTCTGGAAGAATGAACATAATAGAAGAAGAGGTTAAAAAACTAGCTGGCGAAGACTTCAATGTTTCATCACCCAAACAAGTAGGCGAAATATTATTCGACAAACTGAAGATAGACGAAAAAGCTAAAAAGACAAAAACAGGGCAATACACAACATCCGAAGAGGTACTACAAAACTACAAAGACAAGCACCCTATCGTTGGAAAGATTCTCGATTACAGAGGACTTAAAAAACTAGTCAGTACTTACGTTGATGCTTTACCAAAACTAATCAATAAAAAAACAGGGAAACTACACACATCGTTCAACCAAACCATAACGGCAACAGGACGACTGAGCTCGAGCAATCCTAACTTGCAAAATATACCCATCCGTAACACAGATGGTAAGGAGATTAGAAAGGCTTTCATCCCCGACCCTGACTCTTTATTCTTCTCTGCAGATTACTCTCAAATAGAGCTAAGAATCATGGCCCATCTAAGTAAGGATCCAAATATGTTGGATGGCTTTAGACATGGAGATGATATTCATGCCTCTACTGCAGCTAAGATATATAAGGAGAAACTAGAAGATGTTACAAGCGACCAAAGAAGAAAAGCTAAAACGGCTAACTTCGGAATTATCTATGGTATATCTGTATTTGGACTTGCCGAAAGAATGCAAGTAGATCGTAAAGAAGCAAAAGACTTAATTGACGGTTACTTTGCGACCTATCCTGAGGTAAAAACCTATATGGATAGCTGCATAGAGGTGGCTAAAGAAAAAGGATATGTAGAAACCATATCGAATAGAAAACGCTTCTTACCCGATATCAATTCGAAGAATGGAGTTGTTAGAGGATTCTCTGAGAGAAATGCCATCAATGCTCCTATCCAAGGAAGCGCTGCAGACATTATAAAAATAGCGATGATCAATATCCATAAAAGATTTATTCATGAAGGCATAAAGTCAAAGATGATTTTACAAGTGCATGATGAGTTGAACTTTAGTGTCATTTTGAGTGAAAAGGAAAAAGTTCAACAAATTGTTATTGAAGAAATGGAGCGAGCTTACCCTCTATCAATTCCCTTAAAAGCCGATTATGGCTGGGGTAGCAACTGGTTGGAAGCACATTGATACCATTTTAATGTTATTTAACCATAAGTCAAAAAGACATATTTAGTGCATATCTATTAGCACTAAATCAATAAAAAAGTCAGCGAATAATCTCGCTGACTTTTTTATTGATCTAGACCAAACTTTTCGATAATCTCAAAATTAAACAGCATCAAATGCACCTGAAAATAGCCTATAAAAGCTTAGAATTAATAGAGTATAATTATTAAGTTCGTAGTAGAAACCTACAGAAGTAGATAATAAACCAAAAATAAATTCTAATAAATACAGCTATGAAATTCAAACAAGTTTACAAAGTACTTTTAGTTGCTCTAGTAACAATTAGTAGTTTTTGTTCAGTTTCGGCAAAAAGCAACATAAGCAATAATATCATTTATAACCTCGAAGAAAAAGACGGTATCCTAGTTGGACAAACACTCTACAAACAAGAGGGAAAAGAGCTATCTCAATATCTAAAGTACAACTACGTATACGACAACCAAAATAGAATCGTAGAAAACAATATCTTAAGATGGGATGAAGATAACAACAGATGGGGCAAAGCTTTAACTGTTAGATACCAATACGACGGGCAAAATGTTAATACTAAATCGTATATGTGGGATGCTAGTCGTCAGGAATACAAACTAATTCCTCAGTTCAATAAGCAGTTTTTAGATACCAACTTATAGTTTAGTGTACGGTAATTAATTAGGGCTTAAATCATTTTTGATTTAAGCCCTAATTTTTTATCGAGCAAAGCTAATAAAACAATAGAGGTGCTTGTCAAAACTTTGACAAGCACCTCTATATTATAAAAATATGCAGAAATTATTTGAAGTATTTACTCCAATCAATATTTCTCATATCACCTGTTTCCATGAAAGTTTGGTGAAGCGCGAATGCACCATTAAACCAAACAGGAGTGTGCGATTTACCATCAGTATATTTTAAGTAATCTCTCAGGATTTGCTTATAATCAGGGTGAGCACATTTTTCGATAATCTCGTAAGCTCTCTCTTTAGGACCTTTACCTCTTAAATCAGCAACACCTTGCTCAGTAACAAAGATATTTACATCGTGTTCAGTGTGGTCAAGGTGAGCTACAAAAGGAACGATAGAAGAAATTTTACCGCCTTTAGCTGTAGAAGGAGTAGTAAAGATTGAGATATAAGCAGGGCGAGTGAAGTCGCCTGAACCACCAATACCGTTCATCATTTTACTACCCATAATATGTGTAGAGTTAACATTACCATAGATATCACCTTCGATAGCTGTATTGATTGAAATCACACCTAGACGGCGAATAACTTCAGGGTTATTAGAAATTTCAGAAGGACGAATTACTAATTTATCCTTAAAGAAATCCATATCCTTATAGATACCATTCAAGCTATCGTTAGTAAGGGTAAGTGAGCAACAGCTACCAAAAAGTACACGCTCGTTACGTATTAAATCAACAACTGCATCTTGCAGAACTTCAGTATATACGTTAAAAGCAGGAATAGCAGGAGAATTACCTAAAGCACCCAAAATAGCATTGGCTGTATTACCAACACCCGATTGAATAGGAAGAAAAGTAGATGGGATAATACCTTTTTTCATCTCATTTACTAAGAAATCAGAGATGTATTGACCAATCAAATCAGTTTCAGGATCTGGGCTAGCAAAACCACGAGCTTCATCTGGCCAGTCAGTTTTAACAACACCAACAATCTTCTTAGGATCAACCTCTACATAGGGTTTACCTATTCTATCACTAGGCTTATAAATAGGGATTTCGCGTCTATAAGGAGGGTCTAACGGCTCATACACGTCGTGTAAACCCATAGAGCTTTTGCTTTGAGCACTATTTAGCTCAACAACAATTTTGTCGGCCAAACGGCAAATAGTCGGAGAAATACCACCAGCAGCAGTTAAATATATTTTTCCATCTTCAGTAACCTCACAGGCTTCAATAATAGCCATATTGACGTCGCCAAAAAAACCATAGCGTAACTCTTGTGCCATTTGCGATAAGTGAATATCGTTATAAGCAATTTCACCACCATTTACAGCATTTCTAAAATCCTTGTTGGTTGTATAAGGCGCACGGTAACGAATTGCTTTTGCTTTTGCTAATACACCGTCACAAGAATCACCTGTAGATGCTCCAGTAAAGATACTCACTTGAAAAGGGTTACCCTTAGCGTGTTCAGCTTCAGCTCTTTTAGCCAAAGCAAATGTAACAGCTTTTGCTGTTCCAGCAGGAGTAAAACCACTTAAACCGATGTTATCACCATGGTTAATGAGTTCAGCTGCCTCTTCTGCAGTAATAAAATTTAAAGCCATAATCTGTAATTTTCAAAAAAGTTTTATTAATACTTCCTCCTTAAAATTTCAGACCACACAAATGCACGTTTCAAATCTTCTTCAGAATTAAATTGATACGCCTTGTTATAAGACAATGAAGCATCAGCCGATTCGCCTAAACGAACAGAAGATTCATCTTTGCCTAAGTCATCAAATGCAGTTTGATTTAAATTATTAATGTAAGAGGAAGCATTCTCTCTAATTAATTTATTTTGTTGTATTGAAATATCTTTTGCTTTCTGACTAGCACGAAGAGGTTTAGTGCTGTTAGAATATTCTTTTACAGTACTTTGTTGATCAAAGTCAGCAGTGGTATCAAGCAGTTCTTCGAAGTCATCGGGTAACACATTACCTTTATTTTTCGATTTAAGAGATTTAAATTTGGATGATATTATCATAAAACCGATCCAAACTAAAAATATTGTAAAGAAACTCATTTATCAGCCCTTTCGTTAGTTTTACATTAAAGCAAAGATAAAGAAAATAGCTAGAACAGAGTGTGATTTGCAGAAAATAAAAAAGGGCAGCTTCACAGCTACCCTAATTTTTTAACCTAAACCTTAACTATGAAAAAATCTAATGTTTTTTTCACGGTGACAAATATGCACACTAATTTGCCGTAGTCCAAAGATTGAAACTATAATGTTCTTCTATTTAACATTAATTAAAAACGAACACTTAAGCAATAACTTTTGTTATCTACTATTTGGATTTTGGAAACACGCAATATGCAAGAAAGTATATATATTTGCGAGACACAGTAAAATCACCCCAAATTTATGAAACAAGAATCTACAGGAGTGGACTTAAAATCCATAACTGACATTACAGACAAGAAACTCTTAATTGAAACTTACGGCTGTCAGATGAATATAGCTGATAGCGAAGTAGTAGCTTCGGTAATGAAAATGGCTGGCTACGAGATCACTCTAGAGCTGAATGAGGCAGATGCAATTTTCTTAAACACCTGCTCAATTCGAGAAAATGCTGAGCAGAAAATATACAACAGGCTAGAGCACTACCAAGCGCTCAAAAAGAAGAAAAATAATAAGCTTATCATTGGTGTATTAGGCTGCATGGCCGAACGTGTCAAACAAGCTCTAATAGAAGATCATCACGTTGATTTGGTTGTTGGCCCAGATGCTTACCTCAATTTACCCGATTTAGTTGCAGAAGTAGAAGCAGGAGAAAAGGCTATGGATATAGAGTTATCGAAAACTGAAACCTATAAAGACATTATTCCAACTCGACTTTGTGGTACGAACATATCGGGCTTTGTATCGATAATGAGAGGCTGCAATAATTTTTGCACGTACTGCATTGTCCCTTACACACGCGGAAGAGAAAGAAGCCGTGAGGTTGAAAGTATACTCAACGAAGTGGACGACCTGATAAAAAAGGGATATAAAGAGATTACGCTACTTGGACAAAATGTGAACTCGTATCATTATAAGGCAGAAGGCCGAGACGTATTATTTCACCAATTACTTGAGATTGTCGCTAAACACGCCCCAACTACTCGAATAAGATTCTCCACTTCTCATCCAAAAGATATGAGTGATGACACCTTGGATGTAATAGCAAGTCTTCCCAATATCTGTAAGCATATTCACTTACCTGTACAAAGTGGAAGCTCTCGCATTCTTAAACTTATGAATCGTAAATATACCAGAGAATGGTATTTAGATAGAATTGATGCCATCAAACGTATCATTCCTGAGTGCGGAATAACAACAGACATATTTTGTGGATTTCACTCCGAAACCGAAGAAGATCATCAGTTGTCATTGAGCCTAATGGATATTTGTCAATTCGACTCAGCCTTCATGTTTAAGTATTCTGAACGACCTGGAACTTACGCAGCAGAAAAACTCCCAGACGATGTACCCGAAGATATTAAGACAAGAAGATTAAACGAGATCATAACCTTCCAAAGGCAATTATCAGACAAAGCGAATAATGCATGTGTTGGAAAAGTATATGAAGTACTGATTGAAGGTGTTTCAAAAAAGTCTAAAGACCAACTATACGGCAAAACAGAACAGAATAAGGTTGTGATTCTAGATAGAAACAACCATAAAGTAGGTGACTATGTCAACGTACTTATAAACGAGGCTAACTCTGCCACACTTATAGGCACTGAAGTTAGAGCATAGTAACCCCTGAGTGATATTATACCATAAACGCTATCTCCTAATTCTTTGACCAAATAATTGGGAGATAGCATTGTATTTGACAAAAACACAAATAGCATAAAACCGAAGAGAACTATTGGATAATTTTAACCCAATTGATAAGTTCATAGACAAATACGAGATCCTTAATATTAAATTTCATTAAACAGACCGATAAACTGCCGAATTATTCGTTTATTTGTAATCATTTTGGGCATATTATAAGCTGTTCCTAAATATTCAATCATATCTATCGTCAAAATTTTCAGCAAGTATGAATAAAAAGTTTGTTGCCTCTTGTCCTATTTGTCAAGGGGAAAGTCTAAAGAAATTGACTACTTGCAAAGACTATTTTATGTCGAATGAGGAATTTAATCTTTATAAATGTAGTGATTGTGGTTTTGTTTTAACAGAGAATGTGCCTCAAGAAAATGAAATTGGTCGCTATTACCAATCAGATACTTACATTTCCCATAGCAATACAAACAAAGGTTTAATGAACAAGGTTTATCATGTAGTTAGAAACTATATGATGGCTAAAAAAACATCCTTAGCCAAAAAATCAACAGGACTTGAAAAAGGAGAGTTATTGGACGTAGGAGCTGGAATTGGTTTGTTTGCTAGCAAAATGCGTTCTAAAGGTTGGAACGTCCAAGGAATAGAACCAAGTAAAGCGGCAAGGCTAACCGCTAAAGAGTTATACGGACTAGATCTTTACGATCAGAGCCTTTGGCAAGATTTACCCTCGGAGTCTAAAGACCTAATTACGTTATGGCATGTATTAGAGCATTTGCCCAATTTAAATGAAAGCTGGGAAGCATTCTTCAGAGTATTAAAGCCAACAGGCAAACTTATAATAGCCGTACCTAATTCTAGATCGTTTGACGCAAACCACTATGGTGCCGATTGGGCTGCCTATGATGTCCCAAGACATATTTGGCATTTTAACGCAAAAACAATGCAACAAATTGCACTAAAACATGGTTTTAGAGTAATTAAAACATTACCAATGCCCTTTGATGGTTTTTACATATCCATGATGACTGAGAAGAACCTCAAACACAATCTACCCATTATTAAAGGTAGTTGGATTGGTTTTAGAGGCTATTTAAAAGCCTTAAGAGATAAAGATAATAGCAGTTCTTTAATTTATGTTTTACAGAAAATTTGAGAAAAAACAATAGGACAAAATATTCAACCCAACAGTGGAGAACACTCTTTTCCACGCTCTTTATTAGTACTACTCTGGTATTAATCCTTCTACTTATTGCTATAAACCTACAGTTCTCTAGTAAGAACATCACACAAAGCATTATCACAGAACAAACACTTATCGTTAGCCTGCAAGCTAACTTAGAGCCCCTAGACAAAATTGTACTTCAACGTGAAGTAGGTAAGCTAAAATGGGTTAGTAGTACTACTATGACAGACAACCAGCTAATTATTATACTTAAACAACCGCTGGAATCGATAGAGTCTATTAGTGAGGATCTCGCTCAAATAGCTCCTATTAAAAACATTGCCTACCCACGCTTACTAAATAACAAGACCCAGCTGTTGGCTAATAATATAAATAAACTAACAACTTTACTATTAATAGCTACAGCAATTATTTGCTGGATATTTTCTTTTTTGATTTTAAAATCTTTACTCTACAGCAAACGACAACAGATTTACTACATGAAACTTGTGGGCTGTTCAAAAGGTTACTTACTAAAGAAGTATTCAACAATAGTGTTCTGGTGTAGCTTAGCGGCAGCACTTGCGGCGATAATAATCGTGAGTGGTGCAATGTTCATCATATCGCTAATTGATACCAGCTCTGTCACATACATCAATATAAACGGATTATTTATAGGCTTAACGATAATTCCACTTTGGGCCGTAGGGATGAATAGTATAAACTGCTACTATATAATTTCCAAAATATACAAACTAAATAAGAAACAGATTTATAGCATATAATACAGACTAAGTATGAATAAAGAAGAACAGAATGGAAGATTTGCTTTTACTAGAACCAACTATATACTATTTATTATTGGTTTAGTGGCAATCGCATTAGGCTTTATCCTAATGAGCGGCCCCTCATCAAGTTTGACACACTTCGAACCTGATATTTTTAGTTTCAGACGAATTAAATTAGCACCCAGTATCTCTTTTTTGGGGTATGTGTTTCTGATATTTTCAATCTTATACAAAAAGAAAACAAAATAATTGATGGAAGAGTTGAGTATTTTCCAAACCATTGTATTGGCAATAGTTGAAGGATTAACAGAGTTTTTACCTGTTTCCTCTACAGGACATATGATTATCACGCAAAGTATTTTAGGTATAAAAAGTACTGAGTTTGTTAAAGCATTTACGGTAATCATCCAATTTGGAGCAATCTTATCAGTTGTGTGGCTCTATTGGAAGAGCTTTTTTCAGCTCAATCATTGCAAAATATTTGATAAGGAAGCGGTTAAAGATAAAAAAGGATTGGCAAAAGCAACAGTCTACATTAAGCGCTTCTTAAAGAAGTATGATTTTTACTGGAAGCTATTAGTCGCTTTTATTCCCGCAGCAGTATTTGGTTTACTCCTTAGCGACTACATAGACGATTTACTAGAGAGTGTCACTGTTGTAGCGGTTATGTTAGTACTGGGTGGTATATTTATGATTTTTAGCGATAAGCTATTCAAGAATCAAGAAGAAGATACCCCCCTAACAGATAGTAAGGCTCTAAAGATCGGGTTTTCGCAATGCATAGCGATGATACCGGGAGTATCAAGATCAATGGCTACAATCATGGGAGGATTATCTCAAAAACTTTCAAGAAAGCACGCTGCCGAATTCTCTTTCTTCTTGGCCGTACCTACAATGTTTGCTGCCACCTGTTACAAAGTACTTAAACTCTACAAGAGTGGAGGAACTCAACTGTTAATGGATAACATGACAACACTAGTTATTGGTAACGCAGTTGCCTTTATTGTAGGTGTAATAGCAATTAAGTTTTTTATAAGCTTCATTACTAAGTATGGTTTTAAGGCTTTTGGATATTATAGGATAGTTGTTGGAGCTATTATACTTGTTATGATTGGCTTGGGATATAATTTAGAAATTGCATAATGAAGTTTAAATCAGGAGAGATTTTATATTTTAACAAACCATTAGGGTGGACCTCATTTAACTTGGTTTCAAGAATTAGAGGTTCAATCAGACGAAGGCTAGACATAAAAAAAATAAAAGTTGGGCATGCAGGTACACTAGATCCACTAGCTACTGGCGTAATGATTATTTGTACAGGAAAGGCTACAAAAAGAATTGGGGAGTTTCAGTATCAAACTAAAGAGTACATTGCTAAGATTTATCTAGGAGCAACAACACCTTCATTTGATTTAGAACAAGAAGTTGATCACACGTACCCAAACGAGCATATTACTCAAGAGCTGGTAGAAGAAACACTTAAAAACTTTATAGGAAGAATAGAACAAGTTCCTCCTGCTTTTTCGGCATGTAAAGTGGATGGTAAACGAGCTTATGACTTGGCTCGAAAAGGAGAAGAGGTAATTCTCAAACCCAAAGTTCTTGTTATTGACGAGATAGAACTGATGGATTATAGCTTTCCTGAAATTACTGTTAGGGTAGTTTGTAGCAAAGGCACTTACATTCGTGCTCTAGCCAGAGATATAGGTTTAGCACTTGGAAGTGGTGCACATTTAACGGGATTGATCCGTACCAGAATTGGTGAAATCAGATTAGAAGACTGTATGGACCCACGAGAATTTGATACTTGGGTCGATCAACAAGAGATAGAAATAGAAGAGTAATTATTATATATAAAGATAGGCATGAAATTATCACAATTTAAATTTGACTTACCTAAAGAAAGAATAGCTCAGCACCCTACTACATTTAGGGATGATTCTAAGCTAATGGTTCTTCATAAAAGTACAGGTAAAATTGAGCACAAAAAGTTCAAAGACATCCTAGACTATTTTGATGACCAAGATGTCTTTATCTTTAACGACACCAAAGTTTTTCCTGCAAGACTTTACGGAAATAAGGAAAAAACAGGTGCTCGTATTGAAGTTTTTTTACTACGTGAACTCAATGCAGAACAACGCTTATGGGATGTTCTAGTTGATCCAGCACGTAAAATCAGAATCGGTAATAAGCTTTACTTTGGCGAAGACGAATCAATGGTTGCTGAAGTAATAGACAACACAACCTCAAGAGGAAGAACACTACGCTTCCTCTACGATGGTGAAGAAGCTGATGACGAACAAACCAAACACCTAAAATTCAAAAAAGAGTTATTTGAATTAGGAGAAACTCCACTGCCAAAAGAGATGATTGACAGAGCTGTCGAAACAGACGATGAAGAAAGATTTCAATCAATTTTTGCAGTATCTGAAGGTGCTGTAACAGCTCCATCAGCCAATCTACACTTCAGCCGTGAGTTGATGAAAAGAATGGAAATAAAAGGTATCGAGAAGGCTTTTGTAACACTACATGCTGGTCTGGGCAACTTTAGAGAGATCGATGTTGAGGATCTTACTAAACACAAAGTTGACTCTGAGCAAATTAATGTAGATTCTGAAGCTGTAGCTATAGTTAACAAAGCCAAAGAAGGCAGAAGAAATATCTGTGCTGTGGGTACAACAGTAATGCGTACTGTTGAGAGTACTGTAACTACCGATGGTCACCTAACTGAATTTGACGGCTGGACCAATAAGTTCATCTTTCCTCCATACGAATTTCAAGTAGCTGATCGTTTGATATCAAACTTCCACCTACCTTTTTCTACTCAACTAATGCTAGTAGCAGCTTTTGGTGGATATGACATGGTCATGGATGCTTACCAAACAGCTTTAAAAGAGGGGTATCGCTTTGGAATTTATGGTGATGCAATGCTTATAACAGACTAAAAAATTATGGAAACTGCTTATTTAGCTTTAGGAACCAACTTGGGGAACAAAGTTAATAATCTAAATAAAGCCGTTCAAGAGATTAATAAGCGGGTAGGAAAGGTGATTTCCCTATCCGCTTATTATGTTTCAGCCCCATGGGGATTTGAATCGGATAATAGCTTTATTAACGCTGTACTAAAAGTTGAAACATCTCTAGATGCACTAAATCTTCTACAAGCCACACAGCAGATAGAGGTGGATTTAGGAAGAAAGACAAAGACTACAGCTCAATCATACACAGATCGGATTATAGACATTGATATTCTATTATTAGGCAATCAAGTGATAAATAGTGAAATGCTTAAAATACCTCATCTTCATATTTTAGAGAGAGATTTTGTTTATATACCCTTATTAGAAATAGCGCCTACCCTACTGATACCCAATACTTACAAACCTTTAAAAGATTTGATTAATCCAGATACACATACTTTAGAAAAGTTAAAATAGAAAAGAGTATAGAGGTTTATATAATTAATTACTTAACTTTGTAATCGTAATTTAATGTGGAGAGATTTGAGTAGCTTGCAACCACAGAAAAAAAAATGCTAAAACAACATTCCTTTCTGGATAGCCATTTTTCGTGCACACTACTCTAATACATTTCAACCCACTAAGATTTATATAAGTAATTTTAAATAAATAATCAATGGGATATTTATTCACATCCGAATCGGTGTCTGAAGGACACCCTGACAAAGTAGCCGATCAAATATCGGATGCTATACTTGACGAATTATTGGCTTTCGATCCAAGTTCTAAAGTAGCTTGCGAAACATTAGTAACTACAGGACAAGTAGTTCTAGCAGGAGAAGTGAAATCAAAAGCTTATGTTGATTTACAAGAGGTTACGCGAAATGTTATTCAAAGAATCGGCTATACTAAAGGCGAATATATGTTTGAAAGCAACTCGTGTGGAATCTTAACTGCTATCCACGAACAAAGTGCAGATATCAACAGAGGGGTTGAAAGAGAAAGCCCAATGGACCAAGGTGCTGGTGATCAAGGTATGATGTTTGGTTATGCGACCAACGAAACCGAAAATTACATGCCACTTTCGCTAGATTTATCGCACAGAATTTTAATTGAACTAGCAGCAATACGCAAAGAGGGTAAAGAGATGACATATCTCCGTCCCGATTCTAAGAGTCAAGTAACAATCGAATACAACGACGATAACAAACCTGTTAGAATCGATACAATAGTTGTATCTACCCAACACGACGATTTTATCAAGCCAGAGTCAAACACACCTCAAGCAGAAGAGATAGCAGATAAAACAATGCTAGATATCATACGAAAAGATATACTCAATATTCTTATGCCTCGTGTAATCGGCTCAATTCACCACGAAGATGTTCTTAAGCTATTTAACGACAACATCACCTTTCACGTAAATCCTACCGGTAAATTTGTTATCGGCGGACCTCATGGAGATACAGGGCTAACTGGTCGTAAAATTATTGTGGATACTTACGGAGGTAAAGGTGCTCACGGTGGAGGAGCGTTCTCGGGCAAAGACCCAAGCAAAGTTGACAGAAGTGCTGCCTATGCCGCAAGACATATTGCAAAAAACTTGGTCGCGGCTGGCATTGCTAGCGAAATATTGGTACAACTCTCATACGCTATTGGAGTAGCAGAACCAATTAGTATTTATGTAAATACATACGGACACGCCAATATCAACATGTCAGACTCTCAAATAGCAGCTAAGATCAAAGAACTATTTGATTTAAGACCCAAGGCAATTGAAGAAAACTTCAAGCTTAGAAAGCCTATTTACAGCGAGACTGCAGCTTATGGGCACATGGGAAGAGAACCTCAAGTCATTACTAAGACTTTTCACTCTCGCTATCAAGATAGTAAGAGCATTGAGGTAGAACTCTTTACTTGGGAAAAATTAGATGCAGTTGAAAAGATAAAAAAAGCATTCCATATATAATCAGCATAGCTTTACAGCTATTTATAAATATGAAGGGGTATAAGACCGGGTAACCGACTTATGCCCTTTTATTATTTATAAAAACCAAAAATAGGAACAGAGTCAACTCAAAGTTGATTATTTTTGTAGAAAGATAATAAAAGCCTAAATTATGAGTGGGAAAATCAACAGTATATGTGTTTATGCAGCCTCTAGCACAAAATTAAACCCTATATATACAGAAGCTGCACAAAAACTAGGATTGGTAATGGCGCAAAATAACATCAAGCTGATTAATGGAGCTGGTGGTATAGGACTAATGAAAGAGACTGCTGACGCCGCCTTAAGCGTTGGGGGTAAAGTTACTGGGGTAATACCAAAGTTCATGATAGATCAAAAGTGGCACCATACAGGTCTTACCGAGCTCGTTGTAGTCGATAACATGCACGAGCGCAAAGCATTGATGGCCAAAATGAGCGATGCAATAATAGCATTACCAGGTGGTTGTGGAACACTAGAAGAACTTTTAGAGATAATCACATGGAAACAACTCGGCTTATATTTTAACCCAATAATAGTTCTCAATACCAATGATTTTTATTCACCACTAATAGAAATGCTAAATAAAGCCATCCAAGAAAACTTTATGTCGGCCAAACATGGAGAGATATGGAAAATAGCCGAAAGCCCCGAACAAGCAGTAGCACTAGCAATCAACACACCAAAATGGGATTCATCAATACGTCAATTTGCTAAAATATAAGCATAATATATATTCAAAAAGCAATGCTACAAATACTTGGTTTTACAGGCGATTTAAGACCTTATCTTCCAGCTAAAGACAACACCGTAACGGTGCTCTTAGTTATTTGTTTCTTTATTATAAGCCTTACCCTAGCTAGTAATAAGAAACTTTTCACAGAACTTGGTGCTGTTTTCTTTAACAAAAAAAATAAAGTTACTAACTACAGAAATGCCGTAAGCACTAACATTATCAGCTTATCTCCTTTGATTCTGCAGGCTAGCCTTCTGATGGGAGTCATCATCTACATCTTTTTAAAGGTTAACTTCAACGATAATATTGCATCATATCCTCCATGGCTAATTATAGGACTTACAACAGTCATTACATTGGCCTACTTAGCAATCAAATGGGCTGTATATTCATTCATAGGCTGGATATTCGACGAAAAGTACAGAACTGGAACTTGGATAGAAGCGTATGCAACACTTTTATATTATACTGCTGTGTTGCTATATCTCCTTGTTTTATTTATAGTTTACTCTGATATCGCAGTAAATACTATCATTTACATAGTAGTTATACTTTTTTTAATTACAAAATGCTTGATTTTTTATAAGTGGATGAAACTTTTCTCCAAAAAAATGAATGGTCTTATCCTTTTAATTTTGTACTTTTGTGCATTAGAAATCATTCCTTATGTAATATTATACAAAGTGATGAATAAAACTATAATGTTTTAACCTTTAATATTTAGAACATTGAAAATCAAAAAAGTACTAGTTTCGCAGCCTAAACCGGCATCAGAGAAATCACCTTATTACGACATAGCAAATAAATATGGCGTCAAAATTGATTTCCATCCTTTCATTAAGGTAGTGAGCATACCTGCTCAAGAATTCAGACAGCAAAAGATATCAATTCTAGACCATACCGCAGTTATATTTACTTCAAGACACTCTATAGATCATTTCTTTACACTCTGTGAAGAACTTCGAATTACAGTGCCTGAAACCATGAAGTATTTCTGCAATTCGGAAGCTGTAGCACTCTACATACAAAAGTATGTTCAGTATCGCAAAAGAAAAATATTTTTTGGTAGCACTGGAAAGTTTGAAGGTTTACTACCTACAATTATCAAAAACAAAAAAGAAAAGTTTCTAGCACCGGTTTCTGACGTTCACAATAGTGAAATCAAAACCCACCTAGACAAGCATAAGATCGAATTGACTGAGGCTGTTATGTATAGAACAGTAAGCAATAAATTCGACCTAGCCGACAATTTTGATTATGACCTACTAATTTTCTTTAGTCCATCGGGAGTAGCTTCACTAAAAGAAAGCTTTCCTGATTTTAAACAAGAAAATATTTGTATCGGAACATTCGGTAATAGTACGGCTCAAGCTGTAGTAGATGCTGGATTAAGACTTGATTTAGAAGCTCCAACTATAGCCGCTCCATCAATAACAGCTGCATTAGAGGAGTTCATAAAGACTCATAATAAGTAATTTTATTATACTGAATAAGAACAAAGGCGGTTGGTAGTTGTGTTATACTATTAACCGCTTCATCATTTATGCATATCATGGCAAATACAACCTTCAAACGTAGCGAGAGGATTAAAAGCAAAAGAATTATAGATTCTATGTTCTGCAGCAAGTCAAGCTCTCATGCTGTATATCCTCTACGCGTGGTTTACAAAGAATATGAAAATCCAACAGCGATTCTAGTGAGTGTTGCCAAAAAGCGCTTCAAGCGTGCTGTGCATAGAAATAGAATTAAACGACTAATCAGAGAGGCCTATAGACTCAATAAGGGCCCCCTACTGAGTCTTTTAGAAAATAGAAACAAAAGTTTGGCAGTTGCTTTTATTTTTATATCTGAAAAGATGCCTACTTTCGAAAAAGTAGAAAGTAGCATAAACAAAATGCTCACCTTAATCATTGAAGATATGAATAAGGAAGATAAAAAAGATGCGTAAACTATTTACCAACATATTATTACTACCAATATACTTTTATAGAGCTGCTATATCGCCTCTAATTGGTCCGTCATGCAGGTTTACCCCTACCTGCTCTAGATACGCAATCGACGCACTCAAAAAACATGGACCAGTTAAAGGGTTGTATCTGACAATAAAACGAATCTTAAAATGCCATCCTTGGGGAGGATCAGGCTATGATCCTGTACCATGAACGGGATATTAGACATACATGCACACTTACCGAGTAACCCCCAAAGGATGGATACCCTATACAGTTTATCCTTTCCATCCGAAACTCCGACACAAGACATCCACCAGTCACTAGGGGTACATCCATGGCAAATCAAAGAAAAAATCAACTGGCAACTCTTTGAACAAGAGTTAAACAACCCAATGATATTGGCTATAGGTGAATGCGGATTAGATAAGCTTAGACAAGAAACAAATTTAGAGGATCAATTAAGCTGTTTCATCAAACAGATAGACCTATCAGAGCAATATAAGAAGCCACTCATCATTCACCTTGTAAAAGCTACTGACGAGCTTATAAAACTACACAAAATTAAGAAGCCTACTCAAGAATGGATAGTACATGGATTTAGAGGGAAACCTGAGGTATATTATATGCTCAAAAATCAAGGTATAAGCCTATCCATAGGACCAAATCACAATGTTCAAACCGTAAAGCAAATCCCTCTAGACCAACTAATAATAGAAACAGACACCTCAGAAATAAAAATTGAGCAGGTTTGCCAAAATATAGCCCAAATAAAAAACATATCTACACAAGAACTTATTTATCAAATATATAAGAATACCAACCGTATTTTATTTAGATGATGTTGGTTGTTCTAATAAAGAGTCGTACTTTTGTTATTAGAATAATATTTTTATATAAAAAGACTTTTAAAGTATGAATTTTGTAGATGAACTAAGATGGCGCGGAATGGTGCACGATATAATGCCTGGCACTGAAGAATTACTAGCTAAAGAGCAAGTTTCTGCATATGTTGGCATTGACCCAACTGCCGATTCCTTACACATAGGACACTTAGTAAGTGTTATGATGTTACGCCATTTACAAAGCTGTGGACATAAACCTTTTGCACTTATTGGAGGAGCAACTGGTATGATCGGAGACCCATCAGGTAAATCATTAGAAAGAAATCTTTTAGACGATAAAACATTGCTTCACAACCAACAAGCAATTAAAAATCAACTTTCTAAATTTCTTGATTTCGAATCTGATGCTCCCAACAAGGCGGAACTTGTGAATAACTACGACTGGATGAAAGACTTCAGTTTCTTAGCTTTCGTGCGTGATGTGGGTAAATACATTACCGTTAACTATATGATGGCTAAGGACTCTGTAAAGAAAAGACTTACAGGTGAAACTAAGGACGGTTTGTCATTCACAGAGTTTACTTATCAACTTCTACAAGCATACGATTATCTACACTTATTAGACTCAAGAGGTGTTAAACTTCAAATGGGAGGCTCTGATCAGTGGGGAAATATTACTACTGGAGCTGAACTTATCAGAAGAGCTAAGAGCCAAGAAGTCTTTGGTCTTACTTGCCCTTTAATAACAAAAGCTGATGGTGGTAAATTTGGCAAAACCGAATCCGGAAACATTTGGTTAGACCGCAGATATACATCACCTTACAAATTCTATCAGTTCTGGCTGAACGTTAGTGATGCTGATGCTGAACGCTACATAAAGATTTTTACGTCGCTTACTAAAGAGGTGATTGCTGACTTAATTGCTGAGCACAATCAATCTCCACACGAACGTATTCTTCAAAGGAGACTCGCTAAGGAGATTACTGTTATGGTCCACTCACAAGAGGACTACGACACTGCTGTAGAGGCATCAGAAATTCTTTTCGGTAAATCAACTTCTGAAACTCTTAGAAAGATAGACGAAGAAACTCTCCTATCAGTATTCGAAGGTGTGCCTCAATTCGAAATTGATAGCGCCCTGATAACAGAACAAACTAAACTTGTTGACCTATTTGTTGACAATGCTCCAATCTTCTCTTCTAAGGGAGAATTGCGTAAATTAGTTAAAAACGGAGGTATCTCACTTAACAAAGAGAAGGTAGAGGATTGTGACCAGTTAATCTCTGATAAAGATTTACTTAACAATAAATATCTACTTGTTCAGAAAGGAAAAAAGAACTATTACCTAGTTCTAGTAAAATAAAAACTGTTAAAATATTTGGAGGTTATAAATTAACCTCCTATATTTGCACTGCGTTTGAAAGAACAGCAATTGAGTTTGTCCAATGGTGTAACGGTAGCACAACAGTTTTTGGTACTGTTTGTCGGGGTTCGAATCCCTGTTGGACAACTTTAAAAAGCAACTGGATCCAGTTGCTTTTTTTTATGGATAAAAACTAAATCTCTCCCATATTTTTAATTAATGATACTTACGAAATAGACAAACTGTTTATCTTTGTATACTAAATTAAACTTCCTATTTTTGTCTTGAATTAACTTTAACATCACACAACATGAACAACTTAGCTGAAATTGTTTCTCAGTTTGAAATTAAAGCTACAATAAATGCGATTAAAGCATTTGGAGGTGGATTAATTAACGATACCTACAAAGTAACTACTAAAGAACAGGATCAACCACAACATCTTCAAGAATGTGGACATGCTACAAAATAACATAGTTGAAGTTACTAGCCATATCCGTAAAAAACTTGAGCAACAAAATGCTACTGAAATTGACCGAAAGGTGTTACAGTTTCTTCCAATAAAATCAGGCAAATACTACTACTTCGACGGTAAAAGCTATTGGAGAGTTATGCGCTTTATTCCAGAGACAGATACATTCGAAACTGTAAACCCTAAATATGCAAGATTTGCTGGTGAGGCCTTTGGTCAGTTCCAAGCAATGCTTGCAGATATTCCGGTTGAACTTGAAGAGACCATACCGAACTTCCACAATATGGAATTCCGTATTGAGGAACTAAAAGAGGCTATCAAGAACGATAATAAAGGAAGAGTTAAAGAAGTTCAACACTACATTGATGAGATCTACAAAAGAGCTGAAGAGATGTGTAAAGCAGAAAGACTACATAGAGAAGGTAAACTTCCAAAAAGAGTTTGTCACTGCGATACAAAGGTCAATAATATGTTGTTCGACAAAGGTGGTAAGGTGCTTTGCGTAATTGATCTTGACACTGTAATGCCCAATTTTATATTCTCTGACTTTGGAGACTTTTTAAGAACAGGAGCTAATGCTGTCAAAGAAGATAGTAAAGACATAGATGCTGTCGCTTTTCAAATGGATATCTTCAAAGCATTTACTGAGGGTTATCTCAGCACTGCCAAAGCTTTCTTAACTCCACTTGAAATAGAGAATCTACCCTATGCCGCTGCATTATTCCCTTACATGCAATGTGTACGCTTCTTAATTGATTATATCAATGGAGATACCTACTATAAAATAGAATACCCTAACCATAACCTTGTCAGTACAGAAAATCAATTCAAGCTTTTACAAAGTGTTGAGGGTAATATGTCGGAAATGAAAGAATTCATTGCTTCTTGTCTATAATATATACACCATTATTACTGTATATTTAGTTTAAAAGAACAAATAATAAATGAAACAGCTAGACGTTAAAAAAATCAGTATTGCTAATATTCCCGTTGATGCTATTCCAGCTCTCCTAGACAAAGAGAAGATAGCTTTTCAGAAGTTAGATGAAGTAAACTGGAAGGAAGATTATCCTTATTGCCCAAATGTGAAATTTAGATTAGCATATGCTAAAGATGCCTTTCTACTCAACTTCAGAGTAACAGAAGAGAGCATCAGAGCAAATAGTTCTGCAGACAATGGCCCTGTCTGGACTGATTCATGCGTGGAGTTCTTTTCTATACCTAATAATGACGGGATTTATTATAATATAGAATGTAACTGTGCTGGAACAATTCTGATAGGAGCTGGCAGAGACCGAGAAAATAGAGAGAGAGCACCTAAAGAAATTTTAGACCAAGTTTTAAGATGGTCTAGCTTAGGTAGAAGCCCTTTTGATGAGCGTATTGGAGAGTGTAGTTGGGAAGTAGCTTTGGTTATTCCATTTACTGCATTTTTCAAACATAACATCGAAAGCCTAGATGGGCAATCTATAAAAGCTAATTTTTATAAATGTGGTGACGAACTAAAAACTCCACATTTTATCTCTTGGAATCCTATAACACTGGATACTCCTAATTTTCACGCACCCAAATTCTTTGGTACGATAAACTGCCTATAGAGAAATAAGAATAACAGATAATTAAAAGAGCATTGTAAACTTACAATGCTCTTTTTTGTTTCTTCTACTATATGAATAAATTATCAGGACAATCCTTTATTATTAAGAGATAAGACTTATTTTTGTGTAATATCACTTACCAATATGAAGAAGAAAATACATCTATACCAAGTCATGCTATCACTAATTGCCACCATGATACTCTTATATTCTTGCGCAAGCATAGGAAGACCTGATGGCGGTCCAATTGACGAAGATCCACCACAGTTTGTTAGTAGTACCCCCGAGATGCATGCAACGAATGTAAATAAGAACAAGATCATTCTTCATTTTGATGAATTCATTAAACTAGAGAATGCAAATGAAAAAATAGTAGTTTCTCCTCCGCAGCTCAAGCAACCTTTGATCAAACCCTTAGGTAAACGAGTTTCAATAGTACTTGAAGACACCCTACAAGCTAATACAACTTATACTATAGATTTTGGAGAAGCAATTGTAGATAATAATGAAGGAAATGCCTTGGGCGATTTCACCTTCACATTCTCTACAGGTGAACAAATTGACACGCTTGCGATGTCAGGGGTGGTTTTAGCGGCAAAAGACCTAGAACCGATTAAAAATATACTTGTTGGGCTACACAAGAACCTAGCTGACTCAGCCTTTACAGATATACCATTCATTCGTGTGGCAAGGACTGACTCAAAAGGTCAATATACTATCCATGGAATTGCACCAGGTAAGTACAGGATTTATGCCCTACAAGATGTAGATCAGAACTATGTGTTTTCACAAAAAAGTGAGCGCATAGCTTTTTCTGATTCTATATATATCCCTACTTTCGAAGAACGAATCAAACAAGATACAATTTGGAAAGATACCACAACGATCGATTCAATCTATACACGTAACTATACACATTTTCTACCTGATGATATAATCTTGCGTGCCTTCGAGGAGAATTTTTATAATCAATACCTAGTTAAATTTGAACGAGCTATTGAGAATAAACTAACACTCTATTTTTCTGAATACCCCGAGCAACAACCCAAGCTAACAGGCCTAAACTTTGATGCATCTACCTTAATAGCCGACTACACACACCCAGTAGATACTATTTATAACTATTGGATCAAAGATTCACTAGTTTATAATCAAGATACGCTATTTGTAAAACTCGACTATCAACATACAGATACATTAAATCAGCTAGTTGCCAAAACAGATACCCTACGTTTTATGTTTAAGCATAAAGTGATAGACCCTAAAAAGAAGAAAAAAGATAAAAAAGAGGAAGAGCCTATCATTAAGCATCTAAAAATTGCAGCGGACATACCGTCTAATTTAGACGTTTACGACTATGTTTCTTTTGCTTTCGACGAACCTATTGAGAGTTATGACAAAGCTAAAGTTCATCTGCAACAGAAGAACGATACCATATGGGAAGACATAAAAGATTATGAGTTTGAACAAGATAGTATCCACATTAAGAGATATAATATATTTTATAATTGGACACCTGGTCAAACCTATAAACTTCAGTTAGACTCCTTGGCGTTTAAAAACATATATGACGTAAGTTCTGATGCATTTGGACAAGAATTTAAGGTTAAGAAACTCGATGAATACGGAACTGTTATATTTAACGTTACTGGTTATAATCCTGAAATTCATGCTTTTGTAGAGCTCTTAGATACCTCTGATAAAGTGGTTAGAACTGTTGATGTAGATTTCAAAACAAAAAATGCTGCGTTCTATTATTTAAACCCTGGCAAATACAGTGCTAGAATTATTATTGATACAAATAATAATGGAAAATGGGATACGGGAGATTTTGAGAAGAATATACAACCAGAAGATGTATATTACTACCCACAATTTATTGAATTCAAAGCCAATTGGACAACTAATCAGGATTGGAATGTGACCGAAACTCCATTACCTAAACAAAAACTTAACGAACTTAAAAAACAGAAACCTGACGATGATAAAAAAAATAATAAACCAAATCGAAGGAGGTAAAAGCAGAAAACTAAGCTCATTGCTGCTCATACTATTCCTAAGCCTTAACCTAACGCCTAGCTCAGCTCAGTGTAAATTGGTTAATTCAGCTATTAAAGAGGGTGAAGAAATTAAATACGATCTATTCTTTCATTGGGGATTAGTCTGGAAAAAAGCTGGAGATGCAACATATACCACAACAGCGGTTACACAAGATGGCAAGCCAGCCTATAAAATGGAGCTTCTAGCTTCTACGAACAACAGTGCAGATGTGTTTTTTAAGATGAGAGATACTTTGGTCTCTGTCATTGACCACGACATGGTACCTCTATATTATAAAAAAGCTGCCGAAGAGGGCAAAAGATACACCATCGACGAAGCAAGTTACAGCTATGAAAATAATAAAGTCAAAGTAGATCAGCAAAGAACACATAAAGATGGTAGCATAACCAAACTATCAACCCAACAAGATGAATGTGTTTACGACATGATTAGTATTCTTGCAAAAGCTCGCTCACTCGATTTTAAGAAGTACAAAAAAGGAGATCGAATCAATTTTCCTATGGCAACGGGACGAAGAATAGATAATATCAGTATGGAGTTCAGAGGAACTGAAAATATCAAAACAGAAAATAGGACTACATTCCGATGTAATGTTTTTGGCTTAGTATCAAAGACTAAAAAGAATAAAGAGAAAGATCTCATCACTTTTTACATTACCGACGACCATAACCATCTACCGATACGAATAGACTTTAACTTGAACTTTGGTTCAGCTCAAGTTATTTTGAGTAGCCTCAAAGGACAGAGATATCCCTTAGAGTCTATTGTAAAGAAGTAAACTGATAAAAATTATATACATACCTATTACCTAACAACTAATTAATTAGCTATATTAGATAAGGCGTATTAATGAACTAAAGAGATGTATTATGGATGTAAGTGTTTTTATTAGAAATGCCTGTCCATGTCCCTAATTTTGTATCGATAAAAGAGCGATACAAACAAACACCCGAGATGGTACTCGATTTTATAGAACACTTGGGTGTAGAGAAAGCAAAAAAAGAATATCTAACGTTTGCAAGAATAGATAAAGTAGATGATTTTGATAATATCGAAGCCCTTGTATTTTTTGCAGAACCCGATATAATTTCAGGATTGGCTACTTGGGCCTATTTTGATAATAATTCTGATGGGGCGGTTACTACTCTATTTGGCTCGGGTTGTTCTGCTGTGGTAACAAATGCAGTAACTGAAAACAAAAAACAAGGTAGAAGAACTTTTCTCGGCCTATTTGACCCCTCTGTTCGGCCCCATATGCACAAGAACCACTTGAGCTTTGTTATTCCATCTTGTAGGCTTAAAGAGATGTATTACACCATGAGAGAAAGTTCACTATTCGACACCCATGCTTGGGGGAAAATTAGAGATCGAATTGTAGACTCAGAATAAAACAAAATAGGCTTAAGGAAATAATAATCCCTAAGCCTATTTATTATATATGTGAATACTGAGAAATTAAACTGTAAGTTTCCACTCCGTACCGTCTTTGGTATCTTTGATAATAAAACCTAAAGCAGCTAATTCATCACGAATCTTATCTGAGGTTGCCCAATCTTTGTTTTGCTTAGCAATCAGACGTTGCTCAAGCAACATATCTACAACTTGGCTATAAGCATCTTCACGCTTACCCGAAGCATTGGCATCGGGTTTCATTCCCAATAGCTCAAAAAGAAACAAATTAAACACTCCCTTAAGCTTATCAAGATCTTCGGCAGTAATGGTATTATTACCAGCAATGATATTATTAATAATCTTAGCACCTTCAAAAAGATGAGCAATTACAATAGGTGTATTCAGGTCGTCGTTCATTGCCTCGTAGCACTTGGCTTCTAAGTCAGACACATCCACATTAGAGCTCTTTGAAGGCGTAATTAACTCCATTCTTGACACGGCATCCATCAAGCGCTCAAAACCCTTCTCTGAGGCCAGTAATGCTTCATTACTAAAATCAACAGTACTTCGGTATTGGGCCTGAAGAATAAAGAAACGAATAGTCATTGGGCTATAGGCTTGTGCTAATAGTTTGTGACTGCCGGTAAAAAACTCTTGAAGCGTAATAAAATTACCCAAGGATTTACCCATTTTGGTTCCGTTGATAGTAATCATATTATTATGCATCCAGTAGCGAACCATATCTGTTCCTTGTGCTGCAACAGCTTGAGCAATTTCACACTCGTGGTGAGGAAAGACTAAGTCCATACCTCCTCCGTGAATATCAAAATGATCGCCTAGATACTTACGCCCCATTGCTGTACACTCACAGTGCCAACCAGGGAAACCATCACTCCAGGGTGAAGGCCAACGCATAATATGTTCGGGTTGAGCTGCTTTCCATAAAGCAAAATCAGCAGGATTTCTTTTTTCAGACTGACCATCAAGAGCACGAGTAGTATTAAGTACATCGTCGAGCTTTCTTCCTGATAGCTTGCCATAATGGTAATCTTTATCGTATTTGACCACATCAAAATAGACAGAGCCTTGGCTTTCATAGGCATAGCCATTGGCTAATATCTCTTTTACAAGCTGAATTTGCTCAATAATATGCCCCGAAGCAAGCGGTTCGATGCTCGGAGGAAGTACATTGAGCTCGTCCATCTCTTTATGGTAGCGATTAAGGTAGAATTGAACAATTTCCATGGGCTCAACTTTCTCTAAACGAGCTCTTTTAGCAATTTTATCTTCTCCCTCATCGGCATCGTGTTCTAAGTGGCCAACATCGGTAATGTTTCGCACATAACGAACCTTATATCCTAGGTGAGTTAAGTAACGAAATAAAATATCAAAAGTGATGGCTGGACGGGCATGTCCTAGATGAGCATCGCTATAAACTGTAGGACCGCATACATATAAACCAACATGAGGAGCATGTAGGGGTACAAATAGTTCTTTTTCTCTATCTAATGTATTGTAAATCTTCAGTTGATGATCCATGTTTATATCTTCTTTATTTTAGTTTTTATTATTTAATGTAATCATACTATCAATATAGTCGCGATTATTGCTTAATCGAGGTACCTTATGTTGACCTCCTAGCTTACCTTTTTCGGCCATCCAATCGTGAAACAGACCTGGGCGAGCCAAAATAATTTCAAGAGGCTGCAAAGCAATGTCTTTCCAACGTTTAGCTTCGTAGTCAGAATTAACCTCTTTAAGGGTATCGTCTAAAACTTGACCAAAATGCTCAATAGAATCAGGCATATGTGCAAACTCAACAACCCACTGATGACGACATTTAGCATTTTCATCCATAAAAACAGGCGCAGCAGAATACTCTAGAACCTGAGCTCCAGTAACACTACAAGCCTTAGCCAGTGCTTTTTCGGCATTATCAATGATAACCTCTTCACCAAAAGCATTAATAAAGTGCTTAGTACGTCCTGTTATAACAAATTTGAATGGTTTATTGTTAGTGAATTTAACCGTATCACCTATAATGTACCTCCATAAACCAGCAGAGGTCGAAATTACCATTGCATAGTTTTTGTTGAGTTCAACTTCTTCGAGAGGGTAAACTCTAGGGTTATCACTTTCTATATCTTCCAAAGGAATAAACTCAAAGAAAACACCATAATCAATCATCAACAACATCGATTGATCGGAGAAATCACTCTGAATACCGAAGAATCCCTCAGATGCATTATAGGTCTCCATATAATGCATTTTATCTGTTTTAACCACTTGTTTATATTGGTCTCTGTAGGGAGTAAAAGCAACACCTCCGTGAAAGAAAACTTCCAAGTTAGGCCAAACCTCTTCGATAGAAGTTTTACCAGTCATCTCCAATATATGTTTAATAAGCACCAACATCCAAGAAGGAACTCCTGATATATTCGTTACATTTTGATTAACAGTCTCGTTGGCTAAGGCTTTAATCTTAGCCTCCCACTCATCCATTAAAGCCGTTTGCTTACTTGGCACACGAACTAAGTTGACCAATGGGTTAATATTTTCGATTAAAATAGCAGACAAATCGCCCACTAAGCTATGTTTAGAGTTAAAGTTTGGACTATGGCTACCACCAAGAATAAGCCCTTTACCCGAAAAGAATTTACTATTTGGGTTATTGGCTAGGTAGAGTGTTACTACATCTTGTCCACCACGATAATGCGTATCTTTAAGTGACTCTTTACTTATGGGTAGGAATTTACTCTTAGCATTGGTAGTTCCTGAAGACTTAGCAAACCAACGGATATTAGATGGCCAAAGCACTTGCTGATTACCCTGTCGAATTTGTTCTACAAAGGGTTCAAAACCTTCGTAAGTCTGAAGCGGTATGCGAGATTTAAAATCTTCGTAAGTCTTGATAGACTTATAATCGTAAAGCTTCCCCCACTCTGTATTCTGAGCTTTAGAAATCAATCTTCTCAATACGCCAGCTTGAATATCACCAGCCTGACTGGTATATTTTTCTATTGATTTAAGTCTAGTACTGAATACTTTACTTACTATTTTAGTAATACTCATCTTTATATTTACACAAATTAATGAAAGGCAAAAGTAATCTTATTTATTCTTCTTTTCTAAGATTTTATCTAAATTCTAACCCTATACGAGCCAGATGTATAGATAAACCAACAAGATTATAATATAAGAATATTGTAGCTGAATTGGCCTTATAAAAATATTAAAAGGTATTAGTTACTCAGTTTTAAACATAATAAATCTTTATTGACAATTTAAACTGTCAATAAAGAAGCCAAAAACCATAATAAGGACAAAAAAAAACGACTAGGTCAAAGAAGACAAACCACTAGGTGGCAAAAATGGCGCAAGTAAGTCGGACTATGTAAACTAAACGCAGAAAAAGAGCGAATTAAGAATCGGCCTGATGAGTAGGTAAAACTTCGGAGCAACTTAAGGCTGAAACTTCTTCTTGGTTCTCGACTTCTTCATTTTCTTCTTCAGAAATGGGAAAAGTAGAGTCAACAAGCTTTAGTAATTCTTCTTTAGCATGAGCAATTGCCTCAATAAATTCGGTAGAGCCACTCAATAAATCAAGAGCCTTGGCTGAAGCATTTTGTTGAGATTCTTTTTTAGAGTACCCCACCCCTGTTCCACCAGATAAACCTTCAATCAAGACTTCCGTCTGAAAAATAGGATTACATTGCTCATCTTGAATTTCTTCAATAAGCTCAAATGATATTTTATACTTGTATTTTTGTCCCCACTCGATAAGCTTTGACTTGAAATTGAGTTCAGTCTTGGCTAGCCTATCTAAATCAAGAAACTGATCGATGATTCGACTCTCAATGAACTTCCGACATACCCCATAACCTTTATCTAAATAGATAGCACCGATTAGAGCTTCAAAAGCATTACCATACATGTAATTATTGTGGGAATAGGATTTGGTTGAGAAAACAATATGCTTATCTAAACCAATCTCAATAGCCAAGCGATTAAGTGTTTCTCGTTGAACTATTTTGGAGCGGGTATTAGTTAGAAATCCCTCTTTTTTATCCTTGAAATAATAAAAAAGTAGGTCAGCAACCACAGCATCGAGCACAGCATCACCAAGAAACTCAAGTCTCTCATTATTCTGCACGCAACCGTTATCTTCAATTATGGTAGAAGATTTATGAATTAGGGCTTGCTTATAATATTTAAGGTTCTTAGGATAGAACCCTAACATCTTGTAAAAACAAAGATAAGACTCTTTTTCTGTAGAGAATAAAAGTCTTATCTTATTTATAATAGTTGATAACACAATCTTAGTCTATGTATTTTTTAAATACTACACATGCGTTATGTCCTCCAAAACCAAACGTATTAGATAATACGGCATTAACCTCTCTTTTTTGAGCTTTGTTGAATGTGAAATTAAGACTATAGTCAATTTCAGGATCTTCATCACCCTCAGTAAAGTTAATCGTTGGAGGTATAATTCCATCGCGCATAGCCAAAATACCAGCAATTGATTCAATAGCACCGGCTGCACCCAAAAGGTGACCAGTCATAGATTTAGTTGAACTAATATTAAGTTTGTAGGCATGCTCTCCAAAAACAGATTGGATTGCTTTAACCTCAGAAATATCACCCACAGGGGTAGATGTTCCGTGAACGTTAATATAGTCAATATCTTCAGGCTTCATTTGAGCATCCTCTAATGCGTTAATCATCACCAATTTTGCACCTAATCCCTCAGGATGAGAAGCTGTTAAGTGATAAGCATCAGCAGATAAACCCATACCAGCTACTTCTGCATATATTTTTGCTCCGCGAGCTTTCGCGTGCTCTAATTCTTCTAAAATCAAACAACCGCCACCTTCACCCATGACAAAACCATCACGACTCGCACTAAAAGGACGAGATGCAGTTTGGGCATCATCATTACGTGTAGATAAAGCATTCATGGCATTAAAGCCACCAACACCAGCAGCACAAATTGCAGCTTCTGATCCTCCAGAAACAATAGCGTTAGCTTTACCCAAACGAATTAGGTTAAAGGCATCAGCAATCGCATTTGTAGAAGTAGCACAAGCCGAACAAGTTGAATAGTTTGGACCATGGAATCCATACATGATTGAGATTTGCCCTGCAGCAATATCAGAAATCATTTTAGGAATAAAAAAAGGATTAAACTTAGGACCATTTTCTTTGTTTAGGGCGTAGTAACCAACCTCTTCTTCAAAAGTGGTGATTCCTCCGATACCTGCACCGAAAATAACCCCTATTTTATTTAAGTCTTCTTTTTCCAAATCAAAACCAGCATCTTCAACAGCCTGATCAGCAACAGCTACAGCGTACTGGCAGTAGAGATCCATTCTTCGAGCTACCTTACGATCAATGATCTTATTGATATCAAAGTTTTTGACCTCACAAGCAAATTGTGTTTTGAAGAGAGACGCATCGAAATGTGTAATAGGTCCGGCCCCACTAACCCCATTGACCGCGTTTTCCCAATATTCAGAAACCGTATTTCCAATAGGAGTAATGGCACCTAGACCCGTTACAACAACTCTTTTTAATTCCATATTGATAATAAGTCTAATTACTTAGCGTTCTCTTCAATGTATGATACAGCATCACCAACAGTAGTGATTTTTTCTGCTTGGTCATCTGGAATAGAAATGTTGAATTCTTTTTCAAATTCCATGATAAGTTCAACAGTGTCAAGAGAATCTGCACCTAAATCACCAGTGAAGCTTGCTTCTGTTTTTACTTCTGATTCTTCTACGCCTAATTTATCGACGATTATCGCTTTAACTCTTGATGCAATTTCAGACATAACTTTTAGTTTTAAATTAATAATATATTATATTTTCTTTAAATTTGCCGTGCAAAGGAATAAATATTTATTGTTCTAAGCAAACATTTGATTGATTAAATGCACATTTTTGCACATTTCACTACTTATTGTGCATTAAAACTAATAAACTATGAAGTATAATCTTGCCATTTTAGCATCGGGTTCGGGTACAAATACACAAAATATAGCGGAATATTTTGAGAATAACCCCGAAATCTCAGTTAGACTAATTGCCTCAAATAAAAGTAATGCTTTTGTATTAGAGCGAGCTAAGCAACTCAAAATTGACTCCGTTGTACTAAATAAAGCAGATTGGAATAATGAAAAACTTGTAAAGAATATTTTAAAACAATACAATATAGATTATATTATATTGGCTGGCTACCTATTAAAGATTCCAGCCTACCTTATTAATATATATCCAAATAGAATAATAAATATACATCCAGCTTTATTACCTAAGTTTGGTGGTAAAGGAATGTATGGAGATAATGTACACCAAGCAGTTGTAGAAGCAAAAGAGCAAGAAAGTGGAATAACCATCCATTATTGTAACGAACACTACGACCAAGGCGATATAATATTTCAGGCCAAATGCGAGGTTAACCCTACAGATAACTATGAAGATGTAGCTACAAAAGTACATGCACTAGAATATGAACACTTTCCCAAAGTCATAGAAAAGTTATTGCTCAACACGAATAGTGTAGGCTAGGGACTCACGCCGAAGGGAATAATTACTTCGTAAGGCTTCAAAATCCTGAATATGCTCTTTTAAACTAAGGCTGTCGTATTCAGGATTATATATTTCTAAATAAGCACTATCCATACTATCTGCATCAAGAATAGGATTCAAGGGTTGTGGAAGATTAATATTGATTTTCAATCCTAAGTTTAAAAAATCAGATACAGCTTGTAAAGCCATTTCAGAAGCTTTAGCCTTACCATCGGCTGAATAACCCGCAATATGAGGGGTACCTAAAAAAACTTTTTCAAGCAATTCGGCATCAATATGAGGTTCATTCTCCCAAACATCAATTATTGCTTGCTTTATAGTATGTCGAGCAAGTGAATCTTTTAAAATAGCACCATCAATCACTTCACCACGAGAGGTATTAATTAAAATCGGTGTTTTTTTAAGTTGATTAAAAAATGCTTCATTAGCTAAATGATAGGTCGGATAATTACCTTGACGAACCAAAGGGACATGAAAACTTATAATATCAGCCTGACAAGCAATAATATCCAAAGATGTATGCTGAAAATCGGCCTCTTTTTCAGCTCTTAGAGGGTCATTCATCAAAACTTTCATACCATAGCTTCGACCCAAATCAACTATTTTGCACCCCACATGGCCCACACCAATAACAGCTAAAGTTTTACCCTCTAAACTAAAGAGATAATTTTGCTTTAAAAGAATCAATGCAGATTGTATATATTGTCTTACGGAGTTTGAATTACAACCAGGTGCATTTTGCCATAAAATACCGTGTGAAGCACAATAAGCTATGTCTATATGATCAAAACCGATAGTTGCAGTAGCAATAAACTTAACCTTGCTACCCTCTAACAAGGAAGCATTACATTTGGTCCGAGTACGAACAATTAGAATATCAGCATCCTTAACAGTTTGGGAGGTGAATTCTTTAGCCGATAAAAAAACAATCTCGGCTTGGAGCTCCTTAATAGCTTCGTCTAAAAAAGGAATCTTATTATCGACTAAAATCTTCATATCTAATTTAATTGATATTATATAATACAAACTTAAAATAAAAAAGAGTGATACAATTCAAGTTAGGATAAAAACCATACCCAGAATCTTTAATACTTAAATAAAGAACAAAACTTTATACGTATCACACATATATAGTAAGAAACATATTTGAACTACTTATATAATATTGCCTATATTTGTGTATAAAACAATTTAAAAGATCCATGACAATATCTTTGTTTTCAGACTTACCCTATAGAGTAGCCGATATAAGCCTGGCTAATAAGGGAAGAGAGGAAATTAGTTGGCTCGAAAAAGAAATGCCAGGTCTAATGGCTCTTCGTAAAAAATACATAGATAAAAAACCACTAAAAGGTATGAGAATTAGTGGTTCATTACATATAACAACGCATACTGCGGTGTTTATAGAAACACTTAATATTCTGGGAGCCGAAGTCCAATGGTGTTGTTCCAATATATACTCTACTCAAGATAATATTGCTGCAGCAATTGCTGATAAAGGGATCTCTATATTTGCCTGGAAAGGAGAAAACATAGAAGATTATTGGTGGTCAATCTTTAAATGTTTTCAATTTAATGACAAAAAAGGACCAACTCATATCATTGATGAAACAGGAGACTTAGCCTTAATGCTTCAAACAGGTTATATGGCCGAAAAAACTCCCGAGATACTAGATGAGTATCACGAGCTTGAGAGTAAATATAAAATGAATCTTTTCTTAAAAAGAGTATTAGCCGAAAACCAGATTTACTGGCAACATATAAGCTCAGAACTTCAAGCTATAAGTGAAATTACAAAAACAGGCAGTAATGAACTTCACGAGTATGCTAGGCGATTTAAACTATTAGCACCAGTATATGAAATAAGCTCTTCACGTGTAAAATCAAAAATAGATGACTTTTATAGTAGTAAGGAAACCATAGCAGAAGCAATCAAAGCAGTAACTAGAACCATTTTGATTGGTAAATCAGTAGTCATCTGTGGGTTTGGCGAAGTAGGACAGGGTTGTGCAGAAGCATTAAAAATGAATGGTGCTAGAGTTTCTATAACAGAAACAAATCCATTATTAGCTTTACAAGCTGCTATGCAAGGATATAGAGTAGTGGAATTAGATAGTATATGTAACCAAGCAGACATATTCATTACAGCTACAGGCCAGAAAAACATCATTAGTCTTGATCACATGAAACTGATGAAAGACCAAGCTATAATATGTAGCATGGGCCACAATAAATTAGAGATTGAACTTAGCAAACTTAAAGAGGATTCGGAAATAAAAGAGATACCCGTCAGTTCTGACCTGACAAGATATTATTTTTCAAATGGAAATAGTATATTAATCGTAGCAGAAGCTAAGCTTGTAAATCTGGCATACGATACCTCACAACTAGCATTTATAAAAAGCTGTACCTATTCATTACTTACACTCTTACAACTGGAATTAAAGAATAAGAGAGATAGTATAGGATTTCATACAATAAACTCCAGATTAGATCAGGAAGTTGCACGATTGCATTTAAATAAATTAGAGGCACAAATTACCTCACTTACTAAAAACACGCTATAATTCATGAAGAAATATGCAAATGACATAATCGCAGTTCTAGTATTTTTATTGATTTCATTTTTATACTTTTTACCTTCAGTATTGGATGGAAGAGTATTAATGGAACACGATGCAGCAGCTGGAATAGGGGCAGGACAAGAAGCTAAAGAGTATTATGAAGAAAATGGAGAACGCACAAGATGGACCAATACTCTTTTTAGCGGTATGCCTACCTACCAAATATCACCTTCATACGAATCGACTGATACAATCAAATTCTTAGAGAAAGTATATCGCCTATTTTTACCACAATATGTAGGTTACATATTCATAATGATGCTAGGTTTCTATATTTTATTAAGATGCATGAAAGTAGATCCAGGCATAGCTTGCCTTGGAGGGATAATATGGGCTTTTTCATCGTATTTTTTTATTTTAATAGCTGCTGGTCATCTTTGGAAGTTCATTACCTTGGCTTATATTCCACCAACAATAGCTGGAATTATTCTGGCCTATAATAAGAGATATCTTCTTGGGGGACTTTTGGCTGCTTTATTTGCCTCACTGCAGATTTTATCGAATCACATACAGATGACTTACTATTTTTTATTTGTGATTCTATTTATTGTAATAGCCTATTTTATTGAAGCTTATCGAACCAAAACACTCAAAGATTTCTTCAAATCAACAGCGGTATTAGCCGCAGCCGGAATCTTAGCCATCGTGATTAATGGGTCTAACTTATACCACACTTATCAACTCAGTAAGGAGTCTAATCGTGGAAAAAGTGAGCTAGTCTTTGATAATAAAACTGATAATAGTGGCGTAGATAAAGCCTATATCACACAATGGAGTTATGGAGTTGATGAAACTTTAACGCTCTTAATTCCTAGTTTTAAAGGGGGTGGATCAAAACCTATAGCTCAGAATGAGCAAGCTATGAAAAAGGCTAATCCTCAATTTTCATCCATTTATAATCAGATTACAGAATATTTTGGTGATCAACCTTTTACAGCTGGACCAGTATATGTAGGGGCTTTTGTTATGTTTCTATTCATATTGGGTTGTTTTATAGTTAAAGGCCCTATCAAATGGGCATTGTTGGCTGCAACTATACTATCAATAATATTGTCTTGGGGTAAAAACTTCATGCCAATAACAGATCTATTTATAGATTACATACCACTATATAATAAATTTAGAGCAGTATCGTCAATTCTTGTCATAGCTGAATTTATCATACCACTATTAGCTATTTTGGGATTTTCTAAACTAATAGCTGATCGTAAAAACGTAGAGTTATATAAAAAACCACTGCTCATTAGTTTAGTTGCAACGGGGGGTATAGCATTACTCACAGCAATAGCTCCATCATTATTAGCTGGGCCTTTTGTTTCAAATCAAGAACTGATAGCACTAAGTCAACTTGATCAGAATGTAGCAGGACAGTTGGTAATGAGCCTTGAAGAAATGAGAAAAGCTATAGTTACAGCAAGTGCTTGGAGAAGTTTTGTAATAATTATTATTGGCTGTGCAACACTATACCTATATTATAAGGTAAAAATCAATAAGCTGTCAACTATAATGCTAGTGATTGCGATTTGCTTACTCGATATGTGGTTTGTTAATCAACAATATTTAAACGATAATCAGTTTGTTCCTAAGTCTAATATATCGATGATACTTAAATCAACTGAAGCGGATAAATATATTTTAAATGATAAGGACCCTAATTATAGGGTTGTTAATTTTACTACAAACACCTTTAATGAAAATACAACATCCTATTTTCATAAAAGTATTGGAGGATATAATGCAGCTAAACTACGCAGATACCAAGAGCTTATAGAGCATTATATTCAACCAGAAATGAGTCAGTTCATAGAAAATATAAATAAGCCTGGGAATGTTGACTTGTTACTGTTTGAAAAAACTCCAGTACTCAATATGCTTAATGCCAAGTATTTTATCCTTGGGCATACAGCTAATATGGTAATCGAAAATGATAATGTCAATGGTAATGCTTGGTTTGTTTCCGATATTAAAACTGTAGAAACGGCTAATGAAGAGTTGGAGTCACTAGGAAAAGTTGACCTAAAGCAGGTTGCTATAATCAATAAAGATCAGATTAAAGGTAACTCAAAAATACAGGGTGGCGCTAAGGGGACTATAACATTAACTAAATATTCACCCAATGAATTGATTTATTCAGTAAACGCACTTAAAACAGGTTTAGCGGTCTTTTCAGAAATATATTATCCTGGATGGACAGCAACTATTAAAGGCGAAAAGGTCCCAATTATAAGAGCTGATTACGTGTTACGTGGAATTGAATTACCAAAGGGTAACTACGAGCTTAAATTAAGCTTTCACCCCACAAGCCTTAAGACAACCGAGACTCTAGCCTATATAGGATTAACTATTCTAATCTTAGGATTTATTATACTCATACTTAAGTATCGTAAGAAGCAACAAAAAGTCAATTAGAAACTCGTTAAATCATATTATAATAAAAGCCGAATGGAATCCCATTCGGCTTTTATTATAATATATTGTATATAAACAACACTTAACTACAAACCTAATTCAGCAGAAATTTCCAGCATTTTTTTGATTGGTTTAACAGCATCAATAGCTATTTTAGGATCTACTAAAATCTCTGGAGATTCATTCTTTAAGCATAAATATAACTTCTCAATCGTATTTAATCTCATAAAACTACACTCGTTACAAGCACAAGTACTGTCGTTAGGAGGAGCAGGAATAAATAACTTAGTAGGACAATTCTTTTGCATTTGGTGAATAATCCCCGACTCAGTAGCTACAATAAATTCTTGAACTTCAGAATTAGTTGAGTACTTTAATAGGGCAGAAGTAGAACCTACAAAATCAGCTAAATTAAGTAAAACACTTTTACACTCAGGATGAGCTAAAAGGAGTGCATTGGGGTATTCTTTTTTTAGTTCTAATATTCTTTCAACAGAAAACTGTTCATGAACATGGCATGCACCTTCCCAAAGAACCATGTTACGGCCCGTAATTGAGTTGATATAGTTGCCCAAGTTATAGTCGGGTCCAAATATAATTTTTTCATCAACAGGCAAGCTCTCTACGATTTGCTTGGCATTGGTCGAAGTTACAACAATATCAGTAACTGCTTTAACTCCTGCCGAGGTGTTTACGTAAGAGATCACGGTATGGTCAGGGTGTTTATCAACAAACTCTTTAAAAGCATCAGCAGGGCAGCTATCAGCTAAAGAACAGCCTGCTTCAGGGTCGGGTATGAGTACTTTTTTGGTTGGGCTCAGCAATTTAGCCGTTTCAGCCATAAAATGTACTCCACACATCACAATAATATCAGCATCGGTTTTTGAAGCCCATTGTGCTAAAGCTAAACTATCACCAACAAAATCTGCTATATCTTGAATTTCTCCTCGCTGGTAGTAGTGAGCAAGAATGATTGCATTCTTCTTTTTCTTTAAATCTTTAATGGCAGTTATAAGCTCATTCATAATAATAATTTAATCTTTTCTTTAATTTAAAATATATATGATAGTGATAATGGGCTGTTAATTGTGTCAGTAAATAAACTATATTTATCTTGCTTTTGAGGTTATAAACTAAATATAAAACTTATGTATAGTCTTATGAACTGATATAAATAGGCTATTTATACTGATTACTAGGGAAATAATGTATTTAATCAACAGCTTGTTTATAATAGACAAAGTTAAGAACTTTCTAGTCAAGAACTATAATTTATCGGTTAAAAGTATGTTCAATGCTAGTTCTTAACTTACTAATAACTAATTTGGTTATTGATATATTCTTTATATAGCCTTGGGATTATGAATAATGCAAGAGGTAGTTATTAAATCTTATACCCAATCTTTCGTCAGGTTTTACACAATAATAAACAGGGATATAAACCGTTTATTCTACCTTTGTGCAGAATTGCTATAGCGATATATAGAATATGAGAAAATTAAAAATAACAGAACTCAATAGGTTAACTACTAATGAGTTCAAAGAATCAAGAAAACTTCCATTGATTGTTATACTAGATAACATAAGAAGTACTTATAATGTTGGCTCTATATTTAGAACTGCCGATGCCTTTCGGCTTGAAAAAATTTATCTCTGTGGAATAACCTCAATTCCTCCACATCCCGAGATACATAAAACAGCTTTAGGTGCCGAAGAATCAGTCGATTGGGAATATTCAACATCTACTCTTGAAGTTGTTGATAAGCTAAAACAGCAAGGATACCGAGTTTATGCTGTTGAACAAGCCCAGGGAAGTACTATGCTCAACAACTTTAATCCATCTGATGATAAGTTGGCAATTGTGATGGGCAATGAGGTAAAAGGTGTACAGCAAGAGGTGATTAATCATTCGGATGGGTGTTTGGAAATTCCTCAGTACGGGACTAAGCACTCTTTAAATGTTTCTGTTACTACAGGAATCGTTATTTGGGATCTTTTCAATAAGATTCATCTATAAAAGTCACATTATTACTGCTCTTAAAGTGTATAATAAGCATTGTCTAAAAGTCTATCAACAACTGTTGATAGACTTTTTATTTATAATATAGTTATGACTGAATATTTCTTAGAATTAATACTCTATTTTGGGTATCGTAAATAAATAAAATAGTAATTTTATAATTGTGTTTATAATCTTGTTGATATAACCTAATACCATCTCTTTAAACCATGATAAGTAACCGTTTAAGGTTGTTCATACTTATTGACTCTTTGTTGATAAGTGTAAATTGTTTATCGCAATCACTTAGTGAAAACGTTGAACTTGAGTCGCAATTAGAATCACTTATT
This sequence comes from Bacteroides propionicifaciens DSM 19291 = JCM 14649, assembly GCF_000375405.1. Lineage (GTDB taxonomy): Bacteria > Bacteroidota > Bacteroidia > Bacteroidales > Bacteroidaceae > Bacteroides_E > Bacteroides_E propionicifaciens. The sequence goes on along the minus strand of NZ_AQWS01000002.1, from coordinate 8,032 downwards.
TTTACTAATAATTCAGGTGATAATGATATAGAATATTCTGTTGATGACCTTGTTGATAATCTTAAATATAAGGTAGATTTAAATATTGTCGATGCCCAGGTGTTGACAGAGCTGTTCATATTGTCTCCAGCACAGATTCAAGCTATTTTGGAGTATCGTAAGCGAGTGGGAAGGTTTAAATCGGTTTATGAATTGCAGTTTGTTTACGCATTAGATAGAGAAACACTGGCTAAGTTAACTCCTTTTGTATATGTTGATGAGCTATCAACAATGGGTGTTAATAAGTGGTTGGGAGATAAATTGTTCTTCAGTCACGAGCTGAGTAGCCGGCTATCTATTCCATTTTATAAACGTGTTGGTGATAAGTCTCAATTTCTGGGACCTGCTGTTTATAATAATATTCGGTATAAGGGGAAGCTTAATGAAAATATCGAATTTGGTTTTGTGGGTGAGAAGGATTCTGGTGAGCCTCTATTTGCTTTGAATAACAAATGGGGATACGATCATTGTTCTTATTATCTAATGTTGAAAAATATAAACAATATTAAAGTTGCCTGCTTTGGATTATTTCGAGCTGAATTTGGTTTAGGTTTAGTCTTAGGGATGGCCCGTTTTGGAGGAAAATGGAATGCTATTCAGTCATTCTTTAAATCTGGATCTTCGCTTACTAAACACGGCTCAGTTAGTGAGACTAATTATTTTCGTGGTCTTGCATCAATATACAAAATTAAGAAGTTTGAACTCACTAGTTTATTCTCTCATGTTGCTATTGATGGATCTATAAAAGATAATCAAGTTCGTTCATTATCCAAAACTGGTTTACATAGAATAAGTAAAGATTTCGTAACGAAACATAATGTTAAATTACTTACGCTAGGGCAGCGAATTTCTTATTTAGCTGATTATTTTAGCTTGGGGTTTAATGGTATTTATTATCAGTTTAATCGTCCCTTGAGTGCTTCGAATCTTAAATCTAAAATATGGGATATTCAGGGAAATAACTTTTATAACCTGAGTTTTGATTATTCCCTTTATCTTTCGAAACTTATGTTTAAGGGTGAGATAGCTAAGGGTAAAAAAGGTATAGCTCTCCTAAATAAAATATATTACTCACCCAACTTCAATTGGGATTTATTACTCATTTATCGGTTTTATAGTTATGACTATTGGGGGTATTTTGCTTCAGCATTTGGCAATCAAACCAGTGTTAAAAACGAGAATGGCTGGTACTTAAATATTCAAACTTCTCAGCTCTCTCCCTTATTGATTAACCTCTATTTGGATTTTTGTTCTTACCCCTGGCAGCGCTATAGAGTTAGTAGTTCTTCTAAAAGTTTTGATACTGGGTTTACCTTAGATTATTCAATTCATCAGGACCAAAAACTCAGCTTTAAGGCAAGTTATAAAAGCTCTATTCGGGATATTAGCGAATCTAAAAGTAAAAAGCAAGAGCCATTTAAGCGTTATAAAATCCATCTTGACTATACAATTGATTTACTTAATAAAAAATTGATATCTAAAACAATGTGTGATTACATTGGTGTTAATAGCTCTATAAGGGAGGGTGGTTACGCTTTTACTCAGCGTCTTACCTATACCTATTTTTTTATTGGTTTTTCTTTGCAGTATAGTTATTTTGATACTTCATCCTTTGATAGTCGTATATATATTTATGAAAAGAATTTGCTCTATAGCCCATCAATAAGTTCTTTTAGCGGGTGTGGTCATCGATGTTCTTGTCTTATGAATTGTAAAATAAACAAATCACTTTCTTTATATTTTAAATACGGCATGACTTGCTATAGCGATAGAAACTTTATTGGTGGTGGGCTTGACAAAACTATAGGTAACAAGAGAAGTGATTTAAGTATTATGGGAAGATTTAAATTTTAAGTTTTATTGCTTAGTTCTCTTTTCTTATATTTGTATTAACACATTAAATGGGCTAAGTATTATGACTATAATTTATCCATCTCCAATCTTTGGACCAATACACTCAAGACGATTAGGAATCTCTTTGGGTATAAATCTTCTACCTTCAGACGGTAAAGTTTGCACTTTTGATTGTATTTATTGTGAGTGTGGTTTTAATAAAGATCACCGCCCATCATTGACATTACCTACACGTGAAGAGGTTTCCCTTGCTTTGGAAAAAGAATTGCAAGCTATGGCCAGTGAAAATAGACTCCCTGACGTATTAACTTTTGCTGGTAATGGTGAGCCTACTATTCACCCCAAGTTTGCTGAGATAATTGACGATACAATTACCTTGCGCAATCGCTATGCTCCAAATGCGAAGGTTAGTGTTTTGAGTAACGCTACGTTTTTACATCGGGAAGCTACTTTTAAAGCTTTAGCTCGAGTAGATAATAATATTCTAAAGCTCGATACAGTCGATTTACCGTTTATTAGTTTGGTTGATCAACCAAACTGTAGTTATGACATTGCTTCGACCATTGAGCTAATGAAAAAGTTTGAGGGTCAATTAATAATTCAGACGATGTTTCTTAAAGGTGAATATCAGGGAGTCAAAATTAATAATACAGGGAAAGAGTTTGTTGAACCTTGGATTGCCCAACTCAAAGAGATCGGCCCACGTCAGGTTATGATATACACGATTGATCGAGAAACTCCAGCTAAAGGTCTTGAAAAAGCTACAAAAGATGAGCTTGACTCTATAGGAGTGTTATTAGAAAAAGAAGGGTTTGGTGTTTCTATATCTTATTAAGCATAAAAAAGGATTACCAATTGGTAATCCTTTTTACTTATTTAGCGGTCTAGTTTTAGATGTATTTATCTTCAAACTTTAACTGTGCATCGCTTACGTATCTGCGAATGGCTTGCTCGTCGTCTTTATTGCAAATCATTAAGACATTGTCCGATTCAGCAATAAGATAATTTTCTAGACCATCGATAATTGCTAGTTTTCCTTCGGGGAGGACAACTATGTTGTTTTTTGAATTGTAGAGTAGGGTATCGCCTTGAACTACAGCATTCTGTTGTTCGTCTTTTTCTGATAGATCGTATAGCGAACTCCATGTGCCCAAGTCGGACCAACCGAAATCTCCTAGAGTAACATAAACATTATCAGCTTTTTCCATTATTCCAAAGTCAATAGATACATTGGGGCAAGCTGGGAATGCTTCTGCTATAAACTCAGTCTCTTCTGGGGTAGTATAAATATCTTTTCCTACTTCAAACTTGGAGGATACTTCGGGTAGATGCTTTTCAATTGATTTAATAATTGAATTAACATTCCAAATAAAAAGTCCCGAATTCCAATAGAACTCACCACTTTCAACAAATACCTTTGCCAGTTCTAGTTGAGGTTTTTCGGTAAATGTTTTCACTTTGTAAAAATTATCTTCAATCTGATTGGCTATTTGTATGTAGCCATATCCTGTTTCAGGTCTATTGGGGGTAATCCCTAAAGTGAGTAAATGCTCATTATTACTCACATAGTTTAGACCATTTGTGATTGACTCTAAAAACTCCGCTTCTTTTAAAATCAGATGGTCTGAAGGTGCTACTACGATATTCGCATTTGGATTAATGGCTTTTATGTGGTAGGAGGCCCAAGCAATACAGGGAGCTGTATTTCTTCGTGTGGGTTCCAATAAGATTTGGCTCTTGTCTATTTCAGGAATTTGTTCTTGTACCAACGTAAGGTATTGGTCATTTGTAACAATAATAATATTCTCTGAGGGTATAATCTTCTTGAATCGATCGAATGTTAATTGGAGTAGGGATCTTCCTGTTCCAAAGAAATCTAGAAATTGTTTTGGCTTTTCTCTTCTGCTATAGGGCCAAAAACGGCTTCCTACGCCGCCACTCATAATAACACAGTAGCTATTTTTACTAATCATGATATCACTTTAATATTAGTTTACTGCTAAAATAGAGCTATTTTTTATATTCGAAAAGGATTAAGATTATTAAGAAGAATATTCTTACTACTTTTTTATTCATATCCTTTGTAGAATAAAAAAATAAAGTATCTTTGCACACGCAATGCCCAGATGGCGGAATCGGTAGACGCGCTGGTCTCAAACACCAGTGGATTCACTTCCATCCCGGTTCGATCCCGGGTCTGGGCACTTTAAAACCCCTTTAAGTTATTGACTTAGAGGGGTTTGCTATTTATTGTGGACAAACTAGGGACAAAGTAACAACAGAACACTGCTTATTAGGCTATTTTAGCTCATCTAAAAAGAAAGGGGCTACCTGTATGCACTCATACAAATAACCCCATAGGTTTATATACTTCAAATATAATAAATTTATTCAATAGTCTTCTTACACGTTTGCTATGACTTGACAAATAGAATTGATTTATTCATTGCTAAATCCTTTTAATGTCTTTACTATATCCTTTATGGTTTCATCAAATGTTTTTTCTAAACCTTTACCAAACTTATCTAAATCAAACTCTTTTTTCTTCTTTTTATATTGTTTTGCCATCGCCCTAATCTCCCCCTTTATATTATTATAATTGCCTTAAAACGGCTAAAAAAGGTTCAATTGATAATTGAAATACTTTCTATGAGTACAGTTATAGAGTATAGGTAAAACACTCTTTTAGATTTGATGAAAAAAAATGATATAAATTTTTAGATGGTATCATATACCTAAATAATTAACATTTATATTGTCCTACCCCATACCCTGGACTTGCTAACTTTACCATTGCCGTTACCTTGCCGTTCTTACCTCTGTTTACCGTCGTTTTACCGTCAATTAACCATAAGATTAATAGGCTATGCTATAATATTCTTTATCTCATCGTCTAGCTCTTTAGCTAAATCTTGATTAGGTTTATGTGCTGTCATTGATGTTACTTCATTAAATTTGCTTTTTAGTCTAGTGTAATCTCTAGGATACTTTAATGTATTCCCATCTTTTAAACCTTGCATTATAGACCTAGCTTTATGCTCATCAATTGAGTTTGCAATCATATACTTTAAAGCATCTGAAACGGTCTTTATTTCTTGTTCATCGCTCATTATATAATTTGATTTGACTATTGAATTATAGTTATTGGTAAGGTTATTCTTCATAAGTTGATAGAAGTCATCAGCATATAGTCTATTAGCTGTTATATCAGTAGTTTTCAGTTGTCTTGATAGTCTGCCATTATATCTAACCTCATACCTTAAAACGTTCTGATTAGCATATACACTAGGTATCAAACCCTTTCTATTTTCAACCTCTTTATTTTTATCATAGAAACAAAGTACTTTATTGTTTTTACCTGTATAGCTTTTAGTTTTACCTTTTGACCTAAAATATAGAGTGTCTTTAGTTGTTCTTAAAGCTTCTAAGTATGGGGCTTCTTTAAGTAGGTCTAAATACATATTTATAGGGTACTTCATTAGAAAGTTTGCACCAAATTCAAGCTCACTTAATTTAGCCTCATCAATATTTATCTTTAAAGTGTCTGATAGCTTACAAATAGCCTCTTTTGTAGTCTTTTTGTTGAGGCTAATCATGTTGTCTTTATACATAAACTTAGCTAAACTACCTTTTATTGAAACCCCACTATTATAAACTGATATATTCAAGTTCTCTAATCTACCATTATAGCCTATAACCTCTCCTGTATCTCTATTTACTATGTCTTTAGTATTGTTTAAGTGCTGTGCAACGTTATTATATAGCCCATACTGAAACATCTTAATCCTATCATACATATAAACCATATTTTGGTAAAGAATACCACCTTATTAGATTAAAGGGCTTTACTTTTTTTCTATACTATTAGAAGTATATACTTAACTCACACTGTAGAGTAGTAAAGCCCTTTTCTATTTATAGTGTTTTTGCCTGTTCTCTTAATAGCCTTAAAGCATCATCAAAGCCCCCCATTAATAACTGCTTTCTATAAGCATCTATTAATAGCTTAGCATTTTCAAGAATGATTAGTTCAAAGTAACTAGGTACATCTGTTCTATTACCTTGATGCAACAATATCAAATAAGCATCATTTCTATACTCATAGAAAGGGTTATCTCTTACCGTCGCTTTTCCATATTGTTTTTTATCACTAGGATAGCCTGTACATACATCACTCATCTTACCATCTATAAAGAAGTGGTATAGGCCTGTGAAATTTAAGCTGTTTTTGCCTTGTAGTTTGTATGGTGGTGCATCTACTTTTTTGCTTCTACTAGGTAGCATATAAAATAAGATTTCTCCTTTCTTATTTTTCATCAGCTCCATAGGTGGATAATATCCTGCTATTTGTGTACAGGTATATTTAGGGGTCTTTATATTGGGTACTATATCAAACCGTGCATATAATTCAATCTTTGGGGTAATCATTTTCTACCCCCTTTCATGCAATAGGTTTGTGCTTGTTGGGCTAACTCTTCTTGTGTTGATACTCTGTTAGATTGCAACCATTTGTCAAGTTCTAGGCGATTGAAATATATTTGTTTCCCATTTGGTTTATAATGAGGTATTTCTTTCCTCATAGTAAGCTTATATAAATAGCTTCTTGAAAGTCCTGTATAGTCTGCTACTTCTTTAAGGGTTAGTACTTCTTTGCTGTTTTGCTTAATTAAATTAATGTTATTGTAAAGCTGTTTAAAACCTTTTTCAAACCGTTGTATTACGTTTGTTATATCTGCATTATCCATAACCATATTATTTATTGTTATTACTTGTTATTTGTTAGCTAACAAGGGCAAACATATAAGTTAATGAATAATAAGTAACCCCACGTAGGGCATACGTAGGGCATACAAAAGGGCAATAAAAAAGAGTGTAATAAATATTATACCCTCATATTTTAGATTGATATGCCCTATTGTGGTATATTTAGTTCACTAAAGAATAAATCTATTTCATCACATCCATTAGGTGTAAAATCTGCATATATTTTTGTGTAATCATTCTTAGCCGTTTCTAGTTTTCTATCAGTTGTATCTATACCAAATAGCTGTTTAAATGGTTTCCAAATAGTTTTTTTATTACTTTTTCTTAAATCCAAGTAATCATTAGCTTTCTCTGCAAAGTATGCTTGAAGTTGAATAGGATTATCAGTATTATCATTCCATCGATAGCAGGTTTCAAGTTTGGATATTAAGCCCTTATTTACGGCTTGATTTAATAATTCTTTTGCTTTAGGAGTGTCTAGTTCTTTTGGTATGGTAGATATTAATGCCTTTTTGCTACTCTTATTTATTTCTATTTTAGATTTTAAAAGGTGTATAGCTTTATGATATGAATACTCTCTAAATGGATATACAACACCTCTCATTTTAGAGTAATTAGGAATAGTGTTTTTTTCTCTAGTAAAGTGTTTTCCTTTATTTGTTGTATAGTCTTGTTTTGCAAGATATGGTATGTCTATATTCTCTTGAATATAATAATCCACAACTTTAGAATCAATATCTTCTGTATAAGTAAGAAGATAAAAACATTCCATTTCATCTAATACAATCTTTACCCTATCAGTATTAAAGTTTTTTGTTGTAAACTCCAGATAATTGTATATATCTAATTCATTTAAAGTTAATCTATAATCAAACAAAGTGTCTTCTATCTGTTGGTGAAGTTGGGGGTGTGTTATTGTTGCATCACATAATTGCTCATACGTTCCAACTAGGGTATGCTCATCTTTACTATCATTATAATAACTTTTTAAAGTTAAGGTATACTCTTCTTCATAATCTAGTAAGAGCCTGGTAAACTCTTCTACTGTCAATTCATATAATTGTTTTTTCATACTCTAGTTATAAAGCCCCACTCTGGAGTTCCTAACTTTTTTCGCACAACTAGTTAAGCGACATTATTAATATTCTGTTCTCTGTATTTGTTGTTAAATTCTTCAATGGTTTGATAGTCTAGATAAGAATGTCTTCTTTGCTTTCTGTACCATATTTCGATGTATTCAAATATTTTACTTCTCATTTGTTTTGCTCCCACGAGTTTAGTGCCATAAATCAATTCTGTTTTCAGTGATTTGAAAAAACTTTCTGCCACTGCATTATCCCAGCAGTTCCCAGCTCTGCTCATTGACTGAACAATA
>NZ_AQWS01000001.1 GCF_000375405.1 Bacteroides propionicifaciens DSM 19291 = JCM 14649 | reverse complement strand
TTTATGAAATTACTGTTTGAGCGTAGCGAGTTTAATTTCAGAAATGCTATTAGCGGCGCTGGAGTAGCTCTGAAGACATAGATGTAGTTTTTCTTTTTGGTAGCTTTCTCTTTTGTCTAACAAAAGAAAAAGTACTTCTTAAAGGGAATGTTCTTTTTCTGCTTGATCAGAAAAAGATACCAAAAAGAATCAAGGCTTAAATTCTTCGGCTACTGCGGTATTGAATTCAGCTAAAACGCAATAACTCGCTTCGCTCAAACAGTTGCGTTTCTTAACGCCGAACACAACACCTCCGCTTAACGCCTACGAAATTAGGCCGTCTGTAAGACCAACCGCGGAGCAAAAAAAGCGAAGCAAGCACCAACAGCTGAGGGCAAAGCCCAATAGCTATGACACTACAAATCCATCATATGTCGAAAGAGCGTAGCGGAAGTGCTGATAAAAGCGTTTATGAAATTACTGTTTGAGCGTAGCGAGTTTAATTTCAGAAATGCTATTAGCAGTGCTGGAGTAGCTCCGAAGACATAGATGTAGTTTTTCTTTTTGGTAGCTTTCTCTTTTGTCTAACAAAAGAAAAAGTACTTCTTAAGACAAAAGCAAATTTCAAAAAGAAAGGGAAAGCCTTAATTAAAAGACTTTCCCTCCCACTATCATAACATAAAATAAAAATTATTCCTCTTCCGAATCATTATGAGATAAAGTACTGTAAACAGCTTGAACATCTTCATCATCTTCAAGACGCTCAATCATCTTCTCAACATCCTCACGATCCTTACCCTCAAGATCTTTCTCATCCATAGGGATACGTGTGAATTCAGAACTCTTAATCTCATAGCCGTTCTCTTCGAGATAAGTTTGTACAGCATTGAATGCTTGGAATTCAGCATAGATAGTAATCTCTTCACCATCCTCATCATACTCCTCTTCAACACCTAGGTCGATAAGCTCAAGAATCAAATCGTCAACTGATTCTCCCTCTTTCTTACCTACGATAAATACAGAGTTGTGCTTAAACATAAAGTCAACACTACCTGACGTACCCAAACTACCACCAAATTTATTAAAAATAGAACGCACATTCGCTACCGTACGAGTAGTATTGTCAGTTGCTGTTTCAACAAAAACCGCAATACCGTGGGGCGCATACCCTTCGTAATTCATCATCTTATAATCCTTTTGGTCTTTACCAAGAGCATTTTTTATAGCACGGTCAACATTGTCTTTCGGCATATTTTCGCGCTTAGCCGTTTGGACAATAGCTCTTAAGCGTGGATTATTTTCCGGGTCAGGGCCACCTTCCTTCACTGCAATAGATATTTCTTTACCAATACGTGTGAAAGTTCGAGCCATATTGCCCCATCTCTTCATTTTTCTCGCTTTTCTATATTCAAATGCTCTTCCCATAATAGGATTATATAAAATTTATAATTAAAAGTTTATCTAAGTTTCGCACCCAATTCTGATTCTAGGTTTGAAATCAGTTTAGACATAACTTTATCAATTGTTTTATCATTCAGTGTTTTGGTTTCATCTTGTAGAATGAAACATACCGCATACGACTTTTTACCAGCCTCTAGCTTATCGCCTTCGTAAACATCGAACAGACTTACCGATTTAAGAAGTTTGCGTTCGCTCTTATTGGCAATCTCTTCAATAGCCGAAAATGGAACCGATGCATCAAGCAATAAGGCCAAATCTCTACGTACTTCAGGATACTTAGGAAGTTCCTTAAAGCTAATCACGTTTTTGCGAGTCGCTCTAATGAGTTCATCCCAATTTAGCTCAGCATAATACACCTCGTGGTCGATATCGAAAGCCTTGGTTATTTTATTGGATACTACCCCAATAACAGCCAATTCTTTGCCACCGTGCGATCTATAAGAAAGACCAGAAGCCATAATTTCGTCGTTGAAAGTCTCTTCTACCCTTGCTTTTGGAGAAATCCCCATGCGAGTAAAGATATTTTCAACATAGGCTTTAAGCTCAAAAACAGAGCTTTTCTCATCTGGATGTGCCCAAGAGCTCGAAACTCGTTTACCCGTTACCCATACACCTAAGCGGTAGCCTTCACTATATGGAGCCAATTCATTTTGCTCACCCTTACGACTGGCATCAAAGAAGTAGCAGTTACCAAACTCAAAGAATTTTAAATCAGCATTCTTACGGTTAGCATTTCTTGCTATACTTGTTAAGCCACCAAATAAGAGTGTCTGACGCATTGCATTCAGGTCAGAACTCAACGGGTTCAACAACATCACCAATTTATCGGCTGCAAATTTATTTAAATTCTCGTATAATGCAGATTTTGTAAGTGAATTATTTAATATTTCATTAAATCCACAACCTACTAACTGCTCAGAGATTAAGTTTTGAAGTTTATTTGAGCGATCGGCCTCACCCTTAGGGCTTAGCGACAACTTTAAGCTATCGCTTACTTCGATATTATTGTAACCATAGATACGCATAATATCTTCGATCACATCAACATCACGACGCACATCGACACGATAAGCAGGCACAGAAAGTGTTAACTTATCAGCAGATTGCTCCAAAACTTTCATTTCAAGACTACTAATAATACTCAACACCATATCGGCAGGGATTTCCTTACCAATTAGGCGATTCATTTTATCAATATCAAGTTCGATTACCTGATCCTTAATAGGTTCAGGATATATATCTTTAATAGAAGATGAGATTTCACCCCCAGCTAAATCTTTAATCATCAAGGCAGCAAGCTGCAAGCAATAGATTACGGCATTCGGATCAACACCACGCTCAAAGCGGAACGAAGCATCTGTATTCAGGCCATGTCGGCGAGCAGTCTTACGCACCCATGTTGGATGGAAATAGGCACTCTCAATAAAAATATTGGTAGTTTCGTGCGTTGCACCCGATTTTATACCACCAAATACACCAGCAATACACATAGGTTCATCGCCGTTACAAATCATAAGGTCATTTTCAGACAGCTTACGCTCTTGTTCGTCTAGGGTAACAAAAGGGGTACCCTCAGGAAGTGTCTTAACACATACTTTATTAGAACTTATCGCATCAGCATCAAAACAATGCAATGGCTGACCAAAAGCAAAAAGTATGTAGTTGGTCACATCGACCACATTATTAATGGGACGAACACCGATTACATTAAGCTTGTCTTTCAACCAATCAGGACTATCTTTGACCGTTACACCAGTCATGCTAAGACCCGCGTAACGAACACAAGCCTTAGTGTTATCAACTTCAACCTCGATGTCTAGTTTGCTATTATCAACCTCAAAGGCTGCTACAGAAGGCTTACGCAAAGAAGCTGCAACACCATTACGCTTTAGATAAGCATACACATCACGGGCTACGCCATAGTGCGAACATCCATCTGCACGGTTTGGAGTAATATCAACCTCTAATAGATAGTCACTTTTAATATTATAATACTCTTTGGCAAGTGTACCAGGTTTAACCTCTTCCGAAAGTTCGATTATACCCTCGGTTGCAGTTCCAACTCCGATTTCAACTTCGGAGCAAATCATACCCAATGACTCTTCGCCACGAACTTTTGATTTTTTAATTTTAAAGCTCGAATCTCCGTCATACAGTTCTGTGCCTACAGTAGCCACAACAACAGTCTGACCCGCTGCAACATTGGGAGCACCACAAACAATCTGTACAGGCTCATCTAAACCTAAATCAACAGTTGTTATGTGTAGGTGATCAGAGTTAGGATGTTCTACGCAAGTTAAAACCTTACCTATTACCAAACCTTCTAATCCTCCTTTTATGGTTTCAACCTCTTCTACTTCGCCTATTTCGAGACCAGTAGAGGTTAAAGCAGCGGCTAATTCATCGGGAGTTAAGTCAAAGTCGACATACTCTTTCAGCCAATTATAAGAGATATTCATATTTTAAAGTTTTTATATTTTCCTTTGACTCGCAAAGTTAATAGATTTTTTTGAGTGTGAGGAACAATCTTAACACAAAATTCCCGGCTAAAATTAATATTACTCCCCCTTTGTACGAGCAATAGAAACCAATAATTAAAATAGCCTAGTGGTTTGAGGCAAATGACTTACTCGCACCACCCCTACGACTTACTCATCGATAATTTGCCAAACACTCATTTTTGAAGCATAAATAGTCTTTGATCCAATTTGGGCCGTAATATTTACTTACAAATAGTCATTTTCCTCACGCAAAGTGTTAAATGTTTGAATTTAAAAAAATAGTTTACCAAGAATAAAAACGAATAAATCAACTATTTAACAAGAACTTAAAAAGCCTATAAACCCCATGAATATGTTTCTACGAGTGTTTTGCAAACTCAAAGTACTCATCACACAACACCCTAGCTACCAGATTGTTAAAAACTATATCCGAAAACATTTTTAGGTTATAATATGTTATATCTAATAGAGAACCTACTAATACAAACCTTAATTAAATCAATGCAACCATGTTAACTTTTAATCAATTTGAGGTTGGAGATATTGTAAAAATTAAACGTACTCCTTCACAGTCCAACCCATTTAAATCTGAAGGAAGAGAGCTTTATAAGATTGCAGACATTTGTGGCAATGAAATCAAGCTTGATTGGGAATTAGAAGCTTATTCGATAAAAGAGATTAGTCCTATTATTATCGATCGAAAAGAAGACTCAATCATCCATTTAAATCACAAAAAATCTGCACATTCTTTTATTTTAGCAGGAATGCAAGAGCCTAGAGAGTCGAATCTAAGAGAGTATTATTTGGATACTGCACACAAACTTGGATGGGTCAAACTTTTGGAATTAATCCGCGCAAAGGATATACTCTATGTTAATCAAGTACAGCGTTATTTGCAGAACTATTTCAACGGTTACACCTTGGAGTTTGATGCTTAAGAAATTCTTTGATGAAAACTACTAAACGAAATTACTAAAGCCTGTAGAGTTTACATTCACGTAAACATCTACAGGCTTTATTTTAGTTTAATGACGAGAGGTAGAAAAGAGCAGTATCTGCCATCACCCCTTGGGGATATTTTTCATAATACTCCATAACCTTGCCTTTTTTAAAGCAACTCTTCCAAAAAAGTACATCATCTATTTTATGTAGAAAATAAGATTCCGAAAAAGCAAGTATATAAAAATAACCTGTAGGATAGAGTTCAAAGTAAGAACTGAAGTCTTTTAGGGCTTTACACTCTAAAAACAATTCTTGCTCCTTAAACCAATCGAGTGAAAGATCATTAGGGATCAAGGAAGCAGGCAGTTTATAACCTAGCTCATTTTCAAGAAACTCCTGTATTGAAACAATAAACTCTTGTAGCGTATTATAAACCTCTTCTGAAGGCATTAACCGATTGAGATAAATGCTTAATCGTACGACGTTCTGATAACGAGTGGTTAATTCTTCTTTTTGTCCTGAATCGGCAAGAAGCAGCTTATCAACTTCTGGGTTGATATACTCCATAAAGACAGCTAGTGATTTCTTACAAATATCATCACAAAGCTGTTGATAGTCGTAATATACGCCAGGCGCATAATCGTCATAATAGGCAAAGGTCAAGATTGTAACCTCCGTCATATCGAAGAACCGATATAAATCGTCTATATCTAAATCGGACTTACTATTAATATCGTGATCAAAAATGGCATACAAACCTGTAAGCGAACGTGAGATGGATCTATTACGAACAGCTTCGGCAAGAAGCAAGACTCGTGTCAGTTCTTTTTGGATGCGACGGGCATCGTGCGTAGTATAACCGTGCATAAGCTCAAACAATACACTAGCATGGTATAGAGCCATCAAATCATCATTAGCCTTGGCTAAAAGTTGATTTGCACAAGACTCCACTTGGGCAAGCTTACTACTCAACATCGGGGATAATGGAGTTCCATAAGGTACCCTCAAGATTAACTCCTGATAATTATGTAAACCTTTATTATATAACTCTGTAGTGCTGCTTACCATAATGCTTGACATATCATTGGTTTGATAAGAACAAAGATAAACTATTATTTTCGAACCCCGTAGAGAGTTGATTTGTTTTTAAGCAACTACAACAAACAAAAAACCTGCCATGTAATCACTACACAACAGGCTTTTAAGTTTGACTTAGACCATCAAATCAAATAACTCATATGAAAAAGGTAAAGTCGAAGTCACTTACTAAACTATCAAAAAACGTATCACTAGTAACTTATATTATTAATATAGAAAGAGACACTACGCATATTCTTTTCTTAGGATAAAACAACAGTGAAGAACGTTATCCAAATTGCTTGTAACCAAATCGTGAAACTTACAACACGACCTTAACTTAATATAAAATATCTTTTCGCTTAAATACATTTTACAACATATATCACAAACACGTTCAACACTAAGTCTGTAAAACCTTAATCATCAAAATAAGCCAGTGCCTCTTTTTAATACATTAAAACTTAACTTCACCTAGTAAACGACACACATAGAATAATACTGCATGAAGGTTTGTAAAAAAACTATTTTTATCAAAATAAGTGAGCTAAGTACTGATTTGCATCAGCCTTGTAAGTAAACTAACGTGTACAATATAATAAGGTCAGATAATTTGTTATTAAGGACAACAATTATTCAATGTAGATTAAAAGAGGGCTGTACAAGAGCTAAAAACCGACTCAATTAACTATATTATATGAAAAAGACTATTAATAACTGATTATTAGAAGATATAACTTGTGAATCTCTTTTTTTTGAGTTTATCTTTAATATCTAATAAGCAACTGTAAATATTATAACTATAAGTTTACCTTGTTTCTAATTAACGCCAATAAACTTGATAAAAACAACACTCGGTATCTTTTGTATTCTTTTCTTTTTTTCGTGCAAACAAAAGCAAAGTTTTCTTTTAAACCACCTAAACAATACCTACCCAGGATATAAAGTTAGTCTAATAAGCACACATGAACTCGACAGTGGCTATACAAGATTCGATAAACTAACTCAAATTGCTTTTGACCTCAAAGCTGCCTCTGAAGATTTTAAGAGAGACGCCAACCACATTCTCACAGATGATACAGCAATGCTAAATTGGAGCACCAACCTGGGATACGACCTACAAAAGAATGATTCTTTAATGCAACGCTTGATAAACGAAGCTAATGCGGAAATTCGCAATTTCAAAAAAGTCAAGCTAGATAAATCAGATCCCTCCAAGAAAGCCGTAGAAGTTATTTTTACCATAAACAACGATACAATTCGCGACACATATTATATCAATACGGCCCAAGATAAAGTTTGTTACAGCATGAGTGATATAAATGCATGCATACGTCAGATTGATTCATTGGCTATCCAATGGAGCGACATTTACAACTCAACCAACGACGATTTCTTGATATTTTTGGTCGATTAAGACTTTGGTTTAATCAAGATTCAAGTGATTCCACTTGTACTCTTCGAAAGCCATTTTACCTTCACCACATTTAGGGCAAACCCAATCATCAGGAAGCTCTTCAAAACTTGTGCCTGGTGCTATATCCCCATCAGCATCTCCACGACGTGGGTTATAAACGTACTCACACACAATACACACATATTTTATATTATCCATTCTTTCTTAAATTTAATTTATAACTACAGCTTGGTATAGCCTGGTTAAAAGAAATACTATTCTAAACTAATCGAAAAGTGTTGTCTTCTCTACAAAAAGTCGGAAGTAAATCATACTAAACACCAGTATACTAATAAGTGCTATCACCAGTAGCATCAAAAGCTCAGAGTAGAACAACCTTTCCCAGTTCCTATGCAATTCAATATTATTTGAAGTATTGGGTTCGTACTGATTAACAGAAGGGCTCATATTTACAATCTGATGACAACGTATAAATAAGCTCAACCCAATTAAAAGGAATAAACCTCCAATCAAGCAATGAGCAAAAACAGCCTTACCCATAGCCAAGCTATAAGCAGTAAGCAAGGATGAAGCCAGAAACAGTAAAACACTAATGAGGTATAATCCGTAAAAAAACAGCTTTTTCATGCTTTAAAATTAGCTCTTTTGGGATAATCCAGGCTTCCAAAATGAATAAAAAGGTTATCAAAATGAATAATTTAAACATAAGACAGTTTATTTAGTAATTATTTGATGGCATTTGGCAACTTTTGCAGATAAAACAACATAATATAATACAAGTCAGCTTGCGTATTATTATTATAAATAGCTATAAATAATGAATAATAGACAGCAGAACAATAAACATAAACACCAACTAGTACGTTATTATAGAAGTAAAACAGCTATCATATTTATTTCATTAACTCAAGAAACAAACTAAAATAAGTCGGGATTAACTAACATACTTTGCTCTGATAAACTCTGTTTGTAATCCACTTCATCTAGTTAATTTTGACTTACTTTAGCTGAGTATTAATTAATGTTTTTCACTGTTTTAATTACAAATTCAAATAAAGCGTGCTCCAGTGGGGCGCGCTTTTCTGTAAATCCACTCCAAAAGCTTGTCTTTTCACAAAAATATTCATTTCCTTTGCACCGCTATATTTATACAATAAAAATACCAATAGGTTGTATATTAAGCAGTAATCCTAATTAAATCATTTTATTATATCTAAATGATAGTATTTTAAGTCGTTTGATTTCAAAAGCTCATTAGAATTACTTATTTTTGCATAGAATTGATACTAACATAAATAAGTAAGTGTATGAAGCACTTAAACCTAAAATATCCCATAATACAAGGCCCAATAATGGGCGGCATAACCACTCCTCAGCTCGTGAGCCAAGTCAGCAACTCTGGAGCATTGGGCACTTATGCGGGTGGCTATACTAAACCTGTAGACTTTGAAGAAGATATAAAAGAAATACTAGCATTAACGGATCACCCCTTTAATGTAAACCTTTTCGTTCCTAATCATTATTCCGAAACTCCTGATGCTATTCAAGAAGCAATACGAGCTTTAACTCCCGTATATAACCATTTCGAGCTAACCCCTCGACTTCCATCAGGAACTCCTCAGCGAGACGAACGGCGTTTCAATCAACAAGTTGATATTATTATTAAATACCAACTACCTATTTGCTCATTCTCTTTCGGAATCCCAAATCCTACGATCATAAAGAAATTAAAAGATGCGGAGGTTTATTTAATTGGCACAGCCACTACAATGAATGAGGCACTAGCTTTTCAGGAAGCTGGTGTTGATGCTATTATATTGCAAGGAAGCGAATCAGGGGGGCCATTATGTAGTTTCAACCAACCACCTGTAGGTACTGAGTTAAAAGCCTTATTATTGCAGGCCAATCAAACACTGACTATTCCTATAATCGCCTCAGGCGGTATAATGGACAAAGAACAAGTTAATGCTGCTCTTGAGCTTGGAGTAGTTGCTGTACAAATGGGTACGGCTTTTCTGTTGACCGATGAGAGTGGTGCTTGTGATGCACACAAAGATGCCATTACCAATCAAGAGAAAGATAATACAACGCTCACACCAATATTTACAGGTAGATTTATTCGTGTAGTACGCAATAAATTTATCGATTTCATGGAGTCTCAGCCACCACGAGCAGTAATAACTTATCCACTTCAAGATAGCTTGACAAAATCAATCCGTAAATATGCAAATCAGCTCAATGAAGCCGACTACATTGCACTTTGGTGCAATACAAATGGTTTCAAGGGGAAAAAGCAGTCGGTAGAAAGTCTGCTAAAGTCGTTGGTTTAAAACAAATAAACAAACTAGAGAGGTCTTCAGTTTGTGAAACCTCCGACTCATTATGATATTCTGTTAAAAAGCCTAGTTGATCTACTGAAGATAACTAGGCTTTTTATTATCTTTAAAATCCAAAACACCATCAATAATGGCTGACTACAGAATAGAAAACCATATTGCCGAGCTATCGACAAAGAACTATCTTAAAGAGTATAGGAATCAGCAGGAGTTTATTAAATACTGTCAAGCTTGCCCAAGCTACCAAAACTCTTGGGCCTGTCCACCCTTTGAGTACGATCCACTAAGTCGAATTCAACATTTCTCTTATACTTATATAATAGGTAGTCAAATCCATTTTGAACAAGAGTTTATTAATAAATCTATTGATCTTAATATTGAGCAAGTATCACGTCAAGTAATGAAAGAAGT
The DNA here is from genome assembly GCF_000375405.1 of Bacteroides propionicifaciens DSM 19291 = JCM 14649. Taxonomy (GTDB): domain Bacteria; phylum Bacteroidota; class Bacteroidia; order Bacteroidales; family Bacteroidaceae; genus Bacteroides_E; species Bacteroides_E propionicifaciens. Next base: position 174,276 of record NZ_AQWS01000001.1, on the reverse strand, counting down.
TCGAGCCCTAGTCGATCCTCAACTCCTAAACGCAGAACAAGCTAAAGGAACTGCTTTAGCTTTTTTTGCAGGTAATTGTCACTATTGTCTTAATCGGGACTGCACACGGAAAGAGAATAAGCCTTGCCGATTCCCCACTCGAATCCGTCCCTCTCTTGAAGCTTATGGTTTTGACATCGCTAAAACAACTGCGAAGGTGCTTGGATTAGAACTTAAATGGGGCAAAAATGGCTGCCTTCCTCCTTATTTTATATTGGTCAGTGGCTTAATGAGTCAGCAAAGAATCCCCAACTGTAACAGTTATTTTAGATGATTAATTATATCAAAAAAGGTAGCACGAGAATTCACATGCTACCTTTTTTAATAATTACTACCCTAAGGATAGGTATATTATTTAAAGTGATATAAGAATGTAATGGTACCCACGTAAGCAGGTTTCTTCTTATCTTTAATTTCTAATTTAATATCCATCTCTGTTTTGATTACTCCTCGTAGGTTACGAACAGATTTAAGATTAACACATAATCTCACTTCATCATCAACCAAAACTGCTTCTTGGAAACGTAGATTTTCGATTCCGTAATTAATCATCGACTGTACATTATTAACCTCGATAATATCATCCCAAAGATGAGGAAGGATAGATAAGGTTAGGTAACCATGTGCAATAGTGCTCTTGAAAGGACTTTCAACCTTTGCGCGCTCGGGATCGGTATGTATCCACTGATGGTCAAGTGTAGCATCTGCGAACAGATTAATTCTTTCTTGTGTGATTTTGAGGTAGTTAGAAACTCCTAATTCTTGTCCAACATACTTTTCAAACTCTTCAAAACTGCCAACTTTAATCATAGTTCTATTCTTTTAATCATTTTAGTGTATAAATAATCTAAACTGTTAATAGTGGGGTAACACTAGTTTATACTATCAACCAATACATTGTAAAGATTATTTAAGTTCTTGAATTTTAACAATTATAATTTATAAAGATAATTAATATCTTTGTGAGAATACATAATTAGAACTCTAAAAACAAGTATCAAACTTAATATGTTTAATTTTACGTGAAAAGATTAATGCATTCTAGCCCCAAATTATATCCTCGTTACTATTAATTTCAATACAACTATGGGCAGAAAAGATATTTACACTTTGGCTTCTAATAACCTTATTTGCTGATTAGTAAAGAGCTGAGCCTCCTGAATTTCATCGAGTGATGGTCGTACCCCCGTATAAAGTACAAATTGTTCTAAGCTCTGAATAACAGCAACATCTGTTCCTGAAATTACAGCTTTACCCAACTCCATAGCTTTTTTAATCAATGGGGTCTCGCGAGGGATAGCAACAACGTCAAATACAATTTTAGCTTGCTCAATCTCGTTAAATCTGAATGAGAGTTCGTCGGCACCCTCCCCACCCTGCATACCAACAGATGTTGCATTGATTAAAACATCTGCAATTACAGGCTCGCTGTCGAGTTGCGTAGTATACCCATATTCGTGGGCTAAAGCTTTTCCTTTGTCTAGACTTCGAACCACAAGCACCCCGTTGCGATAACCATTATTGGCCAATGCAGCTAGAACTGCTCGCGCCATACCACCGTTACCACGCAAGGCAAATCGCAATGAGGGATCAACTCCGTGCTTCCCAAGAAGTTGCTCAATAGCTATATAATCGGTATTATAACCCTTCAAGAAACCTGAAGTATTGACTATCGTATTGACAGATCCAATAGTTTGAGCCGAACGATCGAGCTCGTTGAGGTGTGGAATACAAACCTCTTTAAAAGGCATAGAGATAGCAGCTCCACGGATACCTAATGCTCGGATACCCGCCACAGCATCTCCAATATTCTGAGTAGTGAAAGACTTGTAGATAAAGTTTAGTCCGAGCTTTTGATAGAGGTAATTATGAAAGAATGTTCCGAAATTACCAGGACGTGCTGCCAATGACATGCACAGTGTAGTATCTTTATTTATTAACATAAGAGTATTATTTAATATTTAGTGGAATTAGAGCTTTACATTAAACTTATTTAGGCGATTGTCGACCATACTTGCTGGAATAATTTCCTTAAACTGCTTAATCAAAATATTGACTAAGCGCTCCTTTACAAAGTCGTGACGCATCACTAGTGCAATTTCTCTAACTTGTTCAGGATAGTTTATCGGACGGACATTTCTGCGTTGACACTTCTTGAGTAACCCGATATGTAGTTCAGGAATTAGTGTATAACCTCCATTCAAGTCGACAATGCGCACCAAGGTGTCAATACTTCCTTCTTCGTAGGCTGAAAGTTGAGCAGTACTAGGTTTAAGGTTGGGCTTAGTTTGTTTTTTAAGGCAATGTCCTTGCTTTAGAAGCCACATATGTTCGGTTTTAAATTCGTCAGGCACTACAGAAGCGTGACTATAAAGTGGATGATTCGGCGATATGTAGGCATAAAAACGTTCGCTATAAAGAGGCACGTGAATAAGATCATCGGCCTGTTCGGGAACTTGCATAATGGCAAGGTCAAGCTCACCACGCTGTAACTTGTGGACTAACTGATTGGGGCGAAGCTCAGATACCTCAAGATGTACTTTGGGAGCATTTTGAGTAATCTGATCAAATAGCTTTGGCAAGATGTAGGGTGCAACCGTAGGAATAATACCTAAACGAATATCTCCCTTATCATTCTTTCGCTCCAACCGAACGATTTCTTCAAATTGCGAAGTATGATAAAGAATAACTTTGGCCTGATCTATCAGTTTCTGCCCCAAGTGCGTGGGCATAATAGGTTGAGACTTACGATCAAAAATAAGCACATCGAGTTCGACCTCTAATTTTTGAATCATAGCACTTAGAGTCGATTGCGTAATATCGCAAGCCTGAGCAGCCTGACCAAAATGGCGATATTCGTTTACTGCAATAATATAATTGAGCTGTTGTAAAGTCATACTAATCGGTTTTATCAATGTAAAGATAGAAATTATCTGTTTGATAAATACTTATATATAACTTAAGTTTGTATCAAGCAATGAAAACGATTGCTAGTAATTAGTTCACAAATCACATTTAGAATACAACAAAAAACAAATCAGTTATGATTATTGCAATTCCAACAAAAAACGGCAACGTAGACAACCACTTCGGACATTGTGCCTACTATACTTTTTATACCGTAGATGAAAATAAAAACATCGTAGATGAGAAACGATTTGAAGCTCCAAGCGGCTGTGGCTGCAAGTCGGGTGTAGCAACTACACTTAAGGAACTAGGCATTAAGTTAATGCTTGCAGGAAATATGGGAGATGGTGCACTCAATGTACTGGCCCAAAATGATATTCAAGTAATCAGAGGATGCTCGGGTGAAGTCAAAGAAGTTGCCCTAGCCTACCTTCGTGGAGAACTTGAAGACACTGGAGTTGGCTGTGCATCACATGGTAGTGACCATGTATGTTCGCACGATCATGAACATGAATAGGAGGCAACTTTAGATTTAGACTAATCTCTAAATTTCTTTTAGCTAGCGTACTCCTACTTCAAGGATACGCTAGTTTTTTTATTTCATGCGTGCATAGCTATAAAAGCTAGTTAACACCAATTCGTTGTCTTCGTTATACTGATAGCTAAGCTTTACACCAGAGGCCAGTCGCAGAGCTACAATTTTATCGAAAGTATCTTTTGAATAGAAGTTCCAATCAATACCTTCAAGGGTTAAGTAGGCTAGCATCACAGATAATGGTGTATGGTTGCTCAATGCAAAGTTGAGATTGAGACAGAATTGACTATCCACTACATCGATATTGATACCGTAGAGTTGGTAATCGATAAACATGTATTCAACACCCTGACGAAAGATCGAAAACCCTTCGGTTGAGTCGGATGGATTGAAGTACTGCTTTTCGGACTCATGAATTTCTCCCATTCTTTCAGTGAACAGCAACAGATCAGCTCCTACTCTTAGCCCATCCAATGCACCAGTTTTGAGATATTGACTGATATTTAGCATACGTGAATTATTTAACGGTGATTTGATATAAGCATCTCAACAGTTGGGATATCGGCCTCAGCCCAAGCTAGTTTTTTTAGGTCAGATGGATGTAGCCAACACAAGTCTTCATGTTCAGTGAGCCGAGGGACGTCCTTAACCAATTGACACAAGTAAGTATTAAGTATAATTGCACGAGCGGCATTGACATGCGGAGTCCGTGCAAGCTGTTTCCCAACCTCAATGGTACAACAAAGCTCCTCCTGAATTTCTCGAACTAGGGCCTCTTCAAATGATTCCCCAACTTCGACCTTACCACCAGGAAACTCCCAATAATGTGCTAATTGCATCGCCCCACCACGTTGAACACAGAGAATTTTATCGTCTTTCACAATAACAGCACCAACAACCTCTATAAACTGACTCATTATATAATTGTATTTTAAAGCGTGCAAAATAACTTATTTTTACAGCATACGGAAATAAATATGCTTCTTAAATATTTATATATCGGATAAGTCTTACTAAATTAGTTCATTAATGATTTCAAGTATTTATTAATCCGACACACCTGATGAAGAAAACAACATTAGCCCTAGCAACCCTCTGTGGAGTCACGGGGTCAGCACTAGCTCAAACTGATTTAACTTATCAAAAACCTCCTCAAGAAATACTCGAACTAGCCGACTTTGAGCGTGCACCGCTCCTGATGATGGATAGTCAACTTAAGTATTTGGTATTTAACTATACCAACACTTATAAGACTCTCGAAGAGCTTGCCCAAGAAGAACTACGATTGGCTGGACTTCGTATTAACCCAGTGACTAGGATTAGCAGTACAGCACGCTATTACAATAAACTGACTTTTAAGAAGCTACTAGGGGATCAAGAAATAGCCTTTGAAGGAATGCCGACCAATGCTCAAATCGCTAACCAAACTTGGTCGCCCGATGAGAGCAAAATAGCCTTCACAAATACTACAGCAAAAGGTGTAGAATTATGGATAATAGATATGGCAACAGGAAAGGCTAATTTGCTGAGTCAGGCCAACCTTAACGCTGTGATACGATCACCTTTTGTATGGGCAGCCGATAGTAAGGGGCTTTTTATCACCGTTCGCCCTAAAAATGGAGATGAGCTTATAAAAGAGAACCAAGTTTTGCCTACTGGCCCTACAATTTCGAATAGTGTGGTGGGACAGACGGCACAGAATATTACTTATCAAGATCTTTTGCAAAACTCTACCGACGAAAAGAACTTTGATGCATTAATCAGTTCGGAAATCTACTATATAGATCTCAATGGTATAGCTAAGCTTTGGGCTCCTAAAGACCAATATGCAAAACTTGCCTTGTCACCAGATGGGAACTATCTCTTGATAGACAAAATAATACGACCCTACTCGTATATTGTGCCCTACGCCAAGTTCCCAGTGTTAACTGAGGTATATACTAAGGAGGGAGAACTTGTAAAAACGATCAATCAAAAACCTCTTATCGAGCATGAACCACGTGGGTTTATGGCAACCTATACGGGTAAACGAAATATTTCTTGGAGAGCAGATCAACCAGCAACACTCTACTGGGCCGAAGCACAAGATGGTGGTGACCCAGCCCAAGAAGTGCCTTACAGAGATTTTGTATACCAATGGGAAGCTCCTTTCACTGACGAACCAAGTTACCTGACCAAAACAATCAATCGCTTTGGTGGAATTGATTGGGGAAAGAGTACGCTAGCAGTGCTTTCAGATTTTTGGTGGGACACTCGTAATACCAAAACCTACATATTTGACCCCACAAAAGCTCAAGAAGAGCCTAAAATTATATTTGACAGAAACTATCAAGATCAATACAATAACCCTGGTGACTTTGATTTGGTTAAAAATAAGGCGGGACGATTTGTACTTCGCCTAGAAGGTGATCATGGCTTTCTTGTTGGCCAGGGTTACCGTGCTGATGGACAATTTCCGTTTGTTGACCAGTATGACTTCAAAACCCTGAAGTCTAATCGTATTTTCGAGTCGTCGTATACCGATAAACAATTGAATATATCCAGAATTATCAATCCTAAGAAGGGGGAATTCTTAGTTAGCCTTCAATCGGCTACTGAATACCCTAACTACTACATTATAAACTCGAAAAAACGAATTGCACCTATCCCTGTAACTTTCTTTAAAAACCCTTTCGAGTCGATCGCTGGAGTCTATAAAGAGGTGATTACCTACAAACGTAAAGACGGCGTAGAACTCAATGCAACACTTTACTTACCAGCAGACTACAATCGTGAAGAAAAGACTGAGAAACTGCCTATGGTTATGTGGGCTTACCCAACTGAATATAAGGATAAACAGAGTGCTGGCCAATCGACCACCAACCCAAATGAGTTTATCTATCCGTTCTACGGATCACCAATATACTGGGTAACTCGTGGTTATGCTATTTTGGACAATGCTGCCTTCCCTATTGTTGGTGAAGACAAGGAAGAGCCCAACGATACCTTCTTAGAGCAATTGGTAGCCAACGCCGAAGCAGCAATAGATGCAGTAGATGCTATGGGTTATATTGATAGAGATAGAGTCGCGGTTGGAGGACACTCTTATGGTGCGTTCATGACAGCCAATCTGCTTACGCATAGCAACCTGTTTGCGGCTGGAATTGCCCGTAGTGGAGCATATAACCGTACGCTAACGCCCTTTGGTTTTCAGGCAGAACAACGTAACTATTGGGATGTGCCTCAGGTCTACAATGCAATGTCTCCGTTTATGCATGCAGATAAGATGAAGACTCCGATGCTTCTTATTCATGGAGCTGACGACAATAATCCAGGTACGCATACCATGCAGAGTGAGCGATACTTCAATGCCCTCAAGGGGTTTGGAGCACCTGCAAGGCTAGTACTACTACCCAAGGAAAGCCATGGCTACGCTGCCAAAGAATCGGTTTTACATGTGCTTTGGGAGCAAGACTGTTGGTTAGAGAACTATGTAAAGAACAGACATAAATAAGTCTATAAACTAAAAAGAACGGTAACCCTATGCTAGGATTACCGTTCTTTTTGTATAATGATATTAAGAGTCAATTACTTTGCACTTGCTGCAAATTGGTCAAGCATCATAATACCCATTTGTGAAAGTCCTTCGTAAACCTCGTGAGGTAATTCACCTTTCACACGGAATGCAACCACTTTATTAGACTTATCAAAAAATACACCATAAGCCTCTTTCCAAGTGTCTTTTAGTTTCTGACCTACAACATAAACTTGAATACCGTTAGGATAGGTTTTAGAGAAAAGCACTTCGAAACCCTTAGGTACACTTACTGTTTTCATTTCTTCTTTAACAGCTGCCACTATTGTAGCAGATGCCGATTCAAAGACAGTAACTTCGTCTCCCTTGACTCCTTGAATACCCAATTCTTTGGCCATTTGCTCGTTTTCTTGCTGAGTAACCTTGTGATCCTCCCATTTCTCAGTAGTAGAAACTGGATAATCCTTTTTCCATTTCGTGAATAGGTCATCGATGTTTGTTGCAAATAACAGAGGCGTGCATAGAAGCATCACCAACACTAGATTTAATCTTTTCATATTCTTTTATCGTTATAAACCACCACTTAATTGACTGTAATATTTTATTAAAAGCGGTGAAAGGTAAAGGTCAAAAAAAATCATGGTATTGATCATAGACCTTTAATATAGTTCCATACCATGTTTATTAATAGTAAAATGAGTAGAGCATAAAGCACATAGGGATTCCACTTCTTACGGAGTGCTGGGATAAGTGTATCTGAACCCCTAAAAAGGTCAACCATAGCCCAAACACAACCCACCAACAGTGCAGAGTGTGTCAGTAGCGTTAAAGGATTCACCATAAAACCTCCTAGCAAATCCCCCTTTAAAAACAAACTTGTAGCTCTTATAGAGCCACAAGCAGGGCAAGGAATGTCTAACGTAAATTTTAATGGACAAAAAGTGAACTGCTCAACTTCTTGGGGATAGAAATAGAAAATTAGATATCCACCTACAAGAGTGAGAACAATTAACAAATACTTATATCTCGACTTGATAGGCTTTGTTTTAAAGAACATTCTTCATGAAAAGCTCAAAGTTCTTCTGCTTTGTCACATTCATTATTAAAAACCAATCGACAATTGTCCAAATCCCTAGTCCTCCACAAGTAATCAATTTAAGGATACCCAGACCCACATCTCCCAAGATAATTCGGTCTACACCGAGATAACCTAGGAATATAGATAGGATAAGAATCATTATAGGATTTCTGTAAGGCAATACCTGAATTACATGAAAATTATCCTCGTCCATCTCTTGTAATAACTTACGCATTGCATAAATTTTGTCAGCTGAGAAGTTATCACTCTCTCTTGCTAAAAACACTTCAATTTGCCTGCTGTCCATTTGTAATTAGTTTGAAATAATACATCGGTTTAATTAATATTCTACTGGAAAAGAAAATCTAAAGATTCTTCAACCCATCACGATCCAATATAGCAATCTGACGATTGTTTACTTGAATAAGTTGCTCTTCTTCTAACTCGGTTAATGTACGAATTAAGGATTGACGAGAAACACCAAACTTATCGGCCAACTCTTGACGCCCCATAGGAATCTCAATCACTTTATCATTATTTTGAAGCTCCGTAAAGCTCAAAAAGTACTGTGCTAATTTTAGTTTTAAACTCATCAATGAAAGAAAGTGTATTTTATCACTCAAGAATCGATTAATATCAGAAACTATCTGGATAAAGTTAAAGAGTAGATTTGAGTTGGCCTGCATAGCCTTCAAAAACTCTTTCTTACTCATCTTCAACAACGAGAGATCACCTTCGGGGATTACATTAACAGGAAACTCACTTTTTGTAGCAAATAACATAGCAGGTGCAAGAATTCGCCCTGCTCCAATCTTTTCAATTTGCAGATACTTTCCAGAGTCCGATACCATTCGTGCAATAGCATTGCCTTCGAGTACAAGTAACAAAAACTGACAGGGATCACCCATCAATGCAATAATGTCGTTTTTGGAATAGGTTTCTGTTTTGTAAATATAAAGGCTTAAAAATTCTTCAATGTCGTTTTCGGAAAATCCTTTAAACAAGGACGACTTACTTAAGACTTCTTTTATCATTTCAATATCCATAAAGCACTCCTTTATTATTAATTTAGAAACAAGATATAAATTCTAAGTCAAAAGAGAAGTAAGTTTCTTTTTTTTCTTTAAATTAGAAAGAAAGACCGATAAAGCTCAACAAAAATGGTAAATGTCACATAGGCGACAGTTTATCTCTTCCCAAAGCTTTTACTTTGTCTCAACAAGAAAGAAATAGATTATTAACTACGTAATAAAAATATGAGCTATGGAAAATATGTTTTGTTTTCAATGTCAAGAAACTGCTAAAAATGTAGGTTGCACCGTTAAAGGTGTTTGTGGCAAAGATGCTGTAACTTCTAATGCGATGGATTTACTTATATTCACACTAGAGGGAATCTCAGTTGTTTCGACTGCACTAAGAGAAAATCAAATCAAGTTTGACGAAAAAAGAGTTAACGAATTTGTTCGTGACGGACTTTTCGCAACCATTACCAACGCTAACTTCGATGAGACAAGTATTAAGAATCGTATCACTTCTGCACTTGCTTTACGAGAAGAATTAAAACTAATTGCACAAGAAAGCAATATTACTTTACCTAAACTAGATGCACTTAATTGGCATACTACTGCTGACAAATACGATGCAACAGCACGTGTTGTGAGTATCTTACAAGAAAGAGATGAAGACGTACGCTCACTCAGTCAACTAACAATCTACGGACTCAAAGGTATGGCTGCTTATGCTGAGCATGCTGCACGTTTAGGCTACACAGAAAATGAAATCGATGCCTTCATGCAAAAAGCGCTTAACGATATTATCCTTAAAAATCGCACGGTTGAAGAGCTAATCGCACTAGTTCTCGAAACTGGTAAGTTTGGAGTTCAAACAATGGCTCTTCTGGATAAAGCTAATACAGAAAGTTATGGTAACCCTGAAATGACTACCGTTAACATTGGTGTAGAAAAGAACCCTGGTATCTTGATAAGTGGTCACGACCTCAAAGATATGGAAGAGCTTTTGAAGCAAACTGAAGGTACTGGTGTTGATGTTTACACACATAGCGAAATGCTTCCTGCCAACTATTACCCCAAATTCAAACAATACAAACATTTCGTGGGTAACTACGGTAATGCTTGGTGGAAACAAAAAGAAGAATTTGAATCATTCAATGGCCCTATTCTATTTACAACAAACTGCATTGTACCACCATCCAAAGGTGCAAAGTATTCTGATAAAGTATTTACGACCAACTCTACAGGTTTCCCTGGATTTATTCATATCGAATCGGATGCCAACGGTAAAAAAGACTTCTCTCAGGTTATCGAGCTAGCTAAAACTTGCCCAGCACCAACCGCTATTGAAGAAGGTAGCATCGTAGGAGGTTTTGCGCATCACCAAGTGCTTGCACTAGCTGATAAAGTAGTTGATGCAGTTAAATCGGGAGCTATCAAGAAGTTTGTAGTTATGGCAGGTTGCGATGGCCGTATGAAGAATCGCGGATACTATACCGATTTTGCTGATGCACTACCTGATGATTCTGTCATCTTAACAGCTGGTTGCGCTAAATATCGCTACAATAAACTTCCGCTTGGTGATATCAATGGCATTCCTCGTGTGCTCGACGCAGGTCAATGTAACGACAGTTATTCACTAGCTGTGATTGCAATGAAGCTTCAAGAAGCATTCGGGTTAGACAATATTAATGATCTACCAATCGTTTACAACATTGCATGGTATGAGCAAAAAGCTGTTATTGTATTATTGGCCCTACTTAGCTTAGGTGTAAAGAATATCCACCTCGGACCAACACTTCCAGCCTTCTTATCTCCAAACGTAGTTAACGTTTTGGTTGAAAACTTTGGTATTAGTGGCATTTCTGATGTCGATACAGACATTGAAGAGTGGATTGCTTAATTCCTATAGCAAGTATTGAACCCACATTAACATCGCCCCTTTGCAAGCTTGCAGAGGGGCGATACTGTTTACATTTAGTTCATAAATGATTGTTCTTTCCAAATAAAACTTATCTTTGTAGCCGATTAAAAATTAACAACATCCTTGCTCGTTACTTGAGCGTAGGACGTGTGCTTGGCCAACCACGTAAAAAACAAGAATATATGAAACAAAAAGTGTCTATCCCCTTCATGATGATGGGGATATTATTTAACGTCTGTCTTATAACAGCGAATCTTTTAGCGACAAAACTAGTTCACCTTTGGGACTCACCTAGTCTGGATATCACAGTAACAGCTGGGCTTTTGGTCTTTCCGATTTCCTATATCATCAACGACTGTATTGTTGAGGTATGGGGGTTTAAGAAAGCTAAATTGATTATTTGGTCAGGGTTTGCCATGAACTTTCTGGTTGTGATTTTAGGTCTGTTGGCTACAGTCCTACCTCCTGCACCAGACTGGAATGGTAATGAGCATTTCAACTATGTCTTTAGTTTTGCTCCACGAGTTGCTGCTGCAAGCTTACTAGGTTTTTTAGTTGGATCTTTCCTCAATGCCATGATTATGAGCAAAATGAAAGTGGCTAGCAAAGGCAAGAACTTTGCCTGGAGAGCCATATGGTCAACCATTGTAGGTGAAGTTGGCGATTCAATCATCTTCTTTACTATTGCATTTACAGGTGTCGTACCTCTTCAAGTGATGCTATACATGATGCTCACACAAGTCGTGCTTAAGACAGCGTATGAAATTGTAATTCTACCGATCACTATGCGAGTAGTCAAGAAAGTAAAAGAGATTGAGGGAGAAGATGTATATGACGAAAGCATCTCTTATAATATACTTATAGTAAAAGATTTATGATATGTTGAATACCAATCAAGCGATCGTATTGTTTAGCGGAGGTCAAGATTCCACAACCTGCCTCTATTGGGCTAAAGAACGATTTGAGAAAGTCTATGCACTCAGCTTTAGCTACGGACAAAAGCACAGTAACGAAGTAGAAATTGCTCGGCAAATAGCCTCAGAGGCTGGCGTAGAGTTTCATGTACTAGATGCGCATTTCATCTCTTCACTGAGTGTAAATTCGCTCACTGATAGTAGTCTAGAAATGGACGAAAGCAATAGTCTCCCCAATACGTTTGTACCAGGTCGTAACCTCTTCTTTTTGAGTATGGCAGCTGTATTTGCATTTGAGCACGAGGTCAAACATATTATTACAGGGGTTTCTCAAACAGACTTCAGTGGATATCCCGATTGCAGACATAATTTTATCCTATCGACCAACACCACATTGAATTTGGCTATGGAGCGTGAATTTGAACTTCATGCACCGCTTATGTGGCTTGACAAATCACAGGTATGGGAACTCTCTGACCAACTAGGTGTTTTCGACCTAATTAAAGATAGAACTTTAACTTGCTACAATGGAGTCGTTGCACAAGGGTGTGGACATTGCCCTGCTTGCAAATTGAGAAATAAAGGATTAGAAGAATATTTAAATAGAAAGGAAAAACGATAATGCGTCAAGACAGTGAATTAAAAGAACAACTCTCAGCTCTTGGAGCTGCTACAGAGTATAAGCAAGACTATGCACCTGAGGTGTTAGAAGCCTTCGACAATAAACATCCGATGAACGACTATTGGGTGCAATTTAATTGTCCTGAGTTTACAAGCTTATGCCCAATCACAGGACAACCCGACTTTGCCGAAATCAAAATTAGCTATATCCCAGAGATTAAAATGGTCGAAAGCAAAAGTCTTAAGCTATATCTATTTAGCTTCCGTAATCACGGTGCTTTTCATGAAGACTGTGTCAACGTTATCATGAAGGACCTAATCAAGCTGATGAATCCAAGATACATCGAGGTTACAGGAATATTCACCCCCCGTGGTGGAATCTCAATTTACCCCTATGCTAACTTTGGTCAACCAGGAACTAAATACGAAAAGATTGCTGAGCATCGCTTAATGAATCATTAAAAGCCTACTAGGCAACTATGTGAAGAAGAATAGGGTCAATCTAGCTAAGTTAAAGCTAAGATTGACCCTATTTATTTTGAGTATATTCTAACTAATTACTCACCTAAACCTAAGAATTGGAACGGTTTAGAAGTCTTTAGAGATTTAACGGCATTACCATTATAAGTTTCTTCGTTGGTTAAGTTTAACTTCTTAACAGGAGCACCTGGTTTGAAATCTAGATCTTTCAAATCTAACCAAAAAGTATTTGGAGTCAAGACTGACTCGTAGAAGTAAACTTTATTCTTTTGATCAGAAACAGTTCTCCAACGTGTTGAAGCAATATTTGGTTGATCAGGTGTGCTGATTCCATAAGGAACTGAACAGTTACGAATCACACTAAAAATACTAGCTACACCAATGCGAACATCTGCTGTTTGTGGAATAGCGTGCGTATAGAATGAAGCTCTTACAAAACGGTCAGCAGCACGGTTAGTACCAGGTAACATTACTGTTCCACCAATTTGTTGCCAATAATCGTCTAAAGCCAATTGTTGAGCAAAGATTGGAGAGTTAGTCATTACTTGATATTCTGGGCTATGGCTAATTACTAATTCACCATCGATATATTCAAGTAAACCACACGAGTACAGGCATCAGCTTGGGTAAAACCAGCAAATGCTATACAACCTAATGCTATTAAAAACTTTTTCATAGTTATGTTTATTTTAAAAACTTAATGATTACATAACAAAAAAACAGATAGATGGTTGTCGTTTTTTATAGGTTTCGATGAAAATGGACGTATTTAGCTAAAATTCTTATTCTATATCATTTTGTTCGCACACTCCATGTAGCCATATAGAGCAAAGCAGCAAGTAACACAATAACTCCTCCTAGCTGAGATGAGAGGTAATCACTTGCTATTCCCATCAATAATGGGAATATAGCTCCACCAACTAAACCCATAATCATGAGTGCAGAAACTTCGTTCTTAGCCGAAGGCATCAATAATAAGCAACGTGCCACAATAATTGGGAAAACATTGGAATTACCTATACCCACTAAACCGACAAAGAAATATAGCCAACCAACCGTTGGAGCAAAAAACAATCCAATGAAGCCAACAGCAATCAGCACGGAGCCAATATTGAAAAACAGTTTTGACGATATTTTAGAGAGCGTCATAGCTCCTATTAAGCAACCCACAGTACGAAGTAAAAAGTAAACACTATTGGCATACGTAGCGATTTCGATGCTACAGCCTGTGCGCTCCATAAGAAGCTGAGGAGCACTAATGTTCATTCCTACATCAATCCCTACATGACAAAGCATTGCCAAAAAAGAGATCCGAATAACTCGGTTATTGAGCAGCCTCAAAGTAGACTTAATCCCCATACCCTGAACTACAGGTTGCTCATGGATAGGCGTAAAGCCTAAAAAAAATATTGCAAATAGACCGTAACCAATAACTATAGGCAACATAAGGGTCCAACTAGCCCACGACTGACTTGCCCAAGCTGCCATAAACGGTACAGTAAAAGAGCCCAATGCCTTAACGAACTGCCCCAAAGTTAACGCACTTGATAGCTTCTTACCACTTACAATATTTGCTAGCAGGGGGCTAGCAGCGACTTGAATCAATGTTATTCCAACTCCTAAAACTGCAAAAAACAGAATAACACTGACAAAAGTATAGCTAAAAAGTAAGAAGCTTAACGCCAAGCCCATCAAAACCATACTCAAAATTACAGTATTCTTTTGCCCGATCTTTGTCATTAAAGCACTCGTAGGGATTGAGAAAAATAAGAAAGAGAGAAACAAGAGCGTCGATAAGGCCCCAACCGTCGTATCGGAAAGTTGAAAATCTACTTTAAGATAATTTGAAGCAACGCCTATGACATCGTAGAACCCCATGGCCAAAAATGCAACCATGACCGAAATCAGACTTAACGTGATGTGTTTTTTATTTTCCATTGTGTTTGTTGTTCTTTTGAATACTAAGTACTGAGAATAATTAAACTCCACTTCGCAAAGAGAAGTGGAGTTTAAAATTATTTATGCTATAATTCGAGATCTAGACCTATTGTGTTACTATTTGTACCGCATCAATCCATAGTTTACTACCTGGTGCCCCACTATATAAATAGCCTTGGCTACTTGACCAGAAGAAAAATCCAATACGATAATTTAGAGCATAATCAAAAGCTTTCCCCTCGGCATAGACCAATGGAACATCAAAGCGAGCATAGCTCGATTGATCATCTGAGCTTACTAAATCTCCCCTAGCAATAATCCTACTTGAATTAGCCAAAACTTCGCTAAGTGTGAGCATCTCTTCATCGTTAAGAGGGTCTTGCACCTCATAGAGGAATACAGAAATTCTCATTTCGTCATTTACCCCCTTCAAATAAGCAGTTTCATCTGGCTTACTCAAATCGATACATTGGTAAAATTCCTGACCTTTCTCATATTTATAATATCCGCTAAGGCTAATCGGTTCATAGAAAATCGGATAACCGTAATGCATCTGTTTATCGAAATTATTCAAATTGGTCTGGAATGAACCTGTATAAAGTGTTCCTCCTGCAATTTTAGGGATACCATAGGTATTGTCCTTAGGTGGATTCATGTCTATCGTTTCAATAAGAGCAGCACTTCCACCCTGATATGAATCCGAGCTACTCACTACTCCATAACGACTTACTGGCTGGGTAGAAACCACTAGGTCATTTTGTTTTTTGAGCAAGTGCATAAAAGGTGCATACAGAGCATTACTACTCTCCCATTCAAATCCATATTGACCCACAGGAATCTGATATTTAGTAGCTTCATAAATGGTATTAGGATTCGCAATCTTCCAAGAGTCAAAAGAAAATATTCCTGGGCGTTCTAATATATTGACCGTATAAGTCTTCTGATATATTCCATCTTCTGAAGTTACAGTATAAACTACTGGAACCGTAAAATCTTGTGACGTATCAGCTGCAGGCGATATAGTAGCTCCTGACGAAACAGAAATATTGGGTACTAAATTAGTCAAATCAGCCAGAGAGCCTTCTTTTGTTGTTGCTAATAAGATATTACCTTGCTGCTCAAAAATATGAGTGCTATTGGGAATAAAGTATTCGCTGTCAATCCTAAAATCTAGGATTGAACAGCCTGAGTTCAAATCGTTGCTCATAGGGCCTGAAAAACTAAAAGACATTCCGTAAAGATCAACAGCATCCAATGATGAGATTGTGCCCGTGAAGCTTAATAGGCCATCAACAATACTACCTTGAAGCTCAACAGCAAGTTCAGCTCCAAAATCAGTGGTTATATTTTGCTGAGTAGAAAGCGTTACTGTGCCACCATATTCTACAATGGTAGCCAACACATTGATTAATTTCAGGTCTGCATTTAAATCAGATGAAAAAGGAAAATATGAAATTGTAAGGTTTACATGTTCATCCATATCCTTTTTAAGATAGACTTTACGCTTAAAAGAATCAGATGATGAGTTTAGATCGCGTTCAAGTTGTCCAATATAAACTCCATTATGTTCTGTCCCAATGGTGATCCTATCATCTAAGTCACTCTCCTGGGAACATCCCCAAAGACAGAACAAAGAGATACAAACCATGAGATAAAATAAGTATTTCTTTTTCATCCTATTTCAAATTTTCAGTTTATGCAATTATAATTCACTAACTCACAAAAATAGAGTAAATGAAATAGATAACATCAATTTTGAGCAGAATAAATAACTACGATAGCTTAACTTGGCTCCAAAACAAAAGCTATTTACCAGTCTAGTTTACAAATAATCAAGGATATAATATTAATAGATTATTTATGTTAAAAGACCCATTTATAAAGGCTTATAACACTTTTACACTAAACCAAATAGGGCGCAAATTTGTATTTATATATAGATTACAAATCAAAGTTTAAGGTTATGAGAAGAATACAAGTTACATTATTGACTGCTTTTTTATTTATTACAGCTTCTGTTTTTGGTCAGTCAAACAAAGTTCTCGATGGCTTGGCTAATTCTTACGATTACACTCAAGAAGCTATTGCTTCGATAGCCAAAGCAGCAGAGAATATGACTGAAGCCTATCAATATTTATCGTCCAATGGAGCTAAACGTTTTATTAAGTTTTCGCTAGAGAATTTTGAAATTGCTGGACAACAAATTACTGCTGCCAAATCTGAAGTAAATTCAATCGTTCATGCAGCCAAAGAGGCTGACATTTCGGAGGACATTGAGTCAATACTAAGTTTGTACGAAGAGATCCAAGATGAGATTGATCTGGCAGTAACAGCAAGCAAAGAAGCTATAAACCAGAGAGAATCATCCGAAATAGATCAAGAACTTCGAAAAGCTTCTCAAGGGCTTGAGTCTGCTCTACCCAAAATGATCTCTGCACTCGAAAAAACCAATGAGGTAGTATTAAAAATGCACTAACTTCTATTTTGTTAATAGAACAAACTATACAATATGAATTATAAAATCATTCTTTCGTTAAGCTGTAGCCTATTATTATCGGGAACAGCAATATCAGCTACCCCTAAACTAGCTAAAACAAATTACGTACAAGATCATAACCAACAAACTCCTGAGTTTGCTGTTACGATCAAAAAGCAAGCACTACTGACCATGGAAGCCATCAACGATACCTTCAGGAGCTTACACTCTGCCAACAAAAATGCATCTATCGATAATGCGATTGAAAATGCGAATAGCCTGATAGTATTGCTTGGAAAATCAGACTCGCAAGAAGGACTTAGTAAAGCTCAGAAATTAAGCTTTCAAAGCGTATTGAAAAGAACTCAACGAGCCAAGACATCACTCGGAAATGCAAAATCAGAAAGCTCTGTTCGAAAAGTAAAACAAGAAATTGTTGAAGCTAAAAAGAACCTAGGAAAAGCTTTAGGAACTATTGATAAAGCAGTAGGATACAGCTTATAGTGCTAATAAATCTAACGGAGTATTCTAGTTTACGATAGGCCGTTTCAAGCTTATTACTAGGGGCTTAAAATACATTATCAATAAGCTTAAATATATTCTTATCATTTGTATATTAATATCAAATCTTTGTTTACATTTGCGCCGCTTAAATTTTAAATAATACAATTATGGCAAGGAGCGAATTTGACGATTTCGATGATGACTTGGATAATGGCCAAGACATGTATAGCGATAATAACTACGACGAAGACATCAGTCTTGATGACGAGGATTTCGATGATGAAGACTCGTACAATATGATCGATTCGTATATGTTAGACGACAAGGATTGGGATGAAGACGACTGGACATCAGGCGATGAAGACGATTCAGATGAGTTTGACGATGACGATGCTGAGTAAGTAACTGTAAGCATTTACACAAAACAAAAAGCGATAGAAGTAATTTCTATCGCTTTTGTTTTATATCTAATTAAGCCGTTAAGCTTGGTCTTTGTCGTAGTGAACTAAGATATTCTCATCAACCTCATAGGTTGAAACAGGCTTAGCGCAAGTTTCATAAATAGGCACTACATAATACCCTCCTTTATCACAACCAACAACCTCAACCAAACATCCCATTATCTTAGCTGTAGAACACACTTTTTCTTCACATCTAACAGCTTGGTCGGCTACTTTGCCTTTAACCTTCTCCCAACGAGTCAATAATTCTGGAAACGGAGTTGAAACAACTTTTACCTTCATTTTTATTCCTTTTAAAAGTTAGTAAATCTGCATAATCTTGATTGATCATAAAGATAGCAAGAATATCCTATTAACACACTATAGAGGCTTTAGTTTGAAATTGCTATAACCTGAGACGGATAAAACAAAATCTCAAAAGAATTGGGTGTCAGATAAACTAAGACACTCAATTCTTTTGAGGTTTCAATACGTTATATTTTAAAGGTGAATCCCCTACTTATAAACTATAAGAAGTTAGTGGACTACCAGATATAGCATCTATACTAGGGACTGATAACTTAGCTTGGTGTGCCACTCGACCCGCTTGAACAGCCAATTGAAAAGCCTTAGCCATCTCAACAGGATTGCCAGAACGAGCAATAGCTGTATTTACAAGAACAGCTGCAACGCCCATCTCCATTACCTCAGCGGCATGTGAAGGAGCACCCAAACCTGCATCTACGATAACTGGAATATTACAAGCCTCAACAACCAAACGCAACATATCCTTGGCCTCAACACCACGGCTGGTACCTATTGGAGCAGCAATTGGCATTACACATGCAGCACCTGCTTCTTCTAGTCTTTTGCAAAGAATAGGGTCAGCAATTGTATATGGTAAAACCACAAAACCCTGTTTTACTAATTCTACTGTAGCATTATATGTTTCAATAGGATCGGGTAAAAGTGTTTTAGGGTCGGGATGAATTTCTAGCTTAATCCAGTTGGTTTCAAAGGCTACTCTAGACAGTTCAGCAGCAAAGACAGCTTCTCTCGCATTCTTAACTCCAGAAGTATTAGGAAGCAATTGAAGTCCTGGACGGCGTACATGCTTCAACATATTATTATCCTTATGTGATCTCTCTGGATCCAAACGTCTCATAGAAACCGTTACCATCTGCGTATTAGATGCTGCAATAGTTTTGCTCATCAACTCGTATGAGCTAAATTTGCTCGTGCCTAAAAATAGGCGAGAGTCAAACACTTTATCTGCGATATATAATTTACTCATAGTTAAATTTAAAATAGGGATACATGTTCATATCTTCAATATACCATAAGTCACGTATGAATTATAGCAACCTAAGTTTACTCTCTTTTTATTATCCTCCTGAAACTGCTTCAAGAACCATTAACTCAATATTCTCTTCAAGAATTGTATTACCCCAAAGATTACGAGGTACTACTTTATAATCAATTGCTATTGCAATGCCGTCTTTAGGTAACTCTAATTGAACTGCTAAATCGGCTAAGGAAGAACCTGCTTTAACTTCTAAAGGCTTGCTGTTAATTAAAATATTCATAGATTCTGAATTTTATTTTAATGTGATTATTTATAATATAGAAAATCTATAACGATGTATAACAAGAAAAAGCCATACATTTATAATTCATAAATATAACAGTTTTTTCATGAATGACCTTGGCCATAGCACTCTTTTTATGTAAATAAAACCGTCTCTATTTTTTAGCTACTTATAGTCAGAACGATAAAGATAAGCTAGTAAAAACAAAAGGAGTCCTCTTGGGCATCATTTAATACCAAGGGGACTCCTTCTTTAATATTTTCAACCTATTCTTTTTTCTGTGACCCTTTACGGCTATTTCTTTTAGCATTCCATACTACGGCAAAGAAAGCTAATATGATACAGAGTAGCGAGAGAACAAAGCTACGAGTATCTCCCAACTGCACACTCTTCAAGGCGTATGGCATTAATATAATTAATAGAATTACAAATAAGCCAATAGATACTTTAGTCTTCATAATAGGTTTGTTCTTATATAAATTGTGACAATACTCAACTACATAGTCTTGTATACTATAATAACAAAACAACGACTAAAACGTTTAGATTAACTTAGGGTTATTCTCCAGCAAGAATATCCCTTGAAAACTGAATCAGCTCTTCTTGTGTCACCTTGTCTGAGTAGACAGCTTTACTTCCGTTATTGTAAGGGCCGTATTGCTCAATAGAAGTTATGTTGAATAGTGCTAGAACTGGTATGTTTGAAGCACTTGCTAGATGCATAACACCACAATCGGCAGTAATGAACAGTGAGCCTTTAGATATGGTAGCCACCATTTCGTGCAAGTCAGTACTATAATAACTGGGTGCAGCAAAATCAATTTGTGATACCTTCTCTTTGGGTAAGACCTCTACGATATTGTAATTGGGAAACTCAAACTTCAATTTATCGTAAAAAGAAGTCCACCAAGTTATAGTTAGGCACTTATTACCTGTAGCAAAGGTGTATATATAAATCGTTGGCTTATCCTGAGGTATAATTTCATGATAGACTCTCTCCCCATTTTCGAGTTCATCTTCAGTCAGATTAAACGATAAGATAGGAATGGCAGCAGCAGGGAAATCAATACCCGACTGAGAAAGTAAATATCTCAGGTTATACACGGGTTGCTTTGCCATATGAATATAATCGGGGTACTCTAATTTCAATGACTCTACTTCATCGCCAAAATCTTTCATCGATGCTTTAGATAGCTGAGCAGAAAGTCGTCCTGAAGACGAATTAGGGATTACATTTAAGACTAAATCGTAATCCTCCTTCTTTAAATTCCACCATACTCGAATGTATTCACCCAATTCTTTAAAGGGTTTTGAAGGCAATACTATAAGTTTATTGATGCTTTTGTAGTTTTCGAAAATAGGAAATCCTACTCCACCCCGAACAAACAAATCGATTTTAGCATTGGGTAGTAATCGCTCTATCTCCTGAACTAAAGGTGTTACCATCAATAAATTTCCAAGTCTAGAGTTGGGTCGGCTGATTAAAACTCGGATGGGACGCTGCAATATATCATCGACTGAATCGAACTGTACAGTTTTACCTTTAATATGCTTGGTCAGACTGTAAAGCAACTTGCGTCGAATATTATTGATCTTTTTTTTCATTCTAAAGACTATCAATGTTATTTTAACATGCTAAATAAGCGAAACATTCTGTTGAAAAACTGTATTTCTTGGACAGGCTTTTGAACTAACATCAGAATAATACTATTAAATGCTTAATCCATCGGATATTACAATGGAGCTACTTTTCTAAATCGCGTAAAAGTTTTCCTTTGCTCGATAAGCTTCCATCCAATTTGGGTGAGCCAATAATTTGAGATGTATAGATACCACTATGCCCAGAGAACAAATAGGCAATAACACAACCCAGTGCAATAAAAACACCTGTCTCAGTGCCAAAAAGCTCCATCCCCATAATGGTGCAGGCTAAAGGAGTGTTTGTAGCTCCCGAAAATACAGACACAAAACCAACAGCCGCTAATATACCTACAGGCATTGGGATTATTCCACTTAGCGCACTACCTAAAGTTGCACCAATAAAGAACAACGGTGTTACTTCACCACCCTTGAAACCAACTCCCAACGTAAATGTTGTGAGTATTATTTTGATTAAGAACGAATACCACTCCTCTTGAATCAGAAAAGACGAAACAATAGTAGGTATACCAAGACCGATATACTTAGTTGTTCCCAATAAATAAATTACTAAAACCAGAATTATTCCACCCAAAAAAGGTCTAAGAGGAGAATATCTAATTAGTTTCTTTGAGTATCGGGTCCAGAAATGAACCATATGTGAAAACAAAAAGGCAGACAGCCCAAAGAGAATGCCTGCAAGAAGCACATAAATCAAATTCATGGGAGTAACTTGGGGTATCACCCCCACAGCATAAGCTGTATGATGTACTCCCCAAAGCGTATGACAAGTGTAATGAGCAACTATTGCTGCAATAAAGCTTGGCAAAATTGCTTCGTAACGAATCCGTCCTATTATCAATACTTCAAGAGCAAACACAGCACCAGCCAAAGGAGTGCCAAAAACTGAAGCAAAACCAGCGCTTACCCCAATAATAAGAAAGACACGACGATTAGATGCATCAAGACGGAATAGCTGTGCTAGCTTTTCACTAATAGCTCCACCCATCTGTACTGCTGTTCCCTCACGCCCTGCAGAACCCCCAAACAGATGAGTCAAGAGTGTCCCTATAAAAACCAAGGGAGCCATTCGGAAGGGAATAATATTTTTAGCAGAATGCACTTCATCAATCAAATAGTTGTTACCTCGCTCACTACCTTTTCCCCAATAATGATACATCAAACCAATAACAAGACCAGCTAGAGGAAGTAGTAAAATAATAGGAAGGTGCGACTCACGATAAGTTGTGACCCAAGTCAAAGAGACGAGCAACGCAGCCGAAGCTGTTCCGGCCAGTAGCCCAACAGTGCTAGCAAGCAAAGACCACTTTAGGGTATAAATTAAAATAGACAACTGTTCTATTGAGGCAAATGTTTTTTTAGAACTGAATAATGTTTTAATTTTCATCGACTTGAAATAATTTTAACAACCATGGGCCAGAACTAGGAGTTTGAGCAAATAAAAAAACCACCTAAAATAACTACAGACTCCTAGCATCATAAACCTCATAGAAGAGTTATGACTACATAGGAACTATCAGCTATTTATTAGCGGTTTATAACAGGGAAGTTCCATTCCCTTAAATTCTAAACACAAAAGTATATTAAATGATTGTTTAACCAAACTAATAGTGACATAAAAAAGGTGATATACTCTTGCACATCACCTTCCTTTATATAATCTTGAAGCTATCTTCTAGTTTGGCTTAGCTATATACGCTAAATCCACAGTATAAGTCTCCGTATTTGCTCTATCCTCAGACAACACTATTATTTCCATCGGTGTTCTAGGGTCAAGATGCTTAGATGATTGGGTAAAAGTAGCTCCTTGAGACACTTGAATATTAACTTCAAGTTGTTTGAGAGTAGCTTCACTTATTTCCTTATCAACCTTTACCGTAATCTTCTTAGTAGATTCATTTATGACAATATCATAAACTAGTGGACTATCTATAGTCACCTTTTCTACTTGGGCTTTATCGTTTTCTTTGCGATTAAGTTTACCTCCAATAAAAGAAGCTGGAACAGGGCCAGGTTTATGAGATAGAGTTAGTTCATAACTTATTGCTAAAGACTTACCCTCAACCACACCAGTAAACACAACATCAGCAATACCATATTCTCCTAGATTGACTTGAGCCTGCTTACCTTTAAAAGTAAAATAATCATCAGTAGCATTCTTACCATCAACGATAACATTTTCAGTCAAGAAGGTAGTTTGCTCCAAACTTCCGTCACGAAACAAAACAACCTCCATGTTTACTTTATAGGGATCTTGCAGTGTTGATGGTCGCAAATATACTTTAGACCCATAAACTAGATTATAGTAGGATACTTCAGTTACTCCTTTATAGATGCCCGTGAAGTCAGGAATTCGTTTGGAGCTATTTGAGCAGCTTGTCAGTCCTATATTGGCAAATAGAACAAATATCAGTAAGTAAATTAAGTTAGTTCTTTTCATAACTATTAAGTGTATATAAATTTCATTAGTTGATTAATCACAATTATTAATATCACAGGGTAACCAAAGTTATAATTATATGTCTTAAATAGCTGCTATAAGCACAATTATTATGAAATAATACGAAACTCAATTTATAACACGAAGTAGCCTTAACAAATTTAAACGGATAGAATCTAGTTAAGTTTAGGTATCATAATTTACAGAAATACCTAATTTGAGTGATTGATTGCTCTTAACAATAAGTAGAACTTTGTAGTCGAAATATTAACTAACTACAAAACAAATCAATGACAAAACAGAACTGTTTAATAGCTAGCTGCATGATAGCATTTTTCCTTTGCTTCATACCCTCGGCTATTTTTGCTAAAGATGAACACACACATTCAGCAATAAAAGGAGTTGTCAAAGATGAAGTAGGCGACATTATTGAAGCAGCTTCTATTATGCTTAAAGAGATTCAAAAAGGAACACTTAGCAACCAGAACGGCAAATTCCACTTGCGTGCTAAACCCGGCAAATATACGGTATATGTACAGTTCTTAGGCTACAAGCCGTTCGAGAAACAAGTAACATTGACAGCCAATAAGGATCTGTTTATCAACATCAAGCTCGAAGATACTAGTTACAAATTAAACGAAGTAGTTGTTGAATCAAAATCATCCGTACAACGTATCAAAGAGTCAGCTCTTAACGTTGTAGCTATCGATACTAAAGCATTATATAACACAACACTCGATATTTCAAATACACTTGGCAAAGTGTCGGGAATCAAAATACGTGAAGTTGGTGGTGTTGGCTCTGATAGCCAAATTTCTCTCAATGGATTTACAGGAAAGCATATCAAAATCTTTATGGATGGTGTGCCAATGGAGGGCTCAGGTTCTTCATTCCAAGTCAATAATATTCCTATTAATATTGCAGAACGAATTGAAGTTTATAAAGGCGTGGTACCTGTTGAATTTGGTGGTGATGCCTTGGGTGGTGCGATTAACATTGTAACTAAGAAAACTTCCAATACTTTTGTTGATGCCTCCTACTCCTATGGATCATTCAACACACATAAATCAAACCTAAGTTTAGGCTATACTTCCAAAAAAGGTTTTAATTTCAGCTTGAATGCTTACCAAAACTACTCTGACAACGATTACAAGATTAAGTCTAGATATCTAGATCTGGAAACAGGTCGATTCTCAAAAGAAGAGCGTTGGTTCAAACGATTCCATGACAAATACCACAACGAGGCGATAATAGCCAAGGTTGGGTTTGTCAATCAAAAATGGGCTGACCGTTTTTTATTGGGCGTTAATATCAGCAATGAAAGTGCAGATATACAGAATGCGAACTTAATGCGTATTGTTTATGGTGGTAAGAAAAGAAAGGCTAAGGCTATAAGCCCGTCTTTAACCTATTCGAAACGCAACCTATTTACCCCTAACCTACATCTAACGGTTAATGCCCACTACAATAAGCTTAAGAGTCAGAATATAGATACACTAGCTCGCCAATACAACTGGGCAGGCGAATACATTGATAAACCAGGCAAAGGCGAGAGCCAATACAGTCGTGCTAAATATGACAATGAGAATTACTCTGCTACAGCTAACCTAAGCTATAGTTTGCTAGGTAAACACTATTTCACACTAAACGATGTATATACTAATTTTCAGCGAAAAACTGCCGATAAAGCTGCCGATGAGACTAGCAATGAGGGCACATTTATGCGTCGTGTAAACACAAAAAACGTTGTTGGTCTATCTTATAAGTTCCGTCCTATTGCTGCTTGGAACATCATGGGATTTGTAAAACACTACAATACCAAAGTCAAAGGCCCTGTCAATGTTAGTACTGGAACTACTGAGGAGTTTCAAGAACAAGAACGTTCGTCCAATATTACTGGTTACGGATTTGCTACAACTTACCATCTAACTTCAGACATTCAGCTAAAAGCCTCTTTTGAACAAGCCTACCGCTTGCCATCGGAGAGAGAATTGTTTGGTGATGAAGCCTTAGAGGCAGGTAATACAACTCTTAAACCAGAGAATAGCAAAAACTTTAACCTGAATGCTTCGTACGATCATACTTTCAACAACATACATCACCTCTCACTTGATGCTGGGTTTATCTATCGCAAAACGACCGACTACATCCGCCGTATTATAGAACAACGCCTTGGAGGTGCATCTTCAATAAACCACGGACAGGTTAATACTATTGGTGGAGACTTTGAAGCTCGTTATACATTCAAGAATGCACTTGTTATTGGAGGAAATATTACTTATCAAAACATTCGAAACAAAGAGCGTTACTCTCCCTCGGGGCAAGAGTTAATCTATTATAACGACAGAATACCTAATGCACCCTACCTATTTAGCAACCTAGATGCTAGTTATAGTTTTAGAAATCTAATTGATAAGGGTGATCTTTTAAGCCTTGGTTACAATATGAGATATGTGCACGAATTTTATAGAGATTGGGAAAGTGAAGGTGGAGACATCACAATCCCTTCACAACTATCTCACGATATTAATCTGACTTATTCGCTCAAAAATGGAAGATATAATATCGCATTAGAAGCCAATAATATAACAGACGAAATTATGTACGACAATTATAGTCTGCAAAAACCTGGAAGAAACTTCTCTATGAAGTTTAGATACTTCTTCTTCAAAAACAAATAAGAATTAAATACTTAATTAACAATTAGAACATGAATACATCATTTATTAAAAGAAACCTTTTCCTTGGTCTATGTGTAGCATCAGTAGGACTTTTCTCTGCATGCAGTGATAGCGACAACAAAAACGGTAACGACGGAGATGACGATAATGGAGGCATTGTTGAATCAAAACCATTCTTTCTATCTCTAGCTGGAGCAGGAGAATCTGAGTATTTACTACAAATAGATAATATCGAGTCTGGGACTTACTCAATTAAAGACAACTTTAAGCAACTTGAGCAATCAGGATATACTTGGCTATTCAGTGATAACCATAAACATGCTTTAGGACTTCTATACAAGAAAGGTGATCCTGGTGTTTCACTAGCCTACGAGAAGAATAGCAAAGGTAAGTTTGAGCAAAAAGAAGAATTTATAATTAAATCTAGATATACAACTTATGGTTTTTTTGAGGACTATGCCATTACATCAGTAGGTGGGCAAGCAACTGAAGATTCAAATATCGCAGATGGAGTTATCTTCAATGTGATAGACTTAAAGAATGATTATAATCTTTCTCCAAGTGATCCTATACACACTCTAGGAGTATTCAATGAGGGACAAATAGCTACGTTTTCAGGTATTGCAGATACAGGTAGAGGTACATTTTTGACTGGAGTTGTAGTTTCTGAGCCAAAAGATCCTAGTGTTGAAGGTGGATCTAGCACAGGTGCTGTAACGGAGCCAAACAAAGTATGGGTTGCTGAAATTAACAACAAGTTCGAGATTGTAAGAACATTCGAGGACGACCGTATCAGCTATTCATCTGGACGTCACAGATCTCAATACTACTCACAAATCGGTATTGCCGACGATGGAACCACTTATGTATTCTCTGGTTCTTACGATGAGAATACTGAATTGCCAGCAGGTGCACTAAAAATCAACAAAGGAGCAGAAGATTTTGATAAAAATTACTACTTCAACATCCAGGAGAAAACGGGGCACAAGTTTAGAAAAGTTTGGCACATCACTCAAGACTACTTTATGCTAGAGGTGTATAATACTAACGACCCAATTACTGTTGAATCGGTAGCAACAAAGTATGCTATTGTGAAAATGGGAGACAAGACTTTCAACTGGGTTGAAAACATACCTGCCGAAAACAAGATCATCACAACGGGCTTACCTTTTGCCTATGAGGGTAAAATGCTATTCCCAATCACAGCTGAAAACAGTGATCCTGTAATCTATATTATCGACCCTGTAACAGCTACAGCTAAAAAAGGTACAACAGTTAAAGGAACTTCAGCAATTCGTGCAATAGGTTATCTTGATTAAAGAGACACCGTTACACAAATTGTGTAAATAATTAAAACTTGGGTTGGGCTATAATATAGCCCAACCCTTTTTTGTAAAGAATCAGGGACTGAGGCTTTGAGACTTTGCAATCAAGATTAGATTTGAAGCTTAAATAAACGAGTAGGTGGTTTACCCAAAACCACCTACTCGTTTGCTTATTACGAGCTACTGGCAAGTATAAAGTGTGTTATCTATTTAATAATCTTCAAAGATTTCCGAAAACATCTGACATACTATCTTGTTGTAATCATAATACTTAATAATTGTTTAATAGTATAAAACTCGTATCATACAACAGTATAAACCTCTGAAAAGCAGATGCAATCGCGATTCTAATATTTTTCTAATAGATATCTGTTAAATCAACATTAAAAGTCAGCCTATCTTTGCGACACAGTTAATAAGATACAAAACTTAATTAATCTCATTCTCATGAAAAGAAAACTTTTATACAGCACATTATTTGGCTGCACACTACTATTTTCATGTAGTACAAAACCAGAGAATCCAACTGCGGAGCCTTATAGCATCGTAGGAGACACAGTACATATTGCCAATGGTGAAGTACTTAAGAATAAGATTAAGTTAGATCGAGTCTCCCAAGAACTGGTAGCAAGTGAAGTAGTAACTGCGGGAACTATTCAAGCTATACCTACACAGTATGCCTATATAGCTCCTCCGTTTGCCGGAAGAGTCGTTCGCTCATATATCAAGCTGGGGGAGAAGGTAAAACAAAATACTCCCCTATTCGACATTATCTCTTCTGAATATACTACCGCGCAAAAAGAGTATTTCCAAGCAGAGTCTGATAGAGATTTAGCAAAGCTCAACTTAGATAGACAGAAAGACTTAATGGCAAATGGCGTAGGTTCACAAAAAGAGAACGAAGAGGCTTCAAATGCCCTGTTTATTGCCGAAAAAGAGTATGAGAATGCTTCTATGGCCTTGCAGGTATTCCAAACGAATCCTAGTCAAATGACACTTGGCGAGCCCCTTGTAGTTAGAGCACCAATTGCAGGTGATGTTATTGAGAACTCTATCGTTACAGGTCAGTTCATCAGTAGTGAGACAGACCCAGTTGCAGTGATTGCCAATTTGGATAAAGTTTGGATTGTAGCCCAAGTAAAAGAGAAAGATATTCGCTTTATACATCAGGGAGATAAAATTGAAGTGCAGATTGCGGCACTCCCCAATCATCCCATCGAAGGTACAGTTTACTATATAGATGAATCTATTGATATGGAAACTCGTTCAATCAAGGTTTTATCCGTGTGTGATAATCATGACAAACAACTTAAGTTGGGAATGTATGCTACAATTCATTTTACAGATCAACCAAAACCCAGTTTAGTTGTACCCGAAAAAGCAATCTTGCAAGGTGAAGATCATAGCTACATCTATGTTGAAGTTAAAGAAAACATGTTTATCCCCTGCCCTGTTCACGTTGAAAGCACCCGCGACGGTAAAGCTATAATTACTGGCGATCTTAAAAAGGGAGATGTGATTGTAAGTGAAGGTGGTTACTATTTTAAATAAGAAACAATGCTAAAAAAGAATTTCATGCTTTTAACCATCCAAAAGAGATGGGTTTTAGCACTAATGTTTACACTATTGGCTGTCTTTGGCTACTACTCATGGAAACAATTATCCATTGAGGCTTATCCAGATATTGCTGATGTTACATCACAAGTTGTTACACAAGTACCAGGGCTAGCTGCCGAAGAGGTGGAGCAACAGATAACTATCCCACTTGAGCGTTCACTCAACGGAATGCCTGGTATGCATGTTATGCGTAGCAAAAGCACCTTTGGCTTGTCAATCATTACTATAGTTTTTGAAGATGGAGTTGAAGACTATTGGAGCCGTCAGCGCGTTCAAGAGCGAATTGCTGAGGTGGATCTTCCACAAGATGCAGCTCCAGAACTTGACCCCCTAACCTCGCCAATTGGAGAGATTTACCGCTACATTATAGAGAGTGACCACCACTCCCTACGTGAACTAACCGACCTACAAAACTGGGTAATTATCCCACGTCTGAAAGAGATTTCTGGTGTAGCTGATGTTAGTAATTTTGGAGGTATTACCACACAATTTCAAGTAGAGCTTGACCCCACTAAGCTCGAGCAATACAACTTAGACTTGAGTGAAGTTGTCGAAGCCATTGAGAACAACAACTCCAATGTTGGAGGTAGTATCCTTAACCGTGGAGACCTAGGCTATGTAGTTCGTGGTATCGGACAAATTACTGATCTCGAAGACTTGGGTAAAATTGTTGTGAGTTCACAAAACGGTGTGCCTATTTTCCTAAATGACTTGGGTAAACTAAAATATGGTAACCTCGAACGTAAAGGTGTTCTAGGCTACTCGGATAGAACAAGAGAATATTCTGAGAGCATTGAAGGAATCGTTTTACTACTTAAACACGAAAACCCATCAACAGTACTCAAAGACATTCACAGTGCCATTGATGAGCTTAATAATGAAATCTTGCCCGAAGGAGTTAATATTCACACCTTCCTTGATCGTACGGAGCTAGTAGATACAACACTACATACAGTATCGACAACCCTTCTCGAAGGAATTGCCTTAGTTATTATTGTGTTAATCGTATTTCTTGGTAGCTGGAGAGGTGCTTTACTTGTAGCCATCACCATTCCCTTATCGCTGCTCATTGCATTTATCTTGATGCACATAACAGATATCCCAGCCAATTTATTATCACTGGGTGCGATTGACTTTGGAATTATTGTAGATGGTGCGATTGTAATGATGGAGACGGTACTAAAGAAGCGTGAAGATCATCCCGATGCGCCACTTACCGAACAAGGCATTGCCAAGCGAGTTACTAAGGTAGCCAAGCCAATTATCTTTGCGACTATCATTATTATTACTGCATATCTCCCCCTATTTGCTTTTGAGCGTGTAGAAAAGAAACTGTTTACACCTATGGCTTTCACTGTGAGTTTTGCACTCTTTGGAGCCCTATTAGTAGCCTTACTTCTGATACCAGGAATGGGGTATGCACTCTACAAAAAACCACAAAAGATTTATCATAATAAATGGCTTGAGAGATTAACAGCAGCCTACTCAAATGTAGTAGATAGAATTATTCATAAACCTCGCAAAGTAGTTACAGGTGTTATCGTAATTTTTGCAGCAGCACTAGGATTGACTTTTATGGTAGGAAAAGACTTCTTGCCTGAGCTTGATGAGGGTTCACTCTGGCTACAAGTCAATCTGCCTCCAGGTATTACTGTTGACCGCTCTAGGGAGTTGTCTGACACCCTGCGAGCACGTACCATGAAATACGACGAGGTTACCTATATTGCAGTCCAAGCTGGCCGTAACGATGACGGTACCGACCCTTTCACCCCTTCACACTTTGAAGTGTCTGTGGGCATCAAGCCCTACAAAGAGTGGCCAAGAGGTAAGACTAAGAAAGATTTGATCGATGAATTATCAGCAGAATATGCCACCCTACCCGGATTTTCGGTAGGTTTTAGCCAACCGATGATTGACGGGGTTATGGATAAAATATCAGGAGCACATAGCGAGTTGGTCGTTAAAGTTTATGGAAATGACTTCAAAGAGACTCGTAGAATAGCCGAAGAGGTGCTGTCGGTACTCGACAACACTCCAGGTGCTGCAGATTTGGATATCGACCAAGAACCACCTTTACCACAGCTACAAATTCAGATGGATAGAGATGCAATAGCTCGCTACGGATTAAATGTATCGGATGTTAACGACCTCATTGAGATTGCAATTAGTGGAAAGGCGATATCTCAGATTTATCAAGACGACCGAGTATATGATATAACTTGTAAGTATAAAGAGTCGAGCAGAGATACCCCCGAGAAGATTGCTTCACTAATGCTAACCTCGACTACTGGAGCTAAGATTCCGTTATCACAGGTAGCCAATATTAAGCTGAGTACAGGAGAAAGCACCATTACACGTGAGATGAATAAACGACACCTTACCGTAAAGCTTAACCTACGTGACCGAGATTTGTCCTCGTTCCTTAAAGAGGCTCAACGCAAGATTGAACAAGAGGTTGACTACGATCATAGTAAATATCACATCCGTTGGGGTGGTCAATTTGAGAATCAAAATCGTGCCTACTCAAGATTAACCGTAATTGTTCCTCTTGCCTTAGCACTAATGTTTGTACTACTCTATATCGCTTTCGGAAAGTTCCGACAAGCAGGACTAGTGCTCTGTATTGTGCCTTTGGCTCTATTTGGAGGAATGCTAGCCTTGAACGTCAGAGGAATGACACTCAATGTATCTTCGGCTGTTGGGTTTATCGCCCTATTCGGAGTAGCCATCCAGAATGGAGTAATTATGGTTTCGCATATCAATGACCTTCGCAAAGAGGGAGAAACCCTATACGAGGCCGTGACCGATGGAGCAAGACACCGATTTAGACCCGTTCTGATGACTGCCACAGTAGCTATACTTGGTCTATTCCCTGCCTCAATGGCAACAGGAATTGGATCGGACGTACAAAGACCACTTGCAACAGTGATTGTTTATGGGTTGATGTTTTCAACAGTGATTACCCTATTTGCACTACCCGTGCTATACTATTTAATCGAACGCAAAAATGAAAAAGCTTAAATACATAGTAACTTGCCTGATTGGCTTAGCCACGAGCTTCCCCGTAATGGCTCAAACGGAGACACAACAAGCAGAGTTACCCACTACAGGACTTGAGTTCACTGCCTACCTCAAAGAGGTGGGTGAAAAGAATCTTCAATTTCTTGCTGAGAAGTATAATGTTGATATTGCTAAAGCCGAGGTCATAGCTTCTAAAGTTATGCCCGATCCAGAGCTTAATTTTGAAGCAGAGAAAGACAATTATACCATTGAACTAGGCTATACACTAGAATTGGGTAAACGTAGAGCCCGAATCAACCAAGCACGTGTCGATGGTGAATTGGTCAATCTAGAATTGGAATCATACTTTAAAGAGCTTCGTGCCGAAGCTACAGTAGCTTTTCTTGATGCACTATTGCAACGTGACTTGCTGGAGCTAAAACAAAACTCCTACCGCATGATGGCAGAGCTTCATCACTCCGATAGCATTCGCTATAAATTGGGGGAGATTACACTCAATGATGCCCGTCAATCGAAGGTGGAAGCCATAACATTGCTCAACGAGGTGTACGAGCAAGAGGCAGCCCTAAAATCGGCAAATGTCTTACTCAACCGTTATATGGGTAGACCCATTACGCAAGCCACTATTCCTGTGGGCAATATGCAAAATATGGATAACAGTTATACCCTAACCGATTTGCTTCCAATAGCTCTCGAACAGCGTGTCGATGTACAGATAGCTCGCAAAAACATTCAATCGTCTCAAAGTCAACTCAAATTGGCGAAGGCTGAGCGTAGAGCCGACTTAGGATTAATGGTTGGTTACGAGAGAGATTGGCACGGCATGTGGCCAAACCGCAATACGATTAAAGGAGGAATATCTGTTCCTCTAAAGTTCTCGAATATCAATAAAGGGGAAGTTAGAGCCCGAAAATTGGCAATAAGCCAAAGTCAACTTTCTAGAGAGAGCAAAGAGATGGATATCCAAGTAGAAGTTTCACAAGCCTACTTCGAATACGAAGCTGCTCAGAAACAGGTCAAACAATTTAAATCGGGCCTATTAGCTGAGTCAAGAAGTGTTTTTGAGGGTATGGTATACCGCTATAAACGTGGTGAAACCAATATCATGGAGGTACTTATTGCTCAACGAACATATAATGAAATTCAAGAGCAATACCTCGAAACCATGAAAGCTTATGCCCAGGCTATGGTCAATCTTGAATACACTAGTGGCATCTGGGAAATAGAATTCTAAACCTTTAACTCTATATTGAATATTCCCGATACGTAGTTAAGCTGTGTATCGGGAATATTATTTTTATAAACTTCTTATTATTAACCAGCTCCTTAGACACCATCTACAGCATAAAATCATTTAAATTGTCTTTTATTACATAGAAGTCCACTTATTCCTATCTCAATAATAGGATCAAAAGAAGATTCATTTCGAAGGATTAATGGTTATCTTTGCAATTCTTAATTACTTACAGGATACGGAACCTCTCCTTACCAATGAGGACAATTCATTTTTAAATTCTGATAAACATTATGAGACTAGTTGATCACCTGATTGAACGAAGCCCATACGAAAGAGTTTTTCATGCCGTTTTATACGAAGTAGTCGGTATTATTACCAGTACACCTATCATTATCTTTTTTACAGGAAAAGGAATTGGAGATTCTGGGCTGATTGCACTGATTGTTTCAATAACAGCTACCATTTGGAACTACATTTATAACTTTGGTTACGACAAATTACTAGCCAAGTACAAGATCAAAAAGACATCACGCGTAAGGGTGATTCATGGTTTATTCTTTGAAGTTGGACTCGTTTTTATAACTGTGCCCATTTTAGCTTTAACCATGGGGCTAGGCATTATTGAGGCATTCAAGCTCGAATTTGCAATGCTCGTTTACTTCTTCCCTTATACCATTGTGTTCAATTGGATTTATGATAAGGCGAAATCTTTTGTTATTCTACGGTTAAACACCAATTAGAGCATATATCTAAAATAAAATTGACGAGGAATAGAGTATTAAAACTGTATTCCTCGTCCTGTTTTATGGCAAGATGTCAAGCATATTACGCTCAAGCCCTAAGGATTATAGCTATTAGCTGACATATCGAAATAATAATACTATATTTGTAGCCCCTAAACTGTACCACATAAAACACGTGTCATTTGAATGAGCTGATAGAGCTCTAGACGAATATTTAATTTATATAAAATCACTGTTAGATAGCATTATGAATACTAATCTATTTACTTCAAATTTTATCAAAGTTTGCCTAGCAAACCTTTTTTTATTCTTCTCATTATACACACTTCTGCCGGTAACATTTTTTGAAATATCACCAACGCTACAGGAGTATGGGTACAAAGGTTGGCTTCCATTGGGAATCTTTGTTGTGGGTTTGCTTGTCGGTGGACCATTTCATAATTATCTGATAGAGCATTTTAATCGTAAAAAGGTATGTAGCTTGGCATATATTGGCGTACTAGTTCCTTCGGTTATATTTTTAGTAACCAATCAATCCGTAACCATTTTTATAGGTCTAGCCATCTTAGGCATTGCTTTTGGTATAGCAACAGCTGCCAATGTCACAATAGCAATCGATGTCACTAGCCCCCGAAGACGAAGCCGAGGCAACGTAATTTACGCTTGGGCCGGACGTTTGGGTATGGTCTTAGCTATTCCCTCTAGCATCTATCTATTATTAACCTATTCCAAAGATTGGGCACTTTATGCTAGTATTGGAGCAATTTTTTTGGCTTGGGTAATGACTAAACTTACACATCACCCCTTTAGAGCCCCTACCGAAAGCTCTACATTGAGCTGGGATCGATTTATGCTCCCCAAGAGTTGGAAACTCTTACTGATGATGGTTCTTGTCGCCTATATGGTTGGATCATTACTACCTCTATTCTTCTTGGATGCACACGATTATATCACAGATATTACTACAGATAAACTCGGATTCATTTTGATTCCGTTCTTGGTGTTTTTTGGGTCTGCATTACTTTCGACAGCAGAAGTTCACAGCCTGCTAAGCAATAAGCTAATGAATTACCTTTTGCTGCGCACCCCTGTTGTAATCATTGGAGCCTATTTTCTAGTCGTTTACCATCACCACCTATCTGCGTGGAGCATACTAATTTGCATCGGGCTAATAGCGAGTTTCTTATCAGCAATCTGGCGAGTTGTTTCACCCCATCGCAAGTATTATGAATATAATAAATGGTCGTTAGAATCACAATACCGAATCGAGGTCATCTCACCTATCCTTACAGGATTATTCTGTATATTACTTGCCAATACGCTAGTAGGCGACCTACAACTTAGAGGATACCCCATATTCTTTCTATCGGCACAACTCTTTATCTTTGGAATAGCCAGAGTCTCTTCCCCCTTGTTCTTACTCTTAGTTTTGAGTGCGAAACACTGTGAGAGAGGAACTGCAAATACGACTCATCACTTAGGTTGGGAGATTGGCTTAAGTCTGGGAGTTGTTATCTCTATAGCATTCAAGTTCTCCATTAACAATACGATAGTTGTGGGGATGAGTATCCTAGCCGTTATATTTATCATCTACGTTTTTATCTATTTCCGTTTACATGCTTTGGCCAAACACAAGCATAGCTTTAAACATTAGCTTTCTTGTTTTATTATGAATAAGCTAACACTTAATGCACCAAAACCAATTTATTATCCTGAAGCTTATAAGTTAACTTGCTATTATCTTTAGCTGTAGCCCTAAATACCCCATCAGCGAATGTTATAACCGATTTACTCTGAATAGTCCCTAGGTATACAAACGCACCATTAGGAGTCTTTTGTAGGGCAAATAAAGAGAGGTCAATACGATCTCCTGGTTTACCAACTGCTACAGCAATCTCAGAACTATTGTCTTTATTAACATCTAGTAACGCCACTTCAACACTAAAAGCAGGGTTCAAATCACCATAATCATCAAAGAAATAATCATCGGGGACATCGTTAATTAGGTTTTGACCAATACCATTACGCTGAGCCAGTACACGCACCCCATTGGGATGATCTAGCCCTAGCAACACTGAACCCTCATCACCATTACCGAGCTTCAATGTTTTATCTTGTAGGAGCTGACGAGCCGAACTTTGAACGTATCGAGCAGGCAACGGGGCATCAAAGAGTAAGACCTCTTTAGACTTACTAGAAATCATCTCTGCTGACCCCGTAGCTTGGTGGTCACCTCCCTCCTGCGATGGAGTGGTAGGATAAATTACATCAGGCTGAACTAAAGAGGAATCTTTAGCATCAGAGTCGGAAGCTTTGCTGGATTTGTTCCAACAAGAGGCAAATAAGCCTAAGCTCAAAAAGAGCAAAGTATAAGTAAAGACTTTCTTCATGGTCGTAATTTATTTAAGTTTAAAGCGAAGTCTAAGAACTCCGTCAGTATATGAGTGCGAAGAGATAATAAACTCTCCTATTTCACTAGTATTCGATACGTGAGCACCAATACAAGCACAGGTATCGTAATCACCTATACGGATAATACGCAAAAGATTTGAAGCCTCATCGGGAAGTTTACTCAAATCAACCAAGCCTTCGGCCTCATCTTTAGGAATAAAGCTTTCGAACACATCGAGCTTGGCTTGAATTGCTTGGTTAACCAAGCGTTCTATTTCACGAATCTCAGTTTCAGATGGTGCCTTAGGCAATATATAATCGCATTTACTTTTCTTGCGCTCAATATGTGCGTTTTTTGATCGAGGGCAACCGTATAATTTTACCATTGTGGCATTTAGCAGATGTTCCGCTGTATGCATCGGTGGATATTCTTGTTTATTATGTTCGTTTAGATGAATAGTCGATGTCATTATTTAAGTTCTTGATTATATAGTTCATGTGCAATTTTCTTACATGCTGCTCTTTGAATCTTTTGGGAGAGTGTCATTGGGATTGTATCTGTATAAAAGATATACTTAGGCAATTCGTAACTTGTCAGTACTTCCCTTATTTGATCCTGTAGATTTGTTACGTCTACTCTCTTACCAGCAATTAGAAGAGTAACCGATTCGCCCAGAATAGCGTCACTAACACTAGTTATAACATACGGAGAAGGAATTAAGTTTTTGAGTTTTTCTTCTATTTCTTCAGCCTGAAGCTTTATGCCACCGCTATTGATTACATTATCAATTCTACCGAGTATTTTAAATCTCCCACAAGCATCAAAAGCCACAAGATCATTGGTAGTAAGTCGCTCTTCACATACCAAAGGAGCCCAAATAATAAGAGCACCAGTAGCCAATTGAGACAATTCAACTTCGGGTAAAGCCGTATAGTAAGCCGAACGATTAGCTCCATTAAGCTGACGAATAGCAATATGAGAAACAGTTTCCGTCATACCATAGCTCGAATAAACTCCACCAGGAAACAGAGCCAAATCTTCTTCCAAGGCTTTATCAATAGCACCCCCACCGATAAGCAATGTCTTAATTTGTTTTAGTCGGATAAGTTCCAACGTTGTTTGCATAGAATTGTAAACCTGCATAGGCACCATTGCAGCAAAGCTTAAATAACCATCAAAGTTTATCAAAGGGTGACTTGTTGGAGGAGCTACCCATAGTGAGAGTCTGCAAACAACAGCACGTACAAGCATCATTTTGCCAGCAATATACCTCACAGGCATACATAGAAGAGCCGAGTCGTCAGGCTTTAGACCAAAGTAAGTACAAGTAAGCTTGGCACTGTTTTGCATATGTGTTTTGCGAACCTCTAAAGCTTTTGGCCGCCCCGTTGAACCAGATGTTTGAACACGAACAGTTTGCTTTGAATCAAACCATTCACTCAAAAAAGAGCAGATTTCTTGATAGAATTCCTGCTCTTTAGGACTTTTAGCTGTTGCAACAAAGCAAGCTAAATTGGTGGGTGAATACAGTTCACCATTAAGCCGTATCCTTTGCATCATAAGTCAAAATCAATAGTCACCATACGATTGGGATTAAACCAAAGATAATCTTCACGGATTTCTAAAGGCAAATCAATATTATCGGAATAAAGCAGTCCTGTACCCAATCCTTGCGGAACAACAGGATTAAGAGTTGCTGTCCATTGTGCAAGAGCATTTAAACCTATGTTCGACTCTAGTGCTGAGGTAACCCACCATCCAATCTTACGAGCCTCAGCTTCACGAATCCACTCTTCACAACCAACAATACCACCGTGTAAAGAAGGTTTAAGAATAATGTACTGAGGCATGATGGCATCTAGTAGTTCTTTTTTCCCAGCAAGTGTATTCACTCCAATTAGTTCTTCATCGAGTGCTATGGGAAGTGGTGTGACCTTAGCCAATTTGGCCATCTCATCCCATTGGTTTGCCGCTATAGGCTGCTCTATCGAATGAATATCATATTTAGCGAGTTGTTCAAGTTTCATAAGGGCATCAGTAGCCGAGAAAGCTCCATTAGCATCTACACGTATCTGAATCTGTTCTGAACTAAACTGAGCACGAATTTGCTTAATCAGATCAATCTCATGTTCAAAGTCAATCGAACCAATCTTTAGTTTAATTAGTCTGAAACCATCAGCTATTTTAGTCTCTATCTGGTGCTGCATAAAATCTAAGCCTCCCATCCAAACGAGTCCATTGATCGGTATACCCTCTTGCCCCTTAGCAAAAGGAGTATCCCAGAGCTGAAGGGATTGCCGTTGGTAATGCTGAACAGCAGTTTCAAAACCAAACAGCATAGAGGGATAATTCCGTAGGGTCTCCCAGTCAATCTTATTGTTTAGACTAAACTCTTTTGCGAAATTCTTCAAGATGCTTTCGTACTGATCAGAATAATCACAGCTTAAGTCGGGAAGCGGTGCACATTCACCGATACCAAACAAAGAGGTATCTGACTGATATGAAAGGAGTATATACCACACTTTCCGTGTAGAATATACTCCTCTAGAAGTTCCTGCAGGATGCTTAAAATGAAGCAAGCGCGGAATAATATCTATTTTAATTGACATTATATATTAGCTTTAATCGTGAAAAAGCCAATTTAAGGAAATTTAGGGTACTTGTCAAAGTTTGGTTTACGTTTTTCTAAAAAAGCTTTCTTTCCTTCTTGAGCTTCTTCTGTCATATAGTACAACATAGTAGCATCACCAGCCAGTTCCTGAATACCTGCCTGACCATCAAGTTCAGCATTAAGACCTGCCTTAATCATGCGCAAGGCAATAGGACTCAGCAACATCATCTCTTCAGCCCATTTCACATATTCCTCTTCTAATTGATCTAATGGCACAACAGTGTTAACCAAGCCCATATCTAAAGCTTCTTGAGCATTGTACTGACGACAAAGGAACCAAATTTCACGTGCTTTCTTTTGACCCACAACACGAGCCAAATAAGAAGATCCAAAACCAGCATCAAAACTACCTACACGAGGACCAGTTTGACCGAATATTGCATTTTCCGAAGCAATCGAAAGGTCGCAAACAACATGAAGTACATGACCACCACCAATAGCAAAGCCATTAACAGCTGCAATTACAGGTTTAGGGATAGAGCGAATTTGTTTTTGTACATCAAGTACACTTAGGCGAGCTACACCATCTTTACCAATATAACCACCAAAGCCTTTGGCATTCTGATCGCCACCTGAGCAGAATGCTTTATCTCCAGCTCCTGTTATAACCACAACACGTATAGAAGCTTCTTCACGACAGATGCTCATAGCATCGCTCATTTCACCTGTTGTTTGAGGAGTAAAAGCGTTACGCACTTGTTCGCGATTTATAGTAATACGAGCTATACCGTTGTAAAATTCAAAAAGTATATCTTCGTAACCTTTAATAGTTTTCCATTCTCTTTTTGTCGACATATCTATTATTTGTTTTTTAATGAATGATAGTATGATTTATATTCTAAAATATCTTGGTCAGTATCTGTAAACACTTCGAGGAACATGGGTTTAACCAAGCTCACCTCTGGATTGAGAAACTCAACCAAGACATCGTTTAATTCTTCTTGATTCGTAGCAGATAGATAATTGAATCCTCTCTCTTTTGCCCATCCTTCAGCACGTGTACTGTGAGTTGCCCTGACAAAACGCTCGGCATTACCCGTCAAGTTCATAGGTAACCCCTTGAATATTTCACCACCACTGTTGTTGAGCAGAAGTATTCTAAAGTTTGAGCCGAAATTGCTACTCCAAATAGCATTCATATCGTAAAAGAAACTCAAATCGCCTATTAAGCAGAAATTGAGTTTGTCCGAAGCCATGGCATAACCTATGGCTGTTGAGAGTGATCCTTCGATTCCGTTGGTCCCCCGATTGCAACACACCTCAACTTCGTGAGATAGTTTAAAGAGTTGGGCATACCGAACAACCGAACTATTGGCCAAATGAAGAGCCGAAGGGATAGGTAAATTACCAATGATTTGACCCACAACTCCCATGCTTGAATAAGATAATTCGGGTTGAACCAAGGAGTTTGATTTACTTTCCCATAACTGATTATACTCTCCCTTAACTTTTTCGATATGTGGAGCAATTCGGTCAAGGAACTCAAAAGGAGTCATCTCAATTACGGTAGTTAGCACCCCAAACAAATCGACAACTTTTCCATCAGCGGCTACATGCCAATGCTCTTTAGGAGGATTCTCTCGCAAGTATTGCTTAAGCCTTTTAGAAACGATGTGTCCGCCATAAGTGATTACCAGTTCAGGACGGTAACGTTCTTTCTCTTTATCGTGGAGTGAATAGAGTATGGTATCAAAGTTTTGGATGGCTGTTCCACCCGTAGTTTTATTACCAAGATACTCAGTCAACCAAACAAAGTTTTTATTTAAAGCACGAGCTACTGGTTTATCAAACATATAGATCATCATCTGTTGTCCAGCAATCATCATGCGTTTATCGTAACTGTTTAAACGTTCAAAAAGCTCATCGTAGGATTGATTATAAATATTGAGTCCATCGTATCGGCGAATAACACGTACTTGGGGGAGTTCTGTAGTGTTGAACTCGAATAGAGGCTCCGATATAGGCACATTAATATGTACGGGACCCCTACCGTGATGATAAAGCGCCAATAAAGCCTCATTTATTAGTCGATTGCAATACCATAAATCACTATCGGTGCGAACATCAGGAAGATTTACAGCATATTTAACTAGCGACTTAAAAGCATCGGGTTGAGGAACCGTTTGCCCATCCATTTGACCAATCCACTCAGCTGGTCTGTCTGCCGAAATAACAACCAAGGGAACTTGCTGATAGAAAGCTTCAGCTACTGCAGGATGCAAATTGAGCAAAGCTGTGCCCGAGGTACAACAAACTGCAGCAGGTTCACCACCATTGAGTGCTAAGCCAAGTGCAATGTAGGCAGCACTGCGTTCGTCAGTGGCAGCAGTACAATTAAAATAGGGGTGATTAACCAAGGTCTGTACAATCGGTGCATTGCGACTACCAGGGCACAATACGATTTTCCTTACATTATGGGCTATAAGTAGCGCCACAAGTTCTTGAATATTTCTTTTATCTGAATACATAAGCTTCTATATTTAAGAAATCTTTTTGGCACCCAACAGTGCTTTCATAGTTTGCATTTTGTTTTCGGTTTCGCTCCACTCCTCCTCAAGCTTCGAGGTTAAGAGTAAGCCACCACCAGCATACAACGTACAATATTTTTTACTAATCTGCATACAACGTAAGTTAACATATAAGTTAGTCTGCCCTTCGGGGTCTAAAGCACCTATAAAGCCTGAATAATACTTACGACTCTGAGGTTCTTTTTGGGTGATAAATCGAAAAGCATAAGCCTTAGGCGTACCACAGACTGCAGGGGTTGGGTGCAATAAATGTAGTAAATCACCTAGCTTACTACGATCTTCGAGCTCAAAATTAAAATGAGAAACCAAATGGGTTACTTTACCTGCAGATATATCAATAGGACCAGTTTCCTGGGGGTTAGCACCAAACTTTTGAAGTTGATGTTTGACATAGTCGGACACAAATGCTTGCTCTAACTTATTTTTGGCATCCCAGGGTTGTTGGACTCCACAGATGATAGGTTTTGTTCCTGCTAAAGCTACGGTCTGCCACTTCGATTTATTGCCCGAAAGAATTACTTCGGGCGTACTTCCTAGCCAAGTGCCAGTACGATTGGTATGAAGCAGATAAACATAAGCATTAGGATTCGTTAAACAAGCCTGCTCGAAGGCTTTACCTAGCGACATACCTTGTTCACGCTCTATCACATCACGGCGAGACAAGACTAGTTTTTTGGCTTCACCTCGGCGAAGTGGGTCCATAAACTTTTCGAAGCTCGAACTGTACGAGTCAAACATCTGGTCCGTTACAACTTTTTCTTGATCTGCCTCTGTCGAATTTAAAGATTCGAAACCTTTTAATTCTTTTAGACTGGGAATAGTATCTCTATCAGGAGTAAGTAGCAAAATAGGATAAGTTGTAGTCGGCTCAAAAGGCGCTATAACATAACCTGATTTAGTATTTAAGCTAGACAAATCTGTAAACTCTTCTACCGGTGTATCAGCTTGCATTATAAAATGCCACGTCACTTGAAGTGGCATTTTATAAATAACAAATGCTAAGTTCTTTTTTATTAACTGATCAAGTGCGGTTAGCTGTTCTTGACTAAATTGAATCATCTTTTCTTTAAAATACTATTCATAACACGGATTGAAGAGACCAATTTGTCGGTCGAGGTAAACACATCAATATTCCATACATGGGATGAACGTCCCTTATGAATAATAGTGGCTACGGCTCTTACCGTATCGCCTTCATGTGCCGAAGAAATATGATTTCCACTGACCTGCATACCTACAACAAACTCATCAGCTTCTACCATAATCATAGAGCCTAATCCCGCTATTGTCTCGGCCAATGCTAATGTAGCACCTCCGTGTAGTATACCGAAAGGTTGACGAGTACGCTCGTCGACAGGCATAGTAGCCTCAATACGTCCAGCATCAGCATAAGTGTATTGAATACCTAAGTTACCCATCAAAGCATGTTTGCCACGTTTATTGAGTAACTCGAGGTCAATATCAGCAGCGGTAATTTGAGAAAGTATATATTCTTCAAGAATTAAAGCAATACCATCTTCGTTATTATCTTTAGTAATAACATCGGCACAACGCTTAACCGAATCTATTGCATTACCCATTGCTACCCCTAAGCCAGCCATTTGGATCATAGAGTAATCGGCTTTCCCATTACCTATTACAATAATTTGTTTTGCATCAATGCTAAAGGTCTCTAAAAGCACACCTAGTGCATTGGCTTTATCAATTAATTTAGGAACTACCTCCAAGAAGTAGGGCTCTGTTTGAAAGACATTCATCACCCCATCAAGACGCATTTTAATTTCTTCTTCGAGCTGCTCAATCTCTTGAACATCGTCATTGACTAAAATACATTTATAGGGATTAAAATTTACTGCTGAAGCTAGAGGCTTAACCTCTCTAACCTTCATGTTGTTAATTGCAGCTTCTCTTAGTATATAGGGGTTCTTAGCATCGTTAGTTAAAACCTCACTATCATTATAAGTAAAAATAGCTACGCCATGTTTATTGGCTTCTTTCTCTAAGAAAGGTATTGACTCTTGTTCAATAGTCTGTGATAGCAACACTTTTTTAGTGGGGACATCTATGATCTGTGCACCATTATAGGCTAAGATATAGCCACCGTATTTATCTAGATCTAGCTTTTCAGCTATAGGTAACAAACCATGAAGTGGACGACCCGAAGCCAAGACAATTGTAACTCCTGTTTGTTGAACTTTTCTTAGTGCGGTAAGTGTACGCTTACCTATTTTTCCTTCATCGGTAAGTAATGTTCCATCTACATCTAGAACTAATAACTTATAATCCATGTAATCTGTTTTTTTACCTTCTACTCCTTTATCTAGCAATCAATAAAACTGTTTAAGTATATCGTGTTTGATAAGTTATTCTCTAGTCGATTCGTATGAATTTACTAAGAAATACAGGAAGGTCGGTTAAATCAACTTTTAGTTTATCTCAATTATAGGTCGAAAATTATACGAAAGTCAAATATACTCAAAACACTTATTTAAGTCTACTTCTTTTATAGACAATATTCTTAGAGAGCTTAAAACAGCTGAATTAAAATCCAAAACCCAGTTCTACTATTATATAAATGATCAGGTAATTAACCTACAAGATGTAAATGATTATCTTGTCTTCATGGTAGCACAATATTTACAAGCTTCTAATAATTATAGCATCGTTTGACTAAAATCTATGCTTGATATG
This sequence comes from Bacteroides propionicifaciens DSM 19291 = JCM 14649, assembly GCF_000375405.1. Taxonomy (GTDB): domain Bacteria; phylum Bacteroidota; class Bacteroidia; order Bacteroidales; family Bacteroidaceae; genus Bacteroides_E; species Bacteroides_E propionicifaciens. Next base: position 129,302 of record NZ_AQWS01000001.1, on the reverse strand, counting down.
CAAATCCCACAGCTTTTCGGTATGATCCGGTATGATCCGAGCCCTTTTTGAGGTCAGATAGCGGCATAAAAAAAGGAAGACAATTATTAATCATCTTCCTTTTGAGCCTCTTGTCGGATTCGAACCAACGACCCCGAGATTACAAATCACGTGCTCTGGCCAACTGAGCTAAAGAGGCGGGTGGGTAAGCTTACTATATCGCGCCGCTACAACCGGCTACCTTTGCTGCGATCAAGCCCTGGAGGATTCACTAGGAGCTGGCCGTATAGGACTTACCCTTAACTGGATGCAAATTTAAGCCTTTTATTTTAATCTGCAAGCCTTATCACAATCTTTTTTTCATCCTTTCTTTTAACATACTGAATATTAGAATATTATTTACAAATCTTTTTTTATCTATTCTGTAATTCTAAGTTTTAATAGCAGAATTCCCTATATCCACTCTTTTATTTATACCTTTGTATAATATAAAATGCACTAATTAAGACATATGAAACAAGGCAGTTCAAATATTCAACAATATGCAATGTACTTTGGTACTTATATGGGGATTTATTGGATTCTCAAATTTATTTTGTTCCCTCTCTCTTTTAAAATACCCTTTTTATCTTTCCTTTTTGTCGGGCTAACTCTTGGGGTACCCTTTATGGGCTATTATTATTTGAAGATATTTAGAGATAAAGCTTGTGGTGGGGTGATTAGCTTTAGGAAAGCCTTTGCATTTACATTCCTTGTCTATATGTTTGCAGCAATGCTTGCAGCTGTAGCACACTTTATATATTTCCAATTTATTGACCACGGAGCAATATATTTAGCAATGGAAACTCAAATTACTGTTTTTCTAGAGGCTAATCAAGGCAGTACCGAATACACTTCGCTAGAAGAAACTTTCAAAGAAGCGTTAGACTATATGGCTAGCCTTACACCAACAGATATCACACTAGATAATCTTTCGAGAAATACATTTCTAGGTATTATATTAGCCATACCTACAGCTTTAATAGGACAAAGGAATAGTAAAAAAGAAGAAAATTAATCACGATACAAACTAGATGTTTAAAAATGGATATATCGATTGTTATACCCTTGTTTAATGAAGCAGAATCACTGCCTGAACTGCACGCTTGGATAAAACGTGTAATGGATGCACATCAATTCAGTTATGAGGTTATATTTATTGATGATGGTAGCAAAGACGATTCGTGGAAAATAATTAAAGAGTTACACGAATTTGATTCTAATGTCAAAGGAATTAAGTTTAGAAGAAATTATGGTAAATCTCCAGGCTTGTATTGTGGTTTTGAAAAAGCTCAGGGTGATGTAGTTATCACTATGGATGCCGACCTTCAAGATAGCCCAGACGAAATTCCAGAGTTTTATAGAATGATTACTGAAGATGGATATGATTTAGTATCTGGGTGGAAGAAAAAAAGATATGATCCCCTATCCAAAACAATACCAACCAAACTTTTTAATGCTACTGCACGTAAGTTCTCAGGCATAAAGAACCTACATGACTTCAACTGTGGCATCAAAGCATATAAAAAGGAAGTGATCAAAAACATCGAAGTTTATGGTGAAATGCATCGCTACATTCCCTTCATTGCCAAAAATGCAGGATTTGATAATATAGGAGAGAAAGTAGTACATCATCAAGCTCGTAAATATGGTGTTACCAAATTTGGATTTAGCCGATTCTTTAATGGCTATTTAGACTTGCTAACACTTTGGTTTCTTTCTAAATTTGGAGTTAGACCAATGCATTTCTTTGGCCTTCTAGGATCTTTCATGTTCTTTTTAGGTTTCATAGCAGTCGTTATTTTGGGTATAACCAAAATTTATCATCTAAATTCGGGCAATCCTTATCCATTAGTGACGGATTCACCTTATTTTTACCTTTCACTAACCTCTATGATTATAGGCTGTCAGTTATTTCTAGCAGGCTTCATTGGAGAGTTAATTGCACGTAGTGCGCCCGAAAGAAATAACTATAAAATCGAAAAGAATATTTAACTCCTAAAACCTATGGTAAGAAGATTACGATTTCCATTGTCATTTTTAACGCTATTGGCTGCAATTATAACACTCACTATCGGGTGTTCCGAAGAGAGTGACTGTTCAATGACTGCTCGCCCCTATATGGTATCCAACTTTTATAGGTATGGTGCCAGCAAAAATGTTATTATCAAAGATACATTGGACTTTCTTACTGTTAAGGCCATAGATACCGACTCAATTTTACTTAATGCTGGAGAAAAGATATCAAGTTTCAATGCTCCACTTAGATTTCAGCCACTTAGTGAGGAAATGACAGGTCTAGTTTTCGAGTTTGATAATGAAGGTAATCGCAAGGATACAATGTGGGTTACACATACTAATAGCGTTTATTTTGTATCAATAGATTGTGGGCAACAAGTCAAACAAAAAATAACGAATATACGCCATACAAAACACAGAATAGATCAAATAATTTTAACCAATCCAGAAGCTAATAATTATGACAAAGAAAACATCAAGATTATATTACGCTAGATTCTTCTGGGTCTTTCTTCTACTATTAACAATATCGACTTACTCAATAGCTCAAAAGAAAGATAAAAAGTCTGAAGACAAAAAGAAAATTACCAACCTGATTAATCAGGATGAAGTTCCACTATATAACGGCATGTTTATAGGTTATGATTTATCAGGACCAATTTACAAAGTATTCTCTGGCGACTATTTATCGAATGAGGTAAACATTGAATTCAACCTTAAAAACAGATACTTTCCCGTCATTGAGATGGGGTATGGTAGTGCGAATAAGTGGAGCGATTATGGTGTCAATTACAAAACTAAGGCCCCTTACTTTAGAATAGGAGCTGACTACAACTTTCTTTATAAGAAGCACCAAAAAAACTACCTAACAGGTGGTTTACGCTATGGAATGACAAAGTATGACTTTGACCTTGCAATTCCACCCATTATTGATGGTGTTTGGGAAGAAGATATATCTGCCGCCCCCGAATTAAAACACTCAAAAGTAGCTTCATCTATGCAGTGGCTAGAGTTTGTTGTAGGTGTACGCACATCTATATTTAAAAACATCTATATGGGCTGGTCACTTCGCATGAAGTATCGCCTTTCTTACAAAAAGAGTGAAGTAGGTAACCCCTGGTATGTACCAGGCTATGGTATTTTTAAAGACTCCCGATTTGGTATCACCTACTCTATTATCTATCGTATTCCTGGTAAAAAGAAGAAATAACACTCAATAAACGCCCGTCATGAAAAAGAAAATGATACGCAACACCCTATGGTTAGTATTTCTAGTCGTAGGCACTTTTTGGATAATAACAAATCAACAAAAGAAACTTGAATACCATAAAATTCAAGGATCAATCTTTGGCACAATATATTCTATCAAATATCAGTCGGATGGAGATATTCAAGCTCAAGTAACTGAAGAATTAAATCGCTTCGACTATTCACTATCTCCATTCAAAGAGAGCTCTGTTATTTCGAAGGTCAACAGAAATGAAGAAGTGGAACTTGACTCATTATTTATTAAGGTATTCAAACGCTCAGAGGAGATTTCACAGATTAGTAATGGTGCTTTTGACATTACAGTTGCTCCCCTAGTCAACGCTTGGGGTTTTGGCTTTAAGCAAGGTGCTTTTCCAGACTCACTAGCTGTAGATAGTCTATTGCAACATACGGGATTCAATAAGATCAAATTAATTGATAATAAAATCATCAAGGAGGATCCGAGTATCATACTCAATGCAAGTGCTATAGCAAAAGGCTACGCAGTAGATATTATTGGTGATCTACTCAAGCGAAAAGAGATCAAAAACTTCATGATTGATATTGGTGGGGAGATTTTAGCTCAAGGTGTCAACCCTGATGGTCAACTTTGGAAGATTGGCATAAACAAACCTATTGACGATCCATTGGCAGTTAATCAAGACCTCGAACTGGTTGTGAAACTTGAAAATAAAGCGCTTGCAACATCGGGTAATTATAGAAACTTCTATATTAAAGATGGCAAAAAATACGCTCATACTATAGACCCTAAATCTGGATATCCTGTACAACACAATATTCTTTCAGCTACAGTTCTTGCTGACGACTGTATGACAGCCGATGCGCTTGCAACAACCTTCATGGTCGTAGGTTTTGAAGAGTCGCTTGAGATATTAAAAAAGTTCCCTGAAGTTGAAGTTTGTTTTATCCTATCGGATATTGACGATAAGTACAAGCTAGAAATGACAGATGGATTTAAGAAATTAGTTTTAGAGTAGTCTTACCAGACTTTCTTCTTAGGAAGTAAATCTAGATCAACATTAGACATACTAGCCCATAAGCTATATTTAGCTTGTGGGCTAATTGTTTCTAACTGCTTAAGGACTTCACCCATAACCTTGCGGTTTGTTTGAGATTCGTAAGGGCAATTTTTTACTTGCTTTTTATAATTGCGCAGAGTAGCCAAATCAATCAAATCTTTTTCCTCTATCAAGCACATCGGACGAATAATCTGCATATCGAACTTATTCATCTGCAACAGAGGTGGCATAGAGCTAATTGATCCTTGAAAAGTCATATTCATCAGCAGTGTAGCTACCATATCATCCATATGATGCCCTAAGGCAATCTTGTTGCAGCCCAATTCCTTGGCAAGTTCGAAAAGTTGCTTTCGTCTATTCCATGAGCATAGAAAACAAGGCGATTTACGCTTATCGGTTGAAGGATCAAAGCTAGTTTCTCGAATATACAGAGGTACATCTAGGGCACGAGTAAACTCCTCAAAATAGCTAGTGTCCGATTCATAAGCAATGTTCGTCATCACCACGTGAACTACAGATATCTTAAAACGTGGCTTTAAAAGCTTCGATCGACCAGCCAATAACTCTGTCAGAGCTAAAGAATCTTTACCTCCCGAAAGTCCAATTAATATATGATCTCCTTCGTCAATTAAACCGTACTCACGGATGCCTTGCACCAGTTTTCGATCTATTTTTTGAATTAATTTATATTCAGCTCTACTATCCATAATAATCTGCAAATATTTTTGTCTGCAAATATACTATTATGATTCGAAAAGCTTTATAGATCGATCGATTCGACCAAAAAACTTTAAATCAAGTAAAACCAAGAGAATGGCCAATTTATTCCAAAATAATTACTATTTTTGAAACACATGAACAAACTTTATATTCCTTAAAATGGCAAGAATAAAACTCATAGCAACAGTCTTTTTCGCACTCTTTTCATTATCAGCTCAAGGGCAGACTATAGAAGAGGCTCGGACTTTATATATTGATAAAAAATACGAAGAAGCCAAGCCTATGTTTGAAAAATTCGTAAAATCAAATCCTAATAATGCCAATTATAATTTCTGGTATGGAGTTTCCGCTTTAAACACAAATGAAGCCCAGAAAGCAATCAGACCTCTAGAACTAGCAAATAAAAGAAGAGTTCCAGACGCTGCATTGTATTTGGGTAAAGCTTATCTGTACAGTTACCAGTTTGACGAAGCAATAAAGACCTTAGAAGACTATATAAAAACACAGGAGCGTCGCAAAAAGAATACAACTGAGCCCAAAGCATTGCTTGAACAAGCAAAGATTAACTCTAGGATGATTAAAGGAGTAGAACAAGTTACGGTTATTGATAGTATCGTAGTAGGCAAGGAAGACTTTTTAAACGCTTATAAACTTAGTGTTGAATCAGGCTCACTTATACAAGCAAATACAGACTCTATCGAATTACCCTCAATTATCTATCAAACCGAGCGTGGAAACAAAAGATATATAGCCAAAGCTAAGACTGATGCTTTCTACCAACTCTATACTCAGGCAAAAATCGGTAATGAATGGGGAGAGTTAAATGCCATTTCAGACTTAAACAAAGATTCTGTAAGTGTTGGATACCCTTTTATGTTGAGTGATGGAATGACATTCTACTACGCATCAAATAATCATGAAAACTTGGGTGGGTATGACATCTTAGTTACACGCTATAATACTAGCAACGATAGTTTCTTAATGTCCGACAATGTTGGCATGCCTTTCAATTCAATTCATAACGACTATATGTATGTTGTAGATGAATTTAACAACTTGGGATGGTTTGCTTCAGACAGATTCCAAAAAGAAGGAGATGTCTGCATATATATATTTATACCCAACGCAGCTAAGCGTACCTACGATTTTGAAACCGTACCCTACGAAGAATTAAAGAAGCTTGCTTCTCTCGAAGACATCAAACTAACGTGGAAAGACCAGAAAGAGGTTGAAGACGGACTAAAAAGACTTGAGTTTGCTCGCAGCTATCAGCCAACACAAAAAAGTGATGCTGATTTCATGTTTATTATAAATGATAAATCAATCTATAAATCTCTTAAAGATTTCCAGTCTAGTGAGGCTAGAGAAGCTTTCATGAAGTTTCAGGTGATGGAGAAAGATTTCAATGCACAACAAAATAAACTAAACACTCTTCGAAAAGAATATGCTACCAAAAAGTCTCCAAACTTAAAGCCTGCAATTCTAGATCTTGAAAAACGTATTGAGCAGATGAGAACAGAAATCAAGATTCAAGAAAAACTCGTTAGATCACTCGAATTAAAATAATTAGATATGGACATTATTCTTATTATTGCACTTAATATAGCTGCAATTATATTCTTCCTTATTGAGCTGTTCTTCTTCCCTGGAATAACAGTAGCAGCTATAGCTGGACTAGGCTGTATGGTTTATTCCATCTATTATGCCTTTATCGCTGTGGGAACTACTGCAGGTTATACAACTTGGCTGGCTTCAGGAGTAATTGCTTTAATTGCTATTTTTTACTTCACCAAATGGAAGAAAATAGATAAGTATGCCCTTAAAGCAAATATTAGCTCAACTGTCGATAGAGAAGCCGAAAGAAGTGTTAAAATTGGTGATGAAGGAGTTAGCATAACTCGTTTAGCTCTATACGGCAGAGCACTAATTAATGGTCATAGTGTGGAAGTTAAGTCTACATCTGGCCTTATCCATGAAAAAACAAACCTCCGTGTGGTAGCGGTAAGCAACGCTGAAATCAGTGTTGAAGCGATTCATTAAAACAATCTATTATTAATTTTAAATATCAAACGATGATTTTACTACAAGCTGCGTTAGATATATCTCTATTCCCTATAATGATAACATTTGCTATCATTATTGTGGTATTGGCTATATTCTTTCACTACGTGCCGTTCTTTCTGTGGTTCTCAGCCAAAGTGTCTGGGGTCCATATATCCCTATTACAACTTGCGTTAATGCGCATCCGTAAAGTTCCTCCATACGTTATTGTTCGTGCAATGATTGAGGCCCACAAAGCTGATATCCCTGATGTAACACGTAACGGACTGGAAGCTCACTACCTTGCTGGTGGTCATGTTGAACAAGTAGTACATGCTCTTGTTTCTGCCTCTAAAGCCGAAATGGATCTATCTTTCCAAATGGCTACTGCTATTGACCTAGCTGGTCGTGATGTATTTGAAGCGGTACAAATGTCTGTTAACCCAAAGGTTATTGATACTGACAGAGTAACTGCTGTTGCTAAAGACGGTATTCAGCTTATTGTAAAAGCTCGTGTGACCGTTCGTGCTAGCATCCGTCAACTTGTTGGTGGTGCAGGTGAAGATACTATTCTTGCTCGTGTAGGCGAAGGTATTGTTTCTTCAATTGGTTCATCGACCAATCACAAATCGGTACTTGAAAATCCAGACTCAATTTCTAAGCTAGTGCTTCATAAAGGTCTTGATGCTGGTACTGCTTTTGAAATCTTATCTATTGATATCGCTGACATTGATATAGGTGAAAACATTGGCGCAAGACTTCAAATGGACCAAGCCAATGCAGACAAAAACATTGCACAAGCAAAAGCTGAAGAGCGTCGTGCAATGGCTGTGGCTAGCGAACAAGAGATGAAAGCTAAAGCTCAAGAGGCTCGTGCTAACGTTATTGAAGCTGAAGCTGAATTACCTAAAGCTATTGCCGAAGCTTTCCGTTCTGGCAACTTAGGTATCATGGATTATTATAAGATTCAAAATATTGAAGCAGACACCAACATGCGATCTTCAATTGGTGGTGACTCCAAATAATAAAACAGAAGTATAATCTTTAACATTACTAGTTATGAAAAAGAAATTTCCTTCATCACAATTAATTATTAATGAAGATGGTACCATCTTCCACTTACATATCAAACCCGAAAATGTTGCTGACAAGATTATTCTTGTTGGTGACCCAGGTCGTGTAGCCCTAGTAGCTTCTCACTTTGATAATGTAGAGTGCAATATATCTAGTCGTGAATTTAACACGATTACAGGGACATATAAAGGCAAACGCATAACAGTTGTCTCAACTGGTATTGGATGTGACAATGTCGATATTGTAGTTAACGAGTTGGATGCACTGGTCAATATCGATTTCGAGACTCGTGAAGAAAAAGACACATTCAGACAGTTAGAATTGGTTCGTATTGGTACTTGTGGTGGTTTACAACCTCACACTCCAGTAGGTACATTTGTTTGCTCTCAAAAGTCTATTGGTTTTGATGGTTTGCTCAACTTCTATGCAGGCAGAGATGAAGCTTGCGATTTAGAGTTCGAACAAGCTTTCTTAAAACATATGGGATGGACTGGCAACATGTGTGCACCCGCTCCTTACGTGATTGATGCCAATGCTGAGCTCATTGAGCGTATTGGTAAAGACGACATGGTTCGTGGTGTAACAATTGCTTGTGGTGGATTTTACGGTCCTCAAGGTCGTGAATTAAGAATTCCACTACGCGATCCAAACCAAAACAGTAAAATCGAAGCATTCAAATACAACAACATGCAGATTACCAACTTTGAGATGGAAAGCTCAGCATTAGCAGGTCTTTCGAAGCTTCTTGGTCATAAAGCAATGACAGTTTGTATGGTTATAGCAAACCGCCTAAAAGAAGAAGCCAATACTGGCTACAAGAACACTATCGATACGCTTATTAAAACCGTACTCGATCGTTTCTAAATTCTAGCGAGTCTATAAAAACTTTAAGAACGAGGTATAATACTAATTATGCCTCGTTTTTTATTTCTATTCAGACCTATTCTAAAAAAAGACCTATCTTTGTAATAAGATTATAAGGAAACAATTATGATGATTCAAGATACAATTTGTGCCATTGCTACAGCTCAAGGTGGAGCTATCGGAACTATCCGTGTATCAGGCAAAGAGGCAATCACGATAACTGAAAAGATATTCCAACCGCTCAATAAAAATAAAACGCTCACTACTCAAGAGCCCTATACCTTGACTTTTGGTAAGATTATGGATGCCCAGGAAATTGTTGACGAGGTACTCGTTAGCCTTTTCCGAAACCCACACTCCTACACAGGCGAAGATTCAACAGAAATTACCTGTCATGGCTCACAATATATCTTACAAAAAGTAATGGAGCTATTAATAGCCAACGGTTGCCGAACAGCAAGCCCTGGTGAGTTCACTCAGCGTGCTTTTTTGAATGGCAAGATGGATCTTAGCCAGGCCGAAGCTGTTGCCGACCTGATTGCCTCAACATCGGCCGCTACACACCGCATTGCGATGAGTCAGATGCGTGGAGGATTTAGCAAGGAACTTGCTGAGCTTAGGAATCAGCTATTGCACATTACATCTTTAGTAGAGTTGGAACTCGATTTTAGTGAAGAAGATGTCGAGTTTGCTAACCGTGACGAACTCCGTGCATTATCAGATAAAATCGAGAAAATAATAGCAAAACTCACGCACTCATTTAGTGTAGGCAATGCTATTAAAAACGGTGTACCCGTAGCTATAATTGGTGAGACCAATGCAGGAAAATCGACACTACTCAATACACTCTTAAACGAAGAAAAGGCAATTGTTAGTAATATTCACGGAACAACACGAGATGTTATCGAAGACATCATTAATATAGGTGGTGTTACTTTCCGCTTTATTGATACTGCAGGGATTCGTGAAACTCACGACACCATTGAGAGTCTTGGGATAGAGCGTACCTTCCAAAAACTTGATCAGGCAGATATCGTTCTTTGGGTAATAGAGACTGCCATCGCTGAGGAGCAGCTCAAACTCTTGTCTGAGCGAATCTTACCACGCGCACAGGAGAAACAACTTGTTCTTGTCTTCAACAAAGCTGAGCTTATAGAAGACTCAATAAAACAAAAACTTAAAATATTAGTAGAGAACTCCTACCCTTCTACAACAGCTATATTTATATCGGCTAAAGAGAAGACTGGAATTGAGGAGCTAGAAACTTTGCTACTAGAATCTGCAAACCTACCAACAGTGAGTCAGAACGATATTATCGTGACGAATGTCCGCCACTACGAAGCCCTAACAAGAGCTTTAGGAGCTATTCATCGTGTTCAGAATGGACTAGATCAAGACATATCAGGTGACTTCCTTTCGCAAGATATACGAGAGTGTATTTATCATTTAAATGATATTGCCGGTGAGGTTACGACAGATAATGTACTTCATAATATTTTCAGGAACTTCTGCATTGGAAAGTGAAGTGGGTTTTTGAGAGGAGAACAAAGCACTAACAAAACACTAATAAAGCTAGTAATATGCTGATAATCAACACTACTTGATTTTCGGCATGTTTCTTATTTTATCTTAAAAATTTTGGCGTTTTACCTTTTTGGGCGTAATTTTGTCACCAGTTTGTCACCAGACCCGGTTATCGGTGACAAAACAGGCCATTTTAGATTATAAACTATTAAAAGTTTGCAACCATGAGTAGTGACAAAAACGTGCAAAAAAAGAACCGGTGAAAATCCGTGAGAAGAAATTGGCCAATGGAAATGTCCATCTCTTCCTAGACATTTATTACAATGGAAAGCGTACACGCGAGTTCCTGAAGCTGTACCTTATTCCAGAGAAAACTCCTGCCGACAAGGAACAAAACCGACAGACATATAATTTGGCTGTTTCGATTCGTTCAAAGAGACAGTTGGAACTTTCTAGAACTGAATACGACTTACCAAAGCCCTATGCAGAAGAAACCCCATTCTTATCATTCTATCGAAGCATGTGTGAAGAAAGACACAAGACTCCTGATTCAGATGGTAATTGGGGCAACTGGCATAGCTGTCTAAAATACCTTGAAATCTATGCTGATGAAAAAACAACATTCAAAGACATAAACAAAGAATAGGTTCTTGGATTCAAAGATTTCCTGAATACAGTAGAAAAGGATAGTCATAAAGTAACGCACAAAAAGGATAAGAGTGTATTTCAAGGTCTTTCGCAAAATTCAAAGCTCTCCTATTTCAATAAGCTAAGATGCTGTATTAACAAAGCCTTTGAAGATGGAGTTATTCAATTTAACCCAATGCGAGGCGTTGAAGGATTCAAGCAAGAGGAAGTTGAACGTGTTTACCTGACAGTTGAAGAAATAAAAAGTCTGACTGCCACTCCTTGTATGTATCCTTGGCTTAAAAGAGCATTCCTGTTCTCTTGCCTTACAGGTCTACGTAAAAGTGATATTGAAAAGCTACTGTGGTCAGAGGTTCAAGACTTCGATGGCTTCACTCGTATCGTATTCCGTCAGAAAAAGACTAAGGCTCAAGAGTACCTTGATATAAATGAACAAGCTGTTCAATATATGGGCGAACGAGGAAAGCCAACAGACAGAGTCTTCAGTTCTTTCAAATATAGCGCTTGGACTATTCTTGAATTGAAGAAATGGGCATTCACTGCCGGAATTACAAAGAATATCACCTTCCACTGCGGAAGACACAGAGAAAACTATTATCGACTATTAATCAACTGATTATGCACCCTCAACTTTTCAATAGGTAACGATTTAGAAACCAGCTTGGTTCTTAGATCTGCTTAATTTCCGCACTATATTAAAGAGCGACTTATCTTTTGTAAAGATAGAAAATAATTTTAGCCTTGTTCCAAATTAATATTAATTTCTTTTCTTCTGATTTGTTTAAATAAGGTTGCATATCCATTTGTAACTCTTTAAGAACAATGGATTCATTGGGCCGGGGTTATTAATCTAAATTGTTTATTAAGCCATATCAATATATCCTATTGTTGGAATCCTTCACAAACGTTAAAATAAAAAACTCATCCGGCAACTTCTTAGGTATATTTATCTAAGTATTATCTATTACTTAAATCGATTCAAACACACCCCCATACGTTTCATCCGTCATTTTAGTCGGTTGAGTCAAAAAAAACATTTTAATAAATTAGTGTCATAATATCTTTGGCATTATATAAATGAATAATTGATCGATGTATAAGCTATGTATGTGCCTTACTTTCTTGTTTTTTATTTTTGAACCAATAAAATCCCAAGGAATAGAAAAAGAATACTAGGCTGTAGCAATGACGATGAAGATAATCTGGATGTAGAAAAGCCGTCCATCGATATGAGTGGTAGTGATGCTTTCCCTCAGAACTGCATCATTTTGTATCGGGGTGAAAGCTTCCCTTTCAGAGCTGTATTCATCGATAACCAGGAATTGGGGAACTATAATATCGAAATACATAATAATTTCGACCATCATTCGCACAGCACGGATGATGTGGAATGCGATCTTGAACCGAAAAAGAAACCTGTAAAAGCATTTGTTTACAATCAGGATTTCTCAATTCCAGCAGGGAAAAAGACCTTTGAAGCTGATATCGATATTTCAATACCCTCAGATGTGGATACCGGAGATTATCATTTTATGATACGGCTTACTGATAAATCAGGGTGGCAACAATTAAAAGCTGTCAGTATAAAAATTAAGGATAAACCTTGATTGATGAATTGTATTTAAATGATTCCGGGAGTTTTAAAATCTCTCGGAATTATTTTTTCTGACAATCAGCACAAATTCCTTCTAATAGAATCTGGGCAGATTCAACTTTATATCCGGCAGGAAAATCTACCTCCTTATCTAAAAAAGAAGAATCCAGACAGGTAACCTTGTCACAAATGGTACAATGGAAATGTGGATGTACTTTTGCCAAAACAAGATGTTCACTCAGTGCATATTTTACAGACGTGTTGTTAAGGACGATACGATGTATAACCTTACTTTCTTCCAATGTTTTTAATGAGCGATAAAAAGTAACACGGTCAAATAAATCGGCAAAAGCGTCTGTTATTTCGCTTTCGGTCAAGGCTGTATTTTCGCTCTCAATTAATTTGTCCAGAATGCATTTTCTGCAAACAGTCTTCTTTATACCATATTTCTTTAGAATCTGTTCAGCTGTCATATCTTTTCTTTTTGCAAAAATAGCAAAAGTTAAGGTTATCAACGAATAATAGAACTTAATATCGTGTTGTGTAGAAAAATGGGTTACTCCAGAATGAGTATTCCATTAACCTGCCTACAAATTCGGTAGAAGAAAAGGAATGCCGAGGGTGTATCAATATCGTTAATCCGTTTTATGGTAGTATCGTATTAGGTACTCCCATTGCCCTCTAAAGTTGTCGTAAAATCGTATAGGATAACGGAATTTTTGAACTTGCTATCTCAATTACATGGAAAAATGTTCAGTATTTCCCATCCTGATAAATTCGGAGATACCATAATAACAGCAGAAAAACTAAAAAAAGAATTTTAATTAGGTTATATTTAAATCTTTATCTGCATCATATGGAGAGATAAAACATCCTATTTAATTATTTCCATTGAAAATTATAGTCATACAGGAAATAGGTAATGAGAAATTTCTCTCTAAGTTCATCATTGCCAAAGAAAAACACACATTTTTCTTCGATCCTTTTTTGCATACCTTGTTTATCATAAAATTGATAATTACAATAAGTGTCAGTATACAAATAGAAGGTTTCAACTTTTTCTTCTTCCAGATACTGAATAAAGCTTTGAAAAAGTTTCTTTCCCAATCCTAAACCGCAATATGCTGGATTAATCACGAAAAATGAAAGTTTACCGCCGTAATTTCTCCCACTATTTTTCATGAGTTTTTTGTATATTTTATTCATTTCGAAAAAACTCTTTAATCCAGAGCGCCCCTCTTTTGTAAGTAATAATTGTAATATAGCTAAAAATAATCGTATCACATATTTAAGGTGAGCTTTCTGCTTTTGTTTATTATTACCGGCAATGATACCCACCGTTTGTTTATTTACGACTACAACTCGATTAAATGTCTGATATATTAGATTATAGCTGAGGTAGGCTTTTGAAAGCAACATCGCCGTTTTATCTCCAAAAGACTCTGTTAAATGCCATGTTTTGCAGATGTCTTTTTCCAGCAATACATAATCATGTCTTTGTATTTTTCTTAAAATGATTAGACCTGTAGTCTTCTGCTGTTTCATCATATCTACTTAAAATTTGAGATAAGACAAAGTTAAAACTATGGGGGGACTGGAATAAGGTTAGAATTTGTTATTATTAGGTACTTTTAGAAACTAAAACTTGAAAATACCGCTTTTTATAAGCACATTTGTGGTAAAAATAGGAATATGCTAAAGATTGATTCAAGTATTATAACTCAGAATAAACCCTATGCAATTGGAGTGTCCGATATGAAAAATCATACCGGAAGACTACTAAATGTTTGTGGAAATACTATTCTTATATGTCAATCAGGACAAGCTATTATCTCTTTATATTGGAAGAGACATATTTTTAAAAAGGGAGATGTTATTGATCTCTATCCTGACATGGTTCCGAAAATATTGAATGTGTCAAATGATTTTTCATGTTTCTATTATATATTGTCTTGCGAATATAGTAATGAAGTGTAAATAATAATCCAAAAGTACTCCACTAATCTACTCGAAAAGTATACCACCTAAGGAGGTAAGATTGACTTGTTTTTCTTTTCACTGTAAGTTAAAACCAGTCATTCTTATTAACAATTACTAACATTATAAACTCCTTTGTGTCTTTGATTATAAACACACAAAGGATAAAATGATTACAATGGTGGATCGACAACAAATAATACACATGTATCGCACTCTGGGCTATAGTAAACGAGCTATAGGCAGAACTTTAGAAATTAATCGTAAGACTGTAGCTAAGGTTATTAGTGAGTATGAAGCATCTCTTTCTTCGGCTGATCCCGAAGCTTCTCTGGAGACACTCTTGACTCGTAAACCTACTTATGATAGCTCCTCGCGTAAGCGTAAAGTGATTACAGGAGCCCTGCAAGAGCTGATTGACAGTTGCCTTAAAGATAATGCTCGTAAACGAGCCAATGGTCTCAGGAAGCAATGTATGGTAGGTATCGATATTTATGAACTTGCTCTTTCCAAGGGTTTTAAGGTAAGTTACTCTGGAGTTTGTAAATATATCAAAGAGGTCAAAAATAAAACTCTTCCATCCTCCAAAGAAGCTTTTATTCGTGGCTATCATCCTCCTGGTGAGAGCTGTGAGTTCGATTGGGGCGAGGTCAAGCTTTACATTAGAGGCAAACAGCAGAGGTTTTATATGGCTGTTTTTACCTTCAGTCATAGCAATGGTCGTTATGCATGGCTTTTTCGTCATCAAAATACGCTAGCTTTTATGGAGTCTCATCGCAACTTTTTTAAAGAGGTTGGTGGTGCTCCTAGCGTGATGGTTTATGACAATATGCGTGTGGCTATCAAGGAGTTTGTAGGTGCAGAAAAGAAGCCTACCGAAGCTCTACTTCGCTTAAGTAACTTCTATCAATGTCATTATCGCTTCTGTAATGCTCGTGCAGGTTGGGAAAAAGGGCATATAGAACGTAGCGTAGAGTATATTCGTCGCAAAGCTTTTAGTGTTCTTCTACGTTTTGACAGTCTAGAAGAAGCTCGAAACCAACTGTCTACAACTTGTAAACGTATTAACACAGAAGAAGGTAGCTCCTCTACTGTGGGCAAGAAATCTAAATTAGAGGCTGAGTTGGCTGCTCTCAGAGCATATCATAATGAGATGGGGTGCTTTGAGCTAGAGACTTACAAGGTAGATAAGTGGTCAACTATTTGCATGAAAGCCTCTCACTACTCCGTTCCTGACACCTTGGTGGGTAAGCTTGTGGATGTGAAAATCTACTCCGAAAAACTCGTTATGCTCTATCAAAATCAAAAGATAGCTGTTCACGAGCGCATCTATTATCCAGCTGGTTGGAGCATAAAGTTAGAACACTATCTAAATACTTTATTGCGCAAGCCTGGAGCTGTACATAGTTCCTTGGCTCTTCAGAAGATGCCTGAAGGTATACAAAAGTTGTTTGACAAACAGTTTAAGGACAAACCAAAGGATTTTGTATTGCTCCTACAATATGCTTTGGATCAGAACTTTACAGGCTTAGATATTATAGCAGCTTATCAGGACTTGGAATTTAGAGGTATAAGCCAAGTATCAGCAGATCAAATAAAAACCATGATGCATGCCCTAAAAGAGCCCAAAGACGAGGTCTTGAACCTGTTACATCCAAAAGCAAACAAAGAGCAATCGATTGATATAGAGGATGGTTCGCCTCAAATATTATCCTCTATATCTCGTATGATGGACAATTACAAACATTAATTTAAAGACTAGAAACATGGAAGAATTATCAGAAAAAGAACGCATAAAAGACTATGCCAAAGAGTTAAAAATCAGTGTGATAAAAGATGAACTCGACGATTTTATTACACTTGGAACAGAGCAGAACTGGACGTACAGAACGCTTCTGTGCCAGCTTCTAAGCAAAGAAGTTGCCCTTAGGACTGAAAATAAGCGCAAGCAACGCATCCGAAGAGCTGGTTTTCCTGAGCTCAAATATCTTCAAGAGTTAGTCAGAGAAGAACTTCCTAAAGAGGGACAACTTGTTCTACCAGAGCTAGAAACCTTAGATTTTATCAAGGAAGGACGCAACATCGTCTTTTGTGGAAATCCTGGAACTGGAAAAACACATTTATCCATCGGGTTAGGAATAAAAGCTTGTTTGGAGGGTTGCACAGTGTTTTTCACCTCTGTTCCACACCTGCTAACTCAAATTAGAGAATGTCGCTCGCAGAAGAGTTTGAGGCAGTTGGAGCTACGTTTTCAACGCTACGATTTAGTAATTTGTGATGAATTTGGGTATGTAAGTTGCGATAAAGAAGGTGGAGAATTACTATTTAACCATCTGTCGCTCAGAGCTGGAAAGAAAGCAACAATCATCACAACAAATCTGGCTTTTGATAGGTGGGGAGAAATCGTAAAAGACAAAGTATTAGTGGCTGCAATGGTAGATAGGTTGACCCACAAAGCACATCTTATTAGTATGAATGGACAATCATATCGTGTTAAAGAAACTGAAAAAATGTTATCAAAAGAGTTAACTAAATAACGCTTTTACGTTCTTTGAAAATCCTTCCTAAATGGTATACTTTTCAAGTAGAAAGTGGACCCTTTTTCAATTATCATATACACCCCCACTCTTTAAGATAGGAGATAACAGCCTCATAACAAACGAGATAAAAACAAATATGTTTTACAACACATTTATAAGTGTACAATATTACACTTAATTAAATATCTTGCAAGTGTAATTGAAACACTTATACTGAGAACACGAAATAATAATCTAATTTAATATAATCTTGAAATGAGAAAAGCACTATCCCTTTTTGCACTATCCCTTTTCTGTTTGCTACACTTGCAAGCAAAAAACACGTTGATAGCAAGTCCAGACAAAAATCTGAAAGTAAATATCAGTTTAAATACCGCTGGCGAAATCAAGTACAATGTCTTTTACAAAGAGAAAGCTATACTAGAAGACTCGCCTCTGGGCATGGTGACTAGTGTGAGCGATTTTAGTAAAAACCTAAAACTAATAGACACCAAAGAATCGGTAATAGATAAACACTATTCTCAAAATCGTATAAAACAAACTGAGGTTCACTATCTAGCAAATGAGGTGATTCTGAATTACGAAACACCAAAAAAAGAAAAGATGAGCCTTGTAATGCGTGTCAGCAACAACGACATTGCATTGAAATATACCTTGGCACAAAATGGAGAAACGGCTCGTTGCATTATCCAAAAAGAGATGACAGGGTTTAAGTTTCCCGATTTCACCACCACTTTCCTCACACCGCAAGCCACACCAATGATAGGCTGGAAACAAACCAAGCCTAGCTACGAGGAAGAGTATATTCCTGATGAGGCACTTGGCACACCATCAAAATATGGCGTGGGCTACACCTTCCCAGGACTATTCCATGTGGGAGACAATGGCTGGGCACTCGTTTCAGAAACGGGCGTAAGCAGCTTATACTGTGCATCTAAACTAAGCGAAGGCACAAAAGACGGATTATACACCGTGGCTTTCCCCGAGGCGGGAGAAAACAATGGCATGGGCATGGCAAACCCTGCAATAGCACTACCTGGCGAAACACCATGGAGAACAATTACGGTAGCAGACAACTTGAAACCAATAGTAGAAACCACTATTCCTTTTGATGTAGTAGAGCCTTTGTACAAACCTTCGACTGATTACAAGTTTGGACGTTCTACATGGAGCTGGATAATGTGGCAAGACCATAGTTTGAACTATGACGACCAAGTGGCATATATCAATCTCGCAGCAGACTTAGGTTATGAATATGTATTGATTGATGGGTTGTGGGATAAGCAAATTGGACGTGAGCGTATGCCCTCGTTATTCAAATATGCACAATCGAAAGGAGTAGATGTGTTTCTATGGTACAACTCTAATGGTTACTGGAATGATGCTCCACAAGGTGCAAAACAATGTATGCACACATCGGTGGCTCGCAAGGCTGAAATGAAATGGCTGAAAGAACATGGCATCAAAGGAATAAAAGTAGACTTCTTTGGAGGAGACAAACAAGAAACCATGAAACTCTACGAAGACATATTGTCCGATGCCAACGACTATGGCATTATGGTTATTTTTCATGGTTGCACCCTACCTCGTGGATGGGAGCGTATGTATCCCAACTTTGTGGGCAGCGAGGCTGTGTTGGCATCTGAGAATCTCATTTTTTCGCAAGATGCAAACGATGCTGAGGCATATAATGCTACGCTGCATCCCTTCATTCGCAACAGCGTTGCCTCTATGGAATTTGGTCCTGTGCTACTCAACAAGCGTCATAACAGAACAAATGATGGAGGGCAAATAAGAAAAACAACAGACATCTTTCAACTAGCTACTGCTGTTCTCTTCCAAAGCCCTGTGCAAATGTTTGCAATAGCACCCAACAACCTCACGGACTGCGACAACTTGGTAATCGACTTTATGAAAAACGTGCCTACAACATGGAACGAGACAGTTTTGATTGATGGCTATCCTGGCAAATATGTAGTGCTGGCTCGTCGTCATCAAGACAAGTGGTATGTGGCAGCCATAAATGCAGAAAAAAATGCTAAAAAAATCACCATCAATTTGCCCATGTTCAACAACACAAGCAAACTGCAAATGTATTCGGACAAAAAAGATCGTTCGCCACAATTGGAAACTAAGAGCCTCAATAAAAAAGGAGAATTGACAATAGAAATACAATCGGAGGGAGCAGTAATTATTACAAATTAATTGGCTATGAATTTAGTTTCACACTTCAAAAATATATTTTCCATTGCAGCAGCATATCTGCTTGTTTCTACGGGAATGTATGCTCAAACAACTAAGCAGATAGAGACCTTTCATCTGAAAGATGTTACCCTACTTGCCAGTCCGTTCAAGCATGCTCAACAACTGAACAAGCAATATTTGCTAGCCCTAGATGCAGACCGCCTTCTTGCCCCATTTGTGCGAGAGGCGGGGCTGGCTCCCAAAGCAAAATCGTATACCAATTGGGAAAATACGGGATTGGATGGACACATTGGTGGGCATTATCTATCGGCATTGTCGTTGATGTACGCATCCACAGCCGATACGCAGATAAAAGAACGATTAGACTATATGCTCCACGAAATGAAGCGTATACAAGACACCAACGGCAACGGATATATTGGTGGTGTGCCCGATAGCAAAACCATGTGGAGCCAGATAGCTCAAGGCAATATCAAGGCTAGTGGCTTTGCGCTCAATGGCAAATGGGTTCCGCTCTATAATATTCACAAAACCTATGCAGGGCTCAGAGATGCTTATTTATATGCAGATAGCGAATTAGCAAAAACGATGCTCCTCGAACTTACAGATTGGATGATTGACCTCACCCAAAATCTAAGCGACGAGCAAATGCAAGATATGCTACGAAGCGAATATGGAGGGCTAAACGAAACCTTTGCAGATGTGGCAGCCATTAGTGGCGACGAAAAATATATCCAACTTGCCAAACGTTTTTCGCATCTCGTAATACTCAATCCATTGTTAGAAGGTGAAGATAAATTGACAGGAATGCACGCAAATACTCAAATACCTAAGGTATTGGGTTATAAACGTATTGCTGATATTTCGGGAGATAATAATTGGGCTAATGCGGCTCAGTTCTTTTGGGAAACGGTGGTAGAACATCGTTCGGTGTGTATTGGGGGCAATAGTGCCAACGAGCATTTTCACCCATCTCACAACTTTGAGCGTATGATAAAAAGTACCGAAGGACCCGAAACTTGCAACACTTACAATATGCTCCGACTGACTAAAATGTTGTACCAAACCTCGCTCAACGAAAAGTACATAGACTACTATGAACGAGGATTATACAATCACATTCTGTCGTCGCAACATCCCGAAACTGGGGGGCTTGTCTATTTTACACAAATGCGACCAGGGCACTACCGTGTCTATTCGCAACCAGAGACAAGTATGTGGTGCTGTGTAGGTTCGGGCATCGAAAATCACTCTAAATATGGCGAAATGATTTATGCACATACAGAAAACGAATTGTATGTCAACCTCTTCATTCCCTCCACCTTGCAATGGAAAGAAAAGGAGGTGAAAGTTATTCAACAAAATAATTTTCCGAATGAGGCTAAAACAGAATTGACCATTGAGCCACAAAAGAATACAGACTTCACCTTAAAACTACGCTATCCATCGTGGGTAGAAAAAGGTGCGTTAAAAATTAGTATCAATGGAAAGCCTCTTGCAGTTTCACAGAATCCAGCAAGTTATGTAAGCATCAATCGCAAGTGGAAAAAAGGCGATAAAGTGACTATGGAAATGCCAATGCGCATCACCACAGAACAATTGCCCGACAATTCTAACTACTTCTCGTTTCGTTATGGACCCATTGTTCTAGCAGCCAAAACAGGTACTGAAGACCTGAAAGGGCTCTTTGCTGACGATAGCCGAGGTGGACATATTGCACATGGCAAACAACTGTCGTTGAACGAAATGCCCATCATTGTATCCGAAGTCAATGAACTTACAAATCAGTTGAAACCTGTTGCTAACAAGCCACTTACTTTTAGTTTAACAAATCTCTTTCCGCAAAAATATGAGGGAGGGCTAGAGCTCATTCCGTTCTATACCTTGCACGATGCTCGTTATATCATTTATTGGGCGCAAGCCACTACGCAAAGTGTAAAGGAAATTCAGACGAAAATAGAACAAGAGGAGAAAGAGCGCGAGGCTCTGAATAATAGAACAATAGACCGCCTAACTTGTGGAGAGCAACAACCCGAATCGGATCATTTTATTCAATTCGACGACTCGTGGACGGGTTCTGTGGATGGCATCAGTTGGAGAGAATGCAAAGGATATTTTAGCTACCAACTGAAAAATGAGAACAAAGATGCGAAACAACTCTACGTCGCTTATTTTGACAAAGACCACCATCGAAATCTACGAATCACCATCAACGACATCGAAGTTTTCAATCAAAATATGAAGGGAGATAAAGGCGATGATTTGCAAACCATGTACATCAATATCCCACAAAGCGAAAAAGGCAAACAGCGTTTAATCATCAAATTTACACCTACCAAACAAGGTGATATGACGAACAAAATAACAGAGGTGCGCCTGCTAAATCAATAGACTAAGTAAAAATATAAATCATTATAGAACAAAACTTTAAATCATGAAAAAGCATAAATTAATCATCCTATTTGCATTACTATGCATCGGAGTAAAATCGTGGAGTACACCACCCCCTCCCACCCCTAATCAGGCATATCTATTTGCCTACAACACAGACAATAAGGAAGGGCACGGAGGCATTCAATTTGCATGGAGTAGCGACCAAAAGGTGTGGCATCCCGTGGGCGATGGATTCATTTTTCTACGAAGCGACTATGGGCGATGGGGCTCTCAAAAAAGAATGTTTCACCCCTTCATTCACCAATCGCAAGACGGCACTTGGCATGCAGTATGGACACTCAACAAACAAGACGGAGCCATTGCCTATGCCTCCTCTAAAAACTTGGTAGATTGGCAACCCCAAGCCTACCCCATTCTATCGGATGGCAAAAATTGTCTATTGACCGAGATTGTTCCACAAAGCAATGGCTACACCATTTCGTGGGCTAGTGCAACGGGCAGCGACACTACTTTTTATGCTAGTACGACCAAAGATTTCAAGACCTTTGGCACAAGTAAAAACCTTGCTAAAAGTGAACGCAAAAATCTGCGCCAAAACATTAAAATTGGTAATACAATACAACAAGGTACTATCCATCAAGTGGCATGGGAAGTGCTAGAAGGCTTGGAGAAAAAAGTAAACCTAACCAACTATCGCAACCAACTATTTGCAGAAACCACAAAGGAGGATGCAAGTCGTTTTGCAGGGCTCAAACCCTTGAATGCAAAGCTGACAATAGACCCGCATCAGACAAAAGAAATTAGCGATATGCTGATGGGTATTTTCTTCGAAGATATCAACTATGCTGCCGATGGAGGAATCTATGCCGAACTGGTGCAAAATAGAGGTTTTGAATATCAACTATCGGATAGAGAAGGCGACCAAAATTGGAATAGCTACAAGGCTTGGGCACTAAAAGGTAACGACGCTACCTTCAACATAGAGACGGCAACCCCTATTCATGCAAACAATCCGCACTATGCACTACTCACCATCAACAAGGTGGGGGCAGCCTTGCAAAACGAAGGCTTTGATGGCATTGCCCTCAAGGCAAACGAAAAATATGATTTCTCACTATTTGCAAAAGTGGTGGACGGAAAATCATCGGCGCTGAAAGTGAGATTGATAGATGAAAATGGAAATGTATGTGGAGAGACTCAAATCAAATCTATTGGGGGCGACTGGAAAAAATATCAAGCAGTCATCACATCTAAGCAAACTGTTGCAAAAGCTCGTCTCGAAGTTGTGCCACAATCGGAAGGCAAACTAGCTTTGGACATGATTTCTCTTTTTCCACAAAAAACATTCAAAGGACATAAAAATGGCTTGCGTGAAGATTTGGCACAAGTGCTTGCCGACATGAAACCTCGTTTCGTACGTTTCCCTGGTGGCTGTGTAGCACATGGCGATGGCATAAACAACATCTATAATTGGAAAAACACGGTGGGAGAATTGGAGGCTCGCAAACCTCAACGCAACTTGTGGGGCTACCATCAATCGGCTGGTTTGGGCTATTACGAATATTTCCAATTCTGTGAAGATATTCAAGCCGAACCTGTGCCTATTGTAGCCGCTGGCGTACCTTGCCAAAACTCGGCGCACCATGGTTGTGCAATTGGAGGACAGCAAGGTGGAATACCAATGGAAGAAATGGGAGCTTATATTCAAGATGTGCTAGACCTCATAGAATGGGCAAATGGGAATCCTAAAACTAGCAAGTGGGCAAAAATGAGAGCCGATGCTGGACACCCCAAACCATTCAACCTAAAATATATTGGGATAGGAAACGAGGACTTGATTTCGGAAGTATTTGAAGAACGTTTCAAAATGATATTTGATGCTGTCAAAGAAAAACATCCTGACGTAACAGTAATAGGAACGGCTGGTCCATTCTCCGAAGGCTCTGACTATGAGCGTGGATGGGCATTTGCAAGCGAACAAGAGATTCCGATACTAGACGAACATTATTATCAGCCGCCAGCATGGTACATCTACAATCAAGATTTTTATGATAGATACGATCGCAACAAGTCTAAAGTCTATTTGGGCGAATATGCTGCGCATCTACCTGGCAGACCAAACAATTTGGAGACAGCTCTGGCAGAGGCTTTGCACCTCATCTCGTGCGAGCGAAATGGCGATGTAGTGCACATGACATCTTATGCTCCACTATTGGCAAAGGAAGGTCACACGCAATGGAATCCCGATTTGATTTACTTCAACAATACGGAAGTGAAGCCAACAGTGGGCTACGAAATTCAAAAGCTTTTTGGAGAACATGCGGGAGATGAATACATTTTTTCGAACATAGAAGTCGATACTAACGATAGTAAGGTGAGCAAACGTATTGCTTGTTCGGTAGTGAAAGACAGTAGGACAAACGATGTGATAGTCAAACTAGTAAATCTGCTACCCACAGAAGTAGCTCTTGCACTAGACACAAAAAAATTGGGCATAGATACTCTACAAGCAAGCAAAATAATATTAACAGGAAAAACTGACGACAAAAAGGCAATGCCTACTCACAGCAAAGTAAATGTGGCAGAGTTGAACAATTTGGAGTTGCCAGCCTATTCATTTACACTCATCAGATTTTCGAAATAACCAATATCTAGTTTTATGAAAAAATATTTTATTAGCAGTTTACTTGCCTTCAGTACGCTTTTTGCATCGGCTCAGGGCGAAGTAACGATTAAGACCTATCCGCAACAAGCGAATCAAAAAATAAGCAAACACATCTACGGACATTTTGCCGAACATCTAGGCACGTGCATCTACGGAGGACTATGGGTGGGCGAAAACTCTAGCATCCCCAACGAAAAAGGATATAGAAAAGATGTATTGGAGGCACTCAAAAAACTTCAAATTCCCAATCTGAGATGGCCTGGTGGATGCTTTGCCGACGAATATCATTGGATGGATGGCATAGGCGCAAAAGAAAGTCGCCCCAAAATGGTGAACAACAATTGGGGTGGAACTATTGAGGACAATAGCTTTGGCACACATGAGTTTCTCAACTTGTGCGAAATTCTAGATTGCGAACCCTACATCAGCGGAAACGTGGGTAGTGGCTCGGTAGAAGAAATGGCAAAATGGGTAGAATACATGACTTCGGATGGAGATAGCCCCATGGCAAACCTGCGCCGAAGCAATGGAAGAGATAAGGCTTGGGATGTAAAATTCTTTGGAGTGGGCAACGAGAGTTGGGGCTGCGGAGGAAATATGCGTCCCGAATACTATGCCGATCTTTATAGACGCTATTCGACCTATTGCAGAGACTATGACGACAATCGTCTGTTCAAGATAGCGAGCGGTGCATCTGACTACGACTACAACTGGACAGAGGTGCTGATGAAAAACATAGGTCATAGAATGAGCGGTTTATCGGTGCATTATTACACCATTACGGAATGGGGTGAAGGCAAAAAAGGCTCGGCAATAGATTTTACGAATGATGAATACTATTGGATTATTGGCAAATGCTTGGAAATAGAAGAGGTGCTGACAAAGCATATGGACATTATGGACAAGTATGACAAGGACAAAAGAATAGGGCTAATGGTGGATGAATGGGGAACTTGGTTCAACGAAGAACCTGGCACTATTCGCGGGCATCTCTATCAGCAAAACTCGATGCGTGATGCTTTTGTGGCGGCACTTTCGCTCAATATTTTCAATAAATATGGCGACCGCATTCAGATGGCAAATATTGCACAATTGGCTAATGTACTGCAATCTATGGTACTGACCAAGGATGATAAAATGACATTGACGCCCACCTATCACGTTTTTGAGATGTACAAAGCACATCAAGATGCTACGCATATTCCAATAGATTTGACATCGGATACTAGAGAAATCAGAGGGCGCAATATCAACACTGTGAGTGCATCTGTTTCGCAAAAGGGAGATGCTGTAAATCTTACGCTCACGAATATAGATTTGGAGACGGATCGCAAAATTGTAATCGACCTACCCAACCCTAAAGCAAAAAATGTGAATGGACGTATTTTGACCTCAAAGAACATTACAGATCACAATACTTTTGAGCAACCCAACTTGGTGAAACCAGAAGTATTTAAGGATGCAAAAATAAGAAATGGGAAATTAGAACTAACCATTCCTGCCAAGTCTATTTTGGCATTGGAGGTACAATAATGAGAAGAGAAGAATTAAGAAAGAATAAAAAATAATATGACAATTATGAGAAAATTTAAAATCTATGGTCTTTTAGCATTCCTCCTCTGTGGTGGGATGCTAAATGCACAACAGACTGCTCAGTTTACGCTAGATGCCAAGAAGATAGGTGCACCTGTGCAATCTACAATGTATGGCTTGTTTTTTGAGGATATAAACTTTGGTGCCGATGGTGGTTTGTATGCCGAATTGGTAAAAAATAGATCGTTCGATTTTCCTCAAAATCTGATGGGCTGGAATACCTTTGGCAATGTGGAGGTGCTGAAAAGCAATCCGCTATTTCCAAACAATCCTACCTATCTGAAACTGTCTACGAGTGGACACAATCATAAACATACGGGAATAGAGAATGAGGGTTTTAGAGGAATGGGCTTCAAAAAAGGAGAGCAATATCGCTTTTCGGTATGGGCAAAAAGTGAGAGCGATGCTCCACAAAAACTTCGCATAAACTTGATAGACTCGCACAATGAAGTGATTGGGAGCAAAGACTTGGAAGTAAAAAGCAAGGAATGGAAAAAATATGAATTAGAAATTTCGCCCAAAACAACTGACAAGAATGGACGACTACGCATTTTCTTAGCCTCGCAAGGAGAAGTATATATAGAGCACGTTTCGCTATTTCCTGTGGATACATGGAAAGGCAGAAACGGTGGTTTGCGCAAAGACTTGGCACAAGCTCTTGCCGACTTGCAGCCTGGTGTATTCCGCTTTCCTGGAGGGTGCATTGTAGAAGGAACTGACCTTGACACACGCTACGATTGGAAAAAAAGTGTGGGAGCTGTAGAAAATCGTCCACTCAACGAAAACCGTTGGCACTATACGTTTACACATCGTTTTTTCCCTGACTATTATCAAACCTATGGACTAGGATTTTACGAGTATTTTCTACTTTCGGAAGATATAGGTGCCGAGCCATTGCCAGTAGTCAATGTAGGTTTGGCTTGTCAATATCAAAACGAGTGCTGTGTGGCGCATCAACCTGTGGGAGAGCTGGATGACTATATTCAAGATGCACTAGATCTCATAGAATTTGCCAATGGCAGCACAGATACAAAATGGGGAAAACTACGTGCCGAAATGGGGCATCCTGCATCCTTCGAAATGAAATTCTTGGGCATCGGAAACGAGCAATGGGGCGAAGAATATGTAGAGCGTCTTGCGGCATTCTCTAAAGCAATACGCGCCAAACATCCTGAAATAAAACTAATTGGAAGCTCGGGACCATCGGCAGATGGCAAAGAATTTGACTACTTGTGGCCTGAGATGAAACGCCTGAAAGTGGATTTGGTAGACGAACATTATTATCAAACTCCAGAGTGGTTCTTGAAGAGTGCAACTCGCTACGACAATTACGATCGCAAAGGACCTGCCGTATTTGCTGGAGAATATGCTTGTCACGATCATGCATCGGGCAAAGACAACAACTTTTTGTCGGCATTGTGCGAAGCTGCTTTCATGACGGGGTTAGAGCGAAATGCTGATATTGTGCATATGTGCACCTATGCACCTCTATTTGCGCACGTGGATGCTTGGCAATGGAAACCCGATATGATTTGGTTCGACAATCTATCGGTGGTAAAAACGCCTAACTACTATGTGCAACAGCTATATGCTAAAAATACGGGAACAAATGTGCTGAATCTGACTTGGAACAAACAAGCCATCACAGGGCAAGAGGGACTATACGCATCGGCAGTATATGACAAAAACGAAAAGTGCTATATCGTAAAAGTAGTGAATACGACAAAGGAAAGCAAAGCTATCAACCTCACCATTACAGGTTTGCGCAAAAACCAAACACTAACTATTGGCGAATGCACCCTGATGCAAAACATGAATGCGGGGGCTGTTAATACACTTGAAAACAAGAATGCGGTTGTTCCTCAAAAAACGACTGCTACATTGAACGGAAATGTGGTTGCCATTGCAGCTCAAGCAAATTCTTTTGGTGTATATAAAATTACTGAATAAGATAGATGAAGTATGGAGGCAGTAAAAAACCTCCATACTTAAATTTCTTACACAAGTACGCTGAATGATGCAATATATAGACAGACATGGATGCAACAAGAAATTTCTCTTTGTCGCTTTAAATGTTAAATTATACGATATATTTGTATTCAGTAAAATAAATGTAGAATGTGCACTTATAGGGTGCAAATTAGAATTAATATAAATTTTACCAAATGACTCCTTCATTTTATAAAGAACAGTCGAAGTTTTATGTAGCAGTAGACTGTATAATCCTTGGATTTAAAGATGCTAAAATATATCTCCTGATTTCGAAACGAAAGTTTGAACCACTCAAAGGAAAAGATTCGCTAATGGGTGGATTCCTACAACCCAACGAAAGCCTATCGGAAACAGTATCGCGCGTGGTCTATGAATATACCGACATCGAAGACGTGTATCTGGAGCAAGTGGGCATCTACGGAGATGTGAGCAGGGATGAGGGTGAACGAGTTATTTCAGTGGCATACTATGCCTTGATAGACCTAGAGCTGTTTAACGACGAACTATGCAAAAAGCACAACGCCTATTGGATAGAATTGGACAAGGTAGAAAATCTTGTTTTCGACCACAACAGAATGCTAGTAGACACCATTACCATTCTACGCAAAAAGGCTGCATCGCAACCCTTAGGGTTTAACTTGCTGCCCGAAAAATTCACATTGCCGCAATTGCAAATGCTCTACGAAGCCATTTACGATACGACATTGGATAAACGCAACTTTAGAAAAAAAATTCTAGAAATGGATATTCTAGAAAAACAAGAAGACAAAGATATGTCGAGCTCCAGAAAAGGAGCTTTTTACTACAAGTTCAACAAAGAGAAGTATGATAGTCTACTAAACAAGGGCTATTATTTCTCACTATAAAACATTAAGAACCAAGCATCAACGAGGGGTAGGCAACAGTCTATCTCTCGTTTTTTTATACAATAATTCAAAACATGTTTTACAACACACATTAATAAGTGTAAATATTGACACTTATTGCTAATATTGCATAAGTGTAACATCGACACTTATATGAAACCATATTCAAAAAATCTAAATCAAGCATTATGAAAATCAGTCTATATTCTATCCTTCTGTGTTTTCTTTTTTCATGCACCACCTCGGTAAAAGAAGAACTGCCATTGTTCAAAGCAGAAGCCTTTGAAACTAATATTGCGGGCAAGCAAGTTTCGCTCTACACGCTGCACTCGGGCAATGGACTCACCATGCAAGTTACCAATTATGGCGGACGCATAGTTTCGTTATGGGTTCCCGACAAGGATGGCAAATACGAAGACGTGGTGTTTGGTTTCGAAAGCATCGACAACTACATCAATCATCAAGGCGAAAGGTATCTAGGGCCTGTAATTGGACGTTATGGAAATCGTATTGCAAATGCAAAATTTGAACTAGATGGTGTAGAATATCAACTTCCTGCCAATGATAACGGGAACACCTTGCACGGAGGACCACAAGGCTTTGACGATCAGGTATGGACTGTGGACAAGGTATCGGACAATAGTATCCAAATGTCGTACACCTCGCCCGATGGCGAAGAGGGTTTTCCTGGAACTGTGAAAACTGTGATGACCTACGAATTGAATATGAACAACGAGTTCGTTATCAACTATAAATCTACGACCGACAAGCCAACACATATCAATCTGACTAATCACTCGCAATTTAACTTGAAGGGGGCTGGCAATGGCGACATATTGGATCATATGCTCACCATCAATGCAAGCCATATCACACCTGTGGACAGCGTGTTGATTCCTACGGGCGAAATAGCATCAGTAGAGGGCACTCCTTTCGATTTCAGAATGGCAACTCTCATTGGCAAACGCATTGATGAGGATAACGTTCAACTAAACAAAGGTAAAGGATACGACCACAACTGGGTAGTAGACAAAACAGAAGAAAACAAAGTGGAACTCATAGCCACTGTATATGAGCCACAAAGCGGACGTGTGATGGAAGTATTGACAGACCAACCAGGGGTGCAAATATATACGGGCAACTTTTTCACGGGCGAGGTAATGGGCAAATACAACAAACCATTGCACCATCGTGGAGCCATAGCTTTGGAGGTACAGAAATTTCCTGATACACCCAATCAGCCCAACTTCCCGACCACTCGTGTCAACCCTGGAGAGGTATATACTCAAACATGTATTTACAAATTTTCGGTAGCGAAATAAATTCAACACATACTTAAAATAAAAGACATGTTACAAGAATTGAAAGAAGATGTATTCAGGGCAAATATAGAGTTAGTAAAACACGGACTTGTCATCTTTACTTGGGGGAATGTGAGCGCCATCTGCCGCTCGCAAGGATTAGTTGTCATAAAACCCTCAGGAGTATCATACGACACCATGACTGCCAACGATATGGTTATCATAGACCTAGACGGCAAAATTGTGGATGGCAAACTAAAGCCATCATCAGATACTCCAACTCACCTTGCTCTTTACAAGGCATTTCCAAATATTGGCGGTGTAGTGCACACCCACTCCACCTATGCCACAGCATGGGCACAAGCAGGACGAGACATTCCGAATATTGGAACCACACATTCCGACTATTTCAAAGAGGCAATACCCTGCACACGCGCTATGACTCAAGACGAAATAATGGGCAATGCCTACGAATTGGAAACGGGCAATGTGATTATAGAAACTTTTAGAGAAATGAATCCTGACTATACACCAGGAGTGATAGTCAACAATCATGGCCCTTTTACGTGGGGAAAAGACGCTTTCGATGCCATCCACAACTCGGTAGTATTGGAGCAAATAGCCAAAATGGCGGCTATCTCCATGAGTGTGAATCCGAAGAGTGGAATGAACAAACACTTGATAGAGAAACACTTTTCGCGCAAGCACGGGCCTAATAGCTATTATGGACAAAAATAATTTATTTATTAAAATATAACTAACAACTTAAATAATGAATATCATGACTTATAAAGACTTAGAAATTTGGTTTGTAACTGGCGCTCAACTTCTATATGGTGGCGACGCAGTGGTAGCAGTAGACGCTCATTCTACTGAAATGGTAAAAGGATTGAACGACTCGGGCATTCTCCCTATCAAGGTGGTATATAAAGGAACAGCAAACTCATCGAAAGAAATTTCGGAGATAATGCGTGCTGCCAATGGCGACACCAAATGCGCAGGTATGATTACTTGGATGCACACTTTCTCGCCTGCCAAAATGTGGATTCATGGTTTGATGGATTACAAAAAACCATTGCTACATCTACACACACAATTCAACAAAGAAATTCCGTGGAGCGAAATCGACATGGACTTCATGAACCTCAACCAATCGGCGCATGGCGACCGTGAGTTTGGTCACATCACTAGCCGTTTGCGCAAACCTCGCAAGGTGGTAGTAGGATATTGGAAAGATGAAAATACGCAAAACAAAATAGCTGCTTGGATGCGTGTATGCGCAGGATGGGCAGATTCGCAAGATATGCTTATCATCCGTTTTGGTGATAATATGAACAATGTGGCGGTAACAGACGGAGACAAAGTGGAGGCAGAAATCCGCCTTGGCTATCACGTTGACAATGCACCTATTGCCGACCTTGTGCCATTTGTAGAGGCAGTAACAGAGGCAGAAATAGATGCTAAAATTGCTAAATACGAGAAAGTATATGAATTTGCAGACGACTGCAAAAAAGGAGCAGAAAAACACCAATCGGTACGTGAGGCAGCAGCTCAAGAAATAGGGCTACGCCGTTTCTTAGAAGACAAAGGAGCTAAAGCATTTACTACCAGTTTCAACGAGCTTGAGGGCATGAAACAATTGATGGGCTTTGCCTCGCAACGCTTGATGGCTGAGGGTTATGGCTTTGGAGCAGAGGGAGATTGGAAAACAGCGGCACTTGTGCGCACCATGTGGGTAATGGGACAAGGACTACCAGGTGGACAATCGTTCCTAGAGGATTATACACTCAACTTTGACGGAGAGAATAGCACGATTCTGCAATCGCATATGCTAGAAATCAATCCAGATATTACAGGAAATAAACCTCGTATCGAAGTACATTTCCTAGGCATTGGCGATGCTGGAGTTTGCGCTCGTCTTGTATTCCAAGCGCATAAGGGAGAAGGTGTGGCAGCTACCATTGTGGATATGGGCAACCGCTTCCGTATGATAGTGAACGAGGTGAAAGTGGAAGAAACTAAAGCTCTACCAAAACTACCTGTGGCTTGCGCCCTTTGGAAACCTATGCCAAACCTAGAAATTGGGGCAGGTGCATGGATTCTGGCAGGTGGTACGCACCACTCTAGCTTTTCTTTTTCTATCACTACCGAAATGCTAGAGGACTATGCAGAAATAGCAGATATAGAAATGCTAATAATAGACAAAGACACTACTATTCGCCAATTCCGTCAAGACTTGCGAAACAATGAAGTGTACTATATGCTAAACAAAGCATTCCGCTAAGTTTTATAATAAAAAACAAGAGTAAACTATGAAATACACAATAGGACTCGACTATGGCTCTGACTCGTGCAGAGCCTTGGTAGTCGAGGTAGAAACAGGAAAAGAAGTAGCATCTTCGGTAAAATATTATAAGAGATGGGCGAAACAAGAATATTGCATTCCCCACAAAAATCAATATAGACAACACCCTCTCGACTATGTGGAAGCACTAGAAGAATCGGTGAAAGAAGCATTGAGTCTATCGCCAAAAGGCACTGCCGAAAATGTAGTAGGCATTTCTTTCGATACCACAGGCTCTACACCTGTGCTCATCGACAAGGATGGATTGCCATTAGCACTTCGCCCCGAATTTACCGAAAACCCCAATGCTATGTTTGTGTTGTGGAAAGACCACACCTCTATTGCCGAGGCGGCTCGCATCAACGAGTTGGCAGCAAAATCGGAAATAGATTATACAAGTCATGTTGGAGGAATATATTCGAGTGAGTGGGTATGGGCAAAGATGGCTCACGTGCTCAATGTGGATGAGTCTATCCGCGATGCAGCCTACAGTTGGGTAGAGCATTGCGATTGGATGCCTGCATTGCTGACCGATATTACCAAACCCGAAGAAATGATTCGTAGTAGATGTTCGGCAGGACACAAGGCTATGTGGCTAGAGGAATGGGGAGGACTACCTCCTGATAGTTTCCTAGAGGCTATTAGTCCACACCTCAAAGGCTTTAGAAGTCATTTGTTCGAAAAAACATATACGAGCGATGCCAAAGTGGGCAACCTAACTGCCGAGTGGGCGCAGAGATTAGGCTTGTCTACCAATGTGGCAGTAGGCGTAGGTGCTTTCGATTGTCATATGGGAGCGGTGGGTGTAGAGATAGGTGCAAAAACTTTTGTGCGTGTTATCGGCACTTCTACTTGCGACATCATGGTGGCATCGTACGAAAAAATGAAGAAC
The DNA here is from genome assembly GCF_000375405.1 of Bacteroides propionicifaciens DSM 19291 = JCM 14649. Lineage (GTDB taxonomy): Bacteria > Bacteroidota > Bacteroidia > Bacteroidales > Bacteroidaceae > Bacteroides_E > Bacteroides_E propionicifaciens. The sequence continues at coordinate 95,744 of NZ_AQWS01000001.1, read as the reverse complement.
AAACTTGTACCAGGCATTTGCGGACAAGTAGACGGTTCGGTACTTCCTGGGATGGTAGGCTTGGAGGCTGGTCAATCAGGTTTTGGAGATATTTACGCATGGTTCAAGTCGGTGGTGGCATGGCCAATAGAAAATATTGTTGCCAAATCTACATTGATAGATGATGCCACAAAAGCAAAATTGGTGGAAGAGGCATTAGACCAAATTATTCCAGCACTTTCTGAAGAGGCTTCTAAAATAAAAGTAGAGGATAGCACCGTTCTAGCAATAGATTGGATGAACGGACGACGAACTCCTGATGCAAGTCAATTGGTAAAAGGAACTATCACAGGATTGAATCTGGCGAGCGATGCTCCGCTTATTTTCAAGGCATTGGTAGAGGCTACGGCATTTGGCTCTAAGGCTATTGTAGACCGCTTTTTGGAAAATGGGATAGAGATAGAAACGGTGATTGGTATTGGAGGCATTCCGCTGAAATCGCCATTGGTAATGCAAACTTTGGCTGATGTGCTGAATATGCCTATCAAGGTGGCAAAATCGGAGCAAGCTTGCGCACTTGGTGCAGCTATGTTTGCAGCGGTGGCAGCGGGTGCGCATCAAGATATTGCAACTGCGCAAACCAAAATGGGGCAAGGCTTTGCAATGGAGTACTACCCTATCAAAGAAAATCACGAGGCATACATGAAAGTATATCAAGACTATAAAACACTTGGAGGTTTTACGGAAGAAACTTTCTTCTCTTGATAAACCCTTAAATAAAATACTATGAATTGGAATTCACACGAATTTTTGTGGATCGACTGGGTCATTATTGTAGTAGGAATATTGGCAATAAGTTGGGCTGTATGGCGATCGATACAAAAGGACAAACGTTTGCAACAAGGAGCAAGTAGCGAAGACTACCTCTTTGGCAAGGGCGAACCATGGTACATTATTGGGGCGGCAATATTTGCTGCCAACATTGGCTCGGAGCACTTGGTAGGGCTAGCTGGCACAGGTGCCAAAGCTGGTGTGGGCATGGCGCACTGGGAAATGCAAGGTTGGATGATATTGATATTGGGATGGCTATTTGTACCCTTCTATCAATTGATGAACAACAAGATGGGCAAAATTATCACGATGCCCGATTTCCTAAAATATCGCTATACACCCGCAACGGGTTCTTGGCTTTCTATTATCACGCTGATAGCTTATGTGCTTACTAAGGTGAGTGTTACGGCATTTACAGGAGGTATATTTATGGAGAGTCTTTTGGGGCTACCATTTTGGTACGGAGCTATTGGACTGATTGTTCTGACGGGAGTATTTACTGTTTTGGGCGGAATGAAAGGAGTGATGACTTTGTCGGCCATACAAACACCTATCTTGATAGCTGGCTCGTTCCTCGTATTATTCTTAGGATTGAATGTACTTGGGAATGGAAGCATTGGCGAAGGATGGACTGCTATGATGGACTATGCCCGAACGCTGAATGTGGGCGAAGATGGTGTAGCATACGGAACAAATCATATGTTCCACTTCGAGACGGGCGACCCTCTTTACGATGATTATCCTGGTTTTTGGGTATTTATAGGAGCTGCCATTATTGGCTTTTGGTATTGGTGTACAGATCAGCACATTGTGCAACGTGTACTTGGGCAGCAAAGAGGAGAGTCTAATGAGGTGGTAATGAAACGTGCTAGACGAGGCAGTATTGCAGCAGGGTATTTCAAGCTGTTGCCTGTGTTCATGTTTCTCATTCCTGGCATGGTGGCTGCCGCATTGGCTGCTCGTCCCGATAGTGGTTTTTCGTTAGAGAATCCTGATACAGCTTTTGGGGCAATGGTGAAATTTGTGTTGCCAGCTGGTATAAAAGGAATTGTTACTATTGGTTTCATCTCGGCATTGGTGGCATCGTTGGCGGCTTTCTTCAACTCGTGCGCTACCCTATTTACAGAAGATTTTTATAAACCTAAATTCAAGGATAAGAGCGAAAGCACTTATGTATTGGTAGGGCGTTTGGCTACTGTGGTAGTGGTGGTATTGGGTATTGTGTGGATTCCGATAATGATGAGCTTGGGTAGTTTGTACGACTACTTGCAAGGCATTCAATCGTTGCTTGCACCTGCTATGGTTGCAGTTTTTGCACTAGGTATTTTTTCCAAAAGAATTACGCCTAAGGCTGGAGAAGCGGGTATGATTGTAGGTTTCATCATTGGGATGTTGCGCCTGTTGACAAACATTTTTACCAATACGGGCAAAGATGTGATGACGGGTTGGTATTGGGAGTATAGCTCTTGGTTTTGGCAAACCAACTGGCTGATATTCGAAATATGGCTACTGGTATTCATCATGTTGTTGATGGTTGTGGTATCCTTATTTACGGCAAAACCAACTGCTCAACAAGTTGAAGCTATCACCTTTACGGCAGATTATAAAGAACAAATCAGAAAGAGCTGGACCAAATGGGATGTTATTGCATCGCTAGGTGTAGTACTCTTTTGCGCACTATTCTATTTCTACTTCTGGTAATATTTCTCTAGATATAAGATTCATCAAAAACTTAATTGACAGGTTGTAGTTGACTACCTGATTCTAATGTCAGTTAATCGGCTACAAACTTGTCGATAGGCTCATCCTATGTCTAAATATACTATTAGAATTCAGTCTTTTGGCAAAGGCTAGAAAGACAAAACTTAATAAACTAAACACTTTTGTTTAACCTAACTATTTGATCATGAAAATTAAATCACAATTAAATGAAAAGGAAGGACTTAGAAAAAAGATTCCCTATAAAATCTTTTTACTGATGGCTTTTCTTGTGATGTCTAACTTGGGCATATATGCTCAAACCAAATCTATTACGGGTAGAGTGATTGACAACTCGTTACAGACCCTAGTGGGAGTGACTGTGAAAGAGCAAAACTCAACCACCAATGGCACTATTACTGATGTGGACGGAAACTATGCAATCAAGGTTCCCGAAGATGCTGTCTTAGAGTTCTCATACCTTGGCTACATTCCTCAACGAGTGGCTGTGAAAGGCAAATCGGAGATACTAATATCGCTCAAAGAAGACTCTAAAGTATTGGACGAAATAGTAGTAGTGGGATACGGAACACAATCGAGACGAAATGTGACTGGTGCAGTCAGCGACATCAAGTCAGACGATATTACCCGTACTGCGTCTACTACCATGGCAGGAGCATTGGCAGGTAAACTACCAGGTATTTCGGTACGCTCCAAGAATGCACGCCCAGGTTTTGGGGCACAATTGGAAGTCAGAAATATGGGTAATCCACTCATCATCATCGACGGCATTCCGTATGGTGGTACAGATGGACGCAACTGGCTAGGCTCTGCCGAAGTGGGTGGACTAGACGCCTTCAATACGTTGAACCCCGAAGATATTGAAAGCATCTCTATCCTAAAAGATGCCTCAGCAGCTATCTACGGATTGAGAGCATCTAACGGAGTAGTACTAGTGACTACTAAAAAAGGGGAGGAAGGAAAACCAACCATCAACATCAATGGATATATAGGATGGCAAAATCTAACCAGATTTCCTAAACTTGCCAATGCAGCACAATACACTAGAGGCTTGGTAGAAGCAGCACAAAACGAGGGACAAGACCCTTCGTCTGTATACACCAAAGAGGAACTAGCCAAATGGCAAGCAGGCACAGAGCCTGGATACCAAAGCTATGACTACTACGACATAGTGATGCGAAAAAATATTCCTCAACATCACCTCAATGCCAATGTAAGTGGAGGGTCTAAGAACTCTAACTACTATCTTTCGGTATCCAACACTCGTCAAGAGGCTTTGATGAAAGACTTTAACTACGACAGAACCAATGTTCAATTGAACCTAGAGGCTACTATTCTCAACGGCTTAACAGTGGGAGCACAACTAAGCGGACGACACGAAAAAACAGAGGATGTGGGTCTACCTGGAGGTGATGGCTATTTTTCGGCAATTCTGGGAATGTTCAAAATGATACCAACTGTAGGACCTTATGCAAACGACAATCCTGACTATGTAAATCATACGAGAGAGATTGCATACAACCCTGCATTATTTCGTAGAAACATTGCTGGATACAAAGATAACTTGAACAGAAATGCAAACATCAATATGTATGCCGAATACAAGTTTAAATTTGGCTTGCGTATGAAAGGAACGGTTTCGTACAACTACACCAATGGCAAGTTTGATGGCTTCCAGTACACTTACGATGCCTACACGTATGACAAAAACTCGGACACATACAACAAAACTGGAGGGCTGACTTCTCGTTGGAGACAACAAGAAGAGCGTGAGGTGGTTTCAAAATATGGACAATTCCAAATGGATTATTCCAAACAATTGGGCGACCACTATTTTTCAGTGCTAGGTGCTCTAGAACGTTCTAAGTATAACAAAGACCATCTATGGCTAGGTACAATTCCTACAAATGATTATTTGCCACTCCTAGAATACAACGATATCAGTGGTATGGGAGATGGATGGAACTATGAGGCTCGTGTGGGATATATTGGAAAAATAAACTACAACTACAAGGGCAAATATCTATTAGAATTATTGGGCAGGCATGATGGCTCGTACCTCTATGCTAGAGGGAAACGATTTGGGTTTTTCCCAGGAGGGTCGTTGGCTTGGCGTATATCTGACGAAAGTTTCTTTGAACCACTCAAAACCGTTGTTAGCGACATGAAGCTTAGAGCCTCCATTGGCGAAACAGGACTAGAGCAAGGTGTGGGAATGTTTGACTACCTAGGTGGCTACACTTGGAATCAGGGTGGAGCTGTGCTAGATGGAGAATACGTAACGGGCATAAGACCTCGTGGACTACCTGTTACCAATCTATCGTGGGTAACCAATAGAAATACAAACTTTGGTATTGATGCCTCTTTCTTCGACGAAAAACTAAAACTGACAGCAGATGCCTTCCGCATCACTCGTTCAGGGGTACCTGCACGACGCTACGACGTGCTACTACCTAGCGAAGTGGGATACTCGCTTCCTAACGAAAACTTGAACAAAAATGGCTATCGTGGAGTAGAGGGAATGCTCTCATACACCGACAAGGCTGGAGATTTCAACTACACGGTGAGTGGTAACTTTACGTATTCGCGCTACAAAAATATTGAGTCCTACAAGCCACGTTTTGGAAACTCGTGGGACGAATATAGAAGTTCGTCCGAAAATCGTTGGGGTGGAATATCTTGGGGATACCAAGTTGTAGGACGTTTTGAATCGGAAGATCAAATACACAACCACACCATCAACAATGACGGACAAAATAACAAAACACAACTACCTGGCGACTTCATCTACAAGGACGTAAGTGGAGATGGCATCATCAACGAACTCGACGAAGTGCCTATTGGATATAGCGAAGGTTGGGCACCAGCTCTATCCTTTGGAGGACATATCGGACTAGGCTGGAAAGGCATCGACTTGGCAATTGACTTTGCTGGTGGAGCTATGCAATCGTGGGTGCAAGACTATGAACTCCGAAATGCTTTCCATGCTGGCGGCAACTCACCTGCCTATCTGCTTGAAGATAGATGGCATCGTGCCGACCCATACGACCCAGATAGTGAGTGGATTCCTGGACGCTATCCAGCCATTCGCAATGGTAACTCGGGACCTAATGCACGTCATAGCGATTTTTGGTTGACCAATGTGCGCTATCTGAGAGTCAAGAACTTGGAGGTAGGATATACCTTCCCTAGTCTACTCAAAAATGCTATCCATGCACAAAACGTTCGTGTGTATATGAATGTGTCTAACCTTCTATCGTTCGACAATGTGAGAAAATATGAGATAGACCCCGAAATAGAAGCTAGAGCAGCAGTAGTGTATCCACAACAACGTACAGTATTGCTAGGTTTTAACATTACTTTTTAAGAGCTAAACATATGAAAAATAAAATATTACTTTTTATCCTCATCGCTTGCTCACTTGCAGCCTGCAACGACAACAAGTGGTTGAAAGAAGATCCGAAAAACATTATTACGGATGAACAAACTTGGAACGATCCCAAACTGATAACTTCGTTATTGGCAAACTACTACGACAGACTACCTCATCTACATGGCGTATTCTATACAGGTGGAATGACCGAAATAGACGATGCCATGTGGTCGGGACATAGAGACCAAAACTGGAGAAACGAAATTGAATACGGAAATGACTATGGTAGATATTGGGACTATGGGCTTGTGCGAGACATCAATCTTGCCCTCGAAAACATTGATACTTATAGTGTAAGCTTATCCGAGCAACAAAAAAATCGTTTCAAAGGAGAGTTGAGATTCATCAGAGCATTTGTCTATTTCGAAATGGTGAAACGCATGGGAGGAGTACCAATCGTAACCACGCAGTTGATTTACTCGGGCAATGGCGACCCTAGTCCTCTGCAAGTAGCACGTTCTAAGGAGCATGAGGTCTACGATTTTATCTACGAAGAACTAGAAGCTGTGAAAGAACATTTGAAGGATAATAACACTAGCCAAACCCGTGCAAACTATTACACAGCACTAGCCCTAGAAAGCCGTGCTATGCTCTACGCTGCATCTACAGCCAAATACAACAGTTTGCTCCCCACTCCCATTGCGCTTGAGGGGCAAGAGGTGGGCATACCTGTAGAAAAAGCTACGGATTATTATAAAAAATCGTTAGAGGCTTCTAAAGAAATTATAGCAAGCAGCAGATTCGATTTATATAGCAAGAATGCTGACAAGGGCGAGAACTTTTATGAAATGCTGAACAAAAAAACAGATGAAGTTATTTTTGCCAAAGACTTTAAATCGGGTATCAAGACTCACCACTTTTCGTACGAAAACATTGTGAAGAGTTTGACCGATGACAATGAGTCGTCTTCTACCATTAGCCCATCGCTTAGCTTGGTGGAATCGTTCGATTACTTGAATGGTGAAAAAGGTGCATTGAAATATAAAGATGCAGACAACAAATACATCGTTTATAATTCTATCTCAGGTATTTTTGACAACAAGGACGCTCGCCTCTATGGAACTGTAATCTATGCAGGAACAACATTTAGAGGATCAGCCGTAAATATTCAAGCTGGAGTAGCAGAATGGGATGGCTCTAAATATGTGTTGACAACAGGTGCAAACTTGGGCGACAGATACACCGATGGCGGTCTGTGGACTGGCTTTGACGGACCTAGAGACAATGCGCAAGATGTGAGCAATACGGGTTTCTACCTACGCAAAATGGTGAGCGATGCTGTGGCAGCTAGTTCGAGAGGAACGGCGGCAGACAACTGGTGGCCATGGTTCCGACTAGGCGAAATATATCTGAATGCTACCGAAGCTGCCTTTGAATTGAATGATGCAAGTGCAATAGGTTACATCAACAAGTTGCGCGAAGTACATGGAGGTTTTGCAGCTAATAGCCTAACAACATTGAGCTTGGAGAAAATCCAAAACGAGCGCAGAGTGGAGCTAGCATTCGAAGACCACCGCTACTTTGACCTCAAACGTTGGAGAATAGCGCACTTGGTATGGGATGGTACAGAAACCAATGCCGATGCAGTGGTGCATGGTATCTATCCGTACAGAATAGTGAGAGCTGGACATGCTGATGATGGCAAATTTTTGTACAACAAAATTCGTCCTACACGCTTCAAGAAACCACGTTTCTTCCGAATGGCCAATTACTATTCATCCATTGCTGATGATGTATTGAACAACAATCCGAAATTAGTTAAAAACCCATTCCATTAAATATTATGATAAACAAAAAAATATTATTAGCTCTATCTATTTGCATCGCCCTACTATCGGCTTGCCAATACGATAACTTTGACGAACCCGATTCTACCCTCAAAGGTAGTGTGGTATATGACGGACAAGCTGTGGGAGTGCGCACCAATGGGCCTCGCCTAGAATTGTGGCAAGATGGATATGCCCTCAAAAAAGCTATCCCTGTTTATATTGCGCAAGATGGCACTTTCTCGGCACGACTATTCAAAGGGCAATATAAGCTTGTGCGCAAGGCAGATGCGCCGTGGCTGGCTCAACTGAGCGACACCATTATAGTGGATGTAAAAGGCACTACCAACTATGATGTGGAGGTAACGCCCTACTTCTCGATAAAGAATGAGAAGTATGAAAAAAGCGGTGACAACATCAAGGCTACATTTACGATTGACAAGGTGGTCAATAGTGCCAATCTGACGGCAGTAAACATCTATTTTGGAAAAGGCTTCTTGACCGATCACAACAGAAATGATGCGAAAATAGGTGTCAACCTTTCCGAAATTACGGATGGCAAGGAGGTAACTATTACGGCTACTATTCCAGAACATTTGAAGAATGAAAATTACTTGTATCTGAGAATTGGAGCTCAATCGAATGCCTCGTCCGAATATTGCTATTCACCTAGTCATAAAATTAGTTTGAAATAAGAAATAGTATGAAAATAAAAGCGCCACAATCTTAATTGATTGTGGCGCTTTTATTTTCATACTCCTATTTTGTTATCTAGACATTCTATTTTCAAAACTTATCTACTTCCAAAACATAGACCATACTAGGCTCTACATCTGCTTGTCCCTCTCCATCTACTTGCGTAGTGCTTTGTATAAAGAGGTGAAGAAGGCGTTTTTCTTTCCACAATTCTGTATCGAAACTAGGCTCCCACGAGCCAAGCTCAAAATCGGTGAGATCTTTTATTTCCCATCTCGGTTTCTTTATATTTTTGCAAATAGCCATAGATGCTTTCGTGTTTCTTTCTTCGTCTCTGAAAAGAAGGTAAAGACTTTTGCCATTGTTGGCAGATACAAGTTGGGGACGAGAAATAGGAATCTTTTTTGTGCCTCCCCCTTTGAGCGAAAAGCTAGTTTGGCGAAAGTTGAGTGCCAATGTATTCCACTCTTTTCCATCGTTGTACACAATATGATACTGAGGAATACCCGTTTCTTTATTGCTCCAATAAGTTGCAATATATGGATTTCCCTTAGCATCGGTTGTCATAGACGTTTGGTTGATGAGTTCGCTATCTTGCTCTATACGAGCTGCATATTCGGCAGATACAAGGGTGATTGGTGTTTCGTAGAGTTCATCCTTAGAGTTTGTCCAAGTCGCTCCCCCATCCCTCGACCTAGCATAGCACATATCGTGATTAGTTTCTACCAGCCACGACTCTCGCCATACCCACGATAGGTGTATTGTACCCTGTTTGTCTACATAGCATTGCCAATAAGCATTGCGTGCATTTTCTCCGTCTATCAAGTTATTTTGAACTTGTGTCCACTCCCTTGTTTGCAAATCGTAGGCATTGAGAACTAAATTTCCCCTACCCGACGAACCATCTCTATAAATGAAAATCAGATTGCCATTGGGCATTTTATAAAATTCGGGATAGGTAACATTGCCTTCCGAAATAGTGGTCATCATCTCCTTGTCGCCCATTGTTAGCGAATAGGGTTCAATACTTTTTGCATAATTGAGCGCCTGCCCATGATGATCCCACGATAGATGCAGATAGCCATCACCATCTAGCATAATGCTGATGGAATTATGTGCATCTTTTACATTTCCAGTATATTGTGTGCGTTCTTTTTGCCACTCCTTGTCTTTTACATTTCGCTTGGCAAGCACCACATAACCGTCAGTATCATAGTAGGCTGCAAATTGAATAGAGTTATGAGAAACAAGAGAGTTCTTTCTAAATATAGTTGTATTCACCGAATTGTTTGCCCATCCTAAACCCAATGGAACCATCCGCTGACTATATGTAGAAAGCGAAACAAATACACTACTAAGCACAATAAATAACTTTATCCTGTTTCTCATATTATCTCTATTCGTCATCTAATTAATCAATTACACTTATCGTATAACTATATTTATATTCTTTGCCGTGGAATCTATACTCGTCCAATGGTTTAGCTCCCCACGAATTGAGCCCTGCCATACCTGCCTGAAACAAATCGACAGATAGAATTACCTCATTGCGTGGACTCACATCCGACCAATGCTGTTGCTTTTTAATCATTCCTGGGTCAAGGTCTTCGGGCAAATAATTGATAGCACTCACCGAAAGTTCTTGAGCTCCTTCCACTTTCACACCCGCTCCATCCACATCGGTGAGGGTGAGCCAGCGCACATCGGTTTTGTTACCCGTTTCTTGTGGACGATAATAGGCAAATACCTGATCTTCTACGAGTCCGTTCCATACTCCCATAAAGGTGTCTTTGTTTCGATCTATATAGTTTTCCCACGGACCACGTCCATACCAACTAAAGTTGTTCTTGGTTTTTGGCAAAGACATCATCATCCCAAATCTCAACAGTTCGGGCAAATCGTCTGACAATGCTTGGTAATGTGCATCAATAGTCAGGCTGCCATCTTTGTTGACTGTATAAACTAAATCTACTTTAGCCTCTATACCTCTCAACTTGGCTTCGTATTTTACACTTGCCATCCCATTTTTTTCGTCCAATCCTTTGAAAGAATAAATCACATTGTGTCCTGCCGACTCCCACAATCTCAAGCTATATTGTGCCCATGCTCCAAAGTCATTATCGGTGAGCGCTCTCCAAAAGTTGAGGCGAGGAAGGCTGTTGAATACATTGCGATTGTCATTTTTCATGCTCAAGAGACTTCTGCCATCTTTCAGCGAAAACTCATAGCTTAGTTTGTTATGAGACACTGTCAATTTATCTTCTTCCTTATTTACTTTAAGGCTTCCTTTACGTTCTTTTTCTACAAAGAAATTATTGCCATCGAATGCAAATTCTTCTTTAGCTACTTCGAAGTTTGCTTCCAAGATTGCCCCATTTTCGTTGGTGTAGGCAAACACTTGCAAGTAATATTCTGTACCTGCTTCGTGCGTCAATGTTGGCAAGCTCAATTGTATATCCTTGCTGCTATCAGCATCTACCTCGGCATCGAAAGTGCCTTGTGCAATGGACTCACCATTTTTCAACAAGTTCCATTTGTAGGTATAATTTTGATGCGTAAGGTTTGTAAATTTGTAATCGTTGATTATTGTTATCCAACCATTTGCTAAATCTTTGGCTTCGAAAAGAATGTTTTGATACACTTTTTTCACAATATGCGTATGTGGCACATAATTTTGGTCGGGACTAATAATTCCATCCATACAAAAGTTACCTTGATTCATGTGGTCATACCCTTTCAGGTCGCCACCGTATGCCCAATAGAAACGCCCTTGCTCATCGGCAGTTGGATAGCCGTGATTGTACCACTCCCAAATAAAACCACCTTGCATATTTTTGCTACTACGCATCAAGTCCCAATATTCTTGAAAGTTACCCATGCTATTTCCCATAGCGTGAGCATATTCGCACATGATGTAGGGTCTACCCAAATCCTTGGCTGCATCACGTTTCATGTGTTCCCAACCTGGATACATATGACAAATAATATCCGAGTTGCGGTGCTGCTGATAGGCTTGCTCATATTGCGTAGGGCGACTAGGGTCTCTGTCTTTTGCCCAATCATACATATCGAAAAATGCCTTGCCATTGCTAGCCTCGTTGCCCAACGACCAAGTAACTACCGACGCATGATTTTTGTCTCTTTCTATCAACCTATAAATTCTATCCATGTGTTGACCATGCCACTCTGGGAAATTGGACACGTTGTCGGGTCCATAGCCCAAGCCATGCGATTCTAAGTTTGCCTCATCTACTAAATAGAAACCGTACTCGTCGCACAATTTGTACCAAAGGGGTGGTTGAGGATAGTGCGAAGTGCGTACAGCATTGATGTTCAGCTCTTTCATCAGTCTGATATTGCGCATCATAATATCACGATTCACAACTTGCCCCGTATTGGTATTGAACTCATGGAGATTAACCCCTTTTATCATCACCTTTTTGCCATTCACCAAGAATTGTCCGTCCTTAATTTCCACTTTTCTGAAACCAATTTTAGACGATGTAGATTCAATAAGTTTGCCATTGCCATCCTTTAGGTTGAGAATAAGCGTGTAGAGATTTGGGGTTTCGGCAGTCCATTTTTTAGGGTTGTTTACATTGCCTTTTAGTACAATATCGGTCGTTTTTTTTGCTGCCAAATTAGTAGTTTCTGTTTTCGAGAATACCGATTTTCCATCTTCGTCCAAGATTGTAACCTCCACTTGTTGTCTTTCGTTTGCAGCTGTATAATTGTTGAGTTTAACATCTATGCTGAATACTCCATTGCGATAATTTGCATCCAAATCGGGGTGTGCAAAAAAGTCTTGAATACGAGTTTGAGCCGTACTGTATAAATACACATTGCGATTGATGCCCCCTAGTCGCCACATATCTTGGTCTTCGAGATACGAACCATCACTAAACTTGTGCACCTCGCAAGCCAATAAGTTTTGCCCCTTGCGAATGTAAGGCGTGATATCAAATTCGGCTGGACTTTTGGCATTTTGCGTATAGCCTACTTTTTCGCCATTTATCCACACATACATAGAGTTAGTGGCTCCTTCAAAATGCAGATAAACTCTTCTTCCATCCCAGTTTTCGGGTAGTTGAAAATGCTGACGATACAAGCCCGTTGGCGAATCTTCTTTGTCGATATAGGGTGGCTTTGCTCTAAAGCCAAAACCATTGTTAACGTACATAGGAATGCCATAGCCATTGAATTCCCAATTGCCAGGAACAGGCATTTTGTCCCAATTGGATACATTAAATTTTTCTTGATAGAAGTTTTGTGGAATATCAAATACTCGTGCATACCACTTAAAATCCCATACACCATTCAATGATTGATAGTAGGGCGATTTTTCATAATCGTCGAACTGTGCCAAATGTTGGCTAGGATATGGGATAGAGGTGGCTCTTGTTTTCTCCTTATTGATTTCAAAAACCTCAGGATTTTCCCAATCATTTTTCTTTTCCTTCTGCGCCCATAGGGACGAAATTCCTAAAGAAAAGCACAAACACGTTGTTAGAATGTTTTTCATAAGTTATTATTTTAGAATTGGTTAATTAGATAAGTTCTAAGTTTCCTTATTTCAATAATGTATTGCTCCATCTTTCGGAAAATCTTGTCCCGACCATGCTTTCTTTTGCGTCCAATCTTCGGCTGGTACTTGCCAAAAAGAATGATCGGCAGGAAGACCCAAAGCGAGAAACACAAGAGAGGTAAGGTACAGGCTACCATTGTTGGTATACCAATCTGCTAGATGTGGCTGGTCGCCTACAAAGCCTAGTTTGAGGTAATTTTTTTCATTAAAGTTTCCTTCGTTGGCAAACATACGAGTCATGGTAGCTGTGAGTGCACTACGCACTTGCCCTTCGGACAAACCTTTGGGCAATTGTTCGTTCAATACCAAAAGACTTAGTGGCTGAAAAACTCCCATGCGATAGGTCATAGAACGACCAAATGCAGGAAAAGTACCTTCGGGAGAAATCAATCTTTCGAGGATTTGCCCATAGCGTTGCATTCTTTTTTTTGCTACCGAAAGATTATCCTCTACTATTTTCAAGTTTTTGTCTCGCAATCTTATTTTTCTGTCCACCAATACTTCAAGCACCTCTACGTACATAGATTGAATGACGTAACTGTTGTAATAGTCGAACGTAAAATGAGGTCCATCCGAATACCAGCCATCGCCCACATACCAGTCTTCGATGGTGCGGAGGGCGCTATGTATACGATAGAAATCGCAATCGGCATCTACCGAAAGTAGGAAGGTTTCTACCATTGCCGAAAAAAGCAGCCAGTTGCTATGCGGAGGATCTATTCGCCTCAATTGTTTGAACTCCTCGATGTAACGCTGTTTTGTTTTCTCATCCAAAGGTTTCCAAAGGGCATCGGGTGCTCGCAAAAAGCTATTGGCTATGTAGGCAGCATCTACCAAGGGTTGCCCCTCGTTTCGCCACAAAAGGTAGTCGGGACTATCGGGGTCTACTGCATTGGCATAACTCTTGAGCGCCCAGTCTCGCAACTGTTTGCGTTGTTTTCCTTCAGCCGTATTATCGTCAGGGAGAGCCAACCAAGGTGCAATGCCCGCCATCAGTCGCCCAAAGCACTCCATGTAGGTTACACGCTCGTCTCGCCCATCCCATGTGGGGCTGAACTCTATTTTCATATTTTTAGACAATTCGCCTTTGCTCATGTGTTTGAGAACGGGCTCTGTCATTTTGTAGGCTAGGTCTGTCCAATACTTTCTATCGGCTTCACCTTCATTCTTCTTGCCTTGTGCCGAGATAGTAAGCAAGCAGAAAAGAGAAAGTAGCAGTGTTGTTATTCTTTTTTTCATAATAATTATCTTCTATTTTTCAATCTACATATTTCCACATTTCCGAAGCTGCCAATAGGAATGCTCCTACACCAAAGTCGGCAGTAGAATTGGCATCCACGATTTGCCCAGGAATAGCTTTTTCGCCAATAGGTTGCACATAGCCTACTCTACCATCTTCTTGCAAAGCTGTTTGGGTGAGGTATGTCCAGCTTTTGTCTATCACCTCTTGATAGTCAGCTTTGTCGAAAATATTATTATTTACTCCCCACAAAAATCCGTAGGCAAAAAATGCTGTTCCACTTGTTTCGGGGCCTGGTGCTTGCTCAATATCGAACATACTTCTCGACCACGAACCATCGGCCTGTTGACTATTTTTGATAGCTTCAGCCATATCTTTATAAATTTGGATATACTCTGCTCGGTGTGCATTGTTTTGGGGCAAATCTTCTAGCACTTTGGCAAATGCTGCAAATGCCCATCCGTTGCCACGTGCCCAAAAATCTTTGGCACCGCTTTTTGTTGTATGTTCGGGATAAATATATTTGGCATCTCTAAAGAAGAGGTGGCTCTCGCTATCGTACATCAAGTCTCTTGCAAATGCAAAATACTCATACAGCTTGTCCAAGTACTGCTCGTTACCCGAAACCTTATACAATTTTGTCATCACAGGCATAGCCATATACAAGCCATCTGCCCACCACCAATAATCGTTTTGAGGAGTTGACATCTGATAGAGCATTACTTCTTGCGCTCTTGCTATTTTCTTTTCGTCTTTCTCCAAGTTGTAGAGGTCGATATATACTTGAAAACAAGTTTGAAAATCGCCAAATAGGACAAATTCGTCACTCTCGCCATAGCTATATTTCCATTTAGCTTTGTCCAATTCTTGCGCTCCCATCCACTTGTTATGTTCTGCCCAAGCTTTCGAGTAGTTTAGATACTCCTCGTTCTTGGTTACTTCGTAGGCAGCCATGTTTCCTGTGTGATAGGCGGCTCTGTGCCAAAAGGAATTTTCGTGTTGGGGATGTGTGTTTTGCCAATGGTTGTTGACCTTGCTAATAAGTGCTGCTACTTCTTGCTTTTCTGCCGATGAATTGGCTGAATTGGCTGTTTTTTTCGATGAGGAGGTACAAGCTCCACAGATACTAGCCAGCAACAAAAGACCAGCAACTAAATGTTTGTAATACTTCATGGTGTTTATAAAAAATTGTATAAATCGAAATTCTTGGATTATAACAAATGTGGATATTTCATTAGCACAAGATGTCTACTATTCGTTCAGATATGTATAAAAAAGCATCACTGCAATATTTATAAACAAGAGAAGCGGAATATAAGTATATCAGAACGAAGACTCTAGGGCATTGGCTAGAGAAATTATAGTTTGCAAAGGAGAATAAAGGAATAGTCTATTTCTCGTTTTTTTGCTAAATTGCCAACACCTAAGGTAATACGATGAAAATAATTATGAGACAACTAATCACAGGCTTCCTTCTACTTTTAGCATCTATGAGTATGGGGGCATCTACTATCCATCAAAATATTTCGGTCAGCAAATTTTCGGCACTCGACCAATTTCCATCTAGTTCTGTGCAACGCATTTTGCAAGATAGAGAAGGCTATCTTTGGTTTGGAACATTGGATGGCTTATGTAGATATGATGCCTATCGGGTTCTTGTTTTTCGGTCGGATACTAAAAACCCTAATCTACTGACCAGTAACGAAATTACTTGTATTGCCGAAGATATGGACAGCAATATATGGATAGGAACAAGAAATGGCATAAATATTCTGGACAAAAAAACATATCAGATAAAGCAGCTAGATATGCCAGACTTCAAGAATCTGCATATCAAAAGTATGCTTGTAGCCTCCGACAGCACTGTGTGGATAGCTGCCGACAACCGCCTATACCGATACAATACCAAACTGCAAGAAGCTGAGCCAATATCTACAAGAGATAGCAAGCTCCCTATTACGGGTATCAACTCGCTCTACGAAGATAAATTTGGAGATATCTGGATTACATTTTGGGGAGGTGGGTTGCATAAATACACCAAAAAAGGAGAGGTGATTCACTATCCCAAAATAGGGAACAACAACAATCCCTTTACTATTTATCAAGACAATCAGCACCAATATTGGGTGGGTACATGGGGCGAAGGCGTTTATCAATTCTATCCGCACCAAACGCCATCGGCTATGTATGTTCCACAGAAGGTGATGAACTGGGATGGGAGCGAAAGTGAGGATACTTTTTATAGTATTTTGCAAGATGATACCAATGGATACATTTGGCTAATGACTTTTTCGGGCGTATATGCCTTGCGCAGAACAGAGAACAATGAAATAAAACAGGTAGATATATCGCACCTCTTCAAAGGGACGAACAATATATTTAGCGAATTGGTAAAAGACCAAAGTGGAGACTTGTGGATAGCCGCATTTGGAGAGGGTGCATTCACTATCAATTTCGATAAGTCGCAAATCTCGGACATCAAGCTGCAACAAATAAACAATAGACTGGGCTTGATTCCTAATATTACAAGCATCTATCAAGATGGTGAGGGCACATTATGGTTCAATCAAAATAGATACGGATTGTGTTTATATCATCCCGAATCGAAGGAGTTTTTGACCTATAAAGAAATCAGCACATTGCGAGACAGAGATGGCTTGAAGTACGTATCTAGTATCTGTGGCATCAGAAATAGCAAAGATGTGTGGCTTGGACATTACAATCAGCCCGAAATATATGTAGTGAATAAGCAGGGGAAACAAATAGTAATAAAAGAAAGGTACGACCTCCGCCACAACTATCCCAATGCAGGAAATATTAGAGAAATATTTGAAGATTCGAAAAATAATGTTTGGATAGTTACCACAAATAATGTTTACATAAAACCGCAAAACAGAACGCAGATAGAACTAGTAGATATCAACATGTATGCCATCAGTTCTATTACCGAAGATGTGCAAGGCAAAATATGGTTGGGCACAGAAAACTCGGGCATCTATAAGGTGGAAATGGAGGTTCTTGCCAACGGAAAAATAAAGTACGACATCAAAAACTACAACAAAGAAAAGACACAACTATCGAGCAACAAGGTGACTACAATCTATGCTGACACCAAGTCTCAAGTATGGTTTGGCACTAGCGAAGGCGCGGTGTATGTTTTTGACCAAGAGACTCAAAAACTAGAGAATTATACCCAACGCATTAGGCTGGCTAATGAGGCTGTACAAAACATTGTGGAGGACAACAGCAACAACATTTGGGTGACCACCAACAAGAGGGTTATAGAATATAATCCGCAGAATGGAGCATCGAGAGACTATTCTCAGGCAGATGGATTGTGTGTGAGTTCTTTCTCCAAAAACTCATTGTATTACAATAGAAAAACTGATGTTCTCTTTTTAGGAGGGAATAAAGGTATCAATATGTTTGCGGCTTCGTTGGAGGCAAGCAAGCCACACAAAGCAAAAAATGTAGTGATTGCTGATATCAAGATTTCGGGAAAATCTATTATCAATAATTCACTAAATACCGAGTCTAAAGACTTGGGGGCAACACTTCAGGTGGAGGCAAATGACAAAAACATAGAGATTGACTTTTCGTCGCTCGATTATAGATATCCAAGCAAGATATTGTATGCCTACAAAATGGAGGGCATAGATGACGACTGGGTATATACTGACCGACAATTTGCAACCTACAACCAACTGAACAAGGGGCTCAACACCTTTATGGTGAAGGCAACAGACGAAAACAAGCTGTGGACAAGCGACATTACGAATTATGCCATCTACAAAAAACCTGCTTTCTACGAAACGTGGTGGGCATACCTCATCTACACACTCTTGATTTTGCTTGCTATTTACACCGCTTTGGTGATTACAAAAAACAGGCTTACGCTGAAAAACAGATTGAAAATAGCGCAAATAGAAAAAGAGAAGTCGGAAGAACTGACTCAGGTAAAACTAAAATACTTTACCAATATTTCGCACGATTTTCTGACTCCGTTAACCATCATTTCGTGCCTAATAGATGATTTGGAAATGGGACTAAAAAACAGATCGCCCCAGTTTGGGATAATGAGAATAAATGTGGATCGCTTGAAACGACTTCTTCAACAAGTACTCGATTTTAGGAAGGTGGAAAGTGGAAACATGAAACTAAAAATAGCGCAAGGAGACTTGAGCTCATTTATAGAAGATATTTGCTTGAACAACTTTACACCTTTGGCACAAAAGAAAAAGATAAAATTTACATTCAAGTCTATCCCTCAACAGATTGAGGCTTACTTTGATGCCGATAAAATAGACAAAGCACTCTACAATATTATTTCCAATGCCTTCAAGTTTACACCCAATGAGGGCACCATAGAAGTGGTGGCTAAAACTCACACCAAGTTCGAGACAGACTATGTAAGCATCAGTGTATCAGACACGGGGATGGGTATTTCGGTGGATGAGCAACAGAGCGTTTTTGAGAGATTCTATACTAACAAAAATAGTAAGATAGATAATACGAATGGTATTGGACTTTCCATTTCGTACGATTTAATAAAACTACATCATGGGCAAGTTTTGGTGAGTAGCGAGTTGGGCAAAGGCTCTACATTTACTATCGAAATTCCGATTGATAAGGCTGCATATTCAGCTCAAGAAATAACGAATACGTTGCCAACAATATTGGATAGCGACGAATTAGAAACTATCTACGAGGATGAAATAATGGAGGAACAAGAGCATTATTCGCCCGACAATAGCGTCAATGTGTTGATTGTGGAAGACAATGAGGACATCCTATTCACCATACGAAACATACTGCAAAAACAATACAATGTGTACACAGCCAGCAATGGCGCAATGGCACTAGAGATAGTGAAAGACAACAACATAGACATTATTGTAAGCGATGTGATGATGCCCGAAATGGATGGACTGGAACTATGCAGAACCATCAAAGGAGACTTGGAGACGAGTCACATATCTATCCTCTTATTGACAGCCAAAAACAGAGTAGAAGATCGTATAGAATGTTATGAGGCAGGGACGGATGGATATATTTCTAAGCCATTTGATATGAAAGTCTTGGTTGCCCGAATTAGTAATCTACTGAATAAGAAGAAACAAAAGCAACAAGAGTTTAAGGCAAATAGAGAAATAAAGATAGAGACGTTGGGATATCCTTCGCTGGATGAGCAGTTTTTGACCGATGCTGTAAAGATTATAGAGAACAATCTGTCTGATTCCGATTTCAACATAGATACTTACTCTACGCTTCTCAATCTTTCTAAGTCATCGCTGTATAGAAAGTTGAAAACAATGACGAGTTTGTCTCCCAACGAGTTCATCCGAAACATTAGGCTGAAGCATGCTTGCCAAATGCTGAAAGACCCAAGTATCTCTATTTCGGAGGTGGCATACTCGGTAGGTTTTACAGACCCTCGCTATTTTTCTACCTGCTTCAGAAACGAGTTTGAAATGACTCCAACGGAATATCAAAAGGCACAGAACTAAGACGAATAATAAATAAATATCATAAAAAAAGTAGAGGCAGTTTAATACTGCCTCTACTTCGTCATCTGAAAAAATTATTGAATTCCGCGACCTCTAAATCAAAAGACTTGACTCACTTGCCATTTATCTTGCCAAGCGATATCTATCTTGTTATCAGCCTTAAATTCAATTGGTAACCAAATATATCTTGAGTCTATCAAGTCCGTTTTATTCCACTTGTCAAACATAGCCATGTATGCTCCATCTTTGCCCGCAATAGGCAGTACATGAGTGCTTTGTCCATAGAATGTAATGTGAGCATCTTTGCCACTGCAAGGGTCGCCCATCACCGTCCATTCGCCAAGCATAGAGTCTGCCACAGCATATTCTGCTTGATTAGGATCCCAAGCAGTACAGCCCGATGAAAGGATATAATACTTGCCATCTTTTTTGAATACCGCTGGTGCCTCTCTCGATTTGTCAACAAAGTTGCGAGTAAAAGTTCCTGTTGGTTTCAAATAATCATCCGTTAACAGGCTTATATATAGCGTTCTATTCTCTTCGGATGAATACACATGATACGCTTTTCCATCATCATCTTTGAAGAGTGTCATATCTCTACTCATTGCCTCATTAGGGCGCATAGAGCCTAGGTATTCAAAGTTTCCATTAGGCGTATCGCATACTGCAACACCTGCCGCAGCCTTGCCATAGTTATGACTATCTACATGTAGCCAAAGCACAAACTTCTTGGTTTGGTCGTTGTAGATTACTTTAGGGCGCTCTAGCACATTGGATGGATGCAGCTCCGAATCTTCGTTCTCCAAATCGGGTTTCAAAACCACTCCTTCAAACTTCCAATTGGTAAGGTCGGTAGAAGAATAGCACGACACTCCTCCAGCCTCTGTACGATAGCATTCCCAGTTGGGAACTTTGGGATTCCAATACGTAGAATCGCCTTTATATTCGCCATACCAATAGTACGTGCCCTCGTGATACATGATTCCACCGCCATGCGCATTTATCTGATTGCCATCTGTATCGAGCCATATCGCACCCGATTCTATAAATGGCTCTGTTGAAGATGCTTGCGAGCTTGTTTTTTTCTCTCCACAGCTAAACAATACTAGCACTAAAGCAATAATGCTAAACGTAAAACTTTTTTTCATAGTTATAAATTATTTGATTTCAATAGTTGTTTCCACCGATTTGAGCCATGGCGATGTAAAACGAACTTTCAATTCTCCTTCTTCACCTTTTGTTTGCACATAAGCCAAAATACGCCCATGATAAACTCGGTGCACATTGTCAGTATAGTCTGTCATATCTTCGTTGTTGCCCGCCTCTAGTCCCAAGAACTTAGCAGGACCAATCAATTCGCAAGTAACCTCATTGTCCGACAACATAACAGGCACACCCTTCTCGTCCACTACTTGCACAACAATCTGAGCCACACCACTATTTTTGCAAACAGTAACCTCTTTTGACTCTATTCTTAAAGCATATGGTTGCCCCGAAGATTGAATAGAATTGCGTGTTATTTCATTTCCTTTGGCATCAAATCCTACGACTTCCAATGTACCATTTTCATACGGAATATCCCAATGAATGATTCCACTATTTGTATTGTAATCGGTCATTTGTCCTACAACTTTGCCATTGAGCTGCAATTGTGCTTTCTCTGCATTGGTATAGCACACCACACGAATAGATTGTCCAGCCGCATAGTTCCAGATAGGCCATGCGTCCATAGATGGAGTTTTTTCTTCATAGTTGCTACCATCTTCTTTGGCATTCAACTGCGACCACACATCTTTCATTTGCGATTTGCTACCCTTGCCAGGAGTAGGGTAAGTGCCCAAGTAAGCCATTGGTTTGCTGCTCCAAAGCGATTGGCGGAAATATCCACGAGGTTTTATAAAGCCTCCAAAATCTAACAATCCAGAGTAGAATCCTCTTGATGGCCAACTACCTGACTCACCCAAATAGTCGATTCCTGTCCAAAGAAATTGTCCGAAAATAAAATCTCTATCGGTTACGGCTTGCCACTCTTTGCGCTCGTGTCTGTTTTCGCTTCCGTAGATTATTCTGTTTGGATATTTTTTGTGGTCTTCATCGTATCGACCTTCTGTGTAGTTGTACCCAGCAATATCTAGCGCCCCAGGATATTCGGTTTCGTTAGACATGGCTACACCTGCTAGACCAGCTGTTACGGGTCTGTACTTGTCATTAGCTCTCACCACCTTTGCCAAACGCTTAGCAATATCGCCCAAACGCATAGCATCGGGAGCATCTTTTTTGTACCCTCCAAATATGGGTTGAGTAAATCCACCCTCGCCCGTTCCGTCCAAAACAGGGTGAGAATATGGATCATTTGGATAATCAACTTCATTACCAATACTCCATGCAAATATCGAAACATGGTTTCTGTCTCTCAACACCATATCCTTCAGGTCTTTTTCGCCCCAATCTTTGAAAATATCGTACGTACCTTGGAAACCTGGAGTACCCACATTCCAACCTTCCAGCCATTTTCTTTTGGCAAATTCCCATTCGTCGTAAGCTTCATTCAAGACCAAAAGCCCGATTTCATCGCACAATTCATACAAATGTGGAGCTTGCGGATTGTGGCTTGTGCGGATTGCATTCACACCCAATTCTTTGAGTGTGAGCAAACGTCTTTTCCAAACATCTTTTGGCACTGCCGAACCTAGTACTCCTGCATCGTGGTGCAAGCATACTCCCTTCATTTTCATAGATTCGCCATTCAATGAAAAACCTTTGTTGGCATCGAAAACAAAGTTGCGGAAACCTGTTTGAGTAGTTGTTTTGTCTATTACTTTTCCTCCCTTCAACACTGTTGTTTGCAAGGTGTATAAAGCAGGATTATCTAAGCTCCAAAGCTCTGGTTTGTTTACATTGATAGCTGTATTCAGTTTCTCAGAAGTTTTGGACTTGATAGTTATATTTTGAGATTTCTTAGCCACCACTTTTCCATCTGCTGCAAGCAATTCGTTGACGATGCTTAGTTGCTCATTGTTGGCTGCATCGTTCTCTACCTCAACTTCGATGTGTAATGTGCCCTTGTTTCCTTTTACCTCTGGATAGGCGAATACGCCCCATTGTGCAATATGCGTAGGATTGGCAAATACCATCCACACATCGCGATAGATTCCCGAACCTGTGTACCATCTAGAATCGCTAGATTGTGTGTGATCTACTTTTACGGCTATCACGTTTTCTTCACCATATTTCACATAGGGTGTGGCATCATACATGAACGAAATGTAGCCGTTGGGACGTTTGCCCAATGACTGTCCGTTGATGAATACTTCGCTGCGATTGTACACTCCTTCGAAATATAGATACACTTTTTCGCCTGTCTTGTCAGCTGGTATTTCAATATTCTTCCTATACCAACCCATCCCTCCTGGGAGGTATCCTGTACAACTAGCAAGCGATGGGCTAAGCTGTCCTTTTACGCTCCAGTCGTGTGGTAGATCTACTTTTTGCCAACGCTTATCGTTCAGGTCTGTTTTTTGTCCGTTCTCTACATCTCGAAGAACAAACTTCCAATCTGTGTTGATATTTACTGGCTCGCCAAACGATACTTGCGCCATAGCTGGCAACAAAATCAGGGAGACAATAAATAGCATTAATCCTCTTAATTTTTTCATACTTCAATTGCTTAGTTTAACCTCAATATTAGTAAATAATAGACTAACATTGAGGTTTTTATTTATATTCTTATTTTACGTCCTTGCTATACACTCGCACATAATCTACTTGGTATTGGAGTGGGAATGCTGCATCATCGGGGATGCCACCATTTTGTCCGCCAATAGCTAAATTGAGTAGAATATAATGGGGTTGATGAAATGGATTTTCATAGTTTCCGAGCGAACCATTCTTTGTATTAGCCAAAAGAGTTTCGTTCACCAAATTATCATCTATATAAATTCTAACAGCCTCCTCGTCCCAATCCATTCTCCACACATGAAATTTATTTGCCCACAAAGGATCTTTTTCAAGAAACTCTGCAAATGGAATAGTTTTGGTGTTCCATGCTGCATTGTATCTGCGATCGGTACCCCATGCCAGATTGGCAAGGATGTGAGGCTTTCCTCCTATCTGATAATATTCCATGATGTCTATTTCGCCATTCGAAGGCCATTCTTTATCTACACCCAATGTCCAGATAGCTGGCCAAGAACCTGTAGCAGTTGGAATTTTGGCTCTGATTTCGAATCGTCCATATTTGAATTCTTTTTTACCCATTGTTCGCATAGATGACGAGGTATATTTGGCTTCTACTCGATTTCGTCTCCAGTCTTTGCTATCTGCTACAAAGTTGGGGTTGATAACGTGTTCTCTACGCCCTGTGATTGTTAGTACTCCATTTTCGCAAAGTGCATTATCAGATTGATACCATTGAAATTCTTCGTTTCGGGCAAAGCCTTCTTCAAAACCCCATACTGCGGGATTGGGTCTACCAGTATTATTGAATTCATCGCTCCAAATTAGTGTCCAACCTCTCTTATCTTTAGGCTCTTCTGTTGTAGGTGATAGGTCGTCAAAAATGGACAAATCCCATTCGTCCACCCACTTCAAAACAGGTAATCCTTTTTCGAACAAAATAGGTAGCCATACATATCGCCCATCTATCGGATGCTTTGGTCTCCATCTATCACCCATATAAATATAAGCATCTTTTTTGCCTTGTATGCCAATGATGAATGTACTTTGAGAGTGGAAAGTTAGTTCTGCATCTGCACCCACGCACGGATTAGGATATTCTTTCCAATTGCCCATCATATTATCCGACACAAAGAGGCGAGCCGCATTAGGATCCCATCCTGTGCAACCCGAAGTTATCATATAATAGAGTCCTTCTTTTTTGAATATTGCTGGAGCTTCGTTATGCCCTCCTGGTGCAATTCTTATGTATTTACCTGTGTGCGACAAATAGTCGTCGGTGAGTTCGGCAATATGCAAAGTCAAGTTTTCTTCGGACGAATAGATGTGGTATGCTTTTCCATCCTCATCTACATAGAGCGTCATATCGCGAGACATTTGTCCTTGCGCAAAGTCTTTGCGCACCAAACGCCCATTTCTCAACTCTTTATACCATTCGGGAGTCCACCATTTTAGTTCTCCAATGGTTTCATCTTTGGCATCATATTTTTGATTTTCGTCCATATTCAAAGGCCATTTAGCGGCATTCACTCTTGATGAACTTATTAGCTTGTAGGGCCCATCCACCTTGTCGCTAACGGCAATGCCAACATGGGCTGCACCATATCCACGACCTTTTATTTCGTTATGAAAATACATTACAAATTTCTTTGTCTTTTCATTGTAAATAACCTTTGGCCGTTCTATTATGGAGCCTTTGGCTATGGCGCTACTATCATCATCTATTACAGCGAGTGCCACTCCACGATTTGTCCAATTGTAGAGGTCTTGCGACGAATAGCACATTACGCCCACCATAGCAGAATTGGTGTCTTCTCCCTTGTGTTCGCCAAACCAATAGTAAGTGCCATTGTGATAAAGCATACCTCCACCATGTGCATTGATGTGATTGCCTTCGTTATCAAGCCACAATTCGCCTGGACTGATTGAGCTATATTTATTATAGCCTACCTGATGCGCCGTTTGCTCGTTGCCTTTGCTAGAGCACATGGTAGTCAACAAGATGAGACTAAACAAGGCTATTGAGTTTTTTATATTCTTCATGAAAAATAATATTTGAATAGCCTATAACTTTTACATTATAGGCTATTGGGTTTTCAAATTATTTAGTTGGACTATTTCTCTCTTAATCTTGCTCGGGATCTATGATTTCTATTTGAATATCATACAAAGCAAATTCTGCCATATTCCAATATCCCTTCATACCATAAACCTGTGTTACAGACCAGCGCAGATAGCTAAAAGGAGTTTCGGATTGCAAAATTGCAGAGGTGTATTCGCCTCTCGACCCCGATGGCAGTCCTCCAGTTATTTTCGTCAATTCTGTCCATTCCTTGCCATCCTTGCTCACCAAGATATCTACGTGCTCGGGAGCTGCTTCGGAGCCATTTCTATTCAGATAATAGAATCTAAAATTTGATAGAGGTTCGTCCAATTTTATGTCCATATAATGTGGCAAAGCGGGTCTACTATCTCCCCCACTCCATTGCGTATGAAAGAAGGTGTTGCCGTTGCCATCCAACAGGTTGGAGATGTGCCCCTCGCTAGGCTCTTGAGCATTGGAGCTCAAATTTTCAGCTTTCAGATCTATCTTGGTCGCTTGAATGTTTTCTTGCACAGGCGCTTTGCCTGACAAGGCTTCGATATGCTGAATTTCGCTACCCACTTTTCTATCATTGAAGGTCTGGAAAGTGAATTTATACTCCCCAAATTTTGCCAATGTATTTGGTATCACCAGCTCATTTGTTTTGGCAGTTGCTATTGCTGCCTTATCTTCGCCTGTCCAATGATCGTAATATTTTATTTGCACAAAATAATAGTTAGAATCGGAAGGCACATCCCATTTTAGTTTGATAGCTCCAGGTAACGACTCGGCAGTAATATTACTCACTTGACTAGGTGTTCCTTCATATTTATATTCTTCTAGGAAAGAGTCATAATCTCCTCCACAACTGCTCAATACAGCAAGAGTGAGAAATAAGAGGAGATATTTATATATATGTTTCATGATTTCAATTCTTTTATATTTATAAAATTACCATCCCGTATTTTGAGTCAAATTTGTATTTTTTCTACGTTCACCATCAGGTATAGGAAAGAAATACATTTTGTCATCCCACAATCTCAATTTCTTTTCACGTTCATAGGTTATTGCTCCCGAATTGTCTTTGGTAATTTTCATTCTTGTTATTTCTTTCAATAATTCACCTCTTTTCCAACGTCTTACATCCCAAAAGCGGTGTCCTTCAAATGCTAGTTCTACCATTCTTTCGTTGATGTATGCTTTCTCAAAATCGGTATTAGACATACCCGCTACCAAGTTTGGCATCTCCACACCTGTTCGATTGCGAATTATATTCACTGCCTCACGAGCCGACATTGTCAAGTCTCCATTTGTAGCATCTGCACCACCAAGGTATTGGTAAGTAGCCTCAGCATAGTTGAGATAAAACTCGCCCAAACGATATGTTACCCATGAGTGGCGTTTGCTATTTGAACTAGCTGGACGCAAATCTACGGTGCCGTCTAAGTGTTTTTTGAGGTAATAACCTGTTGGAGTTGCTCCCGAAAGCGGTGCTGCATTTCTGCCGCCAACAAAGGTTTCGAGTGCATTGGTATTGTAGGCTGGCCAACCAATATCTCCATTCTTTGCAATAGTCATTGCCATACGAGGGTCTCTGTTGGCATACGGATTGTTGGCATCGTAGCCACTACCTGCGGCATCCCATGCCAAACCTGTAGATTTCATTCCATAAGCATCCACCAAGGTCTGAGTAGGGCAATTCCCTGATCTTCCGCCCTCTACACCAATAGGAAAGTTTCTGCCTTCAAGGTCATTGAGGTCGCCAATGCGTCTCATAAAAATTCCTTCGGCAGTCTTGTAACTATCCGTTCCCCAGATATCAGTATATTTTCCTAAAGCTATACCGTTTTCCAAACTGAGGTCAATAACCTCTTTGTTTGCTAAAGCGGCTCTTTGCCAAAGTGCTGCATCATTATTTGAGTTGTAGAGTGGGCTTGCATAATAGAGCAATACTCTTGCTTTCAGCGCTTTTACAGCCATACCACTTATACGCCCAGTTTCGTTGAAGGGGTCTTTGAATGGCGACTTTCTGATAATAGGCAGCTCTTTGAAAATGGCATCACATTCTGCTATTACAAAGTCGAGCACTGCGGCATGAGACTCACGCGCAACTGCATTTGCTTCTTCTTCCGAAACCACTTGGAGTACAAGAGGCACATCTTTGAAATGCTTTACAAGGTTGAAGTAAAGGTAGGCTCTTAGGAAACGCACCTCGTACTGATAACGATTGAAGCGTGTCATTTCGTCCTCATATTCTTTGTTGTTTTTGAAATCGTCGAAAGTTCTTCCTGCACATTCCTCTAAGAAGAAATTGGCAGCTCTGATTCCTGCATAATGGTTGTTCCATACATCTGCCTTAGCATTGGTAGGGCTCCATGTGCCATTATAAAAGTCGTGCACATTGGAAGAAGTCCAGGCATATTCTGCTTCATCAGATGCAGATGCCAACATTCCTCCACCAAAGTTTCCGTAGTCGTAGTCGAGGTACGAATATATATTATTTACATAATCTTTTGTTCTACCAAAACTCGAAAATATCTGTTCTTTGTCATAAGTTACAAACTCATTGTAGTCCAAGTCATCTTGGCACGAAACCAAGGATGCAAGGCATAGACAAAGGATTATTATTTTATTTTTTATTCTCATAATATCTTTATTTGAGTTCCAAAAAACTATTTACTTCTATTGAAAATCAATAGATTTTGAAACCGATTTATAGCAAAATCTTTTGTTTAGAAACCAATCGCAAAACCAACATGCACCGATTTGGTTAGTGGATAACCCACTCCTGTATTTTCAGGATCTCCTACATCCAACTTGTCAAACGTCAATAGGTCTACCCCTCTCACATACAGTTTTGCATTACTCATGTTCAACTTAGAAATCATTTCTACTGGAAATTTATAATACACCTCGCAGTTTCTTAATTTGAGGTACGAAGCATTTGCCAACCAAACAGTATTGTTACGATAGTTGTTTTCATTACTCTCAGTAGTCAGACGTGGATACTTGGCAAACGGAGTTTCAGGTGTCCATCTGTTTTCGAGATAGTGATTAGACACTGTTGTGTTGTCTACCAATGGTTTGTACACACTTTTGGTATTCAACATGGTGCTATAATTGCCCACTCCTTGCAATGTTGCAGATAGCCCAAAGCCTTTCCACTCCACTCCAAAATCGAAAGAGAAATACAACTCTGGCACTTGCGTATTGTAGCCAATAGCCACCTCATCGTCGCTGTTGATTACACCGTCTCCATTTTGATCTTTATACTTCACATCACCAGGTTTCACTTCCGAGAATTGTTGTGTAGGACTGTTAGCAATATCGTGCTGATCTACAAAGTATCCGATAGCCTGCAATCCAAATATCTGCCCCACCGAATGCCCTGTGCGACGTAGATAATCGTGCGCTCTGGCTTCTTCGAGTTGCTCTTTGATCTCATTTTTGGCAAGAGTAAACTTACCTCCAAGATGAACATCTACTTGCCCTACTTTTTTATCCACAGTTAAACCTGTTTCAAAACCATAACTATCTACAATACCAGCATTCACATAAGCTCTTTTGCCACCTATTACGGCTGAAGTAGCACCATCAGAAGACACAAAAATATTGTCTCGTCTTTCATAAAAAGCATCTGCCGTAAACACAATTCCTTTTAGAGCTGATACATCTACCCCAAAGTTTAGCTTCTTTGCACGCTCTTTTCGCGGATTCAATACTGGAAGTCGTCCTTCTTCGAGACCACCGCCACCGCCAAAGTTATCGTCAATTGGATAGCCTCCGCCACCGCCAAAATCTTGATTCCAATAGTTTTGATAAGGAATATTGTCGGCATGAATAATACCTGCAGATGCTCTCACTTTAAGGAAATCGATGAATGATGCTTTGAAGAAATCTTCGTTGCTAAGTACCCATGCAGCCGATAGCGTTGGAGAAAATGCGTATTTGCCTCCTTTTGCCAATCTGTTGGATCCTGATGCCACAAGGCTAAGTTCGGCAATGTATCTTCTGTCGAAATCGTAGTGGAAATATCCAGCAAAATTTTGTCTAAAGAGTGTATTATGCTGTCCATTGGCCACTGCTCTATCGTAAGAATAGATGAATGAACTGTTGAGCCCGTGCACTCCAAAACGATTTTGATAATCGATGCTTCCCACCATATTGAAGTGGCGCAACTCGCTATCCAACTTTCTGTCGAAACTTGCGTCGTCTCCCGATTTACCTCCTGAGAATCTATCAATATTGGTAGGCACACCTGTTGACATATCTGCCACGTCGCTTGCAAATAAATAATCTCTGATAGAACCTTCCCAATATTTTGCCAAGTTGTCGTACCCTACTCTAGCAGTAGCGCTCAGTCCATCTGTCAAAAAATCGAGTTTTTGAGTCAATGCAATATCTGCATACAAGGCTCTGTTGTGCCCTTTAGAAAAACCTCTAGCATGAGCCAAAGCAACAGGATTCATATTAGCTCCCCATGTTGCGTTTCCACCCCAGATGCCATCTTCTGTTTTCACAGGATAGGCAGCCGAAGGCACAGTGTAGAGTTTATCCATTAGGTTGTCAGAATTCAAACCTGGACGTCGAAACTCTTCCAAAATACCAAGCAAACCTACCTTCATAATTGTTGTTTGAGTGATATCGACGTCCAAGTTGATTCGCAAATTGGCTTTTGAATAAGCCTCTTGCGTTTTATAACTAGTTTTGGGGCTAGGCTCTTTCATAAAACCGCTATTGTTTTCGAGATTGAGCATAGTGTAGTATCTCATTTTAGAACCTCCCCCTCTGAAGTTGATATTGTAGATATCCGAAACTCCATGATTGCGGAATGTTTCGCCAAACCAATCTACATTAGGATAAAGGTATGGATGAGTTTGATCTCTGAAAGCAGCCAATTCGTTTTGATTGTATCGTGGAGATTTTCCATCATTTAGTAACGCCTCATTCAATGCTTTGGCATAGGTATATGAATCTGCAAAATTGGGTGTAGAACGCTGTCTTGTAAAACCATGGTCGAAGTTGACATTAATTTCACGAGAGTTGTATTTCCCTCTTTTTGTTTCCACAGCTATCACACCATTTACTCCTCTAAAACCATACAATGCTACTGCCGCAGCATCTCTAAGAATAGATACCGACTCTACTTCCTCTATCGTAATATTGTCGATAGGGCGTTCAAAACCGTCAACTAGAATAAGCACATCGTTGCTCGCCAAGGTTTTGATACCTCTGATAGAGAATGCAGGATATTCTTCCCACTTTGCTCCCGATTTCTGTAGCGAGGTTAGACCTAGCGCATTGCCGAACAAGGAGTTTGCTAGGTTAAATGCCGAACGCTTATTAATATCTTTTGCCTCTGCTTTGGAAATTGCGGCTGTAGATTCGGCAACAGTTTGCTTGATACCAAAGCCCCTATTTACAGACTCAGACTCGTAGGCCATCACGATTTCTAGTTCCTGAAGATTAGAATTTGTGATATCTACTACTTGCTGTCCTCTTTCGGGTATGTCAACTATTATTTTAGTTGCTCCCACATTATCAATATCAAAAGCTCCGTCTCGTGCAGTTGTTGTTTTCACCAAAGGATTGTCAACAACAGACACCTGAGCTCCAGATATGGGTTGATTCCATCTGTCTAGCACCTTACCTTTTATTTTGTCTTGTGCGTGCACAAAGCCCGAAAAGGAGGTTGCTAAAACAATGAATGCTACTATTTTATTTCTCATCTTGAATTTTCTAAGGTTAAAATTTATTCTCTTTCTCATCACCAACCAGGATTTTGCGTTAGACCATAATCTTTGTGGATTTCATTAGGTGCAAAGGCTGTCAAATACCATTTGGTACTGAAGTTTGTCCACCATATTCTTTTAGAGTTACTTAGCTCAAACACTTCATATTTGAACTCCGTAGGACGTGGCCCTCTGTCGGCAGCAGGTTTATCCGACCACGAGTCGTTGATACCATCTGCTCTGTAGATGCGTAGTCCGTGCAATACTTTTTTAAAATCTTGGGCACGTTTATGTCTTATGAGGTCAAAGAATCTTACGTCCTCAAATCCTAGTTCGCAGGCTCTTTCTCTCAATATTTCTTCTAACAAAACTTTAGAGTCATTCATGTTCAAATTTGGGTTAGACTCTTTCAATCCCTTCATTCCCACTCGTGCACGCACAAGATCTACCTGAGCTATTGCCTCTTGCGTTCGCCCAGCCACCATCAAGGCTTCGGCATAGTTGAGATGCACTTCTGCCATTCTCAAATAGGGCCATAGTGTAGGTTTATTGATATTCTTACTTTTGTCTAGAATAAATTTGTAGAGACCATATCCTGTTGCATACTCCGACACTTCTTTTGCCGAGTTGTCTCGTGCCTCTCTACCTCCTACCCAAAGCTCTGCTTGACGTCCTTGGAAATCAGCATTATTAACTAAAATATTTTCGAACAAACGAGGGTCTCTTTCCGAAAACATATTTTTTACATGTTCTGGATTATCCCAACTAAAAGGAGTTCCGTCGCTCATCGGAAACATTTCTACAAACTCTTGTGTAGGCGTGAATGCTCCTTGTGTAGTTGACTGCGGAAAATAGTAGTCCCATTGCCCATTGCTTCCATAGGTGTAGCGCTTGCGAGTAGAGATTA
The DNA here is from genome assembly GCF_000375405.1 of Bacteroides propionicifaciens DSM 19291 = JCM 14649. Taxonomy (GTDB): domain Bacteria; phylum Bacteroidota; class Bacteroidia; order Bacteroidales; family Bacteroidaceae; genus Bacteroides_E; species Bacteroides_E propionicifaciens. The sequence continues at coordinate 63,591 of NZ_AQWS01000001.1, read as the reverse complement.
GCAATTCTGGATTGTCGCCTCCACTACCACGTTTGAAGTAGGCATTTTGATAAGCCTCTCGGTAGTTGTTTACCGATGTGCCACTTGCTTGATTTAGTTCGTAGATACCATTGGATTGTACTTTTTTGAAAAAATCTTCACACGCTTTCAATGCCTCTGTCCACATCTCCGACTTGTAGCCACCTGTCCATACATGATGATTGGTAACCGCATCTTGCGGAGATTCTGTACTGTAAGGTACATCGTCGTTGAACAACGGACTAGCAGCAAAAAGAAGAATAGAGGTTTTGAGTCCCAATGCCGATGCCTCAGTAAAACGTCCGTCCCAGTTAGCAATTTCGTCTTCGGGTAGCGACCATGGCAAATCTTTTGCAGCCTCATCTAACAACTTTATCATAAAATTGGTAGTTGCCTCTACTGTTGCACGCTCGGTATAGTAATCGGCGGGATTGGTAGTGATAGGGAAAGCATGATCTACAATTGGCAAACCTCCAAAATGACGAAACATATCGAAGTAGCGAGATGCAACAATCACTTTTGCCTCTGCCTTCAGTCTTGCTTTTTCTTCATCGTCCATATTGGGAACTCTATCTACGTTTTCGATAAATACCCAACTAGCTCTCACGGCTTCCCATGTGTTTTCTCGTGTAAACGAAAAACGTCCATGTCCACCCGAGTTTTCGTGTCCTGCATTGTATGCCCCCGAATAGTATAAGCGGTTTACACCATCCCACTCTAGGTGGCTATGGAATGCATCTGATAGGGCTTCAAACATTCCCATATTCATTTTGTCGTCCAAGGCATTCCAGTAGGTAGGCAAGGCGTAGTACATTCTGCTGTAATTATCCCACAAAAAACGTCTTGCACTTTCGGCATCGCTAAATATTACATCTATGGTAACATCCACGCCAGGCTCTTTTTCCAAAAAGCTATCGCCAAAATTCACATCGTCTACGCATGAATAAAAAGACGAGATGCCTATAAGGAATGAGGCTATATATATTTTTATCTTTTTCATTTTCATATTGTATTAGTTGTTCTTAAAAACCGATTTTCAATCCAAAATTTATAACCCTTGTCAACGGATAGTTTGGTCTATCGCTTGTACGTGACTCAGGATCTCCAAATTTGAATGAATCGAAGGTCAACAAGTTGTATCCACTAATATAGAGGCGAAGTGACGATATTTTTGCTTTTTCCATAAATGGCATATCAAATGAATATCCTAGTTCTACGCTCTTGAGGCGGAGGTAACTAGCATCTACTAAGTAGAGGTCTGAGTTGGCTGTATTATTTTTTCGTCCCTCCATGGATGCTCTTGGCCATCGTGCCGAAGATGCTGTTTCGGGAGTCCATCTATCCTCATAGTGTGTGAGTACTAGCCCTCTATCAGCTGTTTCGCCCATAGGGTCTCTAAATGTTTCTTGCAAAATTCTAGAACTATTCCATGCTCCAGTCCATTGCATACTGATGTCGAAACCTTTGTATTGAAATCCTAAATTCAAGCCAGCTGTATATCGTGGAAGATTGGTGTAGCCTAATGCCATTTCATCTTTTTCGTCTATCACTCCATCGTTGTTCAAGTCCACATACACAGCGTCTCCAGGTTTCAGTACTGCTCCCGAGTGTTCTGCAATATCGTGTCCGTATTGTGCCTTGTATCTTTCGTTAGCCGTTTCATCATAGAAGCCCCAGAATTTTCGGAGAAATGGTTGCCCTACGGTATGCCCTGTGCGTTGCAAATAAGATTCGCTTTGTCTCACTTCATTCATCTCAATGATTTCGTTACGAGCAAAAGACATATTAGTACTCACCCAATAACGCATATCATCCGTAATTTTGTCGGCCCAGCCCACTTGCAATTCATAACCACGGCTATCTACAATCCCATTATTCATTACAGGAAGTCCAATGCCGATGATGCCAGGAATGGTTTGTGGTTGCACTAAAATATCTTTACGGTGCTCCCAAAACATATCTGCATTCAGTTTCAGGCGGTCGGCTAAGAAATAAAGATCTATTCCATAGTTTTGTTTAAAGGCAGTTTCCCAAGTCACATTCGGGTCGTTTTTCTTCATTTCATAAGCACCTGGTTTGTTGCTACCTACATTGGTTCCGAAGTTATATCCTCCACCAAATGCGTAAGAATCTGACAGATACATAAATCGTTCGTCTCCATATCTATCATTACCTACCAATCCCCATGATGCTCTTACCTTGAGATGCGAAACAACATCGAGACTCTTCATAAAGTCCTCGCCTGTTACTACCCATCCCACAGATCCTGCTGGAAAAAATCCATAGCGCTTGCCCGATCTAAAGTTCTCAGAACCATTGTATCCTGCATTGAACTCTGCCATATATTTTTGTTTATAGTCATACGACACACGTCCCACTAAACCAACATAACCTGTAGGAATATCTGTATATTTGGCTGGATAATATCTCTTAGATTGATTGTAAAGTAAGAGAGCCCCTAAGGTATGCTCTTCAAAGCTTCTGTTGTAGCCCATACTAGTTTCGAAATACCAGTTACGAGAATTGCCATGCCACTCTCCATAGCCCAAACGTCCTTCTTCTTGCTTCAATTCTAAAACATAACCATCCGAAGGATTCGCCAAATTATTGAGGCGTGGACTATAAACTGCTTTAGAACTTGCACGCTCTTTTGTTTGGTCATAATAAGTATTGTAGGAGCCTTTTACTCTAAATACCAATCCCTTAGTCAAGAAGTCTAGTTTCTGATTTAGCGACAAGTCGATATCTAAATTATTTCCTAACCTCTTTCTATATCCTCTTCCATAAAATGGCTCTAGACCATCTATACCTGTTTTGTCTCCAAAAATATCTTTGGATGCAACTATACGATCGCCATTTACAATTCCAGCCCCACCAAATGGAGTTGCCCAATATAAGTGGCGGAACAATTGTCCTTGGTCTTCTTTAGAGATAGGTGTATGTTTATCTTCTACTCTTCCACCCACATTGAGCGATAGTGTTGTAGATTTTGTGATATCGAAGTCGATATTAGAACGATAGTTATATCTCCTATAACTATATTTAGAGTTTTCGTCTCCTGCAAATGTTTTGAACAAACCATCTTGATCAAACATTCCTACCGAGATAAAATATTTAATTCTATCTGTTCCTCCCGAAATATTGAGGTTGTGTTGAGATTGAAAAGACGAACTCTTGAGAATGTAGTCCATCCAATCCATATCAGGATAAAGTATAGGGTCGGTATGATCTCTGAATGCTGCCAAAGCTTCGGGTGAGAATCGCAATTGACTTTCCGCAATACCATCATTGCGCTGTGCCTCATTATAATAAGTAGCGTATTGGTAGCTATTGGCAAAATCTACCAAGCGAGTAGGAATATTGACACCAAAAGAAGTTGACGCAGTTATTTTAGCTCTTCCCTCCGACCCTCTTTTAGTAGTTACCAAGATTACACCATTGGCACCTCTCACCCCAAATACTGCGGTTGCCGAGGCATCCTTCAATATGGTGATGTTTTCTATTTCGTTGGGGTCTATTTGCGAAAAATCTCTTTCCACACCATCCACTTGTATTAGTGGTGTGCCGTTGTTGGTAGTGGTAACTCCTCTAATAAATATTTCTGCCATATCGGCTCCTGGCTCTCCCGAATACTGAATAGAACTTACTCCTGTCATTTTACCAGCCAAGGCATTGGTTATAGAACCCGTAGGTGTTTTCAGAAGGTCGTCGCCCGACATAGAAGACAAGGCTCCCGTAACGGTAACTTTCTTTTGCACCCCATATGCAACTACTTGCACTTCGCCCAATTGAATAGCATTTTCGCTCATCTCAATATCTATTACAGAACGTCCTGCAATGGCTACAACTTGTTCGTCGAAACCAATATATGAAAACACTAAGCTTGCTTTAGGATTTACTCCCTTCAGGTTAAATCTACCATCCATATCGGTCATTGTGCCCACATTTGGACTATCCTTTACCGATACAGTGACACCAATCAATGGCTCATTACTGCCAGCCTCTTTCACAACTCCTGTTACAGAGTGGTTTTGAGCAAAAGCGGCATTAGAACCAAATACTAAAAAGAGTAACAAGTATAGAGCTATCCATTTGGATGAGCTCCCTCTTGACTCTTTTATCAAATAGTTGTGTTTTTCCATAGATACATGATTTTTTTAATTTCTAAAAATGGGTTAACTTTTATTTAGAGAATATACCCTCATTCACTAAATAGTGTTACAAACCTACTGAAAGCAATATTCAGGGATGTTCAAAAATCATTCACTTGAATCGAAATAAAGGTCAAGCTCTTATTTCGACGATAGAAACGGAGAAACTGCCTAAGATATGACTTTCGCCCCAGTCATTTAACACCATCTATCAATGGCTTTGAGAGGAGGAGAATGGCACTCAGATCCAGTATAAGGAGGTCTACACACCCCTTTCTTGCATACAAAAATTAACACATCTATCTTTTCAGATTATAAATTCCTCAAACTTGAAGAATATGAGCTACAATAGCCTCACGAGGGGCAATGGATGTAATTCTGACAAGTTTATAAACCTTTCTGCACGATTTTTACCCCCTCTGTGAATTGTTTTTGAACTAATTTTGCTGATTGTAGTAAACATCACACCAATGTATTTTTTGTTTTTTAGAAAAAAAATGATTGTTAAACTCTAAATACTTTATGAGAAAAATGAAAAGAATTAAATTGACAATGGCACTACTACTTTGCATCGCATTATCGGTGCAAAGCCAGTATAAAAATGGCCCTGCCGAAAAAGATTTTGTGGGCTATTTATTTACCTATTTCAAAGGCAACGACGTAAAAGACGAGGCTATCTGCTATGCCATCAGCCGCGATGGATATAATTATAGAGCGCTCAACAACAACCAACCCATCATAGACTCCAAAGAGATTAGTGCGACGGGTGGTGTACGCGACCCACATATTTTGCGCTGCGAGGATGGCAAAACTTTCTACATGGTGGTTACAGACATGACCTCATCCAAAGGCTGGGACTCCAATCGTGCAATGACCCTCCTCAAATCTACCGACCTTGTAAACTGGACAGCATCGAATATCAACATTCAACAAAAATATAAGGGACAAGAAAACCTGAAAAGAGTGTGGGCACCACAAACTATCTACGATGCAGAAGTGGGCAAATACATGGTTTACTGGTCTATGCAACATGGCGCAGGCAGAGACATTATTTACTATGCCTATGCCAACGATGACTTTACGGACTTGGTGGGAGAGCCCAAACAGCTTTTCTTTCCCAAGAATGGTGGCTCGTGTATAGATGGCGATATTGTGAACAAAAATGGACTATACCATATGTTCTACAAAACCGAAGGAGATGGCAATGGCATCAAACTAGCCATTACAGATAACCTAGCATCGGGCAAATGGATAGAACAACCTGGATATAAACAACAAACGAGAGATGCAGTAGAAGGTTCGAGCCTTTTTAGGTTGACCAATAGCGACACCTACATTTTGATGTACGACGTGTATATGAAAGGAAAATATCAGTTTTGCGAAAGCAAGGACTTAGATGTATTTAAAGTGGTGGATCAGGAAATCAGCATGGATTTTCATCCTCGTCATGGTTCGGTTATTCCTATCACCCGTTGGGAAATGAAAGCCATAACTGACAAATGGGGAGTGCCAAGTGGTTTTGAAATGCCAACAAGCAAAAACCCAATTATTGCTGGATTCTATGCCGACCCCGAAATTCTATATGCCGAAAAAACAGGCAAATATTACCTCTATCCCACTAGCGATGGCTTTGATGGATGGGGAGGATGGTATTTCAAAACATTTTCGTCTGACAACCTCAAAGATTGGAAAGATGAAGGTGTGATTCTTGATCACAAAAAAGACCTATCGTGGGCAGATGGAAACGCATGGGCGCCATGTATTATTGAGAAAAAAACGGGAAAGAATCAATACAAATATTACTACTATTTTAGTGGAGGAAAAGAAGGCGAGCCTAAAAAAATTGGTGTAGCTGTATCGGACGAACCCACTGGTCCTTTCAAGGATTCGGGCAAACCTCTTGTTGACTTCTACCCCAAAGGAATTACGGGAGGACAACAAATAGACCCCGATGTATTCACCGATCCTAAAACGGGCAAAAGCTACCTCTACTGGGGCAATGGCTATATGGCTGGTGCAGAGCTAAATAAAGACATGATTTCGCTAAAGAAAAATACGGTAAAAGTGATGACTCCCGACAATACTTTCAGAGAGGCTGTGTATGTTTTCTATCGCAAAGGACTCTACTATTTCCTTTGGTCTGAGGACGATACCCGTAGCCCTAACTACAAGGTGCGTTATGCTACGGCAAAGTCGCCACTAGGAGAATTAACTATTCCCGAAAACAATATTGTAATCATGCGAGACGATGTTAGAGGCATCTACGGAGCAGGGCACAACTCGGTATTGCAAGTGCCAGAAACCGACGAATGGCATATTGTATATCACCGTATCCACAGACCCGACGGCATGAATATGCCTAATGGAGCGGGAGGTTTCCATCGCGAAGTATGTATGGATAGAATGGAGTTTGCCGAAGATGGAAGCATCATACAGGTGATTCCGAGCTTATAAGGTATTAGATTGTATTAAGGTATAAACAATAAAAAACCTAGTGAGAATATCATAATCCTCACTAGGTTTTTTAATTTAAACAAATTCTACCTTGTAGCTTATTTACTCATCTGCAAATTGATATTCTTCACAGCCGATTTCATCCATGGCGATTGTCCATTTTCCAAATCATTGCCTTTGCCTTCTTCTGCACCTTGTTGACGAAGTTTTTGAAGCTCCGACTCGTAGCGCGATTTTTCATCCTCAGTCAAAGAGGGCATTTCTGCTATCTTATTGGATATGTAGTCTATCAGAGGTTCATTGTTGCAAACATTCATGTTGCAGGCTAGTCCCACTTCCTTGATGGTTTCGTTGAATTGGAGCAGCATGGTATTCACCGTTTTGTCATCAGCTTTCCAATTTCCCTTTCGCACCGTTTCCAACATTCTGGACAGCATAGACTGATAGGCAAATAAGTTTCCACTAGCTTTGAATCGCTCTTTGATATTCAACGCATATTTATCTTCTATGTATGTTTCACACACCTGATTCCAATCATTGTCGCTCACAGCTTCGGGCATAGTAGCTTCCCAGCCCCAAAGATTGAAAATCATTTTGTTGATAAAACGAGCTCCTGCATAACCCTCATTTATCATTTCGTCTATCCACTTAGGGTTGAGGTAACGTGTTTTGAGTTCTCGTCCTAGGAACTTCTCTAGTGATTCTTGCATCGGAGCTTTAGGGTCTATAAGATTGGTCAACATCACCGTTGGCGATTTGCCATCAAGTGTGCGTATAGCCATGCCAGCAGCACCTAGATATTCAAACATATCGTCATTATCTAGCAGAGCATATAGGTTGGACGAGCGACTATGCAAAGCCACCTTAGTACCCGACAAAGTATTTTTGAATACATTTTTCGAAAAATCTTTGGGCAAATCTGTATACTCATCTTCCACCTTTGTGCCCCAAAAGCCTTGACCATATAGATAGCCCATTCTGTTGAAATAGATTTCGGCTACATCCTCCTCATTGTCCCATGTACCCGATGCCTCCACAGTTCCACTTATGCCTGTTCCGTATGATCCTGATGGACTGGTAAACAAGCGTACGGAAGCTATGCGATGGGCTAGAGAATCGCTTGCCACGCCCATTTGTTTCAGTTTGTCTTCTGACTCCAAGATGTGTTGCCGAACAAAATTATCTTCCTCCTGAGCCGTTCTGGCAAGTGAGACTGCCTTATCTAGCAATGCCATCAGTTCGGGAAAAATATCTCGATACAAGCCTGATGGTGTGAACACAACATCTACTCGTGGACGTTTCAGTTCCTCTTTAGGAATAAGCTCTAGGTCTACTACCTGATCGGAACTATTGTAAATGGGTCTTACGCCTAAAAGGTTGAGCGCTTGTGCCTCCATTGTGCCCTCGTTGCGGATACATTCTACTGTCCAGAGATTTATAGTCACTTTGGATGGATACTCCCCTTGGTTGTCCGACTTGTATTTGACAATCAATTCTTCAGCCAATTTTTCTCCAAAATCGTATGTTGCTCTTGATGGAATAAGTCGAGGGTCGAAAGCAAAAAAGTTTTTGCCCGTAGGTAGCGAACTCGGATTTCTGATGGGGTCGTTTCCTGTACCTGCTCTTATGTATTTTCCATTCAGTCCATTTATAAATGAATTGAGCTCTTCGCCTCCCGATTTCTTCAAATTCATCAACACCTCTTCTCTGAACAATGTGGCTTCATCAGCCAACAAATCCGTTTTCATAGACATGATGGCATCGGCAGTAGATTCAATATATCTGTCGGTAGGCGATACCCCAAAAGTATGCAAGCCAAAAGGGGTTTGCTTTTCTTCTATCTCTCTAATATAATCGTCCACAAGTTCGAGATTGTGAATGGTAATACTATCCAAACTCAAATCTTTTAATATTCCCAAAGAGTCTATTTTCAATCGCAAATCATCGAAAAGAATTTTAGTAGCCATAGGGCTTTTGCTCCTTTGGTCGTGCAATTTAGAAATTGCATTTTTCACTTCCCTCAACTCGGGGTTCAACGATGCCTTATCGAATGGTGGAGTCATGTGATCTACAACCACAGCTTGCCCTCGTCGTTTGGCTTGCAAGCCTTCGCCCACGTCGTCCACAATGTAAGGATAGATATTGGGAACATCCATAATAAGCGCCTCAGGATAGTCGTCGCGATTGAGTCCCGCTTCTTTTCCTGGTAGCCACTCATGCGTTCCGTGTGTTCCGAGATGCGCCACAGCATCTGCCTTGAAGCCATATTTGAGGTATAAATAATAGGCTAAATATTGATGTGGAGGCGGCACAATGGGGTCGTGATAGAGACTAGCTCCATTATCTTCCCACCCTCTCGATGGTTAGGTGTTAAAACTATATTCCCGTATTTTATCATTGGCAACACAAAGAAAAGCTCGCCACGTTGGTTTCGCCAAGTCATTTGCGCAGCATCTTCGGGTTGTCCCCATTTATACTCCATTTCGGCTCGTATTGCGCGAAACATAAGAAAATGTTTTATTAGCTATTAATCAAACGATTATGTTCTATTGGCTTTTGAATAGGTAACGATTTAGAAACTAGCTTGGTTCTTAGATATGCTTAATTTTCTCATTATTATTAAAGAGCAACTTATTTTGAGTAAAGATATAAAAGTTTCTTTTTCAACAATCGTTTTTTTTCGATTTTACACAACTCAAGATTCAGAGAACTATAGAAAAACTTCCTAATAGGGAATATCAAAGATAAATATTTCTATTAAATGTTATAAATAGGGCTGTCTACTCGTTGCAGACAGCCTTACCAATTTAACTATATTTGAGATACAAAAGAATGTAATAACCAAAATAATATCTCCCCAATTACCTATACCTATGTAGATAATAAGGATCAATTTAGGTATAATAGCAGATAGTTCTGTAAACTAATTATATTTGCACCTTATATCTTCTCAGAATCTGTAGTTGACAAATAACCTTATAAGTATGAATTTAAGATATGTCCGTAGTATTTTAATTTGCCTATTTTTATTGACCTCTTATTCCCTTTGCGGGCAATATACATTTCGACATTGGGATATTATGGACGGCTTATCTGATAATCAAATACGTAATTTCACAATGACGGATGATAGCCACTTAGTCATTCGCACAGTCTCTAATGTTACAGTTTACAATGGAGCCAACTTTGAACACTACTATCAAGATCGAACAAGAGATTATAAGTGGAGTTTCAATAAATATCAGATTTTCAAGGAATATCATGATTCCGAGGGACGAATGTGGATGAAATCTCCTGGATACTTATCTGTCTTTGATTTCAACACCAATAATTATATCTACAATGTTGATAGCCTCTTGATGGATTTGGGAGTCGATAAAAAGTTGAGTAATTTATTCATCGATCAAACTAAGAATTACTGGTTCCTGACTGAAAACAATAGTTTGCAACTCTACGACATCCAAAACAAACAATTGACCGTTGTAGATGATGGAAGAGAGTCTGCTGATACATATGGTACACCCTATGAGCTTGCACAATATAAAAACCTATACTACATTGTTTATTCTAAAGGTGTAATACGTTGTTGGGACAGTGCGTCCAAGGAATTCACACTCCTAGATTCTTACTTTACAGATAAGATAACGAGTGCCACCAATCGTTTAAATATTATACCAACATCCACTGGCGATTTGTGGCTTATGCACAACAATGCAGTGTGCTTCTACAATCGTATCGAAGGTAAATGGGAAGAGATAGCCACTATCAAGGGAGTATCCAATTTTTTTACGTCTATGGATTTGGACAAAGAAGGCAACGTTTGGGTGGGTACTTCTTGGTCTGGGCTAAGAAAAATAGATGCTAAAAGCAAAAAAGTAGAAGTCATTCCAGGCTTAAGGCTGAGCAATGGTGGTATTCTTAACAATGATATCCAATGTATATATGCAGACAGTAACGGAGGACTTTGGATAGGAACCATTTGGCAAGGGATGTGCTACTATAACCCTACAATGTATAAGTTTGGTCTCATTCAAAGTGTACAAAATAAAACCCTCATCACCAATGAGTCGGTAAGATCTTTGCTCGAAGATAATAATGGAGATATCCTAATAGGAACTACCAACTATGGACTTATGCGATATCGACCATCAACAGGCGAAGTCTCTAAGGCATTTGCCGGTATCCTGTCCAATGAGTTGTGTTTATCTCTTTATCGTGATAGTAAAAAACGCTTATGGGTTGGTACTTATCTTAATGGGTTCTATTGTATTGACGGACAAAATGTAAAAAACTACAATAGAACTAAGGCTAATATGGAATTATATCCTAATCAGAATATTTCCAGAGCCATATTCGAAGATACGGATGGGCGATTTTGGGTGAGTGTATCTAATGAGGGTATTGGCGAATTGGATTTGATTACAGGAAAAATATCCATGTTGAAGGATAGGCATCCTAAAGTCAATTCTCATAAGTTAGATTATGGTTTCTATCCCATAGACAATACTACTTTTGCAGTATATGGAGAAAATGGTATTTATTATTACAACAGTCATGAGGACACTATTTTTGTTCCTGAAATAGATGATGCAAATAACCCTAAATTTGCAGGAGTCAATACTCGATATTACTGTTTTTATAAAGATTCAGAAGGCTTAGAATGGTTTGGGACAGATCAAGGTCTACGCATCTGGGACGAGCAAAAGAAGACTGTCTATATGATTGATATCAACGACGGGCTACCTAACAATTCAGTCTCATCTATCGAACAAGACGAAAATAATATCTACTGGATCTCTACTGTAAGTGGAATAAGTAAGATAGAGAAACAAACAGTATCAGATGGAAGTCTCAGTTTTGAGTTGGTCAATTTTGATACTGAAGACGGGCTGCAAAGTGGTAAGTTCTATGATCGATCGTCACTCAAGTCTACCAATGGCACCCTTTATTTTGGAGGACATCATGGAGTCAATTGGTTCAATCCAAATACAATCAAGTATAACGCAAGCCAGAACAAACCTGTGTTGACAGCTTTCTATTTGTTCGACAGAATCTTAAAGCCCAATGTAGAATACAATGGGCATACAATTTTAAAGTCTCCCATTAACAACACATCCGAAATCACATTAAATTACGATGAAAACTTTATTTCTATCGAATTTGCTGGTCTCAACTATGTTAATCCTCATCACACATTTTACAAATACAAGTTGGAGAACTATGATCAAGAGTGGCGTGAGATTAAGAGCGCAAATATAGGCGCAGCTACCTATACAGGGCTACAACCAGGTGAATATAAGTTTTCAGTTTATACAGCAAATAATGATAAACTTTGGGGAGATGTGCCTGCAGAATTGATTATCAAAATCACTCCACCTCTTTGGTTCACCATATACGCATATATATTCTATGTTGTCGTATTCTTTTTTCTTGCCTATGCTTTTGTTAAATATCTGAATAAGCGAAGAACTACTCGTCAGGAGAGAATAGAGGAAGAAAAACGTTTAAAGCAGAAGGAAGAACTTGATCAAATGAAATTCCGTTTTTTTACCAATGTTAGTCACGAATTCCGCACTCCTCTCACATTGATAATGACTCCTTTAAATACATTAATACAGCAAGTTGAAAACCCTCTCAAAGGCAAATTAAAGGCAATCTATCAAAATGCAAATGATATGCTCAATTTGGTAAATCAGTTACTCGATTTCAGAAAAGTAGAAATGGGTGGAGAAAAGATGAAGCCAAGTCTGAACAACTTTGTTGATTTTGCCAAGTATATTCATACCTCTTTCCAAGAGATGGCGACGTCCCGCAATATGACCTTCAGCTTCGATAGTGAACCATCTGAACTGTACATACAATTTGACAAACAAAAGATGCATAAGGTATTCAATAATTTATATTCCAATGCTCTCAAGTTTACACCCGATTGTGGTTTAATTTCTACTACTATACAACTCGAAAGCATAAATAATAGAGAATATGTATCTGTTCAAATCTCTGATTCAGGTTGTGGTATTGATAAGAGTAACTTGGAATTGATATTTGATCGCTTTTACCAAGCTGGCGAGAATAATCTGACAAGTACGGGATCAGGTATAGGTTTGCATCTGGTGAAAGAATATGTGTTACTACATGGAGGGAAAATCTATGTAGAGAGTGAGCCAAATGTGGGAACAACTTTTACATTCGCCATCCCAACAGATATTGTAGATGAAGAAGTGGAAAGTCTAGAAAGACAAGAAACTCCGCATGTAGAACAGCCCTCGCAAAAGTATAAAGAGCGAAAAACTCTGCTTGTTGTGGAAGATAACATCGAACTGCAAAGTTTCTTGGTAGAAGAGCTGAGTAGTCAATTTAATATACTGAAGGCAAATGATGGTGTACAAGGAGAGAAAGTTGCTCTAGACAAATCTCCAGATCTGATTATCTCTGATCTGATGATGCCTTTACTTGACGGACTTGAATTATGTAACCGTGTAAAGAACAATATCCACACCTCACATATTCCATTTATTTTACTCACTGCCCGCTTGTCTGACGAAACCCGTATAGATAGCTACAAAGCTGGAGCTGATTCCTATATTTCCAAACCTTTCAATTTTGAGGTATTACTAGCCAGAATTGAGATGTTATTCGAACAACAAGAAAAACGAAAGGAATTTTTTAATACAGCTATTGAGATTTCTCCTTCTACTATCACCATCTCGTCACTCGACGAAGAACTAGTAAAAAAGGCAGTAGAGTATGTAGAGCAGAATATAGACAACCCTAATTACTCAGTCAATCAACTAAGCTCCGATTTGGCAATGAGTAGAACTCAACTGTATAGAAAATTTGAGTCAATAGTTGGTGTTACACCCAATGATTTTATTCGTTCTGTACGATTGAAACGTGCAGCACAATTATTGAGAGATACTTCGTGTAATATTTCAGAAATATCCGATATTGTAGGTTTCAATTCGATAAAGTATTTCAATAAATATTTCAAGGAACAATTTGGAAAAACTCCAACGCAATATCGAGCAGAACTTTCTGAATAAATCTTGTTTGATGTGTAATGCATTGAAATTAAGGGGCGTTTTTTTGTCCCTTAATGAGAAATGGGACAAATGAACCATACTTTTGGGATAAATCGTCCTATCCTCTATCTTTTTATCATCATATATTTGCAATGTATATATGTTGATTTAAATTCACTAATTCTAATATCATGAAGAGACTTTTCAAGAAGTCCATTTTATTAATTTGCTTTACCTTATTGGTAGCAATTTGTAGCAATGGATATGTTTATGCCGAAGAAAAAGGAATCTCCAACCTTCTTCAAGAAAAAAACAAAGTAACAGGTGTGGTTGCAGACCCAAGTGGCGAACCTATTATAGGAGCTACTGTTATGATTGTTGGAACTACTCAAGGAACAACTACAGATATAGATGGTAAATTTGCAATAGACATTGCAGATTCAAAAGCACGTCTCGAAGTTCGTTTCTTAGGTTATGTTACACAAACGATACAAGTAGGCTCGCAGCGCAGCATCAACGTTGTGCTGAAAGATGATACTCAACTACTCGATGAGGTAGTAGTGGTAGGTTATGGAACCCAAAAAAAAGAAACTCTAACAGGTGCGATTACAGTAGTAGATAGCAAAACTCTGGAAGACAAAGGAGCTTTATCTAGCCCATTACAGGCACTACAAGGTCAAGTTCCGGGTGTTATAATCACTCGTTCATCATCAGCTCCAGGAGACGAAAGTTGGGATATGACGCTACGTGGAGCAGTATCGAAAAATGCTTCCAAGCCCTTAGTCATTATAGATGGAATAGAATACGAGAGTATGAATGAGTTGCGTTTGCTCAATCCATCAGACATTGAATCTATCAACTTCCTAAAAGATGCTTCTGCTGCAATATACGGGAGTAAGGCTGCAGGAGGAGTAGTACTTGTGCAAACAAAACAAGCCAAAGCTGGAAAAACAAAAATTGAATACAGTGGTTCAGTCACAGGAAAGTTTGTAGGATTGTCTCCTGAAATGATGAGTCTTTCGCAGTGGTCTGATGCAGTGATTACTGCACGTACAAATGATGGATATACAAACGAGGATGTATGGATGAAGTATGCTAAACTAGCAAAAAAATATCAAGGTCACTATATCGATCTTGACCATTCGCTCAACCCAATCAATGGAGCATTCTCAGATGTGGCAGACTATGTGTTTTTTGATACCGATTGGAATGATATTATGTGGGGCTCAGCTGCATCTACTCAGCACGAGTTAAGTGTTTCGGGAGGTGGTGATAAGTCGACTTACCGTATGTCATTAGGGTATATGTATGATGATAGTAACCTGAAATGGGGCGAGAATAATAATAACCGCTATAATTTGCGTTTATCTAATACGTTTAAGCTGACTGACGCTTTGACTCTTCAATCAGTTATAGCATACAACAGACAAGATCAGGTAGCACCTACTCAAGTAGGGTCTACATTGGCAACATCTGTTCAACAACCAGGTTTCCCCTCTTCTACTATCGATGGCGAACCATATGCTTGGGGTACTTGGGGTGCACCAAATTGGTATGCTGAATTAGGGGGAGAGAATAAATTGAAAGTCTCTGCTATAAATATCAGTGAAACATTCAGCTACAACCTTACCAAAGAATTGACGGCAGTTGCCACTCTAGGATACAATACGTCCACAGCAACTCGTGATGCAGTTTCTAAATCAATAGATTGGTACAACTATGCTGGTAACAGAATCGTGAGAACTGCTCCGAATCAAACAGACAGCTATTACGAAAAATCGTCTTCACGTACCGATTTCTATTCCGTGTCAGGCTACCTTGAGTGGAGTAAGACTATTGCTAAAGATCACGAAGTGAAGTTAATGGGAGGTGCACAATATAACTTAAAAGAGTATGACTACGTAACAACCAACAGCAGAGACATTCTTCCTAGCCTAGAAGTAATCAACGGTTCGGGAGTATTGTCTTACGGAGCAAACAAATGGCGCGAGGCAGTGATGTCGTATTACGGTAGAGCAAATTATGCTTTCCAATCCAAATATCTACTCGAGGGAATGGTTAGGCACGATGGTTCTTCCAAGTTTCAGCCCGAAAATCGTTGGGCTACCTTCTGGGGTGTTTCGGGTGGATGGAGAATCTCTGAAGAAGCATTCATGAAAGACACAAAGGGCTATATCGACAATCTTAAACTTAGAGCCTCGTATGGCAATGTGGGGAATCAAAGTGGTATTGATAGATACGATGGTGTGCAGCTTTACAATTTTGAGCCTCAGAAAGGAGCTCTTGTTGGCAACGGAAAACTTTCTTATATAAATACAAATGGCAAACTTGTAAGTTCAGGTCGCACTTGGGAAAAAATTCACAATTACAATATTGGGCTCGACTTTGGTTTCCTAAATGGACGACTAAATGGAACAATAGAATATTTCTGGAAGAACAACAACAACATGCTTATCGCTAGCACATATCCTTCTATTTTAGGAGACGAATCGCCAACCAATAATCAAGGTGAATTTAAGGCTAATGGATTTGAAGGTAGTTTTACGTGGTCTGACAAAATAGGCCCTATAAAGTATCACATAGGTGCTAATTATACTTATGCTAACAATGAGCTGGTAAATAATGGAGGTAACCCTGCTCTCAGCGAAGGTATTAGATCAGACAGAGAGGGCTATCCTCTAAATTCTGTATTTGGATTCCGTTATGCAGGAAAAATACAGAACAAGGAGCAACTTGAAAAATATGTTGCAAAATACAAAGGGAATAGTCCACTGATTGCCAATGCTATTGGAAGCTTACGCTTAGGAGACAATATGTTCCAAGATATTAATGGTGACGGCGCTATAACTGTTGACGACCTTGTGTACTTAGGTACAGATGATCCTAAAATATCATATTCATTCAATGCAGGATTAGAATGGAATGGTTTTGACCTATCTGCAGTTTTTCAAGGAGTTGCCAAACGTACAATAATGCGTGATGGTGTACTGAAAATACCAATGTATGCTGTATATCAAAATTCTACGACACAATCTATTGGAGATGTTTGGAGTCCAGAACACAGGGGAGCACGTTACCCTCAATACACAAACAATGGCAATCTGAATAAATATAATTACTTCCCGTCTTCATGGTCTGCCGAAGATGGATCATACATCCGCCTCAAGAATATAACACTAGGATATACTTTACCAGAAGCTTGGCTTGCCAAAACAAAAGCATTGAGTAAGGTTAGATTGTATCTAACAGGTACAGACTTGTGGGAGCATACCAAAGTGACTGATGGATGGGACCCCGAAGCTATAAGCAAAGTAGGAGATAACAAAAACGGGCTTAAACGTTATCCATTTACAAGAAGTGTAACTGTGGGAGCTAGTGTCACATTTTAAAAATAGAATACAATGAAAAAATATAATAAATTCATAATCGCAATTCTGTTCGGTATGATGTTTCATTCATGCTTGAATCTTGATCCTCAAGATCAATTAGCAGAAACAAATTTATGGAAAACGCCAAACGATTATAGGTTATTTGCCAACCAATTTTATGGATGGACACGTGATTTTGCTACCAGTGTTTATGATGCACCACATTCTGATAAACGTTCAGATATCTTGTTAGACAATAATGACAAGAACAATGTTTTCCGATTGGGTACAAATGGGCTGACAGAAAAGGATGGTGACTACAATGAGGCATATAAGAGGATACGTCGTACAAATATATTACTCAATAATGCGAAGTCGTATAGTAATCCTTCCGATATTGCACAACCAGTTGGCGAAGCTAAGTTCTTTCGTGCATATTGTTACTTTGAACTTTTACAACTGTTTGGTGATGTAATTGTAACCGACAAGGCACTGAGTATTTCTGATCCCGAATTATACACTACTCGTAATAGTCGTAGCGAAGTTGCAGATTTCATTATTGCTGATTTGAAAGATGCAGTACTTAAATTACCATCTACATCCTCTGTCGAAAACGGACGTATAGGTAGCGAAGGAGCATTAGCATTCCTATCTCGAGTAGCACTATTTGAAGGAACTTGGCAAAAATTTAGAGGCAATGAAGTTAGAAGCAAAGAGCTATTAAACATCGCAGCCGATGCCGCTAAAAAAGTTATAGAAAGCAACAAATTCGAACTATTCAAACCCGCTATCCTAGGAGAAACAGCACAAAAATACATGTTTATATTAGAGGACACTAAGTCCAACCCAGCAGGTCTACAAAAGAATTCTAACAAAGAGTATATCTTCTCCCGTCGTCACGACGAAGCATTAGCACCCATTGGAAAAAATATAACTGTAGAAAGTTTACTGAATGTACAACAGATTTCTCGCAAATTTGTCAATATGTATCTTTGCCAAGATGGTTTACCTATCGATAAGTCGGCACAGTTCAAAGGGTATGATAAAATAGATTCTGAGTGGATTAATCGTGACAATCGTATGCGTAATACTCTAGCACGTCCACATGATAATTTTTGGGGCAATGAAAAATCGCGTGTTACATGGACTGGCGACGCTGCTGATTTGGCTGCTGCTCGAACTGTTAATTATATTCCTAATTCAGGAAGTGGATATGGTAACCAAAAGTGGGGAACAGAACGTAAAGTAGCAACAAATTTCGAGGGTTACGATTATCCAGTTATTCGCTATGCTGAGGTGCTGCTCAACTATGCAGAAGCAATCTACGAAAGAGATAATACTATTGAAGATGGAGACTTGGATATTTCTCTCAACCTAGTTAGGCAACGTATCAATCCGTCTATGCCAAAGCTATCAAATAGTTTAGTAGCTGCAAACGGATTGAATATGCGTACTGAGATACGTCGCGAACGTACCATCGAACTCTACAACGAGGGATTTCGCATAGACGATCTTAAACGTTGGAAAACAGCTGAGGTAGAAATGCCTATGGATTTCATTGGTATCAAATGGCAAGGAACCGAATTCCAAACGGTATATCCTAACCCTACATATAATAAGAATGCTGATGGCTGTTTGATAATAGAGACTGGACGCAAATGGGAAGAGCGAAACTATTTATATCCTATTCCTGCCGATCAAATACGTTTGAATCCCAAATTGGGACAAAATCCGGGTTGGGGAAACTAATATTATTACATAAATATTGATAAGATAAACCATGAGAAATATTAAACTATATATAAGTGCGGCTTTTGTATGCTTAGCTAGTGTTGGTTTCATAGCCTGCGATAGTGACAAAGATCTTACGACTGATATGCCAGAAGTGGAACTGATGGACGAGATTACAATCGATAATTTCAAATCCGCAACCTTGTTTCTAGGTGTAGGTATGGACTCTACAATGCAATGGACAGTAAAACCAGTGAATCTTGAAGACAAAGGAATCATTTGGAAGTCGTCTAACGAAGCTGTAGCTACAGTATCGCAAGATGGAACAATAAGTGCAAAAACAATAGGTGAAGCTACCATCAGTATTACTCCAGCAATAGGTTTTGGGGCTACTGAGACGGTCAAAGCTATCCCCGTAAAGGTATTGAAAGAAGTGGTAAAGGCAACGGATATCATTTTTACAAATGACGAAACTGATGTTTATCAGACTGCAACATTACCACTAAGTTACAATATACTCCCCGCCAATCATACCTATGACTATCTGACTTGGAAGAGTAGCAACGAAGCCATTGCAACTGTAGATGAAAATGGAGTGGTGCGAGGTATAGCAGCCGGTGTTGCTACCATCACAGCCTACACGCACGATAGAAGCAAGGTGAAAGCAAGTATAGATATAACTGTAAAGGAAGCAGTTTCAGCAACAGAAGTAGCTATTGCTCTGAATCAAGATTTTGCTTTATACGAAACTCATGTACTTGATTTTACACTGACGCCAGCCAATGCTACAGCGGCTACAGTGAAGTGGGAAAGTAACGATCGAACCGTTGCATCCATCGATAACGAAGGAAATATTACAACTCATAAAATTGGAACAGTGAAGATTACTGCTACAACAGCCAATGGTGCAACAGCTGAAGGTATGATAACTGTAGCTGAAGGTTTATTCAGAAAAGACTTTAGTGATGGTACAATCTTCCCTTGGGAAGTGCAGAATGGTGCTACCTTCTCTTTCGAAAAGGGTAAAATGGTCGTGAAATTTGGTAACCAAAATGCTGAGAAATATAGAGGAGACTTTGTGTATGCAGCAAGCAATGCTGGGATAAAGAAGGCAGCTCTCAATGTGGGTACTTACAGATACTTTGCTGTGAAGATGACAGCAGCAAGCAATTTAGAGCCTAACAATAATCGCTATGGATGTATTGCTATGGATACTAATAATGGAAGATACAAACAGCCAACAGGAAATGGAAATAACAATTACTCAATTTATGTGAAAAATGGTGCTGATTGGGAATGGAATAAGCCAGCTATCTATTACTATGATATGCAGCAACCATTTGGGAACTCCGATTATAGATATTCGTTGACAAGCCCAGTTGAGGTTACCACATTCAAATTTGTGATGGCTGACTATCCTAAAGCTTCTAGTAAGGATAGCTATGAAGTATACTGGGTTAGATCATTCAAAACTCTCGAAGAGTTAAAAGCATTTGTTGATAACGAATAATACCTTTTTTAAGATAATCAGTTCTGTATAGTTTGTTCTAGTACAGCAAACTATACAGAGTTAGAAATAACATAAATAGCCTTATGAAAAATAAAATTATATATGCATTAGCATGTCTTGCTTATTCCATCTTTATGATGGGATGTAGTAGTGAAATCAAAGATGGAACTACAGATATTGATGAATGGCCAATGCCCGTAGAAGATTTTAATGTTAAGATATCACACCCTAGTATGTTACATACTGCTGCTGACTTCAAACGTGTAAAGGAAAAAGTAGCCGCAGGAACACAACCCTGGGCTGATGGATGGGATGTGTTAATAGCAAACGATAAAGCACAAGAAACCTATACAGCTAATCCTACAGTAAAACTTATTAGAGGAGGTGGTTCTCGCGAAGAACCCGAAAAAGATAATTACGCAAGAGCAATGTATGATGTAGCAGCAGCTTATCAGTTGGGCTTGAGGTGGAAGATAAGTGGTGATGAGAAATATGCCAAGGCAGCAGTAAAAATATTGAACGCTTGGGCTACTACTTGTATTTCTATCAGTGGAGACTCTAACAAGTTTTTGGCAGCGGGTATTTATGGCTACCAATTTGCCAATGCTGCTGAGATACTACGTGACTATGATGGATGGAGTAAAGAGGAGTTTGATCGATTTAGAAAGTGGATGACTGATATTTTTTATCCACTCAATAAAGATTTCTTAGATAGACACAACGGTGCATGTATCACACATTATTGGGCAAATTGGGATATGTGTAATATGGCATCAGCATTGGCTATCGGCATCTTGAATGACAACAAGGAAATCATAAACTATGCACTCAACTACTTTAAAGTAGGTACTGGTAATGGTTCTATCAATAATGCTATTCCAGCACTACATACCTATGAGGGTGTAGTAATAGGACAAGGGCAAGAGAGTGGACGTGACCAAGGGCACGCTGCTTTAACCATTTCTCTATATGGGGCATACTGTCAGATGGCATATAATATAGGAGTAGATTTCTTTGGCTATCAGAGTAATAAAGTGCTAGCTATGGGAGAATATGCTGCACTATATAATCTTAAAGGAAGCAAAATTGCAGATGCAGATATGCCATTCAAACAATATGTGAATTGTAATGGGGAAACGCATACCATTGTTTCCAACATTGCAAGAGGAGATGCTAGACCATCATGGGAATTAATCTACAATCACTATGCTAAAGTGAAAAAAGTGCCAGTGAAGTGGGTAAAGGAATTTGCTGAGCAAGTGAGACCCGAAGGTGGAGGTGGAAATTATGGACCAAATAGTGGAGGATATGACCAACTTGGTTTTGGAACATTAATGTATACACAAGAGTAATTTTTGAGATTCAGAAGTTTAGCATGTCTAGGCTTCTGAGTCGAAAAATGGAGAATATAAATCAGAGGTAAAGATAGAAATATGAGAATTATAAACTTATTACTGGGCTTATTTCTATTCAGCAGTATGTATGCTGCCGAATGGCAATGGTCTGTGAAGCTTAAGGATTATATTTCACCTGAGACCAATGCTAGTCCTGAGGCCTATTTGTGGATTCCCCCAAACTGCAACAATATCAAAGCAGTCATGTTTGGACAACATAATATGTGTGAGGAAACTATATTTGAACATCCTGTTTTCAGACAGACGATGACGGAATTGGGTATTGCAATTGTTTGGCTTACACCAGGAATCGATCAACAATGGGATGTGAAAAAAGGAAGCCAAAAGTATTTTGATACAATGATGTCAGATCTAGCAGAACTTAGTGGCTATTCGGAGTTGAATACTGTACCTGTGGTACCTTTAGGACATTCAGCGATGGCGACTTTTCCTTGGAATTTTGCAGCTTGGAATCCTGAACGAACTTTGGCTGTTATTTCTTATCATGGTGATGCCCCACGTACGAACCTTACAGGATATGGAGGTGATAATCTAGAATGGGGTCGCACCCGAAATATAGATGGTATCCCTGGACTAATGATTGAAGGAGAGTATGAGTGGTGGGAAGCGAGGGTAAATCCTGCACTAGCTTTCAGGATGATGTATCCTCAAAGTACTATATCTTTTCTGTGCGATGCTGGTCACGGACATTTCGATGTTTCGGATGCCGTTGTGGACTATATGTGTCTTTTTCTGAAGAAGGCGGTGCAATATAGACTCTCTGGCAGTGAACATGGAATGAAATCCATAGATATAACAGAAGGTTGGTTGGCAGACCGCTGGTACTCTGATGGAAAGCAACGAGCATCTGCATCCCAATACATCAACTATGGAGGCGACCCACACGATGCTTTTTGGTACTTTGACGAGGAGACAGCTATGGAAACCGAGAAATACTATGCAAGGTCTAGTGGTAAAAAGTATCAGTATATTGGATTGAAGAGGAACGGAAAACTGTTACCATTCTATAAAGACAGTCACAGTCAATACCATTTAAATTTTGAGCCTTTAACCGATGGATTAAACTTTCATATTTCAGCCACTTTTACTGATTCGTTGCGTCAGCATATGACAACAGATCATTCGCCAAAGGAGAAAATACAAATAGATAGAATTAATGGTCCAGTCAAGAAAGTAAACGATTCAACCTTTACAGTTCAATTCTATCGGATGGGGTTGGATAATCCTAAACGCACAGGCGACATTTGGCTGTTGGCACATCACTTAGGTGATGAAAAGTATAAAAGCTCGGTGCAACAACTAAACATAAAAGTTCCTTATCCTAATACTGAAGGAAGGATACAACAAATCAATTTTCCCGAGTTACAAGATATCAATAGTCGTCAAAAAACAGTGAAACTTGACGCCACAGCAGATAGTAAGTTACCAGTATCCTACTACGTAAAAGTAGGACCAGTAGAACTTGTAGGTAACGAATTGATAATAGGTAATATTCCTCCCAAGGCGAAGTACCCTTTAGCAGTAACAGTTGTTGCATGGCAATATGGATCAACTGCGGGAGAAAAAGTACAAACAGCAAAAGCTGTAGAGAGAACCTTTTATATAAACAATGACTGATAGGATGAAGTATGAGTTCATTGAGCTCTATTCATTAATATTATAAGTAGAAAACCATGAAAAGAAAATTAAGATTATTTTTATTGCTCAGCCTAGTTTGTAGCAGTATTTATGCTCAAAATATATTAAAGAACACTTATCATCAGCTGAGTTCGCCAGATGGGAAATATGCATTTGAATTTTATCAAAAAGAAGCTAGTAATGGTACAAGACAAATGTATTACTCACTTCAGTTTGAAGGCAAAACAGTAATACAGGAGTCCAAACTAGGTGTGTTGATTGAAAATCAACTCTTCGAGTCAGCTCTTGCTATACCTAATGATACGACTAAAGTATGGGGCGAAAATCTTACTTTCGTTGATTCAGATAGGTCTGTTGTAGATACATCTTGGAAACCAGTTTATGGAGAGCGTAGTCAGGTAAAAGAAAACTATAATGAGTTAGTCCTTAGACTCCAAAAAGGTACAGCAAACCGGTCTCCGATACAAGGGGATGGCTATGACAAACGCTCTTATTACCACATGAACGTAATTGTGCGTGCCTACGATGAAGGTATAGCATTTCGCTATCACTTTCCCGAAGCTACAAATGGCTTGTTTTTACACATTGTGGGTGAACAAACTCAGTTTTCTTTTGCTGAGAAAACTCAAGCATATTATACCCGTTGGGCGCAAACACATTACGAGTTGTTGCCTCTTGAAGACTGGAAAGGCGAGAGTGAGCGCCCTCTTACACTGAAACTTGAAAATGGGCTAAACGTTGTTTTGGCTGAAGCCGAGATGGTGGACTATACACGTATGAAGTACAACTTGGTTGGCAAAAACACATTGCAATCATCACTCTATGACTGTGCAGATGTTATCACGCCATACTCTACTCCATGGAGAGTAATTATGGCTGCAAATAAAGCTACAGATTTGATAGCGAATAACGATATTATACTTAACCTCAATCCTGCAAATAAGATAGCAGATACAGAGTGGATTAAACCAGGTAAGGTTATCAGAATTACCCAACTAAACCAAGCTACGGCACTTAAGTATGTTGATTTTGCCGCAGAGAGGAAACTACAATATGTGCATCTAGATGCAGGCTGGTATGGCTCAGAAGTGCTTATGAGTTCAGATGCTACTAGGGTGTCCGAAAAAAGAGATCTTGATATCCCAGCACTGGTTGATTATGCGGCTTCTAAAGGAATAGGAGTCTGGGTGTATGTTAATCAACGAGCCTTACTACAACAGTTAGATGAGATTCTTCCTTTGTATAAAAAATGGGGAATAAAAGGGATCAAATTTGGCTTTGTACAAATCGGGAATCAACGATGGACTACATGGTTACACGATGCTGTGCGCAAATGTGCAGAGTATGAAATATTAGTAGACATTCATGACGAGTATCGCCCTACGGGCTTCAGTCGTACTTATCCTAATCTACTAACACAAGAAGGTATTGCAGGAAATGAAGAGTTCCCAGATGCCACTCACAATACCATCTTGCCATTTACTCGCTTCATTGCAGGTGCAGCAGATTATACAATTTGCTACTATGATAAACGTATCAAGACCACGCATGCGCATCAGCTTGCTATGGCAGCTGTTTACTATAGTCCGCTACAGTTCCTATATTGGTATGACCAACCAACTGCATATCAACATGAACCTGAAATAGAGTTCTTCGACAATGTAAAAACAGTTTGGGATGATACTAAAATTATAGATGGGGAAATCGGTGAGTTTGTGACTATTGCTCGTCGAAGCCAAGAAGAATGGTTTTTAGGTACTTTAGGAAACAATGAATCCAAAAACATTGTAACTCCTCTTACATTTCTAGATGCTAACAGAAAGTATATAGCTCATATCTATACAGATGATGACAAGGTGGATACAAAGACTAAAGTAAAAGTTACTCGCTTGCTAGTAACAGATAAATCTGTTTTGAAATTCAAACTACAACCTAGTGGAGGAAATGCTATTCATTTTTTACCAGCTAGCAAGGAGGATGTAAAGAAATATAAGCAGTACAATAAAAATCAAATCTTGTAAAATAGGTAAGTATGAAGAAGACAATATTAACTAGATTGATAGTGACGATTGTACTGACAATGGTCATGCTACCTATCAGCGCTAACAATAAGCTAGTAACATATCCAGCTCCTAAGGGAGCAATGCTTAATGGTGATTTCACAGTAAGTGTACGCCAGGCAGATAAAGATTGGCAACAAGTACCATCTTATCTAGTCAAAGTACAAGCTGCTAAGGGATTGATTCGCAATGTGGAAGAAGCGTCTATGGCTTCCTTCGATTTTCAAGGAAAAGTAGAAGTTCGTATTGTATACAATAAAGAACCTATTACAACAGCTCGAGTACGTCCACTCTCTTACGATATAGAGCATCAGATAGAGGGCAATACAATAAGCTTCATTCTAGATCGTCCCAGAAATCTGTCAATAGAGGTAAATGGTGACATATTTCACAATCTTCATCTTTTTGCTAATCCAATAGATGAGTATGTTATAAATCAGAATGATCCCAATCTCATTTATTTTGGTACCGGTGTACATGAAATAGATGAAGAGGAGTTTAAAATTCCATCGAATAAAACAGTATACCTTGCTGGAGGTGCTGTACTGAAAGGTAGATTACTTGTAGAGAATGCCCAAAATGTGAAGATCCTAGGACGTGGTATGATATGCCATACCGTGAAACATGGTATCAAGATATCTAATTCTAAAAACGTATTAGTAGAAGGTATATTTGCAACTCAGTGTTCTACTGGAGGTTCGGATAGTGTGACTATCCGAAATGTAAAAAGTATTAGCTACTATAGTTGGGGAGATGGTATGAATGTCTTTGCAAGTAACAATGTATTGCATGATGGCGTATTTTGTCGCAACTCTGATGATTGTACAACAGTTTATGGAACTCGATTGGGCTATGAGGGAGCATGCAAGAACATAACAATGCAAAATTCGACTCTATGGGCAGATATTGCGCATCCAATATTTATTGGGATACACGGCAATGCGGATAAGCCAGAAGTGTTAGAAAACTTGAATTATAAAAACATTGACATTTTAGACCATCGCGAATCCCAGATCGATTATCAAGGCTGTTTGGCAATTAATGTTGGAGACAACAATACGGTAAGAGACGTTACGTTTGAAGATATCCGTATCGAAAACTTCAGAAAAGGACAACTGCTAAACCTTCGGATATTCTATAATAAGAAATATTGTGCAGCTCCAGGAATAGGAATAGAAAATGTTCTGTTCAAGAATATCAGTTACACGGGCGACAATGCCGAAGTATCTATGATAATAGGATACAACGAAGACCGAAAAATCAAAAATATCCATTTTGAAAACTTAAACATCAATGGACAAGTGATTTCGGATGATATGCCAGGGAAACCAGGATTTTACAAGACAGGTGATCTCGCTCGTATTTTTATAGGAGAACATGTTGAAGGTGTAAGTTTCAGTAAATAATGTAAAGTAAGTACAGATGAAAAAAATAATTATACTAATATCTATATCATTAATTGCAACATCGCTACTAGGGCAATCAATATCCCCAGGGCAACATGCAGGAAAGATAAAGCAGCTTTTGTCTGCGCCAGTCAAAGCATACAGCTTCGACCTTAAGGACGTTAGGCTCTTAGACTCACCATTCAAGGAAAATATGGAACGCGAATCCAAGTGGATTCTATCTATTAGGGTAAACAGTCTGTTGCAAAGTTTCCGTAACACAGCTGGAACTTTTGCGGATCTTGAAGGAGGATACGAATCTGTAAAGAAACTAGGAGGTTGGGAATCATTGGATAGTGATCTGCGAGGACATACGACAGGACATATTATGTCTGGACTTGCTTATCTTTATGCATCTACGAGTGACAATCGTTATAAAGTAAAAGCAGACAGTATTGTGAGAGGTCTGGCAGACGTGCAAGAGACTCTGATTCAGAACGGTCAAAAAGGATACATCAGTGCATATCCCGAAAATTTGATAAACAGAAATATCAAAGGGCAGAGTGTGTGGGCACCATGGTACACATTGCATAAAATATATGCAGGCTTACTAGATCAATACCTATACTGTGACAACGAGCAAGCCTTGAATATTGTAACTAAAGCTGCTGAATGGGCATATCAGAAATTGATGCCATTGAGCCAAGAACAACGTACATTGATGCTACGCAATGAGTTTGGAGGAGTTAATGAAGCCTTCTATAATCTTTACTCTATAACGGGTGATGCAAAGCACAAGGAGTTGGCTGAATTCTTTTATCATGCGGCAGTTTTAGATCCCTTAGCCGAGGGAAATACAGATATGTATTTCAAGCATGCTAATACCTTTATACCTAAGCTACTTGGTGAAGCTAGAAACTATGAGTTGCATTCACATGGGCGTTCTAAAGAGTTGGCTACATTTTTTTGGAATACGGTTCACGATCACCAAACATTCTGCACAGGAGGAAACAGCCATAAAGAGAAATTCATCCATACAGATAGTATATCTAAAAATCTGACTGGCTATACGCAGGAGACATGCAATAGCTACAATATGCTAAAACTTACTAGGCACTTGTTTTGTTGGGACACTAATCCTCACTATGCTGATTATTATGAGCGTGCACTATACAATCATATATTAGGTCAGCAAGATCCACAATCGGGTATGGTTGCTTATTTCCTTCCATTACTTCCTGGAGCACACAAAGTGTATAGTACTCCAAACGATTCTTTTTGGTGTTGTGTAGGTACTGGTTTCGAGAATCATGCTAAATATGGTGAAGCTATCTACTACAATGATGGAAAGGGAATATTTGTTAATTTATTCATACCATCAGAATTGAATTGGAATGACAAAGGTGTAAAAATACGACAAGAGACTCAGTTTCCTAATAGTGAGGATGTAAAGTTGACTTTAACAGTGCAGAAAGCGACAAAGATGCCTCTATACCTACGTTACCCTTATTGGGCAAATGATGTAGAAGTAAAAGTGAATGGGAAACGGATAAAAATAAAGCAAAATCCTTCTAGTTATGTAACACTTGATAGAATATGGAATGATGGAGATGTGGTTGAGGTACGTTATCCTATGCACTTCCACCTTGCTGAGGCAAATGATAATGCAGACAAGGCTGCTATCATGTATGGTCCTTTAGTTTTAGCAGGGGCAATGGGTACGGAAGGTATGGAATCGCCAGCTCCATTTTCGAATCCTACAATTCGCAATGATTATTATACCTACGACTATAAAGTGCCCACAAATCTACAAACGGCACTACAATTGGATAGAAAGAATTTGGTAAAATCTATTGAAAGAGTGGATGCAAATCAACTTGTATTCAAAACTATCAATGATAATATTAAGCTACTACCTATACACAATATTCATCATCAACGTTATGTTGTGTATTGGGATTTAGTTAAATAAAACAATGGATATGAAGAAAATATACATCTGTATAATTCTATTAATGAGTAGTTTCGTTTATGGTCAAAATATTCCTTTGCCCACAAACCTACCTCAGGGGCATCCGCGTCTGATGACAAACGATGATAATAGATTGGTTGTGCAGAACCAGATAAAATCAGAACAATGGGCTAAAGATGTATTCGGTGGCATTCTTGATAGAATCAATCCCTATATAGAAAAGACGCAACAAGAACCAGATTGGATGTACTCTCGATTGATGATGTATTGGACTAGTAAAGCCACACAAGTATATATCAATGGAGGAGTTTACTCACATGCGGATGGAAAAGCACCAGTACCTACTGTCCGATTTGGTAGTACACGAGGGGTAGCTTCCGCATACAAAAGACCCAAGATAGAAGATATTATCCCTTATATGGATGATACTAAGGGAGTTTATTTTCATAATTCGAGCAAAGAAAATAATCCATTAGAGTGGACAGAACAAGCAAACATCTCAGGTTCTAATATTGAGAGTGTTAACGAAGAAATATTACGTTTAGCTAAGGATGCTGCATTTGTATATTGGATAACAAAAGACACCAAGTATGCTAAGTTCTCATTTGATATTCTGGATACCTATTTGAACGGTATTTATCATATGAAAGAACCGTTGGATATAGGTAACGGACATGCACAAACCTTAGTTGGAATGTCTACGTTTGAAGTAATACAAGAACGAATTTTGAATGAATTGGCATATACGTATGATTTTATTTTTGATTATATAGATGCAAATCACGAAGCTAAAAGAAATGTATATGATGCTGCTTTGAAGAAATGGATAGATATAAGTATCAAGAATGGAGTCCCACATAATAACTGGAATCTTCATAAGTCAAAGTTTATATTGAAAGTGGCTATGGTGCTAGAAGACAATAAACACTATGAGGACAGAAAAGGTCGTGAATATTATATCGACTACATTCTGAATAAGACCTCAGCACGCCAATGGTCTCTGCCTCGTTTTATGGATTATGGCTATGACCAAGAAAGTGGTATCTGGAATGAGTGCCCTGGGTACTCACAAAGTGTTGCCCATGAGTTGACTATGTTTATCAAGGAGTATGATAATACGTTTAATCAGAATCTGTTGCCACACGTTCCGGTTATGTATAAGGTCGTAGAGGCTCTTCCTCAATATTTGTTTCCTAATGGTCAAACAACAGCATTTGGAGATTCATATTACAATGGACTGAATACAGAGCCCATAAGTGATATGATTCGCTTGACACAGAAGCACAAAGATGTAGATAATGAAAGATACTATACGGCTATGTACAAGTTGTTGAATACAAACACTAAAGGTGTAGATATAAAACAACAGAAATTGCCAGCGCAAGTTTCTTCATTCTTTACTACTCAGCCCTTGCATCTAGATACAAAAGCGGATGCTGGGAAAATAACTGACTACGTCACTCAGACATTTTATGCCCCTAATGTAAGTTGGTTTGTTCAGCGAAATAAATACAATAGTAAGATGAATGGTCTGATGATTTCACAGTATGCGTCCTACGGTAATCATGCGCATAGCAATGGTCTAGCGATAGAATTGTATGGTAAGGGGCATATACTTGGAGCTGAATCAGGTATAGGATCTTCATATTTCGAGAAGCCATATCTGGAATATTATTCGCAGTTTCCAGCTCACAATACAGTGATGGTGGATGGTATCTCTAAATATCCAGAAATGTTAAGCACCCATCCCTTCGACTTACTTAGCCATTATCCTCAGACAGGGAGCAAAGAAGGTTTCTATCCAGATATTACTTTCTCAGAAGCTTATTTCTTAGAGCCAGAAAGTAGAAGTGATCAAAATCGTTTGTTGAGTATAGTGAGTACTGGAGAAGAAACGGGTTACTATGTAGATATTTTCCGTTCGAAGAAACAGCGACAAGGTGATAGGTATCACGATTATTTCTATCATAATTTAGGGCAAGACCTCTTTTTACAAGATGCAACTGGAGCTACCTTAGAACTACAACCAAATGACGAAATGGCATTTGCTGGAGGACACTTGTTTGCACTGGATTACATGTGGGACAAGCAGTCAAAGAAGACTAGCGAAGATTATCAAGCCATCTGGAAAATGACTTATCCTGATGGGAATAATATTTATATGAATCTGTGGATGAAGGGCTATGCTGGACGGGAAGTATTCTCTATAAAATCTCCTGCCTGCAAAGCATTCAGAAATAATGATGCCTTCCCTTATGAAGTCAATAAATCTCCATATTTAACACTTGCAGCACGTCAACATGGTGAAGCATGGAATCATCCATTCGTATCTATTTTTGAACCAAGCTCTGAAAAGAGTGGCAGAGCCATAACAAGCATAGAAGCCTTTGAAGTGTCAGATGCATCACCCAATTTTGTAGGGCTAAAAGTTCAAAGTAAATCAGGCAGGGTAGATTATATTTTTTCGTCGGTGGTGGATAAAAGCGTATCGTATAAGAATATGACAGCCAACGCGAGTTATGCTCTTGTTAGCGAAAATGGTAAGGATTATGTACTCTTCATGGGCAATGGAATACATATTGAGGGAAAGGGATTTGTTATCCATGCATCAGAAAAAGCAAATGTTGCGTTAGAATACAAAAATGGAGAATACTACTTTACTAGTGATAAAGCCGTAAAGCTTACCAACCCCAAAGGAAAAGTATTTGACATGGGGGTAACTCCTTTTCAAAAAATTAAGTTATGAGAAAAATCACAATAATATTATGCCTCTTGACTAGTCTCAATATATTGGGACAGTCACCTTATGTGTCAAAAGTATGGGAGGCTGATTTGAGTAATGGTAAATACAAGAACCCAATATTACATACCGATTATTCCGACCCTGATGTTATTCGTGTAGGAGATGATTATTACATGACGGCATCGTCTTTTAACTGTGTACCAGGTTTGCCTATTTTACATTCCAAAGATTTGGTAAATTGGAGGATTGTGAATTATGCCTTACAAGACCTAAAGTTGGAGGGTGTACCTGACAAATTCTTTGACAAAGTTCAACACGGCAAAGGAGTATGGGCACCGTCTATCCGCTATCATAATGGTGAATATCTGATTTACTGGGGCGATCCTGACTTTGGAATCTATGTTGTAAAAGCGAAAGATATCTTAGGAGTATGGGATAAACCTATACTAGTACTTGCTGGTAAAGGTCGCATCGATCCTAGCCCGTTATTTGATGATGACGGAAAAGTTTACCTAGTGCATGCCTGGGCTGGGAGCAGAGCTCAACTGAATAGCGTGATGACACTCTGTGAACTGAATGCCGACGGCACAAAAGCAGTAGGTGAAGAGTCGCTAATATACGATGGACTGGAGGATGGTAACCATACGACTGAGGGAGGAAAATTTTATAAGAAAGATGGTTACTATTATTTGCTAGCACCTGCTGGAGGAGTAGCTATGGGGTGGCAAATCGCACTTCGGTCTAAAAATGTCTTTGGTCCTTATGAAGTGAAAACAGTTCTGGCACAAGGAAATACTAAAATTAATGGACCTCACCAAGGTGGTTTAGTTCAAACACAGACTGGTCAATGGTGGTTCTTGCATTTTCAGGATAAAGGAGTGTATGGACGTGTTACACATCTGCAACCCGTTACATGGAAAGATGGCTGGCCTGTTATGGGAATCAATGATAAGGACTATTGTGGGGAGCCTGTTTCTAACCATAAAAAGCCTGATGTAGGCAATACATTCCCATCTGAAACACCTTTAGATAGTGATGAATTTGATTCTGCTAAATTAGGTTTGCAGTGGTCATGGCATGCAAACCCTCAACAAAATTGGGGATATGCTTCTAACAAAGGGTATTACAGAATGTATGGACAATATTATGCAGAAGATTACTCTAACTTTTGGGATGTACCCAATTTATTGATGCAAAAGTTGCCAGCTGAAGAAATGACTACAACAATGAGAGCCACTCTCGTATTGCAGAACGAAGGCGACAAAGCAGGGCTTATAATGATGGGACGCGATTACGCTTACCTTGCTCTAATTAAAAATAGAAATGGATATGAGATAGAACAAATAGAGTGTATAGACGCAGAGCAAAAGAATGCAGAACGAGAGGTGGCACGAATTGTACCACAGAATCTACAGATAGAAACAAAATTTAATTACCAAACCAAGCTGGAGTATGTCGATTTTTATTTTAGAATAAAAGTAAAAACGGGTGGACTGTGTACTTTTTCATACAGTACCGATGGGCATAAATATACAAGTATTGGCAAATCCTTTCAAGCTAAGGAAGGGAAATGGATTGGTGCCAAAACAGGAATATTTATTATGAACAAAGAGAAAGGAAGTCAGCATTCGTGGATGGATATCGATTGGTTTAGGATAGAATAAATAGACGATTTAAGAAGAAAAATAATCTAAAAACATCATATTATGAAATTTGAAAAATTACTAATGGTTTTACCATTGGCTATGCTCTTGTTGTCTTCTTGTAGCAAAGAAGAAGTGGCAAAGTTGGATATAAACAATGAGCTGAAGTATAGTGAGAATCAGGTTCACCGAACTTTGTCTGAAATAAAAGGACAGGATAAAATGCCACGAAATATAATGGATAGTCTTGTTCATTGGAATCTGGTAAACATTGAAATATCTGAATGGACAGCTGGATTCTGGCCTGGTACACTATGGTATAATTATGAGAATACTCAGAGTACAGACGACTTGGCGGCAGCCACGCATTATACTGAACTATTGAAGCCCTTGACTACTTTACCTGCTTATGACCACGATTTAGGATTTCAACTCTTTTATAGTTATGGCAATGGGTATCGCTTGACAGGTAGAGAAGACTATAAGCAAATAGTATTGAATGCAGCTGATACGCTAGCCACACTCTTCAATCCCAAAGTGGGAACTATCCTATCTTGGCCACGTGAGGTTGATAATGGGCGCTTTGCTCCATTTAATACTATCATGGACAATATGATTAATCTTGAGATGTTGTATTGGGCAGCCAAAAATGGAGGCAATAAGGAATTGTATGATATAGCTACTAAGCATGCGGAAACGACCATGAAGTACCAGTTTAGAGAAGATGGAGGAAATTATCATGTTGCTATATATGATCCACTTACTGGCGAATTCATTAAGGGACAGACGCATCAAGGATATAGTGATAGTAGCTTATGGGCCAGAGGGCAGGCTTGGGCAATCTATGGTTACACCTTTGTCTACCGAGAAACGAAAGATGAGAGATTCTTGAGATTTGCAGAAAAAGTAGCGGATTTATATTTGGCGAGACTTCCTAGGGGTGAGTTTGTTCCGTACTGGGATTTTGATGCCCCAGATATTCCGAATGCTCCAAGAGATGCATCGTCCGCCGCTATTGTTGCTTCTGGACTTCTAGAGCTTTCTCAATTAGAGAATGATAAAGTGAAGGGCGAAGTATATAAGAATGCAGCTGAAAATATGCTGATTGAGTTATCGTCTGATAAATATCAGAGTAGACAATCTAAACCATCCTTGTTACTCCACTCTACAGGACACTATCCCAATGGGTCAGAGATTGATGCTTCTATAAACTATGCAGACTATTACTATATAGAGGCATTAACTAGATATAAAAAAGTAATGAGTGGTATATCAATACAAAGAAATAACAAATGATGAAATATATCTTCCTAATAACTATATTTTTCTCTAGCTGTGCTGACAGTGGTGTAGAATTTAGCGTGAGCAACAAGTCTGATTTTGACAGAGTAGACGAATTATTAGAAATCCCACTTTCTAAAGCTGAAAAGTTATTGGTTATCAAAGAGGGTGAAGTCCTGAATATTACTGATGCATCAGAAAATATTCTTACATCACAAATCACTTTCGACAAAAAGATAATCTTTCAACCTCAATTGAAAGCTGGTGAAACTAAGACTTTCAAATTTGTATCAGCTCCGGCACAAGACTTTGAAGCACGTGTATATGCGAACTACCATCCAGAGAGATATGGTGACATGGCATGGGAAAATGATAAAGTAGGTTTCCGCTTCTATGGCGAACCACTTGAAAAAATACAAGCTCCAACCAATGGACTTGACTTATGGTACAAGCATACCTCAAAAATTGTACTAGACGAATGGTACAAAAAAGATATTTCGAAAGAAGCATCTTATCACAAAGATCATGGCGAAGGTTGTGACCCCTATCCTGTGGGTAGAACACTTGGTGGAGGAAGTATGTCTCCTGTAATTGATGATGTTTTGTTGATGAATAGCAACTTCACTTCTCACGAAGTGCTAGAGAATGGACCTTTGCGTTCAACATTCAAATTGGTATATCCACCAATCAAAATTAAGGATAAAGAATTAGTGGAAACAAAACTAATCAGCTTAGATGCTGGTTCACAATTGACTAAGATTAGTCAAGAATATAGTACAGATGATCAAAGAGATCATTTCAATGTGGCTGCAGGTTTTGCTAAGAGAGCCGATGGCGACAGATTGATTTACGAAAAAGGAAAGAACTACATGGTTTACCAAGAACCAGCGAATGAAGAAAATGGACAAATCTACCTAGGACTTGTTATTCTTCAAGGTATCGAGAAAGTAGATGTAAACAGCTATACTTACGTAAATCCATTCAATAAAAAGACAGAAAATCATTCCAATACGCTAGCTTATATCACATACATGCCTGGTGCTCCAGCTGTATATTACACTGGCTTTGGCTGGAATAAATTTGGATTCGACAATATAGAGAAGTTTGAGACTTATGTTTCTGATTTTTCAAAATCATTGAAGCAACCGTTATTAGTAACATATACCAACAATAAGTAAGTAAGATTCATGAAAAAAGTAGTCAGTTTTGGAGAAATCATGTTGCGTCTTGCAACACCCAATTACAATCGTTTTATCCAATCCAATAGCTTGAATGCTACATTCGGAGGTGGAGAAGCAAACATTGCAGTATCGTTAGCCAATTATGGCATTCCGACAGAGTTTGTAACTCGTCTACCCGAAAATGACATTGCTAATTGGTGTATCTCTGAACTTAGAAAATATAATGTAGGTACACAACACATTGTTCGTGGAGGCGACCGTGTGGGTATCTATTTCCTAGAAACAGGAGCTGTTTCTCGTGCCTCTAAAGTGGTTTACGATAGAGCACACTCTTCTATTGCTGAAATCAAGCCAGGTATGGTTGATTGGCGAGAAGTATTCAAAGAAGCACAATGGTTTCATTGGACAGGTATTACCCCAGCTATCTCTCAAGGAGCGGCAGATGCATGTTTAGAAGCCATCAAAGTAGCTAACGAAATGGGTGTAACTGTTTCTACCGACTTAAACTTCCGCAAGAACCTTTGGAAATATGGCAAAACAGCTCAAGAAGTAATGCCAGCATTGGTAGAAGGTTGTGATGTTATTCTAGGAAACGAAGAAGACTTCGAAAAAGTGTTCGGTATCAAACCCGAAGGTTTTGATGTATCTCAAACTGGAGGTCACGTAGATGCAGCAGAATTTGAATCAGTTTGTCAACAAGCAATGAAGAAATTCCCAAGAGCAAAGAAAGTGATCATTACACTTCGCGGTTCTATCAATGCCAACCATAATACTTGGGGTGGATGTCTTTATTCAGACAAGCTTTATCAATCAAAACGCTATGATATCACACACATTGTGGATAGAGTTGGAGGAGGCGACTCTTTTATGGGAGGCTTGATTTACGGTTTATTGACTTATCCAAGCGACGATCAAAAAGCATTGGAGTTTGCCACAGCAGCTTCATGTCTCAAACATACAGTATATGGTGATTTCAACCTTGTAAATGTAAAAGAGGTGGAAACACTGATGTTAGGTGATAGCTCAGGAAGAGTATCACGCTAAAAAATAATAATAAAAAGAGAGGAAATTATGTTAAACAATTTTTCGTTAAAAGATAAAATAGCCCTAGTTACGGGTGGTACTTATGGTATCGGAATGGGTATGGCAACTGCACTAGGACAAGCAGGGGCAAAAGTGATTTTCAATGCACGTCGTGCTGAAGCTGTTAAAGAGGCAGAAGCTAATTATAGAGCTGCTGGTATAGATGCTCACGGTTATGTATGTGATGTGACTAAAGAAGACCAAGTTCAAGCGATGATTAAAGATGTGGAAAGTAAGCACGGAAGTGTAGACATCTTGGTCAACAATGCTGGTATCATCAAACGTATACCTGTGCTTGAAATGTCAGTAGAAGAGTTCAGCGAAGTCATTGATATCGACCTTATAGGACCATTCATCGTATCCAAAGCAGTAGCTCCAAGTATGATTAAAAAAGGCGCTGGTAAGATAATCAACATCTGCTCTATGATGAGTGAACTTGGTCGCGAAACTGTGACAGCTTATGCAGCTGCAAAAGGTGGATTGAAAATGTTGACTAAAAACATGGCTTGTGAATTTGGAGAGCACAACATCCAAGTCAACGGCATAGGACCAGGATATATTGCTACTCCACAAACAGCACCACTTAGAGAGCCTCAAGCTGATGGATCACGTCATCCATTCGACAACTTTATCATCTCTAAAACACCTGCTGTACGTTGGGGTAACCCAGAAGACCTATCAGGGCCAGTTGTGTTCTTAGCCTCTAAAGCATCAGATTTTGTTAATGGTCATATCCTTTACGTAGATGGAGGGATCTTGGCTTATATCGGTAAACAACCTAAATAATAGACGAGATGGCTAAGTTTTCGAGACTAGAAGTATATAATTTAATGAAGGCGGCACCCATGGTGCCTGTCTTCTACCACAAAGATGTAGAAACAGCTAAGGCTGTTATCAAGGCATGTTATGACGGAGGTGTAAGGGCTTTCGAATTTACCAATAGAGGAGATTTTGCTTACGAAACATTTTGCGAATTGAGCAAATGGGTTGATAAAGAATGTCCAGAACTAGCATTAGGAATAGGCTCTATTGTAGATGCTCCTACAGCTTCCATCTTTATGCAAATGGGAGCAAACTTCATTGTAGGTCCATTACTAAACCCCGATATATTCAAAGTGTGTAATCGCCGACAAGTAGCTTACATTCCTGGCTGTGGCTCGGTTTCAGAAGTAGGCTATGCACAAGAATTAGGAGCAGAAGTAGTCAAACTATTCCCAGCAGGAAATGTTGGAGGTCCAAGCTTTGTTCAGAATGTCTTAGCTCCTATGCCTTGGACATCTGTGATGGTGACAGGAGGTGTAGAACCTACAGAAGCAAACTTAACCGAATGGTTCAAAGCAGGAGTAAGCTGCGTAGGGATGGGCTCTAAACTATTCCCCAAAGAAGTAATCGAAGCCAAAGAATGGGCTAAAATAACAACTATCAGCAAAGAGGCATTTGCCACTATTGCAAAAGTGAGAGGATATTAAACGCATATAAAATTTATGGAATATATAAATTCAATATTAGACTTTTTGGGTGATGGCATCGCCTACATCATCAACCTAGGTGCTAGCGTTATGATGCCCATCATATTCACAATCATTGGCATGTGTATGGGAATCAAACTGACTAAAGCTGTGCGTTCGGGGTTGTATGTGGGAGTTGGTTTTGTTGGTTTAGGAGTTATTACAAAACTTTTGACCGACAATCTAGGACCTGCAGTCGATGCTTTAGCCACTATCTATAATCTAGAGACTGATATCCTAGATATTGGTTGGCCAGCAGCGGCTGAAGTTGCTTACAACTCGGCAGTAGGAGCTGTGGTTATTCCAATCTGTTTGGGAATCAATTTACTTCTACTTATTCTAAAAGGTACACGTACTGTAAATATTGATATTTGGAACTTTTGGCACCACGCCTTCATTGGTTCTATCGTAGCAGTGGCAACAGAAAGCTTCGCTTATGGACTATTTGCTGCAGTTATTTGTTATATCATTTCACTAGTACTAGCCGATTTTACAGCCAAGCCATTTGCTAAGTTCTACGACAAGATGGAAGGGATTTCTATTCCTCAACCTTTTGTAGCAGGATTCGCTCCTTTTGCATGGTTACTGAACAAGGGGCTTGATCTTATCCCTGGTATTAACAAGATTAATATCGATGCAGATGAGATGAAGAAGAAATTCGGACTATTGGGCGAACCTATCTTCCTTGGGGTTATCGTAGGATGTCTTCTGGGAGCATTGGCTCAGTATGAATTTGCCAAAGTTCTTCAACTAGGTATTGTGATGGGTGCTGTAATGGAACTTATTCCGCGTATTACATCGCTATTTATCGAAGGACTTGTGCCTATCTCTGAAGCTACTCGTGAGCTCGTGAAACGCAAATTCAAAAATAGTGCAGGCCTTTATATAGGAATGACACCAGCTTTAGTGATTGGTCATCCGGCTACTCTAGTAGCTACTATCCTTTTGATTCCTGTACTTCTGTTTGTATCTGTAGTAACACCAGGCAACAAGTTCTTGCCTTTGACAAGTTTGGCAGGATTGCTTTACATCTTCCCAATGATTCTTCCTTATACCAAAGGAAATGTTTTCAAAACATTTTTGATTGGTCTGATCTTGATGATTGCTGGTAACTATATGGTAACAAGTTTGTCAGGTATATTCACCGAGTCGGTTGTACAAGCAACTGGTACTAAATATACAACAGGACAACAAGTAGGAGCTATTGACTTTGCGGCTAGCCCTATCACATGGATAATCTACCAAATGACAGCCAACTTGAAGCTTGTAGGTAGTGTAATACTAGGACTACTAACTGTAGGATTGGTTGTCTTCAATCGTCAAAAAAATGTAATAAAATCTACTGAGGCAGAAGGATCTGTAGAACAATAAAAACCATTATAAATATTATAAAATATACATTATTATGAGAAAGATTTTAGTAACGTTAGCGTTATTTGTATCAGCATTGAGCCTAATGGGCCAAAATCACATTGAGTATGATGTACGTTATGCTCATCATCCAGCAGATTTCAAAACATACGATACGGAAAAAATACGTAAAGAATTTTTGATAGAAAAAGTATTCGAAGCAGACAAGATTCACATGACATATACGATGTATGATCGTTTTATTGTGGGAGGTGCAATGCCAACAGTGAAAGCTTTGCCTTTGAATACTATTGATATTTTGAAAGCTCCTAACTTCCTACATCGTCGCGAAATCGGTATCATCAACATTGGTGGACCAGGTGTAGTTACAGTAGGTAAGAAAAAATACAACGTGAACTACAAAGAAGCTCTTTATGTAGGTTCTGGAGAACACGAAGTAACTTTCGAAAGCAAGGATGCTAGCAAACCAGCTAAATTCTATTTCAACTCTGCTACAGCTCACACTTCATATCCTACTAAGCTTATCACTATGAAAGAAGCGAATGTAATTGAAGCAGGTACAGCAGAAGAGTCAAACCGCAGAACAATCAACCAATTGATTGTGAAAGAAACTGCTCAAATTTGTCAAGTACAAATGGGGTTGACAGAACTTCACCCAGGTAGCGTTTGGAACACAATGCCAGCGCACATACACGACCGTCGTATGGAAGCCTATTTGTACTTCAATGTTCCTCAAGGACAAGCCGTTTGCCACTATATGGGAGAAGCTAAAGAAACTCGTCACATTTGGATGACAAATGAGCAAGTAGCTATTTCTCCAGAGTGGTCAATTCACTCAGGTTCAGCAACTAGCAACTATACTTTCATTTGGGGTATGGCTGGTGAGAATCTTGACTATGGCGACATGGACAAGTTGAACCCTACAGACTTGAGATAGTTTTTGGATATTTAGGTTAATTGTTAGGCTCCCTCTCAATATTATGATGATATGGAGAGGGCTTGTTGTAAGTGTCAAAAGGTTTAGCCATTATTAACTCATTTTTCTGCTATCTATATAATAAAGTTTCGAACATCACACTTTCATTATTGATTTCAGTCATCATGATTCTGCAAATATTTTAGATTAAACTCAACTATCAGAGCAATGATTTGCTTGTGTAATTATGTCAATTCGATGATTCCTTATGCCAATTTATATAGAAAATCGAGTGCTTTTTTTAGAGAAATTAGTGTGTAAGGCTTTTACAATTTGGTTGTAGTTGTTCGCTACTCCTCTAAATTTACCAAAGAATGTTATCAATCTCAGTGTATACTTTTCTTTGTTCCATTGGATAAAGATCGTTTTATCCCTTAACTAGTTGTGCGGGTAAAGTTAGCAAGTCAATAGGAGTCTTTTCTTTATTTACTGCTTACGAAGAAGGTTGATAAATAGATATTTCTCTTAGGTAGCTACAAGTAAGATTCTTAAATGAGATTTCATGTAATCCAACAGACTTTGCAGAATATGAATTTTATGAATGACATACATGCTCTAAATAACCTCTTATCGGATTTTGATCGTAAGAGTTTTATAATAAATTCATTAACCATATACATATTTAATAGTAATCTAAAAAATGAATGATATGAAAAAATTAGCAAACACACAGTTGTTATGCCTGTTGAAAAAAATGGACGAAACATTCAATCTTAGTGAATATGATCTCGGATCTGTGTATGAAGATTTCGTACATAGAGTTATAATTCTTTGTACCTCAGAGATAGAAAGTATTCCTGCTTATTTTACAATACACTATACCCGTCTGGAATTGGAAGAATTCCGCATGTTACTGAACGATGAGGGGGCGGGAAAAAAATGCTCCAATTCTAAGTTGTATAACCCATAGTTTGTCATTCCTCAATGCTGCTCTGCAATGGATAGAGCGTAATCCTAAACCGATATCTTCCCATACAAATAACAAAACAGAGCCATCTTCTTCAGGCTATTATATATGGGGAGGGTCAATTACAGACCTTATTGAGTTAGCGATAGCTATTTATAACATCAAACTGATTCGTAAGGCATCCGGTAAACTAATTAGTTTTGCTGAAATTATCCACGGCTTGAAACTCATCTTCAATATCAAAATACCCAAAAATATATATAGTCGTAAAACTCGCACAATGGAACGTAAAAAGAATTCTTCTTCTATGTTGGAGAGATTGCTTGCTGTCTACAACCATGAAGTAGATCAACTCTACAAGTAGAATAATAAGTTTAAAAATCAATGTATTACAAACTAAATAGTGGTATTTGCAGTGGTAGATACCACTTTTTCCATTTGAGAACCGAGTAAACTTGTATAAAATATAAACAAGTAAATATGGAAAACGATGATCTGATAAATTTTATGCAAGATTGGTTCGAGCAATTCATGGGACGTTTTGACCGATTGGATAAGTTTATGGATATAATGAGCGGACGACATAACGTACTAAATGGCGAGCGGCTTTTGGACAATCAAGACTTGTGCCAAATGCTGAATGTAAGTAAACGGACATTACAGCGTTATCGCTCGGCAGGCGAACTAACATATATAACCATCCATCACAAGATATTTTACACAGAGAAAAACGTGGAGAAATTTATTCGTGATCATTTTAGAGATAACGATAACATATCTGAGGTTACTGAAGAAAAAGAATAAAAAACGACCGTAGGATTATTTATTTCTACGGTCGTCTTTATTTAGAGCCTCATGCCTCTTTTTTCGTTCTTTGGTGGAGGACTACTCACCGAACCTATGACGAACCTATCTCCCATAACCTCTTTCACACCTTGCAAAGTATTCGGCATAGGAGCATCCTGACTAACTGCTGATTTTGTGTTATTTAGAGATTGATCTAGATTCTTTTCGGAAACATTTTCTTGCCCTTCGCTTTGTTCGATAGGCTTTAATGACAATTCTATCTTACGTTCCAAAGCAGTGAGTTCCGTTTTTAATTCTTTCAGGTCGTTCTCTTTCGACCATACACTTTCCACTACCTGCCTGAGAACGGGTACATCCTGCATCCGCTTATCAGTGTCCGTCTGATACTTTTCCAAAAGTTTGGGCATACTATCAAGAGCATTTAGAAAGTTCAGCGATGCAGTTTTTGGGTCAGCTGCCAAACTTCCATAATTGTAGTTATAGAGTATCTGCCCCTCACCACGTATGAAAAATCGGTTTTGTATCAGGTCAAAACCATCTTTATTTGTAGTTTCTGATTTTACCAATAAATCAAAACCATACAACGAACCAATTTTCTCATGTGCTCCGTGTGTACGTGTTTTGTCTGCTATCTCGTTCAATTTCTTGCCGATAGCAACCGGGTCGGTAGCTTGAAATCCATCTAATTTTACAGGATTGAGCCGTGTGCCATCGGGAGCAACCTGCAACCGGCTATTGAAGGCTTCCACATCCTTAGAGATTCTATCAATATATCCTTTATTGGATTCTACTGTCTGCATGATATTCTCTAATTTGTAACGGCTCGATGATTTGCCCCGCACGAAAGCCTGTTTTTCACTATCCAAAGTAGCTATCTTTTTTTCTATCCTTGCTTTCTCCAATAATTCGGTGTTCCCCGATAGGATAGCCACGTATTCAGAAAAGTTCATGCCACTTTTCTCATCCATACTACCCTCATCAATGGTTCGAGTACTCAAATTATTGTTTTTAAGCTGTTTAATAAATAGTTGCTTGTTGTGCAGTAAGCCAAATTTATATGCATCGAGTGATTTTTCCACAGCATAGATTTTCACATCTACTTTATTGTCAGCATACAGTTTTGCAATTTCATTGCCTTTGCGTATTGCTCTTCCGTCGCGCTGCTCCAGATCGCTTGGCCTCCAAGGACAATCTAAATGATGAATAGCCACCGCCCGTTTCTGAGCGTTCACGCCTGTTCCCAACATCTCTGTAGAACCAAACATGACACGGATTTTACCCTCATTCATATCCTTAATCATCACTTTACGAGCCTTTTCGCTAGTAGCCTCCTGAATAAATCGTACTTCGGATACAGGAATGCCATAATCCTCCACCAATTTGCGTTTGATTTCGGTATAGGGACTCCATTGCCCCGGTTTGTAGGTTCCCAAATCCGAAAAAACGAACTGTGTTCCTTTCTGGGCATTATACTTTTGGTAATAATCTGCTATTGAGGCAGCACAATGACTGGCTTTATTATCTATATGGTCGCCGTATTTATCAGGGTCTATCATCCGCATATCGAGCGACATCTTTCGGGCATAGTCGGTTGCTATCAGCATTTTCGCTTTTTCTTCCCGTTCCGAAAGTGGTGCACGTCCCAAAAGAGTGGCATTCCCTGTTTTGGCAAACTCCATCAATTTACCGATAAACTCCTGCTGGTCGGGTGTCGGTGGTATATTGTGCAGAATCTCGTTCTTTTCGGGACGGTCTATACCAATATCCTGTGCAGTACGATAATCGGTAATCTCGGAATAGAAAGAAGCCAGTTCCGGCACTTTGATAAAATAGCGGAAACGTTCTTTCTGCACAATCTGGTTCGTGACTGAAAACTCATAATCTTTGGTTTTCTTGGCAAAGATAGCTGCCCAAGCATCGAAGGTATTGATACCTTGCCTTTCCAATTCTTTGGGACGCAAGTATTTGAATAATAGATATAATTCGGTCAATGAATTGGAGATCGTTGTTCCTGACGAATAAGTAGCCCCTAAATCCTTTCCTGTGCGTTCCTGTATGGTACGCAGGGCAAAAAGCATATTGAGTGCCCGTTGGCTGCCATCGGTATTTCCCAAGCCTGCTACACGGTCGTGACGGGTGGTAAAAGTCAGGTTTTTAAATTTGTGGGATTCATCGACGAACAAATGATCTATACCGATCATCCGAAGAACTTTATTACTTACACACTTTATCAGAGGGTGTCTTTATCAAGTATAGTTTATTTATATGCTGAAACAGCCAAGAGGCTAAACCCGTCTGTTTAAAAGCATTGTTCCAACTCCCGTGATTAACACCAGGATACTCTGTATACTTCACATC
This sequence comes from Bacteroides propionicifaciens DSM 19291 = JCM 14649, assembly GCF_000375405.1. Taxonomy (GTDB): domain Bacteria; phylum Bacteroidota; class Bacteroidia; order Bacteroidales; family Bacteroidaceae; genus Bacteroides_E; species Bacteroides_E propionicifaciens. The sequence goes on along the minus strand of NZ_AQWS01000001.1, from coordinate 19,009 downwards.
TGTTCCCTTTTTCTTCAAAGCTTTAAAAATTTCTCTTGAAAACTCAGCAGGAACTATATTATCGTCTGAACCATGAAAAATCCAAAATGCGGTATGCTTATTGTTTTTTAATAATTTATCAATATTCGCACCGCCACAAATAGGGAATGCAGCTGCAAAAACACCAGGCATTCTCCAAACCAATTCATACGTTCCCATTCCTCCCATAGAGAGGCCGCCGACATATACCCGACTTCTATCTATGTATCCAGAGTTGAGCCAATGCTGTACTAAATGCATCAGAGTACTCATTGCCGTTGTTGGCTCTTCTACAACATTAAAATCAAAAGTGATTTGGTCATTATGCGTAGCACGTTCAACACTACTCCAATAGGAACTTGAAGGACATTGTGGAACAATAACAATTGCAGGATAGCTAGAATGGAAATTATCAATCAGGAAACTTTTTCCATGTGTCAGTTGTGCTTTATTATCCTCTCCTCGCTCCCCTGCACCATGCAAGAATAGAAGCAATGGATATTCCTTATTAGAATCGTAGTTTTCTGGATATATTACTTGGTAAGAAATTGTATTTCCCTGTACCATATACGATGTTGACTCTATAGTCTGTGCACTCCCTACGGCTACATTATATAGGAGTAAAAGAGATAGTAGAAATTTGGTTTTCATATATTGACGGTTTTAATATTTTATAAAGCTCTTGCTCTAGTCCATTGAGATGTACCATTTTCATTTATAGCTTCAATAGCAAAATAATACGGTTGTGTCCTATCCATGCCCTTATAATAATATTCATTGGTATTATGAACCATCACACTACTATAAAGTTTATCGGGTTCTGTACCGATATAAATATTATATGCGTAAGCATTATCAACAGGTTTCCATTTTAGCCACCCACTACGCTTATCAGTCTCCGTCCTCAAGACTATAAATTGTTCAACAACCCTTGGTTTCTCCCCATTTCCTTTTCCAAATATACGAAAACCTGAGATTGCAAACTTACCCGTTGGCATGTGTAAATTGACTAATTTAACATACCGAGCCTTAATTGGAGAAGATAATTCTATATAATCATGAGGGACATCACTCTTGTTTTTACTTTTGTCGATTAACAAATGCCACTTTTTACCATCTATAGAGTAATACACTTGATATTGGTGATATTTATCCAACATCTTACCCATAAAGTCAGCATCTTGATCTGCATAATTTATTTGAATAGCACATACTGTTGATAGCTCTCCTAAATCTGAAATGAGCCACTCTCCTTCATTACTTGTTTTGGCAGACCAATAGGTTTTAATATCCTCATCTACAATCTTATTTGCAGAGAATGCCCCTAAAGTTGACGATACTTGTACTGGTTTATTGTAATTTAAAAGCATCCAACCTGTAAATCTGCTTTCTATATGATTGGTCTCTCCATTTGGCAAGTAATGAGGATAATCTCCAAAAGCAGTATTACAATACATCTTATCATCTTCATCAAAACCTGCAGGCCACAGACCAATACGCCTTTCGAAGTTGTTTTTTGTATTTATAACCATTGTTGAGGTATGCCAGTAATTGTTCCAGCTATCTTGGAAAGTAGCACCATGACCGGCACCTCGTATAAAACCACCTGCCTTCATACTTAATGGAAGTGAAGCATGTTTAAACTCTCCTAGTGGAGAGTCAGAAACAGCATATCCGTCGGCATAGTGGCTAAATTCAGTTCCTGGGCCACCCCATTGTAGATGAATCTCCTTGAACCCATGCTGCTGGCGCACAAAGATCATCCCATTCATTGGGAGTTTTTTCAACAGCTTCATCAGTTAAAAACACCCTCGATACAAAAGTCCAATTTGACAAATCACTACTCCACCAATACCCACTTTGATTTGTCCCAAAAAGGTAGTAATCCCCTTTATAGTTTACAATAACAGGATCGGCTGAAGTTCTATGTTTACCCCACTCCGTAAAATTGGGTATTGGGCAATATCCATAATCCACATTTATAGGATTGCAGTATGTGCTTTGTTGAGCACATACTGTTGTTCCAATAGCCAGTAGTATTATGAATACAAAAGATCTAAATATTTTCATACTATAACAGATTATGATTCGTACCAATTATTATAAATGTGGCGATTCAAACCCTAATTTAGTCAATCCATTTTGAACATCAGGATGACTCATAAAAAGGTCCCAAAGAAACCCTGTACGATAGTTCTCAATCATAGCACCTATAGGACCTTGATCAATAGCTAGGTAAACTTGTGGATACCATTTTTCGGTATCACTATAGGCATCGATAAAACCAAACTTACCCCAATACTGATGTCTATTAGCATACAAGTGGCGCATCACATCCATAGACTCCTCAGGAGTATAAACTATAGATGATAAGGCTGCAGTAGGAGTAATCACTCCATGGTCCCTACTTTCAACTGGAGAATGGGCATCATACCCATTAACAGAGTAACTAGCGGTTAAGCCCCAGCTATTTTCACCATAACCCTCATAACCTTTCGGGTTACGAATGCAATAGGCTCTATTTATCAAAGTGTAGTTAGTCATTTCTTGGAAATAGTCAGCATATTGATCTTTCAATCCTCTAGGATCAAGACCTAAAAAAGAATAGTGGGCCCAAAACATTGGACCAGCTTTCTCACTCTGATAGCGGAGTTGAAGTGGAATTCCTTCTTCAATATGTGGTTTAGAAATTGCACCATTTTCAGCCCAACCTTCGTGATATACCTCTGGAGAAACTCCGTGAGTTGGCGAACCTGCAGCTAAAACATACATTACAAGACACTCGTTATACCCACGCACAGGAAAATTCATTGCCCACTCATGTGTTGGGCTCCAATGCCAATAAAGAACATTCTCACCACGTGTATAAAAATCCCACTCGATCTCTTTCCAAAGCTTATCAATACGTGCAGCTAGATCTTTTTCGCTATCGTTTCCCTGAATTAAATACTGATGAACAGTCAATAATCCTTGAGCCATGAAAGCGGTCTCAACTAAATCGCCTCCATCATCGTATTTACTAAAGGGCTTAACTTTTCCAGTCTCACCAAACCACCAATGTGGATATGCACCATGGAATTTATCAGCACTCTCAAGAAAACCCACAATTTGAGTAAGCTTGTCAATTCCCTCCTCACGAGTAATATAACCTCGCTCTATACCGACGAGAAGATTCATCAACCCAAATCCTCCACCTCCCGAGGTTACTACATTCTCATCATCCTGAGGATATACTCCATCGATATGATAACGCTCACGCGCCAGCCCACTAATGGGTTCTGCACCATCCCAGAAATATTGAAACGTGTGATATTGCACTTTATCAAGCATCTCAATATCTTCTGTGTCCAACTCTTTATTTCCCTCCTTGCTTTTACAACCCGTAAAAGTGATTAGAGAAAGCGTAAGCAACGCAACAATTACCTTATATTTTTTCAACATTATCTGCCTATATTATTCGTAAACAAACTTTGCTAATTTGTTTTCCACACTATTAGTACCAATAAAAATCTCAAAGTCACCAGGTTCAATAACAAACTCTAAATCGTAGTTGTAGAACTTTAACATTTCGGGAGTAATCTCAAAATCAACAGTTATAATTTCACCTGGCTTAATACTGAGTTTTTTGAAGCCCTTGAGTTCTTTGACAGGGCGAGTAGTAGATCCGACAACATCTCTAATGTACAATTGTACAACCTCTTTCCCTTCTACTGAGCCTGTATTAGTTACATCTACTGAAGCAATAATTTTACCATTATCAGTCATTTTGTCTGTACTCAATTTGATATCAGAATACTCAAACTGAGTATAGCTTAGACCATATCCAAATGGGTATAGAGGTGTATTCGGTACGTCGATATAATTTGAACGGAACTTTTCAAACCAAGGTCCAACCAAAGGACGTCCTGTGTTTTTATGATTATAAAAGATTGGTATTTGTCCTACATTTCGAGGAAAAGTAGACGGTAATTTGCCGCTAGGGTTAACATCGCCAAATAATACATCCGCAATTGCATATGCAGATTCTGTTCCTCCAAACCAAACATTCAGAATAGATGGAACATGTTCTGCCTCCCATGAAAGAGTTAGCGGACGTCCTGCAAATAGAACCAACACTACAGGCTTTCCTGTAGCTAAAAGCTCTTTGAGCAATTCCTTTTGAACATCAGGAATATCAAGATCTGTACGACTACTAGATTCACCGCTAAACTCCGAAGATTCACCCAAAGCAGCTATGATTACATCCGATTCTTTAGCTACTGCCAAAGCCTCATCAAGTAATTCTCTATCTGTGCGATCATCTCTAAAGAGTTCACGACCAAACATGGTTGCACGTTTTTCTAATTCAGCATCTTGTGTTAGATTGCTACCCTTAGCATAGTACACTTCAGCCTTTTTCCCAGCAACGTCTTTAATACCTTCAACAAGAGTTGCAGGAACATCTAAACGAGCAGCAACGCTCCAAGTACCAGGCATGTTTGAACGCGTATTGGCCAAAGGACCAACTACAGCTATTTTGGTATTCTTAGACAAAGGAAGTACCTGACCCTCATTCTTTAATAAGACAAAACTCTCAGCCGAAATTGCTCTTGCCTCTTGACGATGACTTTTTGCATATATCAGTTTCTTTGCTCTTTTGGTATCAATGAAACGATAAGGATCTTCAAATAACCCCAACTTATATTTTGCTTCTAAAACTCTTCTACATGCTGTATTTATATCATTTTCCGATACTTTACCTTCATCATAAGACTTTTTTAGCGTTGTCAGAAAACCTTCACCAACCATATCCATATCTACCCCAGCTTTTAAAGCACGAGCAGAAACTGCTTGTAAATCGCCAATACCGTGATCAACCATTTCATTGATACCTGTATAATCAGTTACAACAAATCCTTTAAAACCCCACTGGTCACGCAACACATCTGTCATTAGCCATTTATTAGCTGTAGCAGGTATGCCGTCAACCTCATTAAATGATGCCATTACACTACCAACACCAGCCTCAACAGCTGCTTGATAAGGCAACATATACTCGTTGAACATACGTTGGCGACTCATATCAACTGTATTGTAATCTCTACCCGCTTCAGAAGCTCCATAGAGTGCATAATGCTTAATACAAGCCATGATTTGATTATTATTGGCAAAGCGTTGATCACCCCTGCCCTGATACCCATATACCATTGCTCTTGTTACCTCAGCATTCATATAAGCATCTTCACCAGCACCTTCAGATACTCGGCCCCAGCGTGGATCTCTCGACACATCTGCCATCGGACTAAAAGTCCAACTTATACCGTCAGCACTAGCTTCGATGGCTGAAATTCGAGCTACACGCTCAACAGCATCCATATTCCAAGTTGCAGCCAACCCCAAAGGTATTGGAAAGACCGTTTCATAACCATGAATCACATCCATGGCAAATAATAGAGGAATGCCTAAGCGACTCTCATCTACAGCGATACGCTGGACATCTTTAATTTTATCAACTCCCTTAATATTGAACAATCCCCCTACTTTACCCTGACGAATATTTGTAGCGAAATTAGAGCTTTTAGCCTGACCAGTAACAATATCACCTGCTGCAGGCAAGTTTAATTGTCCAAGCTTTTCGGCTAAAGTCATTCTGGACATCAGCTCATCAATAAAGCCATTCATTTTACTAACATCAGTCTGAGCCCATAATGTCAGGGAAAACAGACTAAAAAGTACGATTAATGATTTTCTCATATCTTAATATTTTTACAATGAACTTCCCTACTGACCTATAAATATTATAGGTCAGGGAAGTATATATCTATGATTACAAATTAATTTTCAGCTATTAAAAACCTGTAAAGCCAAGTCTTTGGAGCCCCTTCTGAACTTCATCTATCTGCATGAAATTGTTCCAAATAAGTTTAGATCTATAGTTCTCTATAGAGATTATGATTGGCCCTTGATTGATAGCTATATAATCAGTAGCATACCAATTGGCGGTCAAGTTAAAACCATCAATGAAGCCTAGATTGCTCCAAAGTTTATCTCCCATTTTATAATAAAAATAACGCAAAGCATCCAGCGATTCTTCAGGAGTATAGATTATGGAAGACAGCGCAGCTGTTAGAGTTATTACACCCTCGTCATTTGTGGGAGAAAACGCAGAATAACCTTTATTACCATCTCCAGCTGTTAATCCCCAAGAGTTCTGACTATACCCTTTGTAACCATTTGGATTTTGAATAACATACGCACGATTCACTAAAGTTTGAGCCTTATTTTGCTCAAAGTAATTAGCATACTGATCGGCCAACTTGTTTGGATCTAATCCTAAGAATGAGTAATGGCTAAAAAATAGTGGTCCCCCTAATTTGGGACCTAGAGGTAACTTTATTCCGTAATTTTCACTACCATTAATAAACGCAGGACCACTTGCCCAACCTTGATGATAGACATCAGCACTTATAGGGTGAGTGGGTGAAGAAGCAGCCAAAACATAAACAATTAGTGATTCATTCCAACCACGAATAGGAAGATTCATCTTCCACTCATCTGTAGGACTCCAATGCCAATAAAGAATGTTTTCACCTCTGGTAAAGAAGTTCCAATCAATTGCTTCCCACATATTTGTAATGTCGGCTCTTAATTGAACCTCCTCTGCTACATTACTATCAAAATAAGCACGAGCACTCAGCAACCCTTGAAATAAAAGTGCTGTCTCAACAAGGTCAGCTCCATTATCAAACTCGCTAAAAGGAAGTGTATTACCTGTGTTACCATCAATCCAATGCGAAAAAGCACCATGAAACTTATCAGCCTTATTATTTAAGAAAGAGGCGATTTGGTTAACCTTCACCGCAGCTTCTTGACGAGTAATAAATCCACGTTCAACTGCCGAAATCATAGCCATAACACCAAAACCAGTTCCACCAGTAGTTACGATATCAGGAGTTGATATACGCTCTCTTGACATCCCTGATGTAGGGTGTGCATAGTCCCAGAAATATTTAAACGTATTCTCTTGAACTAAATTAAGAAGCTCGTCGTCAGTAATACGAGGAAACTTGTCAGAGATCATCTCACCAGTTGCAATTTTAACAACCTTACCTGAAAATAGATTATTACCACTTTTAGATTGAATTGTAGGTTGCACAACTAATCGATAAGAAGAGTGAACAGCTAAAGCCTTACGAGGCAGTAGTATGATTGTTTTAGTATCTTCTGAATAAGCAATATCGAGTGAAACCTTCTTGTCTTTAGCATCTAAGAGAGAGATCCCCTTAGAAGTAGTCATTTCATTTATTGCTTCAGAAAACAATAAATTGATCGTACCTTCAGGATTAACATTTACCAATTCAACCAGACTAACCTGATCTTCAACCTGTACATTCTCAAGCTTAAAACTTGTATCCGATAAGTATTTTTGGCCATCATTATCAGTACAAGAAGAAGCAAACAACCCAAAGAGTAAAGCTAAACTAAGATTAATATACTTCATACTATTAAAGTTTATTGGTAAATAAATTCGTTATTTCATCGGCTGTTAATGCTCTATCATAAAGATTAATACCATCAAATAAACCTTTGTAATAACTAGCCCAATCCTGTTTGGATGCGCCAGAAGTTAAACTAGGTATCGTCTGAAACTGATTAGCTCCTATTACAAAAGCTTCACCTAAATCTTCGAGATACAAAGCACCTAGTCCTTCAAATACAACCTCGTGAACTTTAGCACCATTATGCCATACAGCAAGAGATGAGGTAGTGTGATCGTACGTAATAGCTAAGTGCTGCCAACCGCTATTAAAGAAATCAGGCAAACGCAATTCCGTCCAAACATCTTCAAGTCCTGATTCTTTTTTCTTCCAAAGGTGAACTTTCATCAAAGCTTCAGTTTGAGAACCGTTATTGTCAAAGAAGACTTCAAAATTTCCCCAAAAACTCTTTGTGTTTGGCAAAGAGATTAACCCTGTAGCACCATCATTCTTAGGACTGTTAAGCCAAGCTGTAAAACTGAGGCTCTGCATACTAGATAAAGCATCTAGCATTTCATCTTTAATCGCTATATGTGGAGTAATCAACATATAACTCTCATCACCTCCTTGGTAGGCATACTCAGTAAGCCCACCATCAGGAATTATTGAAGCTACGCCCTTTGGGCTAACCGTAAACTGATAAGTACTCTCATCTATAAATTTCCCAGTATTAAAATCAAGTTTAAGCTTCTGGCTATTATAATCCTCCATTGAAGGATCGGGTTTTCCCTTTGGGTAATCGAACCCTGGACGATCCATATCTTGAAAACAAGACTGCAAAGAAAGTAGCAAGCTAAGGCCTAAAATATATTTAAATGCTTTCATATTTGATCAGATTAATAGTTAGGATTTTGAACTAATATACCCTCAGAGTTATCGATTTGAGACTGAGGAATAGGTAGGTAAGCATGCTTATCTTGGTAATTTACTTTTCCAGCTGCGTGAAGTACCTCTTTGGCAATTCCCCAACGCACTAAATCATAAAATCTATCCCATTCCATAGCCAATTCAATTCTTCTTTCATGGCGAATATGCTCACGCATTAAAGATTGATCAGTAGTATTAATAAGAGGAAGAACATTAGGATTATTTCCTCGAGCTCTTGCTCTGACTTGTTCGATAAGTCCGCTAGCCTGACTAACGTTACCCAACTCATTTGCAGCTTCAGCCGCCATTAATAATACATCAGAATAACGAATAATACGAATATTAAACCATGCACCATAGCGAGTATACTTAGCTCTAAGAGCTGGATCTGTATAAGCTTTTTTGTTATAATAGTTATTTACAACATCAGTTTGAGCAATTGGAACTTCACCATAAGGTTTATTTGGCTTCATGGTAGCAGCCTCAGCAGCAGTTTTAGCAAAGTAGAGGAGTGTTTCGTCTTTTCGAGGATCATTCTTCTCAAATGCGGATGCTAGAATATCAGTTGGCGTATGCCACCCCCAACCTAAGTCAAACTGACCAGCACCACGAACACCTTGCACAAGAGCAAACTTGCTACCAATTTTATCGTCATCTGGTTGAGAAGCCGTAGCAGTACACTGAATTTCAAATACAGATTCAGAAGAATTTTCGCCTTTCTCTCTAAATATCACATCAAATGGTGTGTTGAGATTGTACATGCCGCTATTTATTACCGCACTAGCATACTTATGTGTATTAGCCCAATCGTTACGAGTCATATGAGCACGTGCATGAAGTGCATTTGCAGCACCTGAAGTCAATCGACCAATATATATCTGTCCCCACTGAGTTGGCAAGTTCTCTGCAGCAAAATCCAAATCACTATCGATCAAAGCATAAATATCTTCTACCTTTGACTTAGGGACATTAGCATCCTCAGCTTGGTCCAACTTAAAAGTAATCAAAGGCACTTCACCAAAAGCACGTACAAGATTGAAATAAGCAAATGACCTAAAAAACATTGCTTCAGCCTTACTTCTTTTGTTATCTACAGATAGTTCACCTTTTTCTTCTTCGGTCTTTATATCACTAAGCAGAGTGTTTGACTTGTGTATAATATTATAGTTACCAGTCCAATAGGATGCAATCAGCCCATTAGTTGCAGAATACTCAAAATCATCGTACATCTTGGCATTCACCTCTCCATCACCCTTGGTACTACCTTTTTCAGCATCTTCCGAACGGAAATTGTGAATTGCCAGTGCTGGAGTACCACTAGTTACTGAAAAATCTCTCATCAACCCATAGATAGCAAAAACCTGACCTTCGAAGGATCCTTTCTGGTCATTTACGTTCCACTCTCCTTGAGGCTTTTGATCCAGTAAGTCAGAACAAGAACTTCCAGTTATTGCTCCCACTAATAGTAGAGCTATATTTATTGTTTTAATTATATTTCGTTTCATAAGTCTTCGTTTTAGAAAGTTAGATTAAATCCTAATGAATAAATTGATGGCATAGGATAGGTTCCATTATCCACTCCAAACTCAACAGACGAACCTCCCACTTCTGGAGTATATCCTGAATTTTTACTCCAAGTCTTCACATTATCCATATTGATATAAAAGCGTAATGATTTAAGACGAATCTTTTGCAGTACGGATGGAGTTAATGAGTAGCCTAATTGGATGTTTTTGATTCTAAAGAAACTACCATCTTCTATAAAATAGCTAGAGGCCTCATAGTTAATAGATCTAGAGGGGTCTAGTATAGGTTCCCAGTTCGAAGTACCCTCACCCGACCAGCGTCCAAGGTTTGCTTCTCGATAATTATATTGCGCAAATTGAGAGTTACCCCAATTACGATAAATATCATTACCGTAAACTCCCATCATATCAACTGAAAGGTCGAAGCCTTTATAAGCTAAGCCTAGATTAAATCCGTATGTAAAATCAGGAGTTGGATCACCAATCATTGTTCTATCAGCAGTAGTTATTTTACCATCCTTTGTTACATCTTCAAACTTTAGATCACCTGGCTTTACAGTACCCAAAGTATTAGTTGGTGAAGAACTTATATCTTCGTTGTTTTGGTAAACCCCTACTACATTATAGCCATAAAAATAACCAATAGGATAACCAGCCTGAGTCACAGAAACATTTGTGATTTGTCTAAAGTCTTTGTCTCCACCAATCTTCAACACTTTATTATTGATCGTAGTAAGATTGGCACCTAAATTATATTCTACACCAGTAGAACCAATTTCATCTCGCCAAGAAGCTGCAATCTCGAATCCACGGTTACGAACTGTTCCATTATTAACTAATGAGTTTTGCGCACCCATCTGCCCTTGTTGTAGCAAGATAATATCACGAGTTTCTTTGTGATAGTAAGTAGGTTCAATACGTAGTCGTTCTCCGAACATAGTCATATCAAAACCAACTTCCCATGAGTAGGTCTTTTCCCAACCAAGTTGTTTAGAACCATACTGAGAAACTAAGTAATCTTCATTATAACTTGGTATAATATTATCGCCAAATACAGCACTCGGACCAGGTACTAAAGATGGATATGTAGGATATCTCCGACCACCAACAGCATCAGATCCTAGAACACCCCAAGAACCTTTTAGCTTTAAAAAGTTGATAAATGAAACATTCTCCATAAAGCTTTCTTGAGAAAGAACCCAACCACCACCAAAGGAATAGAAATTCCCCCAAGTCTTGCCTGAACCTCTAAAGACTGATGAACCATCTCGACGGTAAGAAACATTTAATAGATATTTATTGTCATAACTATAAATTCCACGCAATAAGTAAGAAAGCGTAAACTTCTTCCATTGATTGCCACCATTCTTCATAGCATTGTTCCCTAGAGAACTAATCCACCACTTATCAGGATCATTATCTGGTATCGGAAAAATAATATTATCCACGTGTTGGCTACGCTCTACATTTATACCAGAATTCTCATTATAACGAGTCGTAATACCAGCAGTAGCATTTATAGAATGTTTTCCAAAGTCATTCTTGAAGTTTAAGATATAATCGCTAATTGCTGTAATATCTGTGCTTTTTGCCTGAAGGATAGCTTCTCTATCGGATAGATTTTCAGCTCCTTTAAGCTCTGGGTTATACATACGAGCCATCGGCATAAACTGACGATTATTATAACTACCGAAATCATAAGAGAAAGTCGCTTTAAAGTTGAAGTACTTTAAAAAATCCAACTCCCCGTAGATATTACCAGCACCTCTATAGTTTGCCGCTTTATTGTGATTTGCCCAACTCTCAACGTCTAACAGAGGGTTCCAAACTTGAGCACGTTGAAAGTTTGGCATAATATGTGGTAAGCGTTCTTCAATACCCATGTTATTTACAGCCACTCCGTATTTAGGAGCTATTGGAGCTGCCCTTAGAGCACCGTTTACACCTTTAGCATCTGCAGGGAGCACACGACTACCATTAAACTGAAATCCAAAGCGAAGTTTATCCGTGACATCAAAATCACTTTTTAAATTGATGGTAACACGAGACATCTTTTCCTTTTTGATAGATCCTTGCTCATGATCGTACCCCACACTCATGTAGTGTCTCCCCTTTTCATTTGCACTTGATATACTCACATTGTTTTGAGAGATTAATGCATCTTGAAAAATTGCATCTTGCCAGTCAGTATTAGCATTCCAGTTTGTATAATCAAAAGGCATAGCTCCCTGATTGATTAATTGCTCATTATACAATTGCTTGAATTCTGCTCCATTAGTCAACTTAATCTTATCAGCAACATGCTTAATACCTACAGATGAGTTTATATTAATATTAGTAGATCCTGCTTTTGCTTTCTTAGTAGTTACAATGATAACACCATTAGCTCCAGCAATACCAAATACAGCTAGCGAAGAAGCATCTTTTAGAATCTCCATTCTTTCAATGTCGGCAGCATTTATGTTACTGATATTATCCGTAAAAAGACCATCTACCACATAAAGAGGTTTATGGCCATTAATAGAGTTTGTTCCTCGTATTCTAATTTCAGGATCTTGACCAGGACGACCAGTATTAATAACTTGTAAACCTGCAATTTTACCTTGTAAACTTGCAGCAGGGTTTGTCGCGGAACGATTACTAATTTCTTTAGCGTCAACACTAACAATTGAACCTGTTAGATCACGCTTCTTAGCAGAACCATAGCCGATAACGACAGTTTCAGCAAGTAAAACAGTGTTCTCTTGAAGTACTATATCTATTCGATCAGAGTTTCGCACTTCTTTTTCTACAGTGTTCATCCCTAAATAGGAAAAGATGAGAACATCTCCTTTCTGTGCATTAACAGAGAAGTTTCCATCTAAATCGGTTAATACTCCTGTATTCTTACCTTTTACAACTACGTTTACACCAATTAGAGGTTCTTGAAACTCATCAAATACAGTTCCCTTAATATAAGAGTTGCTCTGAGCTGAAGCATCAAGACCAAATCCAAATATAAAAGCACTTGAAAGGAATAAAAAATTCAGAAAGAAGGATATTCTTCCCTTCCTTTTAGAATCATTTTTTCTAAGTTCTTTTTTCATGATTAAATTTAATTTATGATTACACAAGATACCTTTGCTTAAATATTATCATCATAAGACAATTTATCGATATCAAACACAAGTATATCAACTAGATTTATAGAATACTAAAAAACGGACTCATGAAAAACTCACAAGCCCGTTTTTTAACTTTAAAGTAACCTCACTATCAGTACTCAAAGCACTACTAAACACTAATAATAAACACTTTGAAGCTATACTAGAATTAAGAATTCGTTTAGGTTTTGTTCAGCCGATAGACCCATTTTCTTTCTCAAGCGATATCTTCTATTCTCAATTGAGCGAATAGATGCATCCATCAACGAAGCAATCTCCTTGGTATCCATGTTAAGTTTTAGACAAGCACATAAACGTAAATCAGAACTTGTCAGATCAGGATACGACTCCATGAGTTTAGTAAAGAAATTAGCATTCTTAGCTTCAAACTTCATTAAGAACATTTTCCAATCATCTTCAGGATTTACCGACTGACTTATTAATGCATCCATTCGTTGGATCAGAGGTGCCAGAGATTTAAGATTGTTTTTAGTTTGAAAATCATAGGCTAGACTCCTTAATTTGGTAATGACTTCATTCTTCGAAACGATAAAAGAAGTCATTGTCATCAGCTCAGCATTCTTGGATTCCACTTCACTCTCTAAGTTTTCAGCCTTAGACCTCAATCGTAGAACTTCTCTTTGGCGAATTTTTCGAAGGTGCATGTTTCTATATCGAATTAAGATAAGCCTCCAAATAAGATAACCCATACAACCTATAATCAAGATGTATAGCACTATAGCTGTAGGAGTAATATAAAAAGGTTTATTGATATGGAAGGGTAAACTATTAATAGCCGATTCATCACCTAATATACCTACGGTTTTCAGCTCTAACTGATACTCACCTGGAGGAAGACGATCGTAGTGAATTTCATTAGAATTCTCTAAAATAACCCAACTATCACTTAATCCTTTTAACCTATAATTAAGTTTAAGGTTTTTATTGAATTGATTGGGAATAGTCACAACCCAATTCACGGAATTTAATGTATGAGCAATAGAAATAGGTTCTGATAAATTAATACAAGAGACCTTTCTCTCAGGGTGGTTTGAATTTCGAGCAATCATGGATTCGATCATAGGCTTGGGCAAGATACTCTTAAGAGAGTCACCATATTCTTTACCTCTTAAAGAGTCTCTGTAAATTCCAAATCCGTTATCTAAACAGACCAACTGAGTCGAGTCGTTCAATATAGAAATATTTTCGTATTCTGTTATAGGTAACAAAAACGGTGATAACTCAAGGTTGGATATAATCTTAACGTGATAACCATCGTAATAAAACTTAGTTACCGACTTATGACTTAAACCAAAGAAGTAGCTATCTTTTATAGGTATAACCTTAGATATATCAAATGCTTGCAGTGCATCATCCAGTATTTTATTGGAACTAATACTATCAGTTTGTTCATAATAAGAAAAAAACTGCCCATCACCATAAAGCTCAACACGCCCTCCGACCTTGAACAAACGCAGTCGATAAGGTAAACCTTTAGATCCACCATAATGGTTAATGGATTCAAAGCCTGATAAGTCACGATTGAATCGACATCTAAAGACACCTTTTTGAGGATGCTCCAACCAAAGATTATTTATATGATCCATTTCTATTAAGGATATAGGCTCTTTTAAATCTTCCAAAGCTTCTAACTGAAGTCCATCTAAATTAGATTTCCATACCCTGAAATAAGTTCCATACAAAAGTAATTCCTGTCCATCAATATTGATAGGAAGCATATCGTACACACCCACTTCTAAATCCGTGAATCGTGTCACACGAAAGTTAGAATGAATCTCATAAACTCCACTATTATTCAATACTAGCAACCGCCCATCAGTCTCTTTGAAACTCCAAGATTGACCCTCGGTCCCCTCTAAAGGTATCCAACCGCGCTTCACTTGAGGTTTTTCTAAATCTTTAATTGCTATAGCATAGACTTGATGATTCGTTGCTAAATAAAGGAATCCTTTCCAAAGTACAGCATCATAAATAGCACCTAGCCCGCTATTGATATTTGTAAAGACATCAAAGTCGGGAAGATCACGTACCAAAGATATTCCTCCATCAAGTCCTAACCAAACATCATTCATTTGGTCTTGGTACAGAGATAAAATCGTATTAGATTTCAAATCAAATTCAGTGCTTATATGTTCCAATATATCACCTTTTGAATTGAGTTGGAATAATCCATCAGAAATTGTTCCAATATAGTAATTACCGTTCTTACCTAGAATACCAACATTCGGATTTGCTCTAGCAACTGTTTTAAAACCACTGTCTAAAACTTTAAAATCCCCATTTACATAAGAAAAAAATCCTTGTGTAGAAGTACCAATGAGTAAACCTTTAGGGTATGGCAATATAATTCGAACATCGGTATTACTAAGAAAATCGCTCCCTTCTAGCTTTTCTAAAACTTGCCCGACAATCCGATTAAGGCCTCCATTCATGGTTTGAACATAGAGCTCATTGCCTACTTTACTCAAAAATAGAAAACCTTGCGAAGACGATACGGGTGTGGAATTTACTCCATCATAGATAAAGATACTGGAGAATGATTGGAAATAGATTTTATTATCAAATTCAAGTATTCTCCAGAAATCATTATTATGTTGCTCTTTACGATCTGTTTCGGAAAGCAAGGATTGATAACTTAAACTGCCATCACACGATCTTGTCCAAACTCCAAAATCCTCAAAGCTGCCCGTATAGATTTGTCTATTATCTTTCACGTATAGAGATCGTACAATAGTTGATTGAGGCAAAGTGAAAGATTTCCAACTAACACCATCGAATTGTAATAGTCCAGAATTATTAGCTACATAAATATAGCCCCGTTCATCTTGATCGATTGCCCAGTTTTTATTATCGCCCTTAAAGGTCTCTTTTGGAATATTAATCACCAAAGGATTACTACTTAGAGCTATTGAGACAAAACTAAACAAGAAAATAAAAGGTAGAATACATCTAAAGGGGTGTTTCATAGTTAAGAAGAACATAATAATATCTTTTCAATTAAAGATTCTATTTACTGCAGATATAGATATTTTTAAGGCTAGGTAAGATTTAAATCAGAACCCAGTACTACAATATAATTTCGACTACATTTCAAATATACAGATTTCATCACAGAATTATCTGTTAGAAATAACTATTTATTCTTATCAAGCATTTCTGAAGCCGTCTTTACTGTTTGTCGTGATCGATAACCTCTGATTACAGGCTAAATCAACACCTTTATAAATTAATCGGAGCTATAGTAGCATAGAAAGTCCAATAAAAAAATCATCAAATGAGCTTAGATATTTAATATAAAACCGTACCTTTACAGCCCTGCAAAAAGAATATATATATGCATAGAGCCGTTTCTTATGGTATAGCTATAAAGCATCTGCGGATCTTCTACAAACTAGAAGTGAATCCAGACCGTATAACTAAGGACGTGCGCATTATTTAGAATAGGATATTTAAGACCCTAAAGAGTTGATTTACAATTAACTTTTTAGGGTCTTTTCGTTTGTTACTTTTGAGTTAGTATAGCATCTTAATACTTAGAATATAAATATGGAACAACTTAAGCATGAATGTGGCGTAGCTATGATACGTTTACTCAAACCTTTGGAATATTATGAAAAGAAGTACGGCACATGGATGTACGGCCTCAACAAGCTTTACCTTTTGATGGAAAAGCAGCATAACCGAGGACAAGAGGGTGCTGGGCTAGCTTGTGTCAAGCTTGAGGCAGCTCTAGGCGAAGAGTATATGTCGCGCGAAAGAGCTGAGGGTTCTAATGCAATCACTGAGATTTTTGATAATATACAGAGTCATTACAAGGGAATATCTCCAGAGCAATTGCACGATGTAGAATTCGCCAAATCAACGCTCCCATTTGCTGGAGAGGCATATATGGGACATTTGCGCTATTCAACCACAGGTCGATCGGGGTTATCCTTTGTACATCCTTTCCTACGAAGAAATAACTGGAGAGCTAAGAATTTAGCACTTTGTGGCAATTTTAATATGACCAATGTTGATGAGATATTCGATCATATTACCTCATTTGGTCAACATCCACGCAAGTATGCCGACACATATATTTTATTAGAGCAGATTGGACACCGTCTTGATCGAGAAGTTGAACGACTTCACAACCAAGCCAAATCCGAAGGAATGCACGGCATGGGGGTAACAAATTATATTGAAGAACATATCAAGCTCGAGAATGTGCTTCAATCCTCAAGCAAACATTGGGACGGAGGTTATGTGATATGTGGTTTAACAGGTAGTGGCGAATCTTTTGCCGTTCGAGATCCTTGGGGGATACGTCCTGCATTTTGGTATCAAGATGATGAAATTGTAGTTCTCGCATCGGAGCGCCCTGTTATACAGACTGTACTCAATGTTAATGCAGAACAAGTAAAAGAGCTGGAGCCAGGACAAGCACTGCTCATCAGTAAAGTTGGAGAAGTTCACACTTCACGCATTAATTCACCAAGAGAGAGTAATGCTTGCTCATTCGAGCGGGTTTATTTCTCCCGTGGTAGCGATCAAGATATCTATAAGGAGCGTAAACTTTTGGGCGAGAAGCTGGTTCCCAATATTCTTAAAGCCATCAATTATGACTTGGACAATACAGTATTCTCTTTTATTCCCAATACGGCTGAAGTAGCGTATTACGGCATGTTACAAGGGTTTGAAAACTATCTAAACAAACTAAAAGCCAAACAAATAGCCAAATTAGGAGCATCACCGACTACACAAGAGCTAGAGAAGATTTTAACACACCGAATACGTAGTGAGAAAGTTGCCATAAAAGATATCAAGTTACGCACCTTCATTGCAGAGGGCAATAGCCGCAAAGACTTAGTAGGACATGTTTACGACATAACATACGGAAGTATCGTTAGAGGAGTTGATAATTTGGTAGCCATTGACGACAGCATTGTTCGAGGTACTACACTAAAACAAAGTATTATCAGTATTCTTGACCGCCTAGGACCAAAGAAAATAGTTATCGTATCATCCTCCCCTCAGGTGAGATATCCCGACTATTACGGAATAGATATGTCACGAATGAGTGAATTCATAGCCTTTAAAGCAGCTATCACCTTGCTCAAAGAAAAGGGAATGGAGCATGTGATCACTACTGCTTACCAGAAGTCTAAAGCACAACTGATTTACCCTAAGGAAAAGATGGTCAATTATGTAAAAGATATTTATGCTCCATTTTCTGACGAAGAGGTGGCTGCAAAAATAGCTGAACTACTAAAACCACGAGGAACTAAAGCAGCTGTAGAAATTGTTTATCAGCCCTTGAAAGGATTGCATGAAGCCTGTCCAAACCACAAAGGTGACTGGTATTTTAGCGGCAACTATCCTACTCCTGGTGGAGTTAAACGAGTGAATCAAGCTTTTATGTCGTATATAGAAGAAGAGTATAATTCATAACTAAATTGATTATATCTGGTACTCAGATCCTAAAATCAATAAAGGTGTTAGACTTACATAAGTCTAACACCTTTATTGATTTATATTTTATACCCTCAATGGGGCTATAAATATATTAGATTGAATTCAACTAGTTTAGTAACCAGGATTTTGAAGATATTCACCACCTCCTTCAAGAGACTGAAGGTAAGGAACTGGAATAGGTCGTATGGAGTTCCTAACCTTTCTTGTACAAATAGTTAAGCGACATTATTCATATTCTGTTTTCTGTATTGGTTGTTAAACTCTTCAATAGTTTGATAGTCTAGGTATGAATGCCTTCGTTGCTTTCTATACCAAATTTCAATGTATGGAGTTCCTAACTTTTTTCGCACAACTAGTTAAGCGACATTATCGTTATTGCAGCTATACAGACACAAATAGCTCTATTTATTGTGCGCTCAATGGTCATCAATAAGGCGGGATTAGAACAACTGGGGCTATTACA